>NZ_CP104562.2:5544683-6289366 GCF_025398155.2 Roseateles amylovorans
TCACCGCCCTGAGCGTGCTGGCGCTGCTCGCCCTGGCGGAGGCCTGGCTGGCGCGGCCCGGGCATGCGCCCTCGCCCACCTCACGGTGGCCGATCGCCGTTCGCGGCGGCGCGATCGCCCTGGGCGCGCTGATCGGCGCGTTGCTGCGGTACTGGGTGGCCAATCTCGGCGATCCGACCGCGCCGCTGCATGGCGACTGGATGCTCTCCACCACCCTGCTCTGGCTGCTGCTGGGCGCCACCGCCAGCGGCGTGATGCAGACCATGCGGGCCGAGCGCCGCGCCCAGGCGGAGCTGGTCGCCCTGTCCCGCCAGCATGACCAGTTGCAGGCGCAGCAGCTCGAAGCCCAGCTCTCCGCCCTGAATGCGCAGATCGAGCCGCATTTCCTGTTCAACACCCTGGCCAATGTGAAGCGGCTCTATGAGACGACGCCCGAGCGCGGCCGGAACATGCTGGTGAGCCTGATCGCCTACCTGCGCGCGGCCCTGCCCAGCATGCGTCAAGGCGTGTCCACCCTCGGCCAGGAGATGGACCTCGCCCGCAGCTACCTCACCATCCTGCAGATGCGCATGGGCGACCGGCTGCAGTTCGAACTCTCGGCCGACGCCGACCTGCACGCCACGCCCCTGCCCCCGATGGTGCTGCCCACGCTGGTGGAGAACGCGATCAAGCATGGGCTGGGTCCGCTGCCGGAGGGCGGTCGGATTGACATCCAGGTGGATCGCCAACCGGACGGCGCCCTCAGCATCGAGGTGCGCGACAACGGCCAGGGCTTCGTGGGCAGCGGGGGGAGCGGGGTCGGCCTGGCCAATACCCGCGCGCGACTGGCCGCGATGTACGGCCCGCAGGCGGCGCTGGAGCTGGAGGCCGCCCAGCCGCGCGGTGTGGTGGCGCGGCTGCGGATTCCCGCCATCGCCCCGCAAGGGATGCCGACGCCGTTGGAGGCGACGCCCGGCACGATGGGCCGGGTCGGCGCGCCTGCCTCGGCGGCCGCCGCGGCAGGCCCCGCCCACGCCCCGGAGATCGCCGCATGAGCGCCGCCGTGGGCGACCTCGCCGCGCTGCCCACCCCGCAGGGCGCGCTGAGCCATCTCTGGCGATCATGGCGATCGCTGCGGGCCGAGGAACTGACCTGGTTCGCGCTGATGGCGGTGTTCTACGGCCTGATCGACCTCGGCGCCATCGCCTATGTGCTCGATGATCCGCGCTGGCCTCAGGCACTCGCCCGTCAGTTGCTCACACCGCTGCTGGTGGGCATGGTGCTGATGCTGGCCTGGCTGCCGGCCAACCGCAGCGCGCCGGACCATCCGTGGCGGCAGGCCCGGCTCGCGGCTGCCACGCTGATCGGCTCGTTCCTGGGCATCTGGCTGTATGTCCAATTGGTGCCACTGGTGAACCTGCCCTCCGTGGCCGACCTGGCCCGCGCCCGCAAGGGTGAGGCCGGCTATGAGAGCGGACAACTGGCCGTGTTCATCGGCGAGTGCCTGTCGGTGTTCGTGCCGTCGCTGCTGTCGGTGTCTTTGTACGAGCTGGTGCTGCGTCAGCGGCGGACCCGGGCCCAACTGCAGCAGCTGCTGCAGGCGCAGAGCGCGCTGCAGCGCCATGCCATGGCCTCGCGCCTGGCCGCATTACAGGCGCAGGTGGAGCCGCAGTTCCTGTTCGACACGCTGGTCGACATCGAACACGCTTATGCCAACGCAGAGCCCGATGCGTCGAGCCAGATGGAGCGGCTGATCCGTCATCTCAGGGTCGCGCTGCCGCGGCTGCGTGACCAGGGCGGCACGCTGGAGTCCGAAGCCATGCTGCTGGACAGCTACCTCGCCGTGGTCGCCGGACGTCAGCGGCGCGCGCTGACGCTGGAACTCCATTGGCCGCCGGAGCTGTCCAGCGCGCCGCTCCCGCCGATGGTGCTGTTGCCGCTGGCGCAGCTGATGCTCCGCCATGCCCATCCCCTGCCAGGCCACGCCCGGCTGAGTGCGGAGCGCGACGCCACGCGCCGTCTGCGGCTGCGGCTGGCCTTTGATCGCGGCGGACTCTGTCGCGAAGACGAGGCGCTGCGGGCACTGTCGGACCGGCTGGACAGCCTGGCCGGCGGTCCGGCGCGCTTGCATTGCCGCAGCCAAGCCGACGAAACCGAATTCACGCTGGAGTTGCCGTCATGAACGGTCCTGGATCCCTGCCCCCGTCCGCCGGCGCCCTCACCTCGACCGGACGTGCCGCGCCGACCGCCGTGGTCGCCGAAGACGAGGCCACGCTGCGGCATGAACTGATCGAACGGCTGGAGCAGCTCTGGCCGGAACTGAGCATCGTCGGCGAGGCGGCGGACGGCGTTCAAGCGCTTCGGCTGCTCGACGACTGCCGACCGGATGTGCTGTTCCTCGACATCCAGATGCCCGGCGCAACCGGCCTGGACGTCGCCCGTCAGGTGCAGGGCCGCAGCCATGTGGTGTTCGTTACCGCCTATGACCATTACGCCGTCTCCGCCTTCGACGAAGGCGCGGTCGACTATCTCCTCAAACCTCTGGAACCGGCCCGCCTGTTCACCGCCATCAACCGGGTCAAGCAGCGGCTGGCCGGGCCGCCGGTCGATCTGGGCGCGGTGCTGTCGCAGTGGGGCGCGCGCGGACCGGCCACGCCGGCGCGGCAGTTCCTGCGCTGGATCAATGCCTCGGTCGGACAGACGCTCAAGCTCATCACCGTCGACGAGGTGCTCTACTTCCAGTCCGACAGCAAATACACCCGCGTCGCCACCCGCCAGGGCGAGGCGCTGATCCGCAAGCCGCTGAAAGAGCTGGTCGATGAGCTGGATCCGCAGCAGTTCTGGCAGATCCACCGCTCGACGCTGGTGAACGCCGCCGCCGTGGCCGGGGTGTCGCGCGATTTCCGTGGGCGCATGCAGGTCAAGCTCAAGGAAAGCGACGACGCCCTGATCGTCGCCGAAAGCTACACCCATCTGTTCCGGCAGATGTAGCAGCATGGGCTCGGCGCCTTCGATGGCGCGATGTCGCAGGAGCGGCGGTCTGCGCCGGTCGGTTCTAGCCTCCCCGCTGATGCAGCCTGTCGCCGACATGACGACCGCCGATCCGCCGCCGTCCCACAATCGTTCGCACAACATCACGAACGACGTGGAGACCGGCATGACCACCCACACCAACGGCGACACCCTTGCCGAGGCCAACGTCGAGGCCGACATCGGAACGGACGTCGGCGCGGACGCTGGCGCCAAGGGCGACCGTGTCCACTACCGCATCTGCCCCCTCTGTGAAGCCTGCTGCGGCCTGGAGATCCACACCGTCAGCAGCGCGCAGGGGCCCAAGGTCGTGGCCATCCGCGGTGCGGCGCAGGACCCGTTCAGCCAAGGCTACCTTTGCCCCAAGGGGGTGGCGCTGAAGAACCTGCACGAGGATCCCGACCGCCTGCGTCAACCCATGCGCAAGCAGGCGGACGGCCGCTTCACGCCGATCAGCTGGGACGACGCCTTTGCCGAGGTCCAGCAGCGCTTGCCGGCGCTGCGCGAGCGCCATGGCGCGGACGCGGTGGCCGTGAGCATCGGTAATCCGGCCTCGCACAAGATCGGGCTGTTCAGCTACTTCCCCGGCCTGGTGCGGGCGCTGGGCACCCGCAACATCTTCTCCGCCTCCACCCTGGACCAGATGCCCAAGCAGCTCGCCTGCGGGCTGATGTACGGCCACTGGCTCAGCGTGCCGGTGCCCGACCTGCCGCGCAGCGACCTGCTGATCATCCTCGGCGCCAATCCGATGGTGAGCAACGGCAGCCTGTGGACGGTGCCCGACTACCGTGGCAAGGCCAAGGCGATGCGCGCGCGCGGCGGGCGCATCATCGTGATCGATCCGCGCCGCACCGAGACCGCGCAGGCCGCGGACGCCCACCATGCGATCCGGCCCGGCGGCGATGTGTTCCTGCTGCTGGGAATGCTCCACACCCTGTTCGATGAAGGCTTGGTGAAGCCGGGGCGACTGGCCGAACACCTTCAGGGCCTGGAAACGCTGCAGGCATTGGCACGGGACTACCCGCCCGAACGTGTCGCCTCGCACTGCGGCCTCGGTGCCGACACCCTGCGCCAACTCGCCCGCGATCTGGCCGGCACCGAACGTGCGGCGCTCTACGGCCGGGTCGGTACTTGCACGCAGCGCTTCGGCACGCTCAACAGCTGGCTGGTGGATGTACTGAACATCCTGACCGGTCATCTCGATGCGCCCGGCGGCCTGATGTTCCCGAAGGCCGCCGCCTTCGCCGCCAACACGATGGGACGGTCTGGACAAGGCAAGGGGGTGACGATCGGACGGCGTCACAGCCGCGTCAGCCGAGCCCCGGAGATCATGGGCGAGTTGCCCCTCAGTTGCCTGGCCGAGGAGATCGAAACGCCTGGCGACGCCCAGGTCCGCGCGTTGATCACCGTCGCTTGCAACCCCGTGCTGTCCGCTCCCAACGGCGGGCGACTCGCCCGGGCGCTGGAAGGGCTGGACTTCATGATCAGCCTGGATCCCTACCTCAACGAAACCAGTCGCCATGCGCATCTGATCCTGCCGCCGCCATCGCCGCTGCAGGACTGGCATTACGACCTGGTGTTCTCGCAACTGTCGTGGCGCAACCATGCGCGGTGGTCAGGCCCCGTCCTGCCACCCGATGAAGGCGACCCGGCCGGTCCGGCGGGCCAGGACAGCCCGCAGGCGGAATGGCGCACGCTGCTGCGACTGACGGCGATCGTTGCGGGCCAACCCCATGACAGCGACGCCGCCCTGCAAGCGCTGGACGACGCCGCACTGATGAGCGAGCTGCGCCGCAACGCCGGCGATCAGGCCGAGGCACTGTTCGAGCGCATCGACGGCGGCGCCGGCCCGGCGCGCTGGTTGGACCTGGCCTTGCGCAGCGGACCGTATGGCGACGGCTTCGGCGCCCGCCCCGACGGGCTGAGCCTGGCGCGGGTGAAAGCGGCACCGCACGGCATCGACCTCGGCGAGCTGACGCCGCGCATCCCCGAGCTGCTGCGCACCGCGTCCGGCCGCATCGAGCTGGCGCCGCAGCCGATGCTGGACGATCTCGCCGACGTGGACGCCGCGCTGCAGCGGCCCCTGGGCGATGAGCTGCTGCTGATCGGTCGACGCGAGACCCGCAGCAACAACAGCTGGATGCACAACCTGCCGGTGCTGGCCAAGGGCAAGGCACGCTGCACGCTGATGGTCCATCCCGATGATGCGGCCCGCGTCGGCTTGGCCGACGGACAGGTCGCCCGATTGAGCAATGCGCGCGGCAGTCTGCTGGCGCCGGTGGAGCTCAGTGCGGACCTGCGGGTGGGCGTGGTCAGCCTGCCGCACGGCTGGGGCCATGACCTGGCCGGAGCGCAGTTGCAGGTGGCCGCGCGCCAGCCCGGCGTCAACATGAACCTGCTGCTGGACGAGGAGTCCCGCGACCCGGTGTCCGGCACCTCCGTGCTGAGCGGCGTGCCGGTGCGCCTGAGCGCCGCTCCCGCAGTGGCGGCGACGCCCACCGAGCGGGACGCCGGATCACCCGCGTAGCGGATAGCGCCCGGAAAGCACGCCGCTGACCAGCTCCAGGTGATGCATCAGCTGCCATTGCCGCATCAGCGCCGGTGACGGGGCCGGCGGCTCGCACCGGCATGCCAGGAAGCGCTGAAGCCCGAGGGTGGGGCCGAAGCAGTCATCCTCGCGCTCCACCGCCAGGCGCAGCTTGCGCAGGGCGCCGAAGAAGCGGGGCTCGGCCTCGACCGGCTCCTGCTCGCCCTCCGCCGGCGGGTCGTTGGTGCGATCGGCAAGAAAGTATTCGATGCGCATCGTGCCCGCCTCCGCACCGTGGCGTTGGCAATAGCTCAGATGGAAATGGTCGGCCCCCGACGGCCCGCTGGCCGATGGCCGGGACGGCAGGCTGGTGTGATCCGAAAAACCCGGCCCGCCGGCCGTCAGGAAGTGGGCCAGCGAATCGCTGAAGAACTGGCGACCCACGCGCGGATCGGTCGATCCCCGTCGCAGCTCCGTGGGCATCGACACCGGGCGGTTCTCCACCCAGATGCAACGGGCCGGCCCGATCATGCCGAGGGTGGCATGAGACGGCGGCTCGTTCTTGAAGAAGACCCGCTCGAGCTGCGCAGCACGCAGCAGCTCCAGCATGGGCTCGATCGGCAAGGCGCCCGGCACGATGACCACGCCCACCGCCTGGCCAGCGAAGGACTGAGCGAACAGCCGAACCAGTTCGGGCGTCATGCGCCGATGCAGCAACAGGGTCGGCCGCAGCGCCCGACGCGGCCCCAGCGAGGCCAGCAGATGCCGTCCCCAGTCCAGGGCGACCGAGGGCGCCACATCGTCGAAGTCCTGGCTCATCGGGTTCACCACCAGCCAGGTCGGCAAGCCGGCGGATTCGCAGGTCTGCAGGGTCTGGCGCAAGGAAGCGAGCACATGGCGAACCGGCTCGATCACCGGCTGCACCTGGCCCTCCCGGGCCAAGGTGGGACCAAGTTGGCGCAGGGCCAGGATCTCCTTCTGCATGCCGTGGAGATAAGGAAAGTACATCGCGTCGAGCCGTTGGCCTGTGGGTGTGAGGCCGTCGATGATGCAAAGTTGTCTCTTCCACGTCAGAGGCATCGCCTCACCGTCTGAGCTAGATCAATTGGGAGGGCGCCACACATCAATGAGGCAAAAGTCCACCAGCTTCGGTAGTGGAGCCCCGCGCGTGGGGCGCCGTAATCGCTGCGCCGCCGCCGCGGAGGTCAGGCGCGCCCGGCTCGCTCGCGCGGCGTGCCCACGCCGGACTGCGCGTCATTCGCGCGCGGCAGCACGTCAGCGCCGTCGAACCCACATCAACGAGTGGGCAAACCCCTTATCCAAAGTCAGCCCCCCCACCTTCATCCATGAGGGATGCTGCGCCATGAAAAAAGCACCGACCGCTTTCGCGTGTCGGTGCCTGGGTGGCCCTTGCCATTCGAGATGTCAGATGACGGAGCGTGAGGTGGCCCCGTCAGGCATCGAATTCGCCGCCCACATGGGCATCAGGGTCAGGACGGGCGTTGCGCAGGATCCACGCCGCCGCCCAGCACCTTGTAGAGCTGCACCTGGTTCTGGAGTTGAGCCAGACGCACCTGCAACGCGCTTTGCTGTGCTGCGAAGGTCGCGCGTTGGGCGTCCAGCAGGTCGAGGCTGGAGGCCGCGCCGTTGCGGTAGGTCAGCTCAACCAGTTGCAGCCGGGTGGCCTCGGCCTCGGCCTGGGCGTCCTGGGCGCGCAGTTGCTCATCCAGCGTGGCGCGGCCGGCCAGGGCATCGGCCACTTCCTTGAAGGCGGTCTGCACCACCTTCTCGTACTGCGCCACCGCGATCTCCCGGTTGGCCTTGGCGGCCTCGAGGTTGGAGCGGTTGCGGCCCGCATCGAAGATCGGCATGAGGGCCGATCCGGCGATGCTCCAGGCGGTGCGACTGAACAGGTCCGACAAGGCGCTGCTGGCCGTGCCCACGCTGGTGGTCAGCGAAATGCTCGGGAAGAACGCCGCACGGGCCACACCGATGTTGGCTTCCGCCGCCGCCAGCTGCTGCTCCGCCTGACGGACGTCCGGACGCTGCACCAGCACCTCCGACGGCAGTCCCGCGAGCAGCGCGCCCATGGTCTGCGACCCCAGCGGCTGCGCGGCGGTGAGGTCCTGCGGCAGCGTCTGTCCGACCAGCAGCGTCAACGAGTTCAGATCCTGCTGACGGGTGCGCTCCAACTGCGCCAGCGTGGCGCGAGCAGCTTCGTAGGACGACTTGGCGGTGCTCAGGTCCAGGTTGGACGCGGCACCGTTGTCGAACTTCAGCTGCATCAGCTTGAGGCTGTCTTCGCGGGTGGCCAGGGTCTGGCGAGTCAGCGCCAGCAGCTCTTCATCCGCCTGCACCGCCAGGTAGGACGTCGCCACGCCGGCCACCAGCGTGATCTGCGCGGTGCGTGCGGCTTCGGCACTGGCCAGGTAGCTGGCGAAGGCCGACTCGCTGCTGTTGCGCAGGCGGCCGAACAGGTCCAGCTCGTAGGCGCTGATCTGCAGACCGGCCTGGTAGCTGTTGACGATGCGGACATCGCCGGAGCTGGTGGTCGTCGGACCGCGGGACGCATTCGCGCCGAGGTTCACCGTGGGCCAGCGATTCGCCGCCGCGACGCCGGCCTGGGCGCGCGCCACATCGACGTTCAGCATCGCGATGCGCATGTCGCGGTTGTTCTTCAGCGCCAGCGCGATCAGCTCGCGAAGCCGCGCATCGCCAAAGAACTGCTGCCACTGCAGTTGGGCGGCCGCCTGCGCACCCGGCGCTTCCGCACCGGGGCCTTGCGGCCACTGCGGCGACACCGGGGCCTCCGGCCGCTGATGCGACGGCGCGAGGTTCATGCAGCCGGTCAGCAGCACGGCCAGGGCCGCCGCCGACAGCGCGGTCAATTTGCTCTTCTTCATCTCATTGCTCCGCATCAGATGCCGTCCGCATGCTTGGCAGACGTGCCTTCGAGTTCATGCGCATGCATCCTGCGCTGGCGTTCGCTGCCCTTGAAGAAACGACGCACCACCAGGAAGAACACCGGCACGAACACGACCGCCAGCACCGTCGCAGTGATCATCCCCGACAGCACGCCGGTACCGATCGCGCGCTGGCTGGCCGCACCGGCGCCGCTGGCAAAGAACAGCGGGGTCACGCCCAGGATGAAGGCCATCGAGGTCATGATGATCGGGCGGAAGCGCAGGTGCGCCGCCTCCAGGATCGACTCGATCAGGCCCTTGCCTTGCGCCTGCAAGTCCTTGGCGAACTCGATGATCAGGATCGCGTTCTTCGCCGACAGGCCGATGATGGTGATCAGGCCGACCTTGAAATACACGTCATTGGGCATGCCGCGCAGGGTCGCGCCGGCCAGTGCGCCGAGCAGGCCCAGCGGCACCACCAGGATCACCGACAGCGGGATCGACCAGCTCTCATACAGCGCGGCCAGGCACAGGAACACCGCCAGCAGCGAGAACGCCAGCAGGATGCCTGCTTGCGATCCCGACAGCCGCTCTTCGCGCGACAGGCCGGTCCACTCGAAACCGATGCCGGGCGGGAGCTGCGAGATCATGTTCTCGAGTTCCTTCATCGCCTGACCGGACGAGGCGCCCGGGGCCGGATCGCCGGCCAGCCGCATCGCGGGATAGCCGTTGTAGCGGGTGGCCTGCATCTGGCCGGTGATCCAGCGGCTGGTGGCGAAGGCCGAGACCGGCACATCGGCGCCCGAGGCGTTGGTCACGTTAAGCTTGAGCACGTCTTCAGGCGTCGAGCGACGAGCCGCATCCGCCTGCACCACGACACGCTGCATGCGGCCGCTGCTCGGGAAGTCGTTCACATAGCTGGAGCCCAGCTGCGTGCCCAGCACCCGGGCGATGGTGTCGAAGCCCACGCCCAGCGCCTGCGCCTTGGCGCGGTCGATGTCGATCTGCAGCTGCGGCGCATCTTCCAGGCCGTCCGGACGGATGGTGGCGATCAGCTTGCTCTTGGACGCCATGCCCATCAGCTGGTTGCGTGCATTCAGCAGGGCCTCGTGGCCGAGGCCGCCGCGGTCCTGCAGTCGCAGCGCGAAGCCGGTGGCATTGCCCAGTTCCTGGATCGGCGGGGGCGAGAGCGGGAAGATGAACGCGTCACGCACGCCCATCATCATCGCGCCCATCACCCGACCGGCCACCGCCGACGCCGAATGCTCGGCGCCCTTGCGCTCGTCCCACGGCTTGAGCGGCACGAAGATCAGCGCCGCGTTCTGGCCCTGGCCGGAGAACGAGAAACCGATCACGCCGATGGTGTCGGCGACTTCCGGCTGCTTGTGCAGGAATTCCTCGACGGTGGCCACGGCGGCTTCGGTCCGGTTGGACGTGGCGCCCGGGGGCAACTGCACATTGACGATCAGGTAACCCTGGTCTTCGTTGGGCAGGAAGCTGGTGGGCATGCGCACATACAGCCAGCCGACTACCGCCACCACCGCCACGAAGGCGACCATCATCGAGCCGCTGCGCTTGAGCAGTCGCGCGACCCAGCCTTCGTAACCCTTGGCCGTGCGCGAGAAGCCGCGGTTGAACCAGCCGAAGAAGCCGCGCTTCTCATGGTGGTGACCGGCGTCGACCGGCTTGAGCAGCGTGGCGCACAGCGCCGGGGTCAGCGACAGCGCCATCAGCGCGGACAGCGCCATCGACGCCACCATCGCCAGCGAGAACTGGCGGTAGATGTTGCCCACCGAGCCGGCGAAGAAGGCCATCGGGATGAACACCGCGATCAGCACCGTGGTGATGCCGATGATGGCGCCCGAGATCTGGCTCATCGCCTTCTTGGTCGCCTCACGCGGGGACAGGCCCTCCTCGCTCATGATGCGCTCGACGTTCTCCACGACGACGATCGCATCGTCGACCAGGATACCGATCGCCAGCACCATGCCGAACAGGGTCAGCACGTTGATCGAGAAACCGAGGGCCAACATGATCCCGAAGGTGCCCAGCAGCGCCACCGGCACCACCAGCGTGGGGATCAGGGTGTAGCGCCAGTCCTGCAGGAAGAGGAACATCACCAGGAACACGAGGACGATGGCCTCGATCAGGGTGTGGACCACCTGCTCGATGGAGATGCTGACGAACTTGGACGAGTCGTAGGGAACGTTGTATTCCACGCCGGCGGGGAAGAACTTCTTGAGTTCCTCCATCCGGGCCTTGACGGCCTTGGCGGTGCCCAGCGCATTGCCGGTCGGCGAGAGCTGCACGCCCACGCCGGTGGACGGCTTGCCGTTCAGGCGGGCGTAGGTGCTGTAGCTCTGGCCGCCGAGCTCGATGCGGGCCACGTCCTTGAGCCGGACGGTGGAGCCGTCGGTGTTGGCGCGCAGGACGATGTTGCCGAACTGCTCCTTGTTTTCGAGCTGGCCCTTGACCACGATGGTCGCGGACATCGTCTGGCTGCTGGTGTTGGGACGGTCGCCCAGCACGCCCGCGGGCACCAGCGCGTTCTGCGCGGTGATCGCGGCATTCACCTCGGCGGGGCTGAGGTTGAACGACTGCATCTTGGCCGGATCCAGCCAGATGCGCATGGCCTGCTCGGTACCGAACAGCTGCGCCTGGCCGACGCCGGCGATCCGCTGGATTTCCGGCACGACGTTGCGGGCGGCATAGTCGCCCAGCGCGATCGGGTCCATCGAGCCGTCCTTGGACGACATCGTCACGAACAGCAGGAAGTTGGAGCGGGCCTTGTCCACCCGCACGCCCTGCTGCGTCACCGCCGCCGGCAGGCGGGGCGTGGCGCGCGACAGCCGGTTCTGGACTTCCACCTGCGCCAGGTCGATGTTGGTGCCCGATTCAAAGGTCACCGTGATCGCGCCGGTGCCGTTGGCCTGGCTGACGGACTCCATGTAGGCCAGTCCGGGGGCGCCGTTGAGCTCCTGTTCGATGACGGAAACCACCGCCTCGTCCAGCGTCTTGGCCGACGCGCCCGGATAGGCGACGTTGATCGACAGCGACGGCGGGGCCACGGTCGGGTACTGGGCAATCGGCAACTGCGTGATCGCCACGCCGCCGAAGACCAGGATGAAGAGGGCGATCACCCACGCAAAGATGGGGCGATCAATGAAGAAACGTGCCATGTCTTGGATCCTTCCCGAGCGTCAGTCGCTCAGTGGCTGGCCGCAGCGGAGGCCGCCGGGGCCGCGCCGGAGGCTGCGCTGGCGGGCGAGAACGGGACCGGATTGACCGGGGCGCCGGGGACCATCATCTTTTGGAAGCCGTCGGCGATGACGCGCTCGCCGGCCTTCAGGCCGTCCAGCACCACCCATTGGTTGCCGATGGCATTGCCGACCTTGATCTTGCGCGGTGCGGGCTTGTTGTCGGCGCCGACGACCAGCACCGTGTCACCGGTGGAGCCGCGGGTCACCGCCTGCTGCGGCAGCATGATGGCCGACGGCAGTTCCGCCTGCGCCACCCGCACCCGCACATACTGGCCGGGCAGCAGCAGGCCGTCGCCGTTGGGCACTTCGGCGCGCAGGGTCACCTGGCCGGAGGTCGGGTCCACCGTCAGGTCGGTGAACAACAGCTTGCCGGGGCGGCCGTAGACACTGCCGTCATCCAGCACGATCTCGACCTGCGCGGCATTGCTGCCGGCGCTGCGCAACTGACCCGCGGCCAGGGCGCGGCGCATGTTCTGCACCTCGTTGGCGGACTGGGTGAAGTTCACATAGACGCTGCTGACCTGCTGGATCAGGGCCAGCTGGGTGGCGTCGGAGGCGCCGACCAGCGCGCCTTCGGTCACCAGCGCCCGGCCGATGCGGCCGGAGATCGGCGCATAGACATGGGCGTAATCGAGGCTCAGCTTGGCCTGCACCACCGAAGCCTTGGCGGCGGCCACGTCGGCCTCGGCCGACTTGGCGGTGGCCACCGAGGTGATGTATTCCTGCTGGCTGATCGCCTTGGCATCGGCCAGCGGCTTGTTGCGCTCCGCCTGGGCCGAGGCCTGCGCCAGGTTGGCCTGGGCCTTGGCCAGGGTGGCGTTGGCGCTGTCCAGGGCAGCCTGGTAGGGCGCGGGATCGATCAGGAACAGCGCCTGGCCGGCCTTCACTTCCGAGCCTTCGGTGAACAGCCGCTTGAGCACGACGCCGTTCACCCGGGCGCGAACCTGGGCGGTGCGCAGCGCTTCCACACGGCCCGGCAGCTCGCTTTGCAGCGCCACCGCCTGGGTGCCCACGGTCACCACGCCGACATTGGCCGGCGGCATGCCGCCACCGGGTGCGCCCGCGGCCTTTTCTTCCTTGCTGCAAGCGGTCAGCACCGCTGCCAGCGACACCACCAGGGGCAGCAGATACAACATGCGCGCACCGGCCTTCAGGCGCGGCGTCGACCCCGACGATTCGTGAGACAGAGGCAAAGACGTCACGATGGGATTCCTCTCGAAAGACAGATTGGGTGAAATTCTTGGTGTTTTCACGGACTCGCCCGGGGCGACGGCGCCTCTTCGGCAAGACACGGACCTTCCGCAACGACGGCAGGCGGCCTTGCGGATCGACATCGAATCCATCAGGAAACGACGTCGGAGGGGGCAAACAACAGGTGAGAAGGCCCGGAGTATATACATACATTCGTGCATGTATGTTTCTTCACCTAAACTCCTGACTTATGGCACGCCGAACCAAACAAGAAGCCCAGGAGACCCGCAGCCGCCTGCTTGATGCAGCGGAGCTGCTCTTTCATGAGCGCGGGGTCTCCCGAACCTCGCTGCAGGACATCGCCCAGGCCGCCGGGGTCACCCGCGGGGCGGTGTACTGGCACTTCGAAGACAAGGTGCAGCTGTTCAACGCCATGATGGAACGGGCCACCATGCCGCTGGAGGAAGGCATCGAGGCCGCCACCTCGCCGTCGCCGGACCGGCCGCTGGAGGACCTGCGGCTGGGGCTGATGAATGTCTTCCACTGCACCGTCCACAACGCCCGCACCCGCCGCGCCTTCGAGATCGCCAACCTGCGGGTGGAGTTCGTGGGGGAGATGGCCACCATCCGCGACCGCAAGGTGGCCGCCCACCGGGAATGGACCGCCCACAACCGGGAAGCCTTCGAACGCGCGATCAGCCTGAAGCAACTGCCCGACGGGCTGGACACCCAGGAAGCGGCCGTCGGCCTGATGGCGCTGGTGGGCGGCTTGCTGCATCACTGGATCCTGGATCCGGACGCCTTCGACCTGATCGACGTCGGCCAGCATCGCCTGGAGCACTTCCTGTCCAGCCTGGCCCACCCGGTCACCAACCGCTTCGCCCCGCTGACCGACGCCGAGCGCCGCACCCTGGGCCGGCAGGCGATCTGCGAAGCCACCAAGCCGTCGAAGACCGACAGCGTCGCCCACACCGGCCTCCCCGACGCCGTCCATCCCGAGGAATAAGCACATAACCGGTGGAAAGCCCCTGGATTAGCAGGGCGCTGCTGGGCTAGAAGGGATGCTGCGGCGACAATACCCGGTTGCCCACGCCTCAGCCGCCGCCGTGTCCGTCTCCACTTCCCCACCGCCGACCCGTCCGACCGCCGATCTGAAGAAGATCGGCCAGAAGACGCTGACCGCCTACCGTCCGTTCTGGGCGAAGCGTTTCGGCCCCGCGCCGTTCCTGCCGATGAGCCGGGCCGAGATGATCCAGCTGGGCTGGGACAGCTGCGACATCATCATCGTCAGCGGCGACGCCTATGTGGACCATCCCAGCTTCGGCATGGCGGTGATCGGCCGCACACTGGAGGCCCAGGGATTCCGCGTCGGCATCATTGCGCAGCCGGATTGGCAATCGGCGGAGGCCTTCCAGGCCCTGGGCAAGCCCAACCTGTTCTTCGGCGTGGCGGCCGGCAACATGGATTCGATGATCAACCATTACACGGCTGATCGAAAAATCCGCTCCGACGACGCCTACACGCCGGGCGGCGAAGCGGGCAAGCGTCCGGACCGGGCCACGCTGGTCTACACCCAGCGCTGCAAGGAAGCCTTCAAGGACGTGCCGGTGATCATCGGCGGCATCGAGGCGTCGCTGCGGCGCATCGCCCACTACGACTACTGGCAGGACAAGGTCCGTCGGTCGATCCTGGTGGACTCGAAGGCCGACCTGCTGGTCTACGGCAACGCCGAGCGCGCAATCATCGAGATCGCCCATCGGCTCGCACAGAAAAAGCCAATCGAATCCATCACCGACGTGCGCGGCACCGCCTTCATGCGGCGCCCGGATGACGCGTCGCTGGACGGCTGGTTCGAGATCGACTCCACCGATGTCGACGCGCCCGGCAAGGTCGATGCGCTGCTCAGCCCTTACATGACCACCGAGGAGGCCGCCGCCGACCAGGGCACCGACTGCGCCAAGCAGCAGGGCGAGGCGGCCGGCGCGGCCGTCACCCCCGCCGAACCTGGCATGCCGGTGGTCAAGCCGATCCAGATCATCCGCAAGACCATGGCCCGCACCGGTGGCGATGGCCGTGCGCTGACCACCCCGCGCGACCGCACCGTCATCCGGCTGCCGGCCTTCGAGCAGGTCCGCAGCGACCCGGTGCTCTACGCCCATGCCAACCGCGTGCTGCACCTGGAGACCAATCCGGGCAATGCGCGCGCGCTGGTGCAACGGCACTCCTCCGGCGGCGTGGACCGGGACGTCTGGCTCAATCCGCCGCCGATTCCGCTGTCGACGTCGGAGATGGACCATGTCTTCGACCTGCCCTATGCCCGCAGCCCGCATCCCATCTATGCGGACAAGGACGGCAGCCACGACCACAGCACCAAGATACCCGCGTGGGAAATGATCCGGTTCTCGGTGAACATCATGCGCGGCTGCTTCGGCGGCTGCACCTTCTGCTCGATCACCGAGCATGAGGGCCGGGTGATCCAGAGCCGCAGCGAGGATTCGGTCATCCGCGAGATTGAGGACATCCGCGACAAGGTCAAGGGCTTCACCGGCATCATCTCGGACCTGGGCGGACCCACTGCCAACATGTGGCACATCGGCTGCAAGAGCCCGGAAATCGAGGCCGCCTGCCGCAAGCCCAGCTGCGTCTATCCCGGCATCTGCCCCAACCTGCACACCGACCACGGTCCGCTGATCAAGCTGTACCGGCGCGCCCGCGCGCTGCGCGGCGTCAAGAAGATCCTGATCGGCTCGGGCCTGCGCTATGACCTGGCGATCGAATCGCCGGAATACATCCAGGAGCTGGTGACCCACCATGTGGGCGGCTATCTGAAGATTGCGCCGGAGCACACCGAGGGCGGCCCGCTGTCCAAGATGATGAAACCGGGCATCGGCACCTACGACCGGTTCAAGCAGCTGTTCGAGCAGGCCAGCGCCGCCGCCGGCAAGAAGCAGTACCTGATCCCTTACTTCATCGCCGCGCATCCGGGCACCGCGGACGAGGACATGATGAACCTGGCGCTCTGGCTCAAGCGCAACGGCTTCCGGGCCGACCAGGTGCAGACCTTCTATCCCAGCCCGATGGCGACCGCGACCGCGATGTACCACTCCGGCAAGAACCCGCTGAAGAAGGTGACCCGCGACAGCGAGGCGGTGGACATCGTCAAGGGCGAGCGCCGTCGCCGCCTGCACAAGGCCTTCCTGCGCTATCACGATCCCAACAACTGGCCGCTGCTGCGCGAAGCGCTCAAGGACATGGGCCGCGCCGACCTGATCGGCAACGGCAAGCACCACCTGATCCCGACCTTCCAGCCGACGACCGACGGCACCTATCAATCGGCGCGGCGCAAGAACTCGACCGAAGCCGGCACGAAGACGGCGCCGAACAAGCCGCGCGCCGGTCAGATCCTGACTCAGCACACCGGCTTGCCGCCTCGGGAAACCGGCGCGGCCCGCGCGCCGCAGCGCCCCTCGGGCGCGGGCGTGCGGTCGGCCGCTGGCGGCGGGTCGTCCTCAGGGTCGACCAGCGCGTCGCGCGGCACCTCGGCACGCCCGGCCCGTCCCAACACGGCCTCGGGCAGCGCCGCCACGGTGGGTCCGAGGTCGGCCGCCAAACGCGGCCGCCGGTGACGGTCAGCCGCCCGTCGCCGCGCTGAAGCGCCGACGGGTGGTCCTGCAGCGGTCAGCCGGCGATCGCTCCACGGTCAAGCGTCCATCCCGATTCGATCGTCGATCCCCAGGTGGGATCAAGCACGGGCGAGCAGGAGCCCGTCAGGGCGAGGGAGACGGCCCGGACGCTTCGCTGCCCTTCCCGGTCGGGCGGGACGCCGGACGCATCCAGCGCCAGATCCGCCGCCCCAGGCTCAGCCACGCCCACCACCGGGCCAGGCGGCCCGGCCGCCGGAACATCATCAGCAACCCGACCAGCCCGCTGAGCCCGCCCAGCGCGCCGGCGGCGTGCCAACCGCGCGGCAGGCTTCGCAGCAGTTGCCAGATCGAATAGCCGCGCTCGGCCCAGTGCATCGGTTCCTTCAAGGCGCGGACATCACTCGCCACGCCCAGCCGCAATTCGGCGCTGCGCAGTTGCAGCTCGAGCTGCCGCAACCTCAGCCGCTGTTGAGCTTCGCGCCACATCAGCGGGCACCCCATTCGCTGTCGAGCGCCCGACGGTCGCGGTTCAGCTCGGCCACGCTGGCAGCGAACGGCATGCCTTGCGAGAGCTGCTGGCGCGCCCAGCGCCAGCTGAGCAAGGCCGCGAGCAGGCACAGCACGCCCAGCCCCAGACCCAGCGGTGCGCGCCACGCGTCCGGTACCCACATCAGTGCGGCAAACAACAGCATCAGCAACGCCGTGGCGCCCAGCAGCAGGGCCAGCAGCAGCCCGGTCAAGGCGGCGAACAGCCGCAGCAGCTCCGCCTGCAGCTCCACGCCCAGCAATTCCAGGCGCACCCGGGCCAATTCCAGCGTTCGTTCGACGACACGCCGGAGCCGATCGGCCAGGCCCAAATCCTGCGAATTCATGTGAAGTTCTCCTCGTCTCTCGCTCCGTCTCGTGAACGCTACCACTGAAACGCGGGAAACAAAGCCGTTCCGACTGCCCCCGCGCGACCCCTTGGGCTACAGTGCAGCGTAACGTCTGGTTGCGCATGGATACGCCGCCGACACACGCAAGGTCCGTCCATGTCCGATCGCCAGCAAACGCCGCATCCCGACGTCGTCCCCGACGTCGCGGACGACGACTTGCTGCACTTCCTCGAGGATCCCGATCCGGCGGCGGCAGCCGCTTCGGCGGACCTGCACCGCCCGTGGCGGGTGCTGATCGTCGACGACGACACCGACGTCCACCGCGCCACCGAACTCGCGATGCAAGGCCTGCTGGTAGAGGGGCAGCCACTGCTCTTCCTGCATGCCAAGTCGGCGGCCGAGGCCCGTCGCCAACTGGCAGAGCAATCCGACATCGCCGTCGTCCTGCTGGATGTGGTGATGGAATCCGAAGATGCCGGCCTGCAACTGGTGCGGCACATCCGCGACGAACTGCAGCAACGCGCCGTGCGCATCGTGCTGCGGACCGGACAGCCCGGCTATGCGCCGGAGATCGAGACGGTCCAGGCCTACGACATCAACGACTACAAGACCAAGTCGGAACTCACCCGCACCCGGCTCTATACGGTGCTGACCGCCGCGATCCGCTCCTATCGGCAGATCCGCGCGCTGGAGGCCAACCGCCAGGGCTTGCAGATGATCGTCGAGGCCAGCACCGAGCTGGGTCGTCAGCACGGACTGAACCGCTTCGCCGAAGGCGTGCTTCGACAGCTGTGTACGCTGCTGGGCACCTTGCCAGAAGGTCTGGTCTGCGTGCAGGGACCGAGAGACACCAGCGGCCAGTCGCGCATCGTTGCGGCGGCCGGGCAGTACAGCTCATTGCTCAACCAGACGCTCGGGGCCGTACCGGTCCCGCCGGTGCGTGACCTGCTGGCCCGCTGCCTGCTGCGCCGGGAAACCCAATATGAAGACGGCCGCACGGTGCTGTTCTTCGGCCTGCCCAGCGGACGGGCGATGGCCGCGCTGGTGGAAGCCCAGCGCGGGCTGGACGAGCTGGACCACCAACTGCTGCGGGCCTTCTGCTCCAACATCTCGGTGGGTCTGGAAAACGTCTTCCTCTACAGCCAGCTCAGCGACCAGGCCTACAACGACCCGCTGCTGCCGCTGCCCAACCGCACCCGCTTCATCGAGCTGCTCGAACAGAACCTCAAGTCGCCTGACGGCATCACCCTGGCGCTGATCGACCTGGACGACTTTGCCGATGTGAACGATGCCTTCGGTCACCGCTTCGGCGATCAGGTGCTGCAGGCGGTCGCCCAGCGACTGGCGCAGCAACTGGGCTTCAACACGGCGATGGCGCGGATCTCGTCCAATGCCTTCGGCCTGCTGGGACCGGATGAACTGGTCAACGGCGAACGCATTGCGCAGCTGTTCACCGATCCCTTCACCGTCGACGGCGAACGGCTGCAGCTCTCGGCCACCACCGGCCTGGTGCGATTGGCTCAGTCCCGCATGCTCGGCTCGGAACTGTTGCTTGATGCGCAGATCGCGCTCAAGCGGGCCAAGTCGCAGCACCGCGGTGCGTCGCAGTATTTCTCTTCCGAAATGGGCATCGACGCCCGGGAGCGCTTCAAGCTGCTCAAGGGGCTGCGCGCCAGCTTTGAAGAGCGTCGTCTGTTCGTCGTCTATCAACCGCAGGTGGACCTGATCACCGAACGGGTGATCGGGGCGGAAGCCTTGCTGCGCTGGCGCACCTCCGAAGGCAATTTCGTCCCGCCCGACCAGTTCATCCCGCTGGCCGAGCAATCCGGGCTGATCGTGCCGATCGGCGAATTCGTGCTGCGGACCGCCTGCTACCAGATCCGTCAGCTGCGCGACAGCGGCTTCGCCGACTTCCGCATCGCGGTGAACATTTCGCTGGCGCAATTTCGCCAACCCGCATTCATCGACACGCTGCGTCAGGCCCTGGCCGATGCCGAAGTGCCCGGCGACCTGTTGGAGCTGGAGATCACCGAATCGATGGCGATGGAAGAGGTCTCGGCGGTCCTGCGCGTGCTGGAGGAAATCCGCAGCACCGGGGCGACGGTCGCGATCGATGACTTCGGCACCGGGTTCTCATCGCTGAGCCAGTTGCGTCGTCTGGACGTGGAGCGGCTCAAGATCGACCGCGTCTTTGTGAGCGAGGCCCAAAGTTCAGCGGCCGGCGCCACCATCGCCCAGCTGGTGGTGAACCTGGGCCGCAGCCTGGGCATGCGGGTGGTCGCCGAAGGCATTGAAACGGAAGAGCAGCGGCAGCATTTGCTGGCGCTGGGCTGCCATGAGGGACAGGGCTGGCTGTTCGCCCGCCCGATGCCCGCGGAAGACCTGGAACGATGGCTGCGCATGCCCCATGCGTGGCAGCACGGACAGGCCGAGCGCCTGCCCGGGCCGGACACCGGCGCGACCGCACCGGCGACGGCGTCCATGCCGGAGACGGCCGGCAACGCGGTGCCTGCCACCCAAGTGCCGGCAGCGGTCACCGCGGCCGCCGGCGCGATCGCCGGGGCGCCATGCGCATCGTCCACGGAGGTGGATACGGCGCCTCAGGCCAAGGCCATCAGCGCCGAGTGATCACCCCGACGCACGGGGTGATCGGGTGGCCGCTCAGCGACGTCCGCCGCTGATCAGCAGGCCCAGCAGCAGGCCGACACCGGCAGCAACGCCGATGGACTGCCAGGGGTTGTCATGCACATACTCATCGGTGGCCTTGCTGGCGGCCTTGGCGCGCTCCACGGCGGCGCTCTGGAATTCACCCAGGCTGTGCTTGGCGCGGTCCAGCGTGGACTGAACACGGGCACGCAGTTCGGACGCGCCGGCACTGGTCTGGTCCGCCGTGGCGCGAAGCAGCGATTCGGCATCGGTCACGACCTGATGCAGGTCAGCCAGCAAGCGGTCGGAAGGGGTCTTGGCCATCGGATTTCTCCTGTTCGTCGGTGGGTGGATGATGGTGGTTGTACGTCTGTCGTGCAATCGGGGGCAAGTCCTGCGTGGTTCCCGACCGTCACGCGCGGTCATCTCGGGTTGGACCGATGCCTCTGATCAGGCCTGGGGCGGTGCGTCGTCCGTCACCTGGAAGTGCTGAACCAGGAAATAACTGCCGCGCATCCGACCCTCCACCCGCAAGACCTGTCCCTGAAGGGATTCGAGTTCCAGGTCTTGATAGGGCGATTGGCCGGCACGCCGCAACACCACCCAGCGGCCCTCGCCCAGTGCCAGGCGAAGGGCCATCCGCTCACTCTTGGAGCCGATGTCCACCTTCGCCCGTTCCAGCCGGCCGGTCAGGCATTGGGCTTCCCCGGTGCCTGCGGCGTCGGTCGGGCTCGCGCCGGGTGTGTCCGGCGGGCTGTTGCCTGCCGCACCGCCTGCCGCAGCGCCGGGCGTGCTGCCCTGATCAGATTCATCGTGCATGCATGCGCCTCACATGCAAAAGTCGTCCCTCCTGTTCGGTGGCGATCAGCGCCAGCAACTGCCGATCGACCCATCCTTTGTAGACATGCACCCGCCGATCGTCCGGCGCACCGACGATCAGGTAACTGATGCGGCTGCACGCCGCCAGCTTCAGGCCGGATTCGCGCAGCATCGGCAGGATGGCATCGAGGACCGCCTTGGCGGGCGGCGCCTCGCTGGGCTTCAGACGGGGCAAGGAGCGTGCCAGGTTCTGGCCCTCGCGGATCAGGCGCTCGCGACGCAGGCCCCGCACGCCGCGATCCTGCACCGCCGCGAACGCCTTGCGGAAGGCCGCCGTCTTGCTCAGGGCATGGCCGGTCACGCCCACCGGCTGCAAGGACGGATCGCCCAGCAGATAGAACTGGCCCAGTGTTTTCAGGTCCATCGGGTCCAGATGGGTGCGCTCACCGGCGAACTTTTGACGGGCTTCCAGCAAGGCACGCCCCATCGAGGCGCCCGCCAGG
Organism: Roseateles amylovorans; assembly: GCF_025398155.2. Lineage (NCBI taxonomy): Bacteria > Pseudomonadati > Pseudomonadota > Betaproteobacteria > Burkholderiales > Sphaerotilaceae > Roseateles > Roseateles amylovorans. Next base: position 5,566,061 of record NZ_CP104562.2, read on the forward strand.
ACCCGCTGCAGGAAATACTGGCACAGCAGATCGGCCGATCCATTGCCCTCGCTCGGCCCGTAGGCCACCGTGGTGCTGCCGAGAAAGCCGGTCGCGCCATCGGCCAGATAGCGCAGCGCGATGGGCCATTGGCCGTCCGCCAGCGCCGGATCGAACAGCTGCGCCCCGTAGCAGCATTCCGCGGCCACCACCGTGCCTGCGGTGATGCGGTCGTGCAGCAGCGCGGACCGATGGGCCACCGGATAGTCCTCGTCGCGCTGGCCGTAGAACTCGGGCATGTCCTCCATGCCGTGACAGTTGATGAAGTGCATGCGCGGCGCGAGATCCGCCTTCGTCCAGCGCGGACCGTCCGGCGGCGACAGCCGGAGCTGGTCCGCATGGCCGAAGGTGTTGGTCAGGCTGAGTCGGGTCGAGGCCTGCCAGACCTCGGCGGACAGCCCGAAGCTGTCCAGGTAGGCCTCGCGCGGCAAGGGCTTGGCGCGGGCAGAGGCCCGGATCAGTTGCAGCAGCAGGTCCGGTTTCGTCGCACCCGGCAGATCGGGCAGGCGGCCCACCACCCGGGTCGGGCCGAGGAAGCGGTTGGGATCGAGGCTGTAGGCCGCCTCGCAGGCATAGGGAAGATCGCTGGGCACGACCTTGTCCTCATCACCGAGCTCGCCGCCGTGGGCCGGATTGCGCAGCGGCACCATCGGCAGCAGGTCGGGGCCGCCCAGCAGCAGCAAATAGTGCGGCGCCCGCGCCTGCACCAGCGCATCGATGGCGACCTTCAATGCCCGTGCGTCGGCCCGTGGCGGCACCGCGGCGACGCCGTAGGGCTTCATCGTCGATGCCAGGTCGATCGGCACCAGCGTGGTGTCTACGCCCCGTCGCTTGTCCGCGGTGATCAGCTGGCGCAGCGCGGCCTCGATCTTCTGGAGCCCGGCGCTGCCGTATTTGTCGCGGAGCGCGCCGCGATGAAGGATGACCAGCTTGTCCATGAATGCCCTCCCTGTGAATGCCGTCCAGCGGCCTGCCTCATTGGGTTGAGGTTCGGTAGGGGCCGATTGTGTTCACCGTTGCGTCGTGCCGCAATGCGCAGTTCGGGAAGGCGACACCGTCCTGTCATCAAGCGTCAATGACCAATGACCAACATGCGCAGGCCATGCAAGTCCCCCACAAGACCGAACTCGCCAGACAGATGCTCACCCAGGGCCTGCGTCAACTGCCGCCGGCCCTGCGCGCGCTGCTGATCACCGTGGACGGCAAGCGCGACGCCGCCGAACTCCGCCGCCTCGGCCAGGGGCTGGGCCTGGGGCAGGATGGGTTGCGCGCGCTGATCGACCAGGGCCTGGTCGACCTGCCGGCGCCGCCGCCCGATCCCCGGCGGCTGACACAGGAGCGCCAGAACGCCCAGGAGCGGGCCCGCAAGCTGGTCGCCGCCAAGTTCTTTGCCCTGGACCTGGTGACCCGCATGCTGGCCGGTCGCGAGGCGGATCTGCGCAACCGCGCGCGGGATGTCGACACCGAAAGCCGGTTCATGGAATGGGTCGAGCTGTGCTGCGAGCGCATCGAGGAACATGCCGACGCGGAGCGGGCCGCGATGTTCCGATCGCGGGTAGACGGTTCACTCAAAGGCGCTGACCGCAGCGCCGCCTGAATCGGGGGGCGTCGGCTTGTGAGCGCGTCGGCCCGCGCCTATGCTGAACAGTCGACCTCGGCGCCCGACAACGGGAAGGTGGATCAGGTCGATCCGGCCGGTCGGGTCGATCAGGTCGATTGCGGCGAACGGGTTGCTCCCGTGGGCGCGGTGATCGCTGGCCGACCGCGCCGTTGTGGCCCTTGGATCAAGGAGACTTTCGATGAAGCCCCCACCGGCCGGTTGGCCCCGACTGTCCAGCGCCATCTTCTACAACCGCGCGGCCCTGGCGATTCCATGGCTGTGCGAGGCCTTCGGCTTCGAGGTGCAATTGCGGGTGGACGGCGAGCACGGCGACATCGCCCACAGCCAGTTGGTGTTCGGTGAGGCGCTGGTCATGGTGAGCGAGGGCGGTGAGGGTCGACCCCAGCGCTTTGGCGTCCCGCTGCGCAGCCCGCAGGCCCTGGGCGGCGCCAACACCCAGAGCGTGATGATCTATGTCGACGATGCGGACGCCCATTGCCAACGGGCCCGCCAGGCCGGCGCCAGGATCGTCCATGAGCCCAAGGTCGAGGACTACGGCGCCGGCTACTGGGCCGACAAGAGCTACGGTGCGCTGGACCTGGAGGGGCACCTGTGGTGGTTTGTGGAGCGGGTGCGGGGTTGAATCCGCTCAGCCCTTGCGCTTGGCCAACACCGCTCGCGCCACCCGCGAGGCGGGCGGGCGGCCCAGCACGTCGGCGATGAACGCCCCGGCATCCACCAGGCGATCCAGGTCGATGCCGGTCTCGATGCCCAGGCCGTTGAGCATGAACACCACGTCCTCGGTCGCCACATTGCCGGTGGCGCCCTTGGCATACGGGCAGCCGCCCAGGCCGGCCACACTCGCGTCGAAGGTGTGGATGCCCATTTCCAGACAGGCGTAGATGTTGGTCAGCGCCTGGCCATAGGTGTCGTGGAAGTGGCCGCTGACCTCAACCAGCGGATAGTGCTTCAGCGCCCGCGCCATCGCCGCCTGGACCTGGCGCGGCGTGCCGACGCCGATGGTGTCGGCCACACCGAGGTGATCGACGCCGATGGCCTTGAGCAGACGCACCACCCGCTCCACCTCGTCCGCCGACACCTCGCCCTGATACGGGCAGCCCACCGCACAGGAGAGCGCGCCGCGCACCTTCAGGCCGGCCTCGTGCGCCGCCGCCACCACCGGGGCGAAGCGCTCGATGCTTTCCTCGATGGAACAGTTGATGTTCTTCTGCGAGAAGGCCTCGGAAGCCGCCGCGAAGACCACCACCTCGTCCGGACGCGTCGGCAGCGCACCCTCCAGGCCCTTCATGTTGGGCACCAGCACGCTGTGGCGCACCCCGGGACGACGCTCGATCGCCGCCATCACCGCCGTGTTGTCCGCCATCTGCGGCACCCACTTCGGCGAGACGAAGCTGGTGACCTCGATCTCCTTCAGGCCTGCGTCCTGCAGGCGCGTCACGAGGCTGGCCTTGTCCGCGGTGCTGACCAGTTCCTTCTCGTTCTGAAGACCGTCGCGCGGGCCGACATCGACCAGCGTCACATGGGTGGGGAGTGAAGTCATCTCAGCGCTCCGGTGGATTCAGGCCATGCGCAGCAGTTCGGCGCCATCGCCGACCTGATCGCCGACCGCAAACAGCAGTTCCGCCACGACACCATCCCGTGGCGCAGTGATGGTGTGCTCCATCTTCATCGCCTCCATGACGGCCAGCGGCTGTCCCTTGGCGACGCTCTCGCCGGCCTGCGCCAGGAAGGCGACCAGCTTGCCCGGCATCGGCGCGGTCAGACGACCCGTCTCCGCGCCGCCTTCGCCGGCATGGGCAATCACGTCCACCTCGGTCACCAGCGCCGAGCCCTCGGCACCGAAGACCGCCACCTGTTCGCCGACCTTGTAGGTCCGCACCCGGAGGCGACGATCGTCCAGAAACAGCTCATGGGTGTCGCGCCCCTCGGTGCTCAGCGCCAGCGGCCAGGTGCGGCCCTGCACCGTCAACGACAGGCTGCCCTGGTGATGGCGCGCCAGCAGCACCTGGTGGTGCTCGCCGTCCACCTCCAGCTCGAAGCGTCGCTGGGCGGCGCCGAACAGGCGCCAGCCGTCGCGTCGGCTCCAGGGGTCGGTGGACTCGGTCAGCGCTTCGGCCGCCAGGGTGTGAGCGACCACGGCGGCGGCCGCCTCGGCCAGGGGCAGACCCGGCTGGCCGAACAGCGCGGCCTTCTCGCGCTCGATCAGCGCGGTGTCCAGATCGGCCAGGGTGAAGGACGCGGTCGCGGCACAGCGGCGCAGGAAGGCCACATTGGTCTGCAGACCGACGATGTGGGTGTCGCGCAGCGCAGCGTCCAGCCGGGCCAACGCCTGCTCGCGGGTCTCGCCCCAGACGATCAGCTTGGCGATCATCGAGTCGTAGAACGGGCTGATCTCATCGCCCTCGCCCACGCCAGAATCGATCCGCACCTCCGCCGTGCGGAAGCTCGCATGGGACGGCCAGCGGGCCACCGCCAGCCGGCCGGTCGCCGGCAGGAATCCGGCCTCCGGGTTCTCAGCGCAGATCCGGGCTTCGATCGCATGACCGGTCATGCGCAGCTCATGCTGCTTCAGCGGCAGCGGCTCGCCAGCCGCCACCCGCAGTTGCCATTCCACCAGGTCCAGACCGGTGATGGCCTCGGTGACCGGATGCTCGACCTGCAGCCGGGTGTTCATCTCCATGAAGTAGAACCGTCCGTCCTGCTCCGCGATGAACTCCACCGTACCGGCGCCCTGATAACCCACCGCCTTGGCCGCCGCCACGGCGGCTGCGCCCATCTCGGCGCGGCGCTCGGCGGTCATGCCCGGCGCCGGGGCTTCTTCCAGCACCTTCTGATGACGCCGCTGCACCGAGCAGTCGCGTTCGAACAGGTAGACGCAATCGCCGTGGCTGTCGCCGAAGACCTGGATCTCGATATGGCGCGGCCGCTGCACATAACGTTCGATCAACACCGCGTCATCGCCGAAGCTGTTGATCGCTTCGCGCTTGCAGGACGCCAGCGCAGCGTCGAACTCGTCATCCGACTGCACCGCGCGCATGCCCTTGCCGCCGCCACCGGCGCTGGCCTTGATCAGCACCGGATAGCCGATGCGCTGGGCCTCGCGACGCAGCAACGCCGGATCCTGATCGACGCCGTGATAGCCCGGCACCAGCGGCACGCCGGCCTGGCCCATCAAGCGTTTGGATTCGGCCTTCAGCCCCATGGCCTGGATGGCCGACGGCGGCGGGCCGATGAACACCAGGCCCGCCTCCGCGCACGCCTGGGCGAATTCCTCGTTTTCGCTGAGGAAGCCGTAGCCGGGATGGACCGCCTGCGCGCCGGTGGCCTGGGCGGCCTCCAGAATGCGCTGCCATTGCAGGTAGCTGTCCCGCGGGGCCGGGCCGCCGATGCGCACCGCCTCATCGCAGGCCTGCACATGCCGCGCCTGCGCATCGGCATCGGAATACACCGCCACGGTCTTCACGCCCAGGCGCTTGGCGGTGGCCGCCACACGGCAGGCAATCTCGCCACGGTTGGCGATCAGGATCTTCTTGAACACGGTTGTCTCCTCAAGATTCGTTTCCGGACGCCCGCCGCTTATGGCCGCGGGCGCTGGACGCTCCAGCAGGTTTTTTTGTGGGCTGGAGGCGGTGACGGCGACATCAGACGCCCTCACCGCGGATCAGTGGGCCTCGGTTCGACGCAATGAGCCGCAATGAGCCGCAAACCTCCGCAATCAGCTGCCCTCAGCCTCCCTGAGACTCAGCGCGGCTGCGAGCGACTGCGCGCGGCTCCGTCCGGCTCAGTGCCGATGGCCGCAGGACTCCGCCGCCTCGGCCTGCGCCTGGCCGCTCAATTCGGCCTCGGTGGCGCAATGCATGCCCAGGCGATCGATCAGCTTGCGGTCCTTCTCGGCCTGCGGGTTGCTGGTGGTCAGCAGCTTGTCGCCGTAGAACATGCTGTTGGCGCCGGCCAGGAAGCACAGCGACTGCATGGTCTCGGGCATTTCCTCGCGACCGGCGGACAAGCGCACCATGGCGCGCGGCATGGTGATCCGGGCCACCGCGATGGTGCGGATGAACTCGAACGGATCCAGCGCTTCGGTGCCGGCCAACGGGGTGCCCTCGACCTGCACCAGGTTGTTGATGGGCACCGACTCCGGATAGGGATCCAGGTTGGCGAGTTGCGCGATCAGGCCGGCACGCTGGCGACGGGTTTCGCCCATGCCGACGATCCCGCCGGAGCACACCTTCAGGCCGACGCCGCGCACCCGGTCCAGGGTATCCAGCCGATCCTGGTAGGTGCGGGTGGTGATGATCTGGCCGTAGAACTCGGGCGAGGTGTCGAGGTTGTGGTTGTAGTAGTCCAGCCCGGCTTCACGCAGCTGTTCGGCCTGGCCGTCACCCAGCATGCCCGCGGTCAGACAGGTCTCCAGGCCCAGGGCCTTGACCTCGGTGATCATCTCGCCGATGGCCTCCAGATGACGCTCCTTCGGCGAGCGCCAGGCCGCGCCCATGCAGAAGCGGGTCGCGCCGTTGGCCTTGGCGGCGCGGGCGGCTTCCATCACTTCTTCCAGCGGGATCAGCTTTTCGGCTTTCAGGCCGGTGTCGAAGTGGGCCGACTGCGGGCAGTACTTGCAGTCCTCCTCGCAGCCGCCGGTCTTGATCGACAGCAGGGTGGACAGTTGCACCGCGTTCGGATCGAAATGCTCGCGGTGCACCTGTTGGGCACGGAACAGCAGGTCGTTGAACGGCAGCTCGAACAGCGCGGCGATCTCGTTCACGGTCCACGGCTTGGCGTTGCGACGCTGCTCGTCGGTGGTGGGCGTCAGCGTCTGGATCTGGTTGACGGTCTGCTTCATCGTCATGCTTTCAAGGCCTTCAAGGCATTCAGCAGCGCTTGCTGCTGCAGGTGCGCGGCCACGGCCGCGGGAGAGGGATCGGGGAGCCGGGGCACATGGCCCCAGCAAGGTGCGCCGACGGCATCGTCGATGCGCGCGCGCAAGGCGCTCAGATTGTCCGCCACATGGGGCTGGTGGGGGTCGGCGGTGTTCGCTACCCAGCCGGCGAGCGTCAATCCACGGGCCAGCACGGCTTCGACCGTCAGCAGCGCATGGTTGATGCATCCCAGCCGCAGGCCGACGACCAGCACCACCGGCAGGCCCAGATCGACCGCGAGATCGGCGGTGTCCCACTGCGCGGTGATCGGCACGCGGAAACCGCCGACGCCTTCGACCAGCGTGACGTCGGCCTTGCCCGCGGTGGCCCGGATGGCGGCCAGCAACGCGTCGCGGTCGATCGAGCGTCCCTCCAGCCGTGCGGCGATGTGAGGCGCGCAGGGTTCGCGGAACTGCAAGGGCCCGACTTCATCGACGGTCAGGCCCAGTTTCTGGGCGGCGTGCAATTGGGCGACGTCGTCGTTCACCCAGCGGCCATCGGCCAGCTGGACTTGTCCGGCCGCCAACGACTTGATCGGCGCCACACGCCGGCCGAGTTGCTGGAAGGCATGGGTCAGGCCGGCGGTGATGCTGGTCTTGCCGATCTCGGTGTCGGTGCCGGTGATGAAGAAGCCCGACGACGGGCTGAGCAGGGGAGTCATGGTCAGTCTCGCAGTCACACACAACGCTCCAGGGCAGCGACCAGGCAATCAACATCCGCGGCGGTGTGCGTCGCACACAGCGTGATCCGCAGCCGCGCTTCGCCCTGGGGCACGGTGGGCGGTCGAATGCCCGGCACCCGCAGGCCTTCGCGCTCCAGCGTCGCGGCCAGGGCCATCACCTCGGCATTGCCGCCAATGATCAGCGGCTGGATGGGCGTCTCGGATGCCGCCAGACGCCAGGTGAGCGACGGATGGCGCGACAGCAGCGCGGTGATGCCCTCGCGCAGTTGCGCCTGCAGCGACCGCAGATGCACCCGGCGCTCGCGCCCCAGATCGCCACGCATCAGCTGCAGGCTGGTCAGCAGCGCATGCTCGACCGCCGGCGGCGAGGCGGTGGAAAAGATGTAGTTGCGCGCCGCCTGCAGCAGGTAGCCGGTCACCGTCTCATGCGCGACCACGAACGCACCGGCCAGCCCCGCCGACTTGCCCAGCGTGCCCATCACGATCAAGCGCTCGCTGCACAGGCCGAAGTGCTCCAGCGAACCGACCCCCTGCTCGCCGAGAACCCCCAGGCCATGGGCATCATCGACGATCAACCACGCATCGAAGTCCTCCGCCGCCGCCAGCAGCGCGGGCAGCGGCGCGATGTCGCCGTCCATGCTGAACACGGCATCGGTCACGATCAGCTTGATGCGCGCCGTGCTGGCGGCCAGCAGCGCACGGAGCCCCTCGACATCGCAGTGCCCGTAACGCTTGACCGGGGCCTTGGCCAGACGGGTGCCGTCGATCAGCGAGGCATGGTTGAGCGCCTCGCTGAAGATCTCCGCCTCGGCATCTCCCAGCGCGGTGATGACCGCCAGGTTCGCCATGTAGCCGGTGCAGAAGCCAATCGCCCGGGCTGAGGGAATGTGCGGCGCGAACCACCGCGCCAGCTCGGCCTCCACCTCATGATGCGCGCGGGAATGCCCGCTCACCAGCGGCGAGGCCCCCGAGCCACCGCCGTAGCGGTGCGCGCCGTCGATCAGGGCTTGCGCCACGGCCGGATGCGCCGCCAGACCGAGGTAGTCATTGCTGCAGAACATCAGCAGCTCACGGGTCACCCCATCCGCACCCCGCACGGTCTGGTGCGGCGCGGTGCCGGTCTCGGCGATCCGGGTGAAGCGGGTCAGCGACTGCGCCTCGATGGCCGCGAGCTTGCCTTGAAGGTGATCAAGCAGCATGCAGCACCTCGTCCAGCGTCTGACGCACCGACCGGGCCAGGAAGGCTGCGGTGTCCGGATCGATGAGATAGGGCGGCATCAGGTAGACGGTCTGTCCGATCGGACGAATCAGCAACTCGTGCCGCCGCGCCGCCAGGTGGAATTTCTCGGAGAAGCGCTCGATCGGACGCTTCACATCGAAGGCCAGGATCATGCCGCGCTGGCGAAGGTGCTCAACGCGGTCGTCGTCGGCCAGCGGGGCGAAGGCCTCGGTCAGACGGGCAGCTTGCTGCTGGTTCGCCGCCAATTGACCGGCCTCGAAACGGTCCAGCACCGCATTCGCAGCCGCGCATGCGAGCGGATTGCCGGTGTAGCTGTGCGAATGCAGGAAGCCGCGCGTCACGTCCTGCGACCAGAAGGCCTGGAACACCGCCTCGGTGGTCAGCACCAGCGACAGCGGCATCGTGCCGCCGGTGATGCCCTTGGACAGCAGCAGGAAATCCGGCCATGCCGAGGGCTGTGTCGGCACCGTCTGCTCCCAGGCGAAGAAGGTGCCGGTGCGGCCGCAACCGACGGCGATCTCGTCGGCGATCAGGTGGACATTGAACTCGGTGCACAGCGCCCGCAGCGCACGCAGGTAGGACGGCGAATGCATCACCATGCCCGCCGCGCCCTGTACCAGCGGCTCGACGATCACCGCCGCGATCTGCGCCTGGCGCGCCGACAGCAGGGCCCGCATCGCATCCAGCGCCTGCGCTTCATTGCCAAGTCGCTGATCGGGCGAGGCCACGATGTGCGCACGCATCAACAGCGGGTCATAGGCGTCACGGAAGATGGCCACATCAGTGACCGCCAACGCGCCGATGGTCTCACCGTGATAGCCGTTCTTCAGACAGACGAACTCGCGCTTGTCCGTCAGACCGAGGTTGCGCCAGCTGTGAAAGCTCTGCTTGAGCGCGATCTCGACCGCAGAAGCGCCATCGCTGCCGAAGAACAGATGCCCGAGGGCACCGCCAGTGCGCGCGGACAGACGCTCGGCCAGTCGCACCGCAGGCTCATGGGTGCATCCCGCCAGCATCACATGCGGCAGTGTGTCGAGCTGCTGCTTGATCGCGTCGTTGAGGCCGGGGTCGGCATGACCGAACAGATTCACCCACCAGGAGCTGTTGGCATCGAAATAACGCCGGCCCTGGTGATCGAACAACCAGGGGCCCTGCCCGCGTGCGATGGGCAGCGGCGGGACATTCTGCGCGCGGGCCATCTGGGTACAGGGGTGCCAGACCGCCGCAAGGCTGCGACGTTGCCAGTCTTGTTGTACTGCTTCAGACATGGAGGAAAGGGACCTAATCGATGCGAAAAGAGGAGCGGAAAGAGAAGCGGAGAGAGAAGCGGACCGGAATTCAGAAACGGCGACGGCGTGGGGACTGAACGAAGGCTGACCGGACCGATCTCGGAAGGCCCTCAGGCCACCCAACCCGGCTTGCCCTTGTTCAGGAAACTCTGCACCCCGTCGCGGCCTTCGGGACTGGCCCGGATATCGGCGATGCGACGGGCCGTTTCGTCCCGAAGCGTCGCGTCGATCGCGCTGTGGGCCACGTCCTGGACCAGGCGCTTGCATGCACGCACCGCCATCGGGCCATTGGCCAACAGGCTGGCGGTCAACGCGTTCACGGTCTCATCCAGGGACTCGGCGGTGGCCAGTTCATGCACCAGGCCCAGCCGGTGGGCCTGGGCCGCGGAGAACCGTTCGGCGGTGACGAAGTATCGCCGCGATGCCTGCTCGCCCAGCGCCCGCACCACATACGGACCGATGGTGGCGGGCAGCAACCCGAGCTTGGCCTCCGACAGGCAGAAGCCGGCCATGTCCACCGCGACCACGATGTCACAGGCCGCCACCAGCCCCACGCCGCCCGCATACACATCGCCCTGCACCCTCGCAATCACCGGCACCGGGCAGCGGTAGAGGGTCCACAGCATCTGCGCCAGGCGCGCGGCGTCGGCATGGTTCTCGTCCCAGCTGTAGCCGGCCATCGCCTTCATCCAGTTCAGGTCGGCGCCGGCACAGAAGGCCTTGCCCTCCGCGGCCAGCACCACCGCCCGCAGCGTGTCGTCCCGGCTCAGCGCCTCAAAGGTGGCTGTGAGCTCGGCGACCACCGTGTCGTTGAAGGCATTGCGCACCTCGGGCCGATTCAGCGTCACGCGCACGATCGCACCCTCGCGCTCGATGCGCAGACTCTCGGTGGCGGGCAGGCCGGACGCTGTGACGGCGGGGGTCGGGGCGATCGGGGCGGTCATGGGAAGCTCCAGACAACAGTGTGATTCACCGCATAGAGGCGGCAGGGTTCTTCCGCCTGCGCGCCTTGCTCGCAGGCTGCCAGGGCGCGGGATTGCGCGTCGTCACCGGTGGCGAAGGCGGATCGGGATTGGCCATTCATCGCGAACGCACGGGGCGTGCGCGCCGCGAGGAACTGACGGTAAAGCTGATGCAGCTCCCGCGGGGACGGCGGGAGCGCGCCTTCATCCTCCACCGCCACGCGGCCCCCCGTGGGAAACGGCAGCGCGCCCGGCAGGTCCACGCCCAGCGGGCGCAGGAAATCATCCACCCACGGCTGCCAGCGGTCGTTGCCGTCGGTGAACAGGCGGTGGCCGTCCTCGCCGAACGGCGGCAGGAGCTGCAGGGTCGCCGCCCCACCGGCCTGCCGATAGGCTTGTGCCCACGCGTGGGCCCGCGCCGGGGCGAAGGATCGATCGTTCTCCGCATACAGCCACAGCGTGGGTACCGGCAGCGCTGCGCCCGTGGTTGCGCCATCCATCGGCATCGATCCGCGACGGGAGGGCCGCCCATCGGGCGACCGGCCCTGCCAGGACGGGGCATCGCGGGCTTCGTGGGCATCGCCGTCGGTGCCGTCGCTGGGGTTGCGGTTCGCCCCGACGCTCGAGGTGGGGTCGCGCTCGCGGGAGGCCACGGCCAGCGGTCGGCCCAGGGCGCTGCCCATCCGCGCAATCTCCTGTTGCAGCAGATCCGGCCGGCAGGGCTGCCCGGGGCTTGCTTGCGGATTGGCCCCATGTCCGCCGGCGAAGTTGATCGCAGCGATCACGCCCACGTCGGCCTCCTGAAGCATCGGCAAGGCCGACAGCACCGCCAGTCCGCCCACCGATTGGCCGACCAGCACGATGCGGCGCGGGTCGATGTCGGGCGCCAGGGCAAGGCTGCGCACCACGGCGGCGACCTGAGCGCCCGCCACCTCCATCGCGGCGGCAAAACGCGGCTGCTGGCAACTGAGGCTCGATTCCGGGTCGCCGACGCGGGCCAGTTCCCCATAACCGAGCCGCAAAGGCACGGCCACCGCGAACCCCTTGCGGATGAAGAAGCGCGCGGCCGATTCATAGCGCTGGCGCTCGTAGTTCAGGCGGTGGCGCAGGTCACGGCCATGATTGATGACCACGAGCGGGAACGGCCCCGAGCCGGCGGGACGGAAGGTGGTGACGGGCAGCTCGCCGCGCAGCGTGCGGCCGTCAGCATCACGCACGGTGACCGGCACCTGGATGACCGCTTCGCGGATGTCTGGCGCCCAGGGGGACACCAAGCGAGGCGCCGGCGCGGCCATGGGCGATGGGGAGGCTGACACCGGCTGCGGGCCCGCGGCACCGGCATGGCCAGCGATCGACAGCCCCAGCCACACCGCGCCGGCCGAGCGACGCCCGACGGCCGCCAAGGCCCGCCGGACCGGTCGCTCCGCTGGCGGCGCGCTCATCACCGGGTTCGCCATCATGCGGGCATGCCGGCGCGCAGCGCCTTGCGCATCAGCACACTGCGGTAGGTCTTGTCCTGCCATTGCACCTCGCCCACGGTCACATAGCCGCGGCGCTCATACCGCTGGCGAAGCGCCTCTGCGGGCCAGGCGGTGTCGAGCGCGACATGGGCATAACCCTGCGCGAGGGCCCAGTGCTCCGCCATGTCCAGCAAGCGTTCGCCCAACCCCAGGCCGCGCTGTTCAGGATGCACGGCCAGTTGCGCCAGGATGGCGGTGTCCGGCCGGGTGTAGAGGTCAGGCACCGCATCACGCAGGTAGACCCCATCGGCCGGCTTGGGCGGCGAGACCGTCACCGTGCCGACCATTTGTCCGCCGCAGGTGGCAACAAAGGCCTGCCCCTGCGCCACGCGTTCCCGGGTGGTCTCCACGCTCTGGTCGACAGCGGTGAAGTTCCACCCCTGCTTCGCGAGGGACGCATACGACTGATGCAGCAACGCCGTCAGATCGTGCAGGGAGTCCTCGAGTGACAACGGACGCAGGGTGATGTCGTTCATCGCAGAGCGGAAAGGTCAGGGAGCTGCGGTGGTGGTGGCCGTGATCAGGATTACATCCGGAAGACGCCGAAGGTCGTCTCGGGGATGGCGGCATTCAGCGACGCGGACAGGCCAAGTGCAAGCACGCGGCGGGTGTCGGCAGGGTCGATCACACCGTCGTCCCAAAGCCGCGCGCTGGCGTAGTAGGGATGGCCCTGGTCTTCGTATTGGCGACGGATCGGTGCCTTGAAGGCCTCCTCCTCCTCGCTCGACCATTGGCCGCCCTTGGCCTCGAGGCCGTCGCGCTTGATCGTGGCGAGCACCGAAGCCGCCTGTTCGCCGCCCATCACAGAGATCCGGGCATTCGGCCACATCCACAGGAAACGCGGCGAGTAGGCGCGACCGCACATGCCGTAATTGCCGGCACCAAAGCTGCCGCCGATGATCACGGTGAACTTCGGCACCTGGGCGCAGGCCACGGCGGTGACCATCTTGGCGCCGGCGCGGGCAATGCCCTCGTTCTCATACTTGCGGCCGACCATGAAGCCGGTGATGTTCTGCAGGAACACCAGCGGGATCTTGCGCTGGCAGCACAGCTCGATGAAGTGGGCGCCCTTGTTCGCGCTTTCCGCAAACAGGATGCCGTTGTTGGCGATGATCCCCACCGGCATGCCTTCGATGTGCGCAAAACCGCAGACCAGGGTGTTGCCATATCGCGCCTTGAATTCATCGAACTCGCTGCCGTCGACGATGCGGGCAATCACCTCCCGCACATCGAACGGCTTGCGGGTGTCGGTGGGAATGACCCCGTGCAGTTCGCCGCTGTCGTAGAGCGGCGCGCGCGGCGGCTGGGTGCGCAGTTCACCGGCCTTGCGCCAGTTCAGCCGGGCCACCGACTGACGGGCGATGGCCAGCGCATGGGTGTCGTTCTCCGCCAGGTGATCGGCCACGCCGGAGAGCCGGGTGTGCACATCGCCGCCGCCGAGGTCCTCGGCCGTGACCACCTCGCCGGTCGCCGCCTTCACCAACGGGGGGCCGCCGAGGAAGATGGTGCCCTGGTTGCGCACGATCACGGTCTCATCGCTCATCGCCGGCACATAGGCGCCGCCGGCGGTGCAGGAGCCCATGACCACCGCGATCTGCGGAATGCCCTTGGCCGACAGATTGGCCTGATTGAAGAAGATGCGACCGAAGTGATCGCGATCGGGGAAGACCTCGTCCTGATTGGGCAGGTTGGCGCCGCCGCTGTCGACCAGGTAGAGGCAGGGCAGCCGGTTCTGGTCGGCGATCTCCTGCGCGCGCAGATGCTTCTTGACGGTGATCGGGTAGTAGGTGCCGCCCTTGACCGTCGCGTCATTGCAGACGATCACGCACTCCACCCCCGACACCCGGCCGATGCCCGCGATCACACCGCCACCCGGCGCCGCGTTGTCATACATGTCCAGGCCCGCCAGGGGAGCGATCTCCAGGAAGGGCGTTCCCGGGTCCAGCAACAGTTCCACCCGGTCGCGCGGGAGCAGCTTGCCGCGTGCCACATGCTTGGCGCGGGCGGCCTCGCCGCCGCCTTCGGCGATCTTCGCCAGCCGGGCGTTGAGGTCGTCGAGCAACGCCCGCATGGCCTGGGCATTCGATCTGAAATCGGCCGAGCGGGCATTGAGCTGGGTGGACAGGGCGGGCATGCGGTCTCCTGAAGGCTTCTGGCTTCTGTTCTACGGTTCGGCGCTGTTGACGGCCGTTCACCACCGGTGGCGACAGACGACGGCGGTTTGCAACCGCTCCCCGCTGCGTTCGTGCCGCATGAGCCCCGCTCAATTCGGCCCGACCCCCACCGATGCAGGCAGCCCGCCGGGATCACCAGCAAGCCGCAAGGCGCGAAGCATAAGTCAGAAGCCGGCCCGCGCCAAGGCGACTTGAGCCCGACTCAATAAGCAGACAGAATGCGCCCTCATGAGCGCTCCCGCCCGGCATCCCCGGCCCTCCCCCACCGCCGCGACCGCCCCGACCGACAGCGCAACCGGCGGGGTCTCCCGCACCGCCCGACCGCCCCAGTCCGCCGCCGCGCGGCCGGCGCAGCGGCGCGCCCCGGTGAGCGCCAAGTCCGAGCAACGGGTGCGCGACATCCTGCGCGAAAGCCGCGCCGTCTTTGCCGAACGCGGCTATGAACGCACGACCACGACGGAGATCGCGCTCCGGCTCGGCATTTCGGAAGCCACGGTGTTCACCTACTTCCGCGGCAAGCGCGAACTCTGCATGCGGGTGATCGGGGACTGGTATGACGAAATCATCGACGCCATCGAATCGGGCCTGCCGCGTGAGCGACCGATCCGGGAGCAATTGGAGTTCGTCGTCCACACCCATCTGCGTCTGTTCCTGATCCAGGGCACCGGGCTGTGTGAGCTGGTGCTGTCGGAGGGGCGCAAACGCGAGGCCCCCATCACCCGCGGCGACGGCCACGGCCAGGACTTCGGCGCGGCCTTCGTCGACCTGCAGCGGCGCTACACCGCGCCGCTGATGGACCTGCTCTCACGCGGCCAGGCCAGCGGCGAAGTGCGACAGGACATCCCGCTGCGATTGCTGCGCTCGCTGGTCTTCGGGCCGATGGAGCACATGCTGTGGGAGGTCATCATTGCGGGCCGCCAGATTCAGGTGGATCAGGCCGCGCGCGATCTGGTGGCGCTGCTGTGGCCGGCGCTGCAGGCACCGGACCAGGAGCTGCGCGCCTTGCGCGCGATGCGCCAGCGGATGGTGGCCGCACTGGAAGGGACCTCGGCGGACTGACGTGTTGCCGATGGTTGCATGTTCGTCCGATCGGTGATGGGTTGATCGCTTGAGGTCGCTTCCGCTGGCCCGGGACCGGTTGATGGCCCCGGATGTCGTTGGCGGCGGCCCTTGTTCGCGGGGGCGGATCACGCTGGCGGGTCGCGAAAGGTCGATGGCGAGCCACTTCCGCGTCGCTTTCTGAACGCTTGCCGATCACTTGCATCGGCCCAAGAATCCGGATGGCGGCCTTGCGGCGTGCGAACGCCGCCCTGGATGTCCGCACTGAGCCCGGCGCCATGCCGCGTCCTGCGCGCGACAGGCAGACGCGCTACCCTTGCGCCACTTTTTTTTGCCCGGCGCCGTCGCCCATTCCGGGCGGTGCGACCGCGGCAGTTCCCACGGAGGAGAGCCATGAGCATCCAACTGAACGTCAACGGCCAGACGATGGCGGTGCAAGCCGACCCGCAGATGCCGCTGTTGTGGGCGTTGCGCGAGCAACTCCAGTTGACCGGCACCAAATTCGGTTGCGGCATGGCGCTGTGTGGCGCCTGCACGGTGCACCTGGACGGCCAGCCGGTGCGCGCCTGCCAGACGCCGATCGAGGCGGCGGCCGGCAAGAAGGTCACCACCATTGAAGGCGTGGGCGCCACGCCCACCGGACGCGCAGTGCAGCACGCCTGGCTGAAGATCGACGTGCCGCAGTGCGGCTACTGCCAGAGCGGCCAGATCATGAGCGCCTGCGCGCTGCTGGCCAGCAACCGCAAGCCCAGCGACACCGACATCGACAACGCCATGAGCGGCAACCTCTGTCGCTGCGGCACCTACAACCAGATCCGGGCCGCCATCCATGACGCCTCGGCCACGCTGACCAAGGGAGGCTGATCATGCGCACGCTCGAAGCCGGCGGCCTTGCCGCGACACCCGACACCCCATCCGACGTCACGTCCGACATCACGCCCGCCGTCGCCTCCGCCTCGCGCCGCTCGTTGCTCAAGGGCGGCGCGGCGCTGAGCCTGTCGTTCGTCCTGCCGCTCGGCGGTGCGCGACTGGCGGCCGCCCAGCCCGCCGCCGCGACCAACACCTTCGCGCCCAATGCCTGGCTGCGGATCACGCCGGACAACCGCGTCACCGTGCTCTGCGGCTCGGCCGAAATGGGTCAGGGCGTGCTGACCGCCATCCCGATGATGGTGGCCGAAGAGCTGGATGCGGATTGGGCGCTGGTCAGCGTCGAACAAGCCCCCGTCGACCAGGCCTACAACAACCCGATGTTCGGCATGCAGGCCACCGGCGGCAGCACCACGGTGCGCGCGCACTGGGAGCCGGTGCGCAAGGCCGGTGCGGCCGCCCGCCAGATGCTGGTCACCGCGGCGGCCCAACGCTGGGGTGTGGCGGCGACCACGCTGCGCACCGAGCGCGGCCAGGTCATCGGACCGAACGGCAAGAAGGCCACCTACGGCTCGCTGGTGGCGGACGCCGCAAAGCTGCCGGTGCCCGAGAAGCCCACGCTGAAGGCCCGCAAGGACTTCCGCATCATGGGCAAGCCCACTCGCCGGTTGGACAGCGCCGCCAAGATCAACGGCACCGCCAAGTTCGGCATCGATGCCCAGGTCGACGGCATGCTGGTGGCCGTGATGGCGCGCGCGCCGATCGCGGGTGCCAAGCCCAAGGCCTTCGATGAGGCCAAGGCCAAGGCAGTGACCGGCGTGCGCAAGGTGATCGCCATTCCCAGCGGTGTTGCCGTGCTGGCGGACGGCTACTGGGCCGCCAAGCAGGGCCGCGATGCCCTGGGCATCGAATGGGATCTGGGCACGCAGGCCGATCTGTCCGTGGAGAAGGTGTCCGCCTTGCTGGACCAGGGCCTCCAGAGCGCCAATGCCGTCGCCCGCGACGAGGGCTCGGTGAAGGACCTCGCCACCACGTCGGCCCGACAGATCAGCGCGCAATACGACGTGCCCTATCTGGCGCATGCCTGCATGGAGCCGATGAACTGCCTGGCCTGGGTGCGCGGCGACGAAGTCACCATCTGGGCGGGGACGCAGAGCCAGGGACCGGCGCAGGGCATCCTCGGCCAGGTCGCGCAGGTGACGCCGGCCAAGGTCAAGGTCAACACCCTGCTGCTGGGCGGTGGCTTCGGCCGCCGGTTCGCGCCGGACTTCACCATCGACGCCACGCTGCTGTCCAAGCTCAGCGGCAGTCCGGTGAAGCTGATCTACACCCGTGAAGACGACATGGCGGCCGGCTACTACCGCCCTGCCTCGCGCGTGCGCTTCGAAGCCGGCCTGGACGAGCGCGGTCGCCCCATGGCGCTGCGCGCCGAGGTCGCGGGCCCGTCGATCATGGCGGCCTCCGGCTTCATGAAGATTCCGGAGAACGGCGTCGACAGCATGGCCGTGGAAGGCCTGGCCGATCATCCCTATGCGATTCCGAACCAGCGCGTGGCCTATGGGCGTGCCGAGCCGGGCCCGCAGGTGTGGTTCTGGCGCTCGGTGGGCCATTCCCAGAATGCGTTCTTCATCGAGAGCTTCATCGACGAACTGGCCCAGACGGCCAAGGCCGATCCGCTGAAATACCGGGTCGCCCTGCTGGACAAGCAGCCCCGCGCCCGACAGGTGCTGGAACTGGCCGCCAGCAAGGCGGGCTGGGGCAAGCCCCTGCCCAAGGGCCACCACCACGGACTGGCCGTGGCGGAGAGCTTCGGCACCTTCGTCGCCGAGGTGGCGGAGGTCTCGGTGGGTGAGGATGGGGCGATCCGGGTGCACAAGGTGACGGCCGCGGTGGACTGCGGTCAGACGGTGAATCCGCAGACCATCGCCCGCCAGATCGAAGGCGCGGTGGTCTACGGCCTGTCGGCGGCGCTGTACGGTCGCATCAGCTTCAAGGACGGGAAGGTCGAGCAGAGCAACTTCCACGACTACCCGGTGCTGCGGATGAACGAGATGCCCAAGGTGGAGGTGCACATCGTCGCCAGCGACGAAGCCCCTGGCGGCATCGGCGAGCCCGGCACGCCGCCGATCGCTCCGGCGGTGGCGAATGCGATCTTCGCCGCCACCGGCAAGCGTCTGCGTCAGCTCCCGTTCGATACGGCGTCGCTGAAGCGGGCCTGAGCCCGAAGCTGATGCGCAGCGCCCGGCGCGTCTCTCCGTCACCCGCGCCGGCATCTGTGGCGTGAGCGACGAGGCGGCCCACGGCGCCAGGCCATAGGACGCCCGAACGAACGCTCGAAAGAAAGTTCGAAAGAACGCTCGAAAGAAAGCCCGAACCGGAAGACCGAGGTCTTCTGGTCCGGGCTTTTTTGCGTTGCGGCGGCTGCAGTCCCGCGCTCAGGCCGGCGGATAGCCGGCTTCGGTCAACACCTCGGCCAGTTGGTCGCGGGACAGCTGGCTCTCGACCTGCACCGTCTTCTGCTCCAGGCGAACCTGGACTTCGGCGCGCTCGTCCGCGCCCTTCAGCGCCTCGGTCACCGCCTTCAGGCAGTGGCCGCAGCTCATGTCGGGCAGTTTGAATTCATGCATGGGGGTTCTCGGTCACGACAATGCGCCAAGCCTAAACCTTTCCACCGTGGCAAGGTCAAGCCTGTCGCGGTCGCCTGCCGCCTGCCGCGACGCACGGTCACCGCCCCGCGCCCTCGACAGACCCCAAACGGGGCATGGCCTTGACCTTCCCATCATGGCAAGCTTCAGACTGCACACCATGAAACCCGAGCTCGCTTCGCCCGTCCCCCTGACGACCGCTCCGACCACGCCCGCATCAGGCTCCGCCCTCGACTGGCAGTTGCCGATCGAGGGCATGACCTGCGCGAGCTGCGTGGGCCGCATCGAAAAGCGGCTGCGGGCGCTGCCCGGGGTGCTGTCTGCGGACGTCAACCTGGCGACCGAGCAAGCCACCGTGCGCACCGACGCCACCTTGGGGCTGAGCGCGCTCAAAGCCACCGTCGAACGCGCGGGCTACCGGGTGCCGACCACAACCCATCGACTGGCCGTGAGCGGCATGACCTGCGCCAGCTGCGTCAACCGGGTCGAAAGGGCGCTGCGCAAGGTGTCGGGCGTCGAAGAGGCGACCGTGAATCTGGCGACCGAGACCGCGAGCGTGCGCACGCTCGCGGGGGTCGACCCGGCTGCCCTGATCGCTTCGGTCGTGAAGGCCGGTTATGAGGCCCGCTTCGCCCACGACGACGGAGACGGCGACGGCGACGGCACCCGCAACAGCGACACGGACGCCGCAGGCGCGCCTTCGGCGACAGACGGCCGCAGCGCGTCGGTAAAACGCCCGTGGTCCGCCGGCGGGGGACCGGTGCTGGTCGCCGCGCTGCTGTCGGCCCCGCTGGCGCTGCCCATGCTGGGCCTGCTCATCGGTCGGCACTGGATGCTGGACGGCTGGCTGCAATGGGCCTTGGCAACGCCGGTGCAGTTCTGGCTGGGCGCGCGCTTCTATCGGGCGGGCTGGTCGGCCTTGAAGGACGGCAGCGGCAACATGGACCTGCTGGTCGCCCTGGGCACCAGCGCCGCCTATGGGCTGAGCGTCCAGGAGCTGTGGCGTCATGGCCCGATGAGTCACGGGCTGTATTTCGAATCCGCCGCCGTCGTCATCACCTTGGTGTTGCTCGGCAAGTTCCTGGAGGCGCGCGCCAAGCGGCAGACCTTGAGCGCCCTGTTCGCGCTCAAGGAATTACGCCCGGAGACGGCCCGGGTGCGGCGCGACGGCGTCGACCTGGATCTGCCGGTGGCCCAACTGCGGCTGCGCGACCTGCTGGTGGTGCGCCCGGGCGAGCGCATTCCGGCCGACGGCCGGGTGCAGGACGGCGCCAGCCAGGTGGATGAGTCGCTGATCAGCGGGGAGAGTCTGCCCGTGGAGAAACGCGTCGGCGATGCCGTGATCGGCGGCGCCGTCAACGGCGAGGGCCTGCTGCTGGTGGCCGTGACGGCCCTCGGCGCGGAGTCCACCCTGTCGCGCATCGTTCGGATGGTGGAATCGGCCCAGGCGGGCAAGGCACCGATCCAGCGCACCGTCGATCGGGTCAGTGCAGTGTTCGTGCCGGCGGTGCTGGCGATCGCAGCGATCACCCTGGTCGGTTGGGGACTGTGGGACGGTGATTGGGAACGTGCGGTGATCCACGCGGTGGCGGTGCTGGTGATTGCTTGCCCCTGCGCCCTGGGGCTGGCCACGCCGGCCGCGATCATGGTGGGCACCGGCGTCGCGGCCCGGCGCGGTCTGTTGATCAAGGATGCCCAGGCGCTGGAGCAGGCACGCCGCGTGGACCATGTGGTGTTCGACAAGACCGGCACCCTGACCGAAGGCAAGGCGCGATTGCTGGCGCTGCACCCGGCGGCCGGCGTGGAAGCGGCTGATGCCTTGGCCTGCGCCGCCGCGCTGCAGCAGGGCAGCGAGCACCCGCTCGCACGCGCCGTCCGGGACGAGGCCGCACAGCGCGGCCTTCCGGCCGCCACGGCGACCTCGCTGACCGCGGTGCCGGGGCGGGGCGTGACCGGTGAATGGGGCGGCCGCCTGCTGCAGCTGGGCAGTGCGCGCTGGATGCAGGCCCAAGGCGTGGATCTGGCGGTCAACGAGGGCGCGCTGAGCGCGGCGGCCGAGGCTGCGCTGCGCCACGGCCAGACCTTGTCCTGGCTGGTGGAGCGTCGCGATGGCCATCTGGTGCCGCTGGCCCTGCTGACTTTCGGCGACCGGATCAAGGAGACCGCCGCCGAGGCCATCCGGCAACTCCAAGCCATGGGCGTCAGAACCCTGATGCTGAGTGGCGACAACGCCGGGGCGGCTGCGGCGGTGGGCGCGCAGCTCGGCCTGGACGAGGTCCGCGGCGAATTGCTGCCGCAGGACAAGGCCCGCATCGTCACCGAACTGCGCCAGACCGGCGCACGGGTGGCCATGGTGGGCGACGGCATCAACGATGCGCCGGCGCTGGCCGCTGCCGATGTCGGCATGGCCATGGGCGGCGGCACGGACGTGGCCATGGAAACCGCCGGCATCACCCTGATGCGAGGCGATCCACGGCTGGTGGCCCAGGCGATCGGCCTGTCTCGCGCCACCGTGGCCAAGATCCATCAGAACCTGTTCTGGGCCTTCATCTACAACCTGCTGGGCCTGCCCCTGGCGGCCATGGGCCTGTTGAGCCCGGTGATCGCCGGTGCGGCGATGGCGCTGTCGAGCGTGTCGGTGCTGGGCAATGCGTTGCTGCTGCGACGGTGGAAGGGAGTGCGCTGATGGCCGCTGCTCGATCCATGGGAACAACGGGGTCGACACGATCCAAGGCTCCGGCCTCCAAGGGATCCACAGGATCAACACGGCCTGCGCGGCCAACGCGATCCGCACGTGCCGCCGAGCCGGCATCAACGGTCGAACCGGTCGCCGAGTCGACAGGCACGTCGTGCGCCTCATCCGGCGTGAGGGCCCGCGCGAGTTCCTGCATGGTGCCGGTCATGCCACCGCCACCGGACTCACCCTCGCTGACCATCGGCCAGGCGGCGGAGCGCTCCGGTGTGTCGCCCAAGATGCTGCGCCACTATGAGTCGCTGGGGCTGCTGCCGCCCGTGGCCCGCACCGAGTCCGGCTATCGGCTGTACGGCGCGCGCGAGGTGCACACGCTGCGCTTCATCCGCCGATCGCGTGATCTCGGCTTCTCCATGGCCGAGATCGCCGAACTGCTCAAGCTCTGGCAGAACCGCGGCCGCGCCAGTGCGCAGGTCAAGCGCATTGCCGAAGCCCACCTCGCCGACCTGGACCGCCGGCTGGCCGACCTGCAGGCCATGCGCCGCAGCCTGGCCGAATTGGCCGAGGGCTGCCATGGCGACGACCGACCCGATTGCCCCATCCTCGATGACCTCGCACAAGGAGCGCCTGATGAGCTTTGATCCCGACCACTCGCCCGCCCGCTGGGAGCGGCTCGACGCCCATCTGGGCAACGTCGGCGGGCTGACCATCCGCCGGGCTCTGCCCACGGCCAAGCGCCGCATGGTGGGTGCCTGGTGCTTTCTGGACCATGCCGGTCCGGCCGATCTCACGCCGCAAACTGCGATGCGGGTCGGGCCCCACCCCCACACCGGCCTGCAGACCTTCAGCTGGATGATCGAAGGCGAAATCCTGCACCGCGACAGCCTGGGCACCGAGCAGATGCTTCGCCCGGGTCAGGTCAATCTGATGACGGCCGGTCGCGGCATCAGCCATTCCGAGGAGTCGCGCTCTGACCGGCTGCAACTGGCCCAACTGTGGATCGCGCTGCCCGACGACCGCCGCCATGGCCCGCCCGCCTTCGAGCACTTTCCCTCGCTGCCCGCGCTGCGCGTGGGTGAATTCGACGCCACCTTGCTGGTGGGCGACTTCGACGGCCAGCGCTCGCCGGTGCCGAGCCACACGCCGCTGCTGGGCATGGACCTCAGCGCCACCTCGGCCGCGCAGGCCACGCTGTTGCTGGAGCCGGGCTTCGAATATGGCCTGATGGTGCTGGAGGGCAGCCTCTCGGTGGCCGTGAATGAAGAATCCACCGGCCTGAGCGAGCCGGGGCAACTGCTGTATGTGGCGCCCGGCGCGCAGTCGCTGCAACTGATGTCCGGCGGGGGAAAGAGCCGGGCGCTGCTGTTGGGCGGGCCGCCGTTCCCGGAGAACGTGTTGCTGTGGTGGAACTTCGTCGGCCGGTCGAGGGCGGAGATGGATGGCTATGCCGCCGAATGGAACGGTCGCGAAGACGGCGGTGTCTTCGGACAGGTGCGCGGCTACGAGGGGCCCCGGCTGATGGCGCCGGTGGTGCCGCCGCTGAAGACGCCGGGATGAGCCGGGATGGGCCAGGACGCGCCGGGATGAGCCGACACGTCGGGCGTCTCCTGCCTTTCCATCACAAGACCCCACCGGCGAAGCGACGAATCTCGTTGGCTTGCACCGCGCCGAGCATGCCGTAGTGAAGCGCATCACGCAGCGCCACATTCACCGTCGCTCGCAGGTTGGAGGGCAGATCGCCGTTGAAGGCGGGCCCCAGCAGACCGGCCGCCTCCGCCGTGCTGAGCATGCCAGCCCCGACGGCCTCGAAGAGGACGCTGGCATAACGGTTCAGCCCCTTCTCGACCGGACTGTGGTCCTGCATCAAGTCGCCCAAATCAATGGCATTGCCGCGAAACCCTTGAGACAGCACCGCCCTCACCTCCTTTTTTTGGAAGCGAAGCTCGCGATAGGCTCGCCGCGTGGCCTCCCACAATTCGCTGACATGCGCGTCTGCATTGCGTTGAAGCGCGGACCGCAGGGCAAAGCCGCCCTTGGGATCCTGGCGGGTGAACAATTCAAACAGATCCTTGTTGGACAGCAGGCCTCTGCGGGCGGCTGACAGCATGCCGTCGAGCAGGATCTCCATCGATTCGGCCGGCGCCTGCGTGGAGGCCTGCAGCAAGTCCTGCCGATCGCCGTCCCTGGCCTTGAACAGGCGCCGCAATTCCGCCGGCGTCACGGCCTCGCTGGCCGCCGCTGCGGTCACGGCGGAGACCCAGGCGCGCAGCGCCCCCGGGTGCGCCAGGGCGAGGTGGGCGGCCGGCTGGTTTTTATCGGAGGTCGACGCGAGCAGCAACAGCAACTCCGTGTGCGACAACCACCCCGACCGATGGGCGTGCGTCACCACATCCAGGTAGCGCTTCACCTTCGACGCATGCCCTTGTTCCATCGCGTGCGCCAGCGGCCGAACACCCGCGCTGTCGGCGGCCCCCAGCAAGCTCGCCACCTGCTCGGGTCGCAGCGAACCTCGCCGGCCCATGTTCATCACCGCCTCCAGGTACTCGCCCAGCGACGCGTCGTCGGCCTTTCCCATCAGGACGCTCAGCACCGCGTTCCAGTGCTTGCTGCTGCCCTGGACCAACTGCATCAGTTGATAGTCGGTCAGCCAACCGTCGCGGTAGGCCGTTTCCGCATGGGACAGATAGCGGCTCAGCGATGCATTCGGAGCCGCCAGCACAGCGGCACGCGCGGCATAGCGCCCATAGCGGTTGCTGCTCGACAAGGACCTCCACACCTCCTTGGGGGCGAGCCACCCTTGGGCCGCGGCATTCATGATCGTTTTCAGCCAGAGCTCGATCGTGTCGTCGCGACGCTGGGCCATCGCCTGGGCGAGCGCGGACTCGGCACCCGCCTTCTTCGTGAACACGCGGTCATCCAACATGGCGGCCACCAACGCCGGCGTCTTCAGCACCCCCTGTTGCATCGCCCGGTGGAGGGCGCTCACATACGCGAGAATCACCTTGGTATGGCCCGAGCTCAGCGCATGCGACACCCCGGTGTTCATGACGTTGGCGGTGGTGTTGGCGCCCATCATCGAGGCCACCAGGTTTTCCTCCGACATCGCGCCGCGCTGGCACAACGTGATGAAGAAGTTCGCGCGAGCACGCGTTTGCAGGGAGTCGCCCTCTCTCATCGCGACCAGTTGCAGCGGTTCATTCGAGCTGTGCCGGCCGATTTGCGCGGCCAGCAGTTCATCCGGTGACATCGCCGACGAGGCGTTGATCAACAGTTCAAGCCAGGGGCGCATCTCGGCGAATTTGGCGCGGGACAGCGCGGCGTGAAGGTGCGCATGGGCATCGGTTCGACGCCAGCTCTCCCGGGCCGCTGCGGGCGCCTGTTTCCACGGCAGCGCGTCCAGCACGGCCACTTCGCGCTCGCTCGCAGCGGCCATCGCCAGATGGTCTCGCACCGGCGGCAGCCCGGCACCCTTGTGCTGACGGATCCATTCGACCAGGCGATCGGCGCCCAGGCGCCGCAGCAGCAGGCCGGCCACCTCCGCCGACGCCACCCAGTGGGGCTGCAGGGTGGCGAGCGCCGTGTCGCTCGCCGTCGGGATGGCGGACAGCGCGATCGCCTCTCGCGTGGCCACTGTGCGCACCGGGGGACGGCGCACGCCCGACGGGCAAGCGGTCCGTGGATCATCGAGCAGCGTCAGTGCGTGCCAGGTGGGCGGTGTGTCGAACGCGGGCTCGTCGTCAGTTCGCACCACCAGCAGCCCGTCGCGCAGGCCAAGCAGCACCCGATGCTCTGACCCGTCCACCCAGCCGATCAGCTTCTCCGGCGCCACCGGATCCAGTCCCTTCGCCTGCTCCAGATTGCGCAGGATGGCAGCGGTCAGCAACGTGTTGTCCTGCATCAGGCCGAGGGTCTGCCCGGTCAGGATGTCCGATCGCACCACGCATTGGTCGGAGAATTTCCCGAGCTTCAGTTCCAGCTCGGCGGTGACGATCGACAGCAGACCCCGATGCGCGTCCAGATTGAGATCCAGCGGCACACTCCCGAGCAGCTCATGCAGCCGATCCCGAACCGTCTCCAGCGCCTGGGTGGCCATCAGGCGGGCCACGCTCACCGGCGTCACCCGCTCCACCAGGTCGTCCCGGCAGGCCCGGACATCCTGGAGGGTCAGGATGGGGTTCTTCAAATAGGTGTCGGCGCCCATCTCGTCCGCGCCGGGAAGGCCCAGCCATTTGGCCAGCAGCGCGACATAGTGCATCTCGTAATGGGCCGGCGAATACCGATCGTGCAGGTTGCGCTGGACATTGCGGCGAACGTGATCGGTCACGACCGCGCGTTGCATGTCGGCGCGCGTCTGCGCTGCCAGGCTGCAGACGCCGCCGCCCGCGCGTTGGAGTGCGTGCCGCGTGTCCTGGATCACCTGGAGCACGCGCGTGGCGCAGTGTTCAAGGCCCTGGATGAATTCCTCCATTTCAGCGGCCCGGAGTGCCTCCGGGAGGGAGGCATCCGTCACCAGATCGGCGATCCGCTCCAGATCCCGTTTGCCGCTGCCGTAGATCTGGGGCAGGTAATTGCTTGTCGCCAGACGCCCGTCGCGGTGATTGATATCGACCTGCAGGTTCGTCATCTGCTGATCGGCGCGGCCAGGATTGCGCATCGGGA
This sequence comes from Roseateles amylovorans, assembly GCF_025398155.2. Classification (NCBI taxonomy): domain Bacteria; kingdom Pseudomonadati; phylum Pseudomonadota; class Betaproteobacteria; order Burkholderiales; family Sphaerotilaceae; genus Roseateles; species Roseateles amylovorans. Next base: position 5,592,426 of record NZ_CP104562.2, read on the forward strand.
GCGCCAGCACAGCCTGATGGATCCGAGCGATGGCCTGGGTCAGCTCGGCGCGGGCCTGATCAAACGTCGGACCTTGCTGGAAGCGTAGGAAGGCCTGTTGACTGCCGTCCAGGCGACCGTCGTAGTAGATGCGCCCCGCTTCGGTCGTCGGCCTGGAGGACGGCCGCACCAAGGACTCATCCAGCGAGCGACGGAAACCGGCATCGACCTCGGGGCGCGCGGCCGTCGAACTCGGCAAGGGCATGGGAAAGCTCATCGGGCAGGCTCCGCAAAAAACTGGGGCACAGTCTCCGAGCCCAAGCCGTTCACGAGGAATCCTCAGCCCACATGCGTTTCGCCGTGCCGATGCCTTTTATGAAGGAGCCCCCCCTTGATCGAGGCAAGCGCCGAGGCGCGCCGGGTCACCCCAGAACGCCGCGGAAAGCCGCGGAAAGCCGCGAGCTTCAGGCGAACTTGCCGGCCTGGAAGTCCCGCACCGCCTGCAGCAATTCACCCTCGGTGTTCATCACGAAGGGGCCGTACTGGGCGATCGGTTCATTCAGCGGCCGGCCGGCCACCAGGATGGCCTGCGTGCCCTCCTCTGCCGCGGTGAAGCGAACACCGTCCGAGCCCGGCGTGTTGGCCAGGAGGGCCATGCGTCCGCTGGGAACCAGGCAACCGGTGTCGAACCGCAGACCGCCGCGATAGACGTAGAGGAACGCGTTGTGTGCGGCCGGGATGGCCTGTTCAAAGCGGGTGCCTGGCTCGAGGTGCACATCCAGATAGAGGGGCTGCGTCGCCTCGCGTTGCATCGCGCCGACCACGCCGTGGCTTTCACCGGCGATGACGCGCACCCGCGCGCCCGGCAGTTCGACCTCGGGAATCTCGCCGCTTGGAATGTCGCGGTACCACGGGTCCCGCATCTTGTCGCGGCCCGGCAGGTTCAGCCACAGCTGGAAGCCTTCCATCCGGCCCTCCTGCTGCTCCGGCAGCTCGGAATGGACCAGACCGCGGCCCGCCGTCATCCATTGCACGCCGCCGGTGCCGAGCAGGCCCTCGTTGCCGGCAGAGTCGCGATGGCGCATGCGCCCCTCCAGCATGTAGGTGACGGTCTCGAAGCCGCGGTGCGGATGGTCGGGAAAGCCGGCGATGTAGTCGTCGGCGCTGTCCGAGCCGAAGGCATCCAGCATCAGGAAAGGATCCAGCCGACGCTGCAGGTCCCGGGTCAGCACCCGGGTCAGCTTGACGCCGGCACCGTCGCTGGTGGCCACGCCCTGGATCAGGCGCTCGACCTGGCGGGGCGTCGCGATCGTGGTGGCATGGAGGGCGGCGGTCATGGCGGAAGTCCTTTCGTTGACTTTGCGTGATGAGAAATGCAGACAGGGGCCGACAGAGGCTGACAGGGCGGCGGCCCGAAGCCGCCGCGCGCGCTCAGGCGGCTTGCGCTTCGCCCAGCAGGGCGGCGATCTCGGCGCGGGCGCTGGCCAGGCCGGCGGCGGCCGCCTCCGGACCCATGTTCAGGCCCTCGGCGTAGACGAATTCCACATCCGTCATGCCCAGGAATGCCAGCGTGACCTTCAGGTAAGGCACGACGTTGTCCGACGGCTGACCCCGATGCACACCGCCGCGCGACGACACCACGATGACCTTCTTGCCGGTCACCAGGCCTTCCGGACCATTGGCACCGTAGCGGAAGGTCACGCCAGCACGCGCCACGCCGTCGATCCAGTTCTTCAGCTGCGAGCTGACGCCGAAGTTGATCATCGGTGCGGCCAGCACGACGACGTCCGCCGCCATCAGTTCGGCGATCAACTGATCGCTCACGGCGACGCGGGCCTGCTGCGCCTCGGTGCGCTGATCGGCCGGGGTGAACAGCGCGCCCAGGGCGGCTTCGTCCATCGGCGGCAGCGGCTGGGTCGACAGGTCGTGCACAACGGTCTTGGCTCCGGCATTGCGGGCGGTCAGTGCCTGCACGACTTCATTGGCCAGCAGGGTCGAGACCGAACCTTGGCCGTCTTGCAGGCGGCGGGCGCTGGAGTTGATTTGCAGAATGTTCATGGCGATCTCCGTGGAACGGTGGTGTGAGGGAATGGAGCTCACTGTATTCATCCACCCTACGCACCAGAAGCCCTCAGACTGGATAAGATTGTTCCATTACACGAACAATCTTCTTCACCGCCTGCCTGTGTCGACCCACACCGGTGGGGAGTTGGTACAGACGCCGGCGGCCCGCCCTCGAATGAAAGCGATCTCATGAGCCTGGATGCCGATGACCTGCTGGTGTTCGCCCGCGTGATGGAATCCGGCAGCTTCAGCCGCGCCGCGGAGCGGATGCAACTGCCGAAGTCCACCGTCTCGCGGCGCATTGCGGCGCTGGAAGAGCGCCTGGGCGAGAAACTGCTGCAGCGCTCCACCAGGCGCCTCACCCTGACCGAGTTCGGCCAAGGGGTGCTGGAGCATGCGCGCGCCTTGGCGGGCGAGGTCGATGGTGCGCTGGCCCTGGCGCTGCACCGTCAGCAGCGGCCGACCGGCCGGCTGCGAGTGTCCATGCCCGCCGACTTCGCTCACCAGATGCTCACCGCCACCTTGAGCGAATTCGTCGGCCTCTATCCCGAGGTTCAACTGGAGCTGGACCTGTCGCCGCGGCGGGTGGACCTGATTGCCGAAGGCTTTGACATCGCGGTCCGCATGGGTGAACTGCCGGCGGACAGCCAACTCGCCGCACGGCGCCTGGCCATGTTCGGCAGCGGCCTGTATGCCTCACCGGACTATCTGCGGCGCCATGGCGAACCGCAGTTGCCGGAAGCGCTGACCAGCATGCATGGCCTGATGATCCTCGGCCGCAGTGGCGACGCCCTGCCGTGGCGGCTGTTCGGCATTCACGACGGGCGCGCCGATGAACAACGCGAATGGGTCGGCGTACCCGAGCGCCGCACCCTGGCCAACGCGCCGGACATGCTGCTGCAGTTTGCTCGCGCCGGACTAGGCATCACCTGGGTCGGCAACCACTATGCGCAGGCCTTCGTCGAGCGTCAGGAGTTGGTCCGGGTGCTGCCGCAGTGGTGCGCCGAGCCCTCGACCTGCTGGGCGGTGTTTCCGCAGCGGCGTCTGATGCCGCTGCGCACGCGCCTGTTTCTGGAGGCGATGGCCACGGCCCTGGCGCCGCTCGACCAGTCGGAGATGTTCGGCCGCTGACGACGGGCCTCCCGCCGTCGGCCATGCCTCACCACTCGGTCCACCCTGTCGGCAGGCGCCGGTCGGAGTCTTCCGGCTCATTGCGCAAGGCCGCCTCCGCCAGCAGTGGCCTCCATCGTGACGACATCGACGAATCCGGTCGGTGCGCTTCGTCGAAGCCTGCCGGACGATCCAGATGCGCCAGGTCATCGATCTGAACGGCATGGCGCATCCCAGGCCTCGGCGCGCCGTCCTCCTGCACAAACACGATCTGCTCACCGACGTGATACAGCGACAGACGCTGGTGGGCATTCCCACAGGCGCCGATGCGCTGCGGCTGGGGAGGCGCCACCATCCCCCCTTCAGCCATGTGCTCCAGGATCCGCATGGCCAGGCGGTTCGAGTCATCGAGCAGACGTCGGCCGGCCGAGGGAGAACGTGTCGCGACCACATCCAGTGCACTGAGCGGGCCCAGGCGCGCTCGCAACGGCGCGAGTGCCGCCTCGAGGGCTTCGACATCCCCCTTGCGCTGACCGTCGTAGGTCTGCCAGGTCAAGCCTTGAGGGGCCTGGTTCAATCGGGCCTTCGCTTCAACCAGGGCCCCTCGTGCCAAGGCGGCGGCCACGGCGGCCGGCGACGCTGCGGCACGCATGGCGCTCTCGCATCGATTGACCGTTTCCGGGCTGCTGTCGAAACTCGCGGGCAGACGCGCGGGGTCGTCAGACTGGATCACACCCAACAGCTGCAGCATCTGGTCGGCATCGGTCACGGTGTGGCGATGGCGAATCGCAGCGGGCGCACGGTCATGCGAGTGCAATTGACGCATGAAGGCATACACAGCCGTCGACTGCAGTTCCCCCCGCACCTCGCTGGCCGCACGCTCCGGCGGGCCGAGATGTGCATAGTGCAGGTAGGTCAGGGCCCGAGTGAAACATGCCGAGGCACTCTCCCTCGACGCCACATCCGGAAACAGTCGGTCCAGACACCGCGCTTTCGTGGAAACATCCAGGCCCGGATGGCGCAACGCCGCCAGCAAGTCCTCCAGCCAGCGCTTGCCGAAGCCGAAGAGATAGCCGCGCTCGGGCGTATCCCTCCGATCGGGTGGCGCGTCTACCAGGTCACGGCGCCACTGCGCGAGGCGGGCCAAGCCAGGCTCGTGGCGGCGTACGGCCCATTCGGTCAGCTCCGCCCACGCCTGCCGGAGCTCCGCCTGTGCGAGCAGGAATGCGTCACTGCGACAAAACGCGTCAAAGCTTTGATGCTCGCCGGCGTCGGTCAGGCCGGTGTAGGAATGGGAAGGCGTGAGCGCATCCGGATGGCGCGCGATGCCGACGCCCCGGGTGGCGTCGATCGAGACCGATGACGGCGCACCCTCTTCGTCGATGGGAGGAAGGGCACCGGACGAGGTGGCGGCGAGGGAAGGAATCATGGCGACAAGCGTTTCCGAAGCGAAGCACTCGTGATGAGTCCTTCGCTCTGACCACTTGTTCCAGCCACCCCTCCGACGCTCACCCACGGGCGCCGACGGCGCCTGCGCCGCTCAGTCGATCACTCGACCTGGAAGCCGATCTCCACGCTCACCTGGCGGGCCTTCGGGATCGGCGCGAAGCGCCACTGCTTGACGGCCGTCACCGCTGCCGTGCTGAGCTTGCGGTCCGGCGACCGCAGCGCCTCGACATATTCCACCGTGCCGTCCGGCTGCACCATGAAGCGCACTACGACCGCCCCGTTGCGCTGCTGCGCGAGCAGGGCGCGTGGATATTCCGGTTCCACCTTCTTGAGCAGCTTCAGCGGCGCATCGTCATCCTGCACGGCTGCGGCGGCGGGCGCCGGCGAGGCCAGCGCGGCAGCCGGCGTGGCGCCGGCCGCGCCCATGGGGGCCAGGTCCTGCCCGCGATTCTCGGCGGCCAGCGAGGGCACGGCGTTGGACGCACCCGAGGCCAACGACGGGACCGATCCCGAGGACGCGGTGACGCCCACGTTGGCAGGTCCCGGCACAGCAGCGGCCATCGAGGAGGTGCCGCCGACGGACGCGGGCGGTGTCGCCGATGCAGCCGCCACGCTGCGGCCATCCACATCCGCATCGGGCTTTCTGGAGGCCGTCACCGCTGTCGGCGTTGCCTTGGCCACCGCCTTGGGCTCAGGCTTCGATTCAGCGCGGGCCTCATGCTTTTCCGGCTTCTTCGGCTCGGCCTTTTCCGCGTGGAACTTGATCCACTGGAAGACCTTGTCGGCATCCCGACGCGCACGTTCAGCGTCGCTGAGCGCCGCAGCGGCAGCGGCCGCATTGGCGTTGGCAGCCGCAGCGGTCGCGGCATTGCCGCCCGCGCCTGCGGTGGCACTGCCACTGGCCGCCGATCCCGACGACGGCGCAGACGGCGCACTGGCTGACTGCGCATGCGCTGCGCCGCCGGCCAGCGCCAGACACAAGGTCAGGCCACGCGGCCAGGACGGCATCGAGGTCAAGGAAGACAACGACGACAACGAGGAGCCAAGGGACCAACGGGACCGGGGACGACGGCTGTTCATGAATCCACCCTCTGAGGCAAACGCCGGTTTCTGTTTGTAAGCAACGCCACGGCAAGAGCGACAAAGTGTAAGAAGTCACGGGGGCGACTCCCCCTCGGGGTTTGCCCGCAGCGACGCGTAACGCCGTTCACGTTGTCGCAGATTTCACAAATCGTCCGGCCCCTGGCCAGGCCTTGCCGCGGCCCATGCCGACCGCCGGTGCGCGGCGCACCGCGATCGGGCGACATGCACCGATTGGGACCATGACCGGGTCGCGCTCATGCGGTGTTCAAACCGCCTGGAGCAGGCCTCAAGGCGACCCTCGGCGCCGCCCCCGTGTCGCGCCCTATACTGGCCGCCTGCTCCGGGGTGCCCTGGGTCACGACAGCCGACGGCTGGCGCGACACGGGCTGAGACACGGCGATGAAGCCGCGGACCCGCTGAACTTGATCCGGTTCGTACCGGCGTAAGAAGAGCCAGCCCTTTGGGGCGCCTCCTCCCTGCAGCCCTGCGTCTACCTGGCGCAGTCGGCACAGACCGCAGCGTCAGCGCGGTCCACAGGGCCGGGCGCACCGGTCTCCCGACCCGGGCCCTGTTCCGATCGTCGTTCCGTCCCGCTCAGGCCAAGCCTCCGGTGCCCCACCCCGGAGACGCCTGATGACACACGACCTGACCCCCACGCCCGCCTCTTTCCACCGCGCATCGTCTGCCGACACGGCCGACACGGCCCTCTCAGCCCGCGCGGCCGAGCAGGCCGCCACCGATTTCCACCAACGCCTGGCCGCCAGCCGCGCGCCCCTGCCCGCCTCGGTGAAGGTGCACGAACCGGGCGTGCTGCATCCGACGCTGCGGGTGCCGCTGCGCGAGATCGCGCTCACCAACGGCGAGCGCATTGCCGTCTACGACACCTCCGGTCCCTACACCGATCCGGCCGTGGCCACCGATGTGCGCCACGGGCTGCCCACGCCGCGCGCCGACTGGATCGCCGCGCGCGGCGACACCGAGACCTACACCGGACGGCCGATCCAGCTGCATGACGACGGCCTGCGGGAAGCGGCGCAGCAACAGGCGCTGCGGGCCCAGAGCGAGTCGCTGTCGCGCACGCCGCGTCGGGCACGGGCCGGCGCCAATGTGTCGCAGATGCACTATGCGCGGCGGGGCATCGTCACCGCAGAAATGGAGTACGTCGCCATCCGCGAAAACGGCCGTCGGGCCTGGATGCATGAGTACATGGCAGATACCGAACGCGAGCAGCGCCTGGCCGGACAGGGCCTGGGCGCCCGCATCCCGGGCTTCATCACGCCGGAGTTCGTGCGCGACGAAGTGGCCCGCGGCCGCGCCATCATCCCGGCCAACATCAACCATCCGGAGGTCGAGCCGATGGCCATCGGCCGCAACTTCCTGGTGAAGGTCAATGCCAACATCGGCAACTCGGCCGTCAGCTCCGGCATCGAGGAAGAGGTCGAGAAGCTGGTCTGGGCGACCCGATGGGGCGCAGACACGGTGATGGATCTCTCCACCGGCCGCAACATCCACACCACGCGCGACTGGATCCTCCGCAACAGCCCCGTGCCCATCGGCACCGTGCCGATCTACCAGGCGCTGGAGAAGGTCGGCGGCGTCGCAGAGGAACTGAGCTGGCCGCTGTTCCGCGACACCCTCATCGAGCAGGCGGAACAGGGCGTCGACTACTTCACCATCCATGCCGGCGTGCGTCTGCCCTTCGTGCCGATGACGGTCAAGCGTCGCACCGGCATCGTCTCCCGGGGTGGATCCATCCTCGCCAAGTGGTGCATTGCGCATCACCGCGAGAACTTCCTCTACACCCACTTCGAAGAGATCTGCGAAATCATGAAGGCGTATGACGTGAGCTTCTCGCTGGGCGACGGCCTGCGTCCAGGCTCGCTCGCCGATGCCAATGACGAAGCGCAGTTCGCCGAACTGCGCACGCTGGGCGAGCTGACCAAGATCGCCTGGAAGCACGACGTGCAGACCATGATCGAAGGCCCCGGCCATGTGCCGATGCACATGATCCAGGCCAACATGACCGAGCAGCTCAAGCATTGCGACGAAGCGCCGTTCTACACGCTGGGGCCGCTGACCACCGACATCGCCCCGGGCTACGACCACATCACCAGCGGCATCGGCGCCGCGATGATCGGCTGGTTCGGATGCGCCATGCTCTGCTATGTGACGCCGAAGGAGCATCTGGGCCTGCCGGACCGCGAGGACGTCAAGCAGGGGTTGATGGCCTACAAGATTGCCGCCCATGCGGCCGACATCGCCAAGGGCCATCCGGCCGCGCGGTCGCGGGACGATGCCCTGTCCAAGGCGCGCTTCGAGTTCCGCTGGGAGGACCAGTTCAACCTCGGGCTGGATCCGGAGACGGCCCGCGAATTCCACGACGAGACCCTGCCCAAGGACAGCGCCAAGGTGGCCCACTTCTGCTCGATGTGCGGCCCCAAGTTCTGCTCGATGAAGATCACCCAGGACGTGCGGGAGTACAGCGCGAACCTCGAGGCGCAAGGCGGTCAGCCCCCGCTCGACGGCGCGGAGGCCTCCGGCGGCAGCGCGGATGCGCAGGCCCTGGGCGGCAGCGCGGATGCGCAGGCCCTGGCCGGCATGCGCGAGAAGAGTGCGGAGTTCCGCGCCCAGGGCGGCGAGCTCTACATCCCGATCCGCCAGGCCTGAGCGCGATGGCCTCCATTGCCATTGCCGGCGCCGGACTGGCGGGCCGGCTCTTCGCCTGGGCGCTGACGTCCGCCGGCCATCGGGTGTCGATCGCGGAGGCCGCGCCGGGTCCGCTGCCGTCGTTCGACGCCACCGGGGCGGCCGCCTTCAGTGCGGCCGGCATGCTGAGTCCGCTGGCCGAGCAGGAACAGGGCGGTGCCGCAGTGGCGGCGCTGGGATGGCGGTCGTTGGCGCTGTGGCCGCGCATCGTCGCGGCGCTGCCGCTGCCGGTGCCGCTGGAACAGCGCGACAGCCTGCTGCTGGCGCACGGCAGCGACCTGGGCGCCGCCCAGCGCGCGCTGAACCACATGCCGGGCGCCGAGGCCCTGGACGGTCCGACGCTGCGCGCATTGGAGCCCGCCCTGGCCGCCGGGCTGCGCGGCTGGCGCCTGCCCGGCGAAGGCCTGATCGCGCCGGTACCCGCCATGGCGGCGCTGATGGCCGGTGCCACCGGTGCGCACTGGCATTGGGGCCGCGCGGTGGACCAGGTGCTGCCGCATGCGCTTCACCTGGCCGACGGCGAGCGCTGGGACAGCGACTGGGCCATCGATGCGCGCGGTCTCGGCGCACGCCCGCCCTTGCCGCTGCGCGGGGTGCGGGGCGAGATCGTCACCCTGGACCTGCCGGGCCATGGCCTGACCCGGCCGCTGCGGCTGCTGCATCCGCGTCATCGGGTGTACCTGGTGCCACGGTCGACGAACGAGGTGGTGGTTGGCGCCAGCGAGATCGAGAGCGAGGACCGCAGTCCGGTGTCATTGCGGTCCGCCGTGGAGCTGATGGCGGCCGCCCACAGCGTGCTGCCCGCCCTGAGCGAAGCCCGCATCGTCCGACTGGATCGGCATCTGCGCCCTGCCCTGCCCGACAACCTGCCCTCGGCCACATTCGAACCCGGCCTGCTCCGACTCAACGGCCTGTACCGCCACGGCTGGCTGCTCGCACCCGCCCTGGTGTACCGCCTGCTGCGCGACAGCGGCCTGGCCCACCTTGGCGACGACATGGACTCCTCCACATGACTTCTCCCGCTTCTTCCCAATCGCTGTCGACCCACACCGACAAGGCGACCGGTGCGTCCCCCCCCTCCGTCAGCCCGGATCCGTTGTCGCATTCGACGCCCCGATCCTTGTCTCATTCGGTTCCCGATCCGGTGGCCGATCCGCCGGTCAGGTCGGCCGCCGGTCCAGGCCACATGGCGCCTGCCCATTGGGACAGCCGTGCAGGCCCTTCCTCGCCCATGGACTCGGACCCCACGCCCACGTCGATCACCGTGCGGCTTGATGACCGCGACATCGTGCTGCGCGCAGGCAGCTCCCTGTCGGACCTGTTGACCCACGCGCAGCGCGCGCCCGACTCAGTGGCCACCGCGGTCAATGGACGCTTCGTGGCCCGTGACCGCCGCGCCGCGACACGGCTGCAGGAGGGCGACCAGGTGCTGTTCTTCCAACCCATCGTCGGAGGCTGAAATGACGACCACCCCCGCTGCAACGCCAACGGGCGCCCCCCGCGAGGCACCGCCAAAGGCCGACGCCCTGCAGATCGACGGCCGGACGCTGGTCAGCCGCTTCTTCCTCGGCAGTGCCGGCTATCCCAGCCCGCAACGGCTGGACGAGGCGATTCGCGCATCCGGCACCCAGGTGCTGACCGTCGGCCTCAAGCGCACCCTGCTCGCCGGGGACAACGGTGCGATCGCACAGGCCCTGGCCACCGCCCGCGCCCAGGGCGCCCACCTGCTGCCCAACACCGCCGGCTGCCGCAGCGCGCGCGAAGCGGTGCAGATCGCGCAGATGGCGCGCGAGCTCTACCGCACCGCCTGGATCAAGCTGGAGGTCATTGGCGACGACCACACGCTGCAGCCCGACCCCTTCGAACTGCTGAGCGCTGCGGCGGAACTGGCGCGCGACGGCTTCACCGTCTTCCCCTACTGCACCGAGGACCTGATCCTCTGCCGCCGCCTGCTCGACGCCGGCTGCCCGCTGCTGATGCCCTGGGGCGCGCCGATCGGCTCTGGCCAGGGCCTGCTGAACCTGCACGGCCTGCGCACCCTGCGCGAGCGGCTACCCGACACCGTGCTGGTCATCGATGCGGGCCTGGGCGCCCCCTCCCAGGCCGCACGGGCGATGGAGCTGGGCTTCGATGCGGTGCTGCTCAACAGCGCCGTGGCCCAGGCCCGCGACCCGGTGGCGATGGCGGGCGCCTTCCGCGATGCGGTCACCGCCGGCCGCACGGCGTTCCGCGCCGGTTTGATGGCCCCGCAGGAGGTGGCGGTGGCCAGCACGCCGGTCAGCGGCCATGCCTTCCTGCTGGGATCGCCGTGAGTGGCACCATGCGGGGCTGAGCGGCGCAGGACGGTCCGGCATGGCATGGCACGAGACGTGCGATCAGGCGGTCCAGCGCTCAATCGACCATGATGGGGGGAGGATCCGCCACCGGGCGGGTCAATTGCCCCGGTGCCGACCGGGCGCGTGTGGAGGGGGCACAGTCCATCCATGACGCGCCGCAGGTCGGCGGTGGGCCACAACAACGAATCGCGAGGCGGCGCCGTGCGGCGGCGCCGAACCCGCAGGACATCGAGGAGTGACCGATGGAAGGTCTGATTTATCCCCACCCCAGCCTGGCCTCGCCCTGGGCGCCGGAGGTCGACCCGGACCTGGCCCTGCTGATGGCCTGGACCGAGGATCCGGTGCCCCCGGTCATCTGGAGCGTGGCGGGCACCGACAGCGGTGGCGGCGCCGGCCTGAGTGCCGACACCCGGGCGGCCGCAGCGATGGGCGTGCATCTGTGCCCCGTGGTGGCCGCCGTGACGGCCCAACATTCGCAAGGCGTCCAGGCGGTCTTCCCGCTGCCGGCGGATCAATTGCGCGCCCAACTGACGGCGCTGCGGCAGGACATGCCCGCGCGCGTCATCAAGACCGGCCTGCTGGCCAGCGCCCCGGCGATCGACGCGCTGCTGGCCCAGCGGGGGGACGCCGCGCTCGTGGTCGACCCGGTGCTGGGGGCCACGGCCGGCGGCGCCGCCTTTTGCGACGATGCGCTCCTCTCGGCCTATCGACATCAACTGATCCCCCAGGCCGCGCTGCTCACGCCGAATCGCCGCGAGGCCGAGCGACTGCTGGGCGTGGCGGCGGGACAGCAATCGGTCCCCGAGCTGGCGCGGGGCCTGCGGCAACTGGGCGCCCAGGCGGTCTGCATCACCGGTGGAGATGAGCCGTCGACCGACGCGGCGCTGGCGCTGGACTGGCTGGACAGCCCGCTGGCGAGCGGCTGGCTGGCGCTGCCGCGTTTGACCGCGACGCCAGACCGTCCGCTGCACCACCACGGCAGCGGCTGCACCTTCGCCACGGCTGCTGCTGCGGCGCTGGCGCGCGGCTTCGCGGTGCCGGATGCGGTGGTGCTGGCCAAGATGCTCACCTGGGCCGCGCTGCGCGACGGTCACGCGGCCGGCGCCGGCGCCGGGCCGCTGCGGCCCTCGGCCGGGTTCGTGGACGATCCCACCGCCATGCCGGTGATGGGCTTTGAGGACGAGACATCGCCCGACGCCACCACCCTGGCCCGCTGGGAGCGCGCGCTGACCCAACCGGATCGACGTCGATTCGAACCCGGCCTCTATGCGATTGCCGACCAACCGTCGCGGGTGGCGGCGCTGGCCGCCAGCGGTCGATTCGCGCATGTGCAACTGCGCATCAAGCGGGCCGAGGACACCAGCGATGCCGACCTGACCGCCGCGATCCGCGAGACGGTCACCGCCACGGCGGGCGACGTCGGCCGCGGCACCACCCTGTGGATCAATGACCACTGGCGGCTGGCGGTCGATGCGGGTGCGCAGGCGCTGCATCTGGGCCAGGAGGACTGGGGCGCGCTGACGGCCCAGGAGCGCGAGGAACTGCTCCAGCTGCGTCGACACCGGCGGCTGGGCCTGGGCCTGTCCAGCCACAGCCTGTGGGAGCTGTGTCGGGCGCGCGGCCTGACGCCCAGCTACATCGCCTGCGGCCCCGTCTGGCCGACGACCACCAAGCGCATGCCCTGGTTGCCGCAAGGCCTGGCGCAATTGCGCTGGTGGGCACGCATGGCCGGCTATCCGGTGGTCGCCATCGGGGGGATCCTGTCCGACCGGCAGGTGGCGGATGCCCGCGGAACGGGGGTGGCGGCCGTCTGCCTCGTGCGCGCCGCCGAGCAGTGGATCGCTCCCCCATCGGAGCCACCCACCTCTTGACGATTTACCTCGCCGCCGGGCCTGGGAAGAATTCGCAGCCTTGACCCGCACTGGGTCCAGCGCCTTCGGCGTTCCCTTCGCGCTTCCCCTTTTCCCCGACGAGGTCCCATGCTCCCGCTCCCGATCCCCGACCCGCGTCCGCTGCGCAGACCGTCCCCCACCCCGTACTCACGTCGACGTCCGGATGAGGAGACCGATCGCTCCGATCCGGAGGAGCTGCCGCCGCGTCGACCGCCCCGGCCGCATTGATCAGCAAAGGCGCGCGGCCGGTCGGGCACCACGCCGCATCTCACCGTACAGGACGTTCAGCGCGCGGTCGCCTTTGCCGGTCGCTTCGCGCCCGTGGCATCCGCCGGTGCGGTGGTGCCCTTGACGGCGGCCTGCGCCAGCTTGAAGAACACGTCCGTGTTGTCGATCACGCCGGTGAAGGCCAGCGCGCCCGGGCCGAAGGCCGACAGCGGAATGTCCGTCGCGGTGTGCACCGCCGATTCGCCGGGCACCTGGCCGGTGACCAGGTACTCACCAAACGCATCGTCGCGCTCCATCGGCACCGGGGGATACCACTTCAGCGGCTCGCTCTTGGCCAGCGGCTGTTGCGAATCACGCAGCGGTGTGGTGTTGGTGCGCCAGTCTTCATAGCGATCGGCGTTGGCGCCGTATCCCACCAACAGGCGATAGTCGATGTCGGTGGCTTCGGGGTAGCCGTCAGCGGCGATGCGATAACGCGGGAAACCGGCCTTCTCGTAGACGCCCACCACCTTGTCGCGCAGATGGGCCACGCCCTTCTTCTGGGCGGCCTCCTGCAGGGCCTGGTCGGTCAGCATCGAGCCGCCGATCAGCGCCGCGCCCGAGCATTCATGGTCCGCAGTGACGATCACCAGCGTGTCGCCGTTCTCGCGGGCGAATTCCTGCGCCACCTGCACCGCCCGATCGAACTCGAGGGTGTCGAGCATCCAGCGTTCGGTGTCCATGTTGTGGGCCTGCTTGTCGATCGACGCGCCTTCGATCATCAGCACGAAGCCCTTGGGCTGCTTCTTCAGCGTGGACAGCGCCGCACGGGCCATCTCGTCGAGCATTGGCTGGTCGGGGAAACCGTAGTCGTCCACCACCGTGCCGGTGATGCCCTTGGCTGCGCCTCGACGGCCGTCGATCTTGTCCAGCGCGACGTTCATGTTGGAGAAGGCGAACAGGCCCAGCAGCTTGTCCGCGCCCGCGCCATCGGTGGCGGCCTGCAGTGCGGTGCGGGTTGGCGCATAGCGGTAGCCGGCGGACTGGAAGGCCTGGATCAGGTCGCGGTCCTTGTCCTTCGCGCCGGGCGCGGCGCCCCAGCGCTTCACGATCTCAGCGGTATGGGGATCGGTGGCGGAGAACGCATAGTCGTTGCCCTCGGCCCGCTCGGAGCCGGGCGTGCCCGCAGGCAGGAACCACTTGCGGCCGCCGCCCAGCAGCACGGTCAGGCCGGTGCGGCTGCGATCGTCGAAGAACTGATCGACGATGCCGGTGCCCGCGCCCCGGTTGCTGGTGTGCACCGCATTGCCGGCCGGGGTGGCGTCGAAGACGTCCGCCGTGGTCACGATGCCCAGCGCCTTGCCCTGGGTGCGGTGCAGATACTCGGACAGGTATTCGATGCGTGGATTGTCGAAGGCGTCGACGGTGTCGTCGGGGAACACGCCCTCTTCATTGTTGTTGTTCTTGTTGCCGGAGACATAGGCGGTCATGCCGGGCGACGAGTCGGTCACCACCGAGTTCAGCGACGCGGTCTTCACCAGCGCGGTGGCGGGGAAGGTGTCCATCGCCAGCGGCGCAATCACCTTGCCCTGCGCATAGCCGCCCTTGACGATCCGTGCCGCCGTGCGCTGGGCCGCGCCCATGCCATCACCCAGCAAGATGATGATGTTCTTGACCTTGGGGCCCATGGCGGCGGTGAACGGCACCACCTCCAGGTTGCCGCGGGCGGTGACCTTTTGGCCGTCGGCCTGGGTGGCCTCGATGCTGAACTCGTGGCGACCGGCCTTCTCCAGGCTCACCGCGCGGACGGTGGCGATCGCGGTCTCGGCGCTCACGCCCTTGACGCAGCCGCTGGCGCAGTCGCGCAGGGCCACTGCGGCGTCCACCGCCTGGCCGTCGATGAAGAAGCGCGCGGCGCTGATGCGCTGCCCGGCGTCAGGCTTGATCGTGGCCTGCAGGTCGAAGCGTTGACCGGGCAGGAAGCGGGCGATCACCGGGTCGGGGCGGCCGCTGGCGAACATCTCGCTGGGCGGCGTCAGGCGAGTGACCGTGGGCGCGGCCTGCGCGGTGGCGGCCAGGCCCATCAGGGCGCCGGCGGTGACCAGCATCGGGGACAGTTTTTTCATGACGAAGGCGCTTGGGAGGATCGGAAGGGACACGGTCTCACCGCGCCGCCGGCTGGCGGCCGCGGGGTCGACGAACTCAGTGCGCATGGGCGCCGGCGGCACCCGCAGCGCCGCCGGCAGAGGGCGCGTCTTCCAGCGCCTGAGGGGGCAGTTGCAGACGGACCCAGGACACCCGTCCCGAGCCATCCTCCTGCCGTCCCACCTGCAATTGGCCGGTCAACACCACCAGGCCGTTGCGGTGCGCGATCAGGCGCTCCCGCTGCGCCGGATCGAGCAGCACGGTGACGGTGGAGGCGGGCAGGTCATCGGCCTCGCCATCGGCGTGCTCGCTCATCCGCACCGGTCGGGGCGTCAGCCAGAAGCGGCCGGGCTGAGGCTGTTCCTGCGCCACCATGTAGCCCACCAAGCGAACCTGCTGTCCCTGCGCCGACAGCAGCGTCTCGGACAGCTGCAGCCCGCGGTCGCCCACCGGCTGGCGGAAGAACTGGGCGAACTTGAGGTCTTGCGGCGCGGCCGACGCCGGCGGGGCGATCGATTGACCGAATGCGGTGGCGCTCAGCAGGGAAGCCGCCACAGCCAAGGCGGCGCGGCGCAGTTTGGCCATCGACATGCCAGGGTTTCGAGGGTGGACCATGGGCGGCGATTCTTTCGATCGCTGATGACGATTGCGTGACACCCGCATCGATGCGCGTCCGGCGTGTGCGAAGGCCCATCCAAGCGGCCCCTCCGCACCAGCGGTCGCCACCCGCCGCCGCCTTCACGCCGCTAGGCTGGTCTTCATCGCCTCCGTGTGACGTGGCGGCCACCTGGCCCGTTGGAGCCACGGCGAGGGGGCGTTGGCGGTCTGTGGGTCTCGTCGTTGCCTAGTGACTGGCCCGGGGCTGTCTCGGTCTCGATCGGTCTCGGCAGCGTTGCCGTTGCCGTTGCCGTTGCCGTTGGCGTTGGCGTTGGCGTTGGCGTTGGCGATGGCGATGGCGATGGCGATGGCGATGGGAGCGGTAGCAGTAGCGAACCGCTGTACGCCATCATTTCCGAATGGGGAACCACGCTCGAAGCCGCTTGACATTCAGGTGACAGCACCGCGAAGCTGCAAGGTCCCCAGCCCCACAGACTCGCAGCCTCGCAGAGTCCGTGAGGGCTCGAACCCCAGACCGAGAGCCAGCCCACCATCGCCCCCAACCTGCCGATCCGCATGACCCACCCCAGCGAACGCCTTCAGGCGCTCAGCGCGCTCTATGCGCGCCGCGCGCCGATCTACGACCTGGAGCTGCTGCCCGTGGCGCCGCTGCGGCGCGAGGCGATTGCCGCGCTCGCGTTGGAACCGGGGCAAACGGTGCTGGATGTGGGCTGCGGCACCGGATTGAGCCTGCCGGACCTGGCGCAGGGCGTGGGCCCACAGGGTCGCATCGTGGCGATCGAGCCCTGTGACGCCATGATGGCGCGCGCACGTCGACGGGTGGCCGAACTGCAGCACGCGCCCCGCATGCACTGGATCGAGACGCCCGCCGAATCCGCGAGCCTGGACACCTGGCTGCCGCCCGCCAGCGCAGACGCCGCGCTGTTCTTCTTCACCCACGATGTGCTGCAGCAGCCGCAGGCCCTGGCCCAGGCCATGCGTGCCTTGAAACCGGGCGCCCGCGTGGTGGCCGCCGGACTGGTGTGGGCCTCGCCGTGGTGGCCGATGAGCAATCTCTTCGTGCTCGGGGCGGCGATGCATTCCATCGTCTGCGCGGAGCGGCTCGATTGCCCCTGGCACGACCTCACGCCGCGCTTGTCCGCCTGGGAGGTGGAACGGCGCTGGCTGGAATCGGCCTATGTGCTGACCGGCCGGCGCTGAACAGGTCGGCGCCGAATCGGTCGGCGCCGGCCTCGCCGCTCAGTCCTCCTGCGGCACGAAGATCCACAGCAGCAAATACAGCATCAGACCGCTGCCCGCGCAGGTGACCAGCAGCAGGAACACGATGCGCCAGAACCAGGACGTGATGCCGGTGAGCTGCGCGATGCCGCCGCAGACACCGCCGATCCAGCGGTCCATGCGCGCACGCCGAAGGCGATTGATCGCCTCGACCGCCGGCGCCCGCGGTGCACTGGCCGACCCCGCCTGAGCGCCCGCGCCGTGGAAGGCATACGTCGAGGCGCCTGATGTCGTGCCGCCGGATGCCGACGACGTCCCCGCACCCTGCGCACCCTGCGCGCCGCCGAGCACACGGGCCTTGGCCCGCATGAACTCGTCGTCGCTCAGCAGTCCGCGTTGATGCAGCTCGGCCAGGCGTTGGAGTTCTTCGCTGTCAGACATGATGGGCTCCTTGTCGATTCAAAGATCCTGAGGGGATCGATGGTTCACAGCGTAGCGACCGCCACCACGGTGACGAGGGCTTTGCGATCAGCTGCAGCGTCGCCCGACGCAAGGCCACGGAGGCGGGCTGGACCGCTGGCGGCCTCATCGTTCCCGCGGCCGATCCTGCTGCCGCTAGCATCGGGCCCTTCCCTTCTTCGCGCAATCCTTGCCAAGGCTCGTCATGACGCTTGAATCCATCGAACTGCAGACCCGCGAGACCCCGCGCTTCACCATCATCGTGCTGCACGGTCTGGGCGCGGACGGCAACGACTTCGTGCCGGTCTGCCAGACCTTGGACCTGAGCCCGGTGCTGGCCCACGGCGGTCTGCGCTTCGTGCTGCCCAACGCGCCGGAGATTCCGGTCACGATCAACAACGGCATGCGCATGCCCGCCTGGTACGACATCCGCCACGGCGACCTGAGCCAACGCGAAGATGCGGTCGGGCTGCGCCAGTCCCAGGCGCTGATCGAGGCACTCATCGCGCGGGAGGAAAGCGAGCATCAGATCCCGCCGGAGCGCATCGTGCTGGCGGGCTTCTCGCAAGGCTGCGCGATGACGCTGATGACCGGCCTGCGTTTTCCGAAGCGGCTGGCCGGGCTGGTCGGGCTCTCCGGTTATCTGCCGCTGTTGCCGCAGACCGAGGCCGAACGGCATGAGGCCAATGCCCGGACGCCGATCTTCCTGGCGCACGGCACGGGTGACGCCGTGGTCGCGCCGGCCCGCGCCCAGGCCAGCCTGGCGGAGCTGCAGCGGTTGGGCTACGACGTGCAGTGGCAGACCTATCCGATGGGCCACGAGGTGAGCATGGCGGAGATCCAGGATCTGCAGACGTGGCTGATCCGCACCCTGACGGCGGCCGCGGGCTGAATGGCCGATCGATACCGCTGGTTGGGGACCGCCAACCCTGGGTTGTGGAATTGGCGACAAACGCACACCTGATCGGGGTTGACCGCCGCGCCGGCCGGATTCAGGCCCGGATTGCGGGAATGTCTTCGTTCCGGACTGCAGCGCGCTTGCTATAACCGGCGCCATCGTCGCCCGACTGGGCACGCTTGACACACGGTCCATGCCCTTCGCCCTCACTGCTACCCCCGCCACTCGCGCCGGTCGCGCCGGTCGCGCCGCTCGCGTCATCACCAAGTCCCTACCCGCGCTGTCGGCGCTGGCGATCGGCCTGATGCCGATCCAGGGGCTGAACGCCGCCCCCGCGACCGCGCTCAAGCCGGTCGCCGCAGCAGCCGCAGCAGCCACCGCGCCGGTCAGTGCCAAGCTGCCGATCACCCACGATGTCTACGCCACCTGGCGCAGCATCCAGGGCACGCAGTTGAGCCGGAACGGCCAATGGTTGGCCTATGCGCTGGTGGCCCAGGAGGCCGACGGCGAACTCGTGCTGCGTCGATTCGCCGACGGCCATGAATGGCGGGCCGAACGCGGCACCGCGCCGGTGTTCAGCGCGGACGGTCGCTTCGTGGCCTTCGCCGTGCAACCCACACGCGCCGAGCTCGACAAGGCGAAGACGGACAAGAAGAAAGGCGACGACGCGCCCAAGGCCGGCGCCGCCTGGATGGATCTGTCGACCGGCAAGGTCGAGGTGGTGGAACGGGTGAAGCGCTTTGCCTGGGGCAAGGACGGCGGCGTCCACCTGGCGATGTTGTTGGAGCCGCCGATCAAGAAGGATGGCGCCAAGGGCGACGCCAAGGCCGAGTCCGCCGCGAAAGCCGATGAGGCGCCCGACCTGTCGGCGTACCGCGAGGCCGACGACACGCTGCCCGGCATCGCCGGCGTTGGCAGCGACCAGGAAGCGGCGTTCGATGGCTTGACCGGCCCCTCACCGAAGAAGGCCCCGGGGACCGAGTTGATCCTCATCGACGCGGCCACGGGGCAGCGCCATTCGATCAAGGACGTCGCCGATTTCGCCTGGTCGCTCAAGGGCGATCAATTGGCCTACAGCGTCTCGGTCAAGGAGGCGCCCAAGGGCAAGAGCGCAGCACCGGCGACCGCAGCGGCCTCAGGTGCCAGCGCCACCGTGGCCAGCACGTCCGGTGCCGCATCAACACCTACTGCCGACGCGAAGCCGACCACCGACGACAGCTTGAGAGAAGGCGTCTACCTGATCGATCCGGCCGAGCCGGGCAAGCCGCGGGTGCTGCTGGCCGGCGCCGGCAGCTACAAGCAGCTGCGCTTCGACGAGCAGGGCCGGCAGTTGGCGTTTGTCAGCAACCGCGACCATCTGGCGCTTCAGGCGGCCTCCAAGGGCAAGTCGGCTGCCGCGGCTGCAGCGAGGCCGGACAAGGCAGCCGAGGCCGAGTTGGAAGCCAAGGCTGAAACCAGGTCCGAAGCCCGATCGGAATCGAAAGACGCGGCCAAGGACAGCAAGGACGCCAAGCCCGATCCCACGCCGTTCAAGCTGTTCCTGTGGCGGGCCAGGGCGGAGACGGCCTCGGTGCTCGTCAGCGGCGACACCGCGGGCATGCCCGCCGGTTGGACCCCCAGCGAGCATGCGCCGCTGAACTTCAGCAAGGACGGCCAGCGGCTGTTCCTCAGCACCACCGAGCTGCCGGCGCCCGAAGCCAAGGACGCACCGGAGCCGATGAAGGTCGACCTCTGGCACTGGAAGGATCCGGAGCTGCAGTCGGCGCAGAAGGTGAAGGCGGAGAGGGAACGGGTGCGAAGCTATCGCGCCGTGGTTCATCTCGGCAGCCTCGGGCAGGCGCCGGCCGCATCGTCGGATGCATCGGGATCGTCTGGACCGGCACCACGGTTCGTGCAGTTGGCCAACAAGTCGCTGCCCGTCATCCAGGTCAATGAGAACGCCACGGTGGCGCTGGGGCTGAGCGACCTGCCCTACCGTCCGCTGATGTCCTGGGAAGGCCGCTACATGGATGCCTATGCGGTCGATCTGCAGACCGGCGCCGCGAAGGCGCTGGGCCGCAAGCTGCGCCATCCGCCGACCCTGTCGCCGACCGGCAAGTACGTGCTGGGCTTCGATGCGCCGGCGGTGCGCTGGCTGGCCTGGCGCACCGACACCGGCGAGGTGATCAATCTGACCGGCCGCATCAAGGCGCGTTTCGACAACGACGACCGCGACGTGCCCGACCTGCCCTCGCCTTACGGCGCCGCCGGCTGGACCCGCGACGATGACAGCGTGGTGCTTTACGACAAGTTCGATCTCTGGTCGGTGCAACCGGCCACCGGCAAGAGCCGCAACCTGACGCAAGGCTGGGGCGCGAAGCAGCAACGGGAACTGCGGGTGGTGCCGCTGGATCCGGAAGATGCCGACCAGAAGCCCTTGCCCATCGACACCCTGATGCTGGCGGGCACGCATGACATCACCCGGGCGAGCGGCTACTACCGCGTCGACGCGGCGGGCGGCACACCGCAGGTGCTGATCCAGGACGACAAGATGATCGGCGGCCTGATCAAGGCCAAGGACGCCGACCGCATCGTCTTCACCCAGCAGACCTTCAGCGAATTCCCGAACCTGTGGACGTCCACCCTGACGCTGCAGTCGCCGCAGAAGATCAGCGAGGCCAATCCGCAGCAGGCGCGCTATGCCTGGGGCACGCAGGAGCTGATCGACTACACCACGGCGGACGGCAAGAAGCTGCGCGCGCTGCTGGCCAAGCCGGCGGACTTCGATCCGAAGAAGCAGTACCCGATGATGGTCTACATCTACGAGAAGATGACGGACAACCGGTACCGCTACATTCCGCCCGCTCCGAGCCAGAACATCAACGTCGCCCGCTATGTGAGCAACGGCTATGTCGTGCTGCGGCCCGACATCGTCTATACGACCGGCCATCCGGGTCGCAGTGCGATGAACACGGTGCTGCCGGCGGTCCGGCAGCAGATCGCCAAGGGCTACATCGATCCCAAGCGGGTCGGCATCCAGGGTCACAGCTGGGGCGCCTACCAAATCAATTACCTGATCACCCGCACCTCGATGTTCCGCGCGGCCGAGGCCGGCGCCTCGATGGCCAACATGGTCAGCGGCTACGGCGGCATCCGCTGGGGGGCTGGCATCAGTCGGGCCTTCCAGTACGAACACGGCCAAAGCCGGATCGGTGCGGCGCCCTGGGAGCGGCCGGATCTCTACCTGGAGAACTCGCCCATCTTCCAGGTCAACAAGGTCACCACGCCCTACCTGACCATCCACAACGATGACGACGATGCGGTGCCCTGGTACCAGGGCATCGAGTTCTTCACCGCCTTGCGCCGGCTGGGCAAGGAGGCCTACTGGTTCAACTACAACGGCGAGAAGCACGGGCTCCGGGATCGCGACAACACCAAGCACTACACCGTCCACATGGCCGAGTTCTTCGACCACTACCTGCTGGGCAGCCCACGCCCGGCGTGGATGGATCAGCCGGTTCCGTACCTGGACCGCGGCAAGCGCGATGTGATGGGCCTGTTCAAGCCGGTGAGCCCCTCGCCTGAAACCGCCGTGGCCAAGGGGCAACCGGCCGCCAGCACGGGCAGCGGTGGGGCGAAGTAAGTGAGCCCGCCAGCGCCGCGCTGAGCGGCGCTGGTGTCGCGCTCAAGCGCGGTCGCGCGCCTCGATGCGCGCAAGCGCGTCGCCGGCCGGCGCCAGCTCTGCGGCGTCGACGGTGTGCGCCGCGTGCGCGTTGGTCGTTCCGGTCGCACCGAGCCGTCCGCGCACCAGCCGTTGCGCCAGTGTCTCGGTGGGCTGGAACAGTGCCGTGAGATGGGCCATCAACGCTTCGGCCTTGGGTGCGTTGTCGCCGCCGTAATTGCAGACATAGACATCCAGCGTCACCGCACCGAGCTCCGGCCAGGTGTGCAGCGCCACATGCGATTCGGCCAGCAGCAGCATCCCGGTGACGCCGCCCGGTTGACCGTCGGCGGCATCCGGGAACCGATGCCAGTGGTCGCCGACCACGGTCAGCCCGGCGGCCTCGGTCGCGGCGCGGCTGGCCTGCGCCAGCGCGGTGATGTCGATCATCAGGGCCGCAGGGGCGCAGCCGGAGAGGTCGGCGGTGATGTGCAGGCCGTTCATGGCCGCGAAGTGTAGGCGTGAGACGACCGCACAGGGTTCCGTCCGAAGAGGGAGCGCGTCAGATTGAACCGCTTCGGACCGAACGCGTCGCGGCCCCCTGCATGCCCGAGGTCAGCCCAGCTCAGCCGACCGGCTGGCCGGCCTCGGCCAGCAACGCATGGCAGCGCTCCTCGTGCTGGGCGATCTCGGCCAAGGTGACTTCGATGTCGCTGAGCTGCTGCCGCAATTGGCTGCGATGCTGCTCCAGCACGCCGAGGAAGGCGCGCAGCTGCGGCACGGTGTCGGCCTGGCTGTCGTACATGTCGACGAGTTGCTTCACATCCTGCAGCGACAGACCCAGCCGCTTGCCGCGCAGGGTGAGCTTGAGCCGGGTGCGGTCGCGCTGGGTGTAGACACGGTTGCGGCCGGCGCGCGCGGGCGTGAGCAGGCCCATGTCCTCATAGAAGCGGATCGCACGCGGGGTGATGTCGAACTCGGCGGCGAGTTCGGTGATGGTGAACAGCGGGCCCGCGGTGTCGCTGGCGTCCGGCAGCGCGTCCTCGGACAGGTCGTCGGCCGGGCTCGGGCGGGAAGCGATGCTCATGGATACACTGAAGGATGACGTTGACGTAAACGTAAGTCTATCGCCATGGCCAATCCCCGCGAATCCGAACTCTCCTACCCTCTGGGCGATGCCCTGCCCGCAGCGGGCGAAGCGCTGGACGTTCTGCCCGGCGTGCGCTGGGTGCGGATGGGCCTGCCCTTTGCGCTGGACCACATCAATCTGTGGCTGCTGCGGGACGAGATCGATGGCCGCGCCGGCTGGAGCATCGTCGACTGCGGCATCCACAACGAGGCCACCCAGGCCCAGTGGCAGCAGGTCTTCGACCGCCACCTCGACGGGCTGCCGGTGCTGCGGGTCATCGTCACCCATTTCCATCCCGACCACATGGGCCTGGCCGACTGGCTGACCACACGATGGCAATGCCGCCTGTGGATCAGCGCCACCGATTACCAACTGGCCAAGGTCGCGTCGTCGTCCACCGTCGGCATGGGTGGCGAAGCGGCAGCGGCCTTCTTCGGCAGCCACGGGCTGACCGATCCGGAATCGATCGAGAAGATCCGCGGCCGGGCCAGCTATTACCCGAGCATGGTGCCGGCCATTCCCACAGCCTTCCGCCGCCTGATGGACGGCATGGTGCTGCGCATCGGCGATCACGATTGGCGCTGCCTCGTCGGCTACGGCCATGCGCCGGAGCACATCAGCCTGTTCAGCGAGCGCCTGGGCGTGATGATCGCCGGCGACATGGTGCTGCCGCGCATCTCGACGAATGTCTCGGTGGTGGATGTGGAACCGGAGGCGGACCCGCTGACGCTGTACCTGGATTCGCTGGAACGCCTGCTGCCCTTGCCGGCGGACACCCTGGTGCTGCCGGCCCACGGCAAGCCGTTCCGCGGGCTGCATGCCCGCATCGATCAGCTTCAGGAACACCACCGGGAGCGCCTGGCGGAAGTGCTGGAAGCCTGCACCGCCAAGCCGTGCCACGCCGCTGAACTGCTGCCGATGATGTTCCGCCGCAAGCTGGACCTGCACCAGACCACCTTCGCCATGGGCGAGGCGGTGGCCCACTTGAACCGGCTGTGGCTGGGCGGGCAGTTGCGTCGGCAGTTGGATGACGACGGCATCTATCGATTCACGGCCTGAGCGGGCGCGCGCTCGGGTGGTCGGGCGCGAGCTGTCGCGATCGAGCGAATTGAGACGTGGGGGTTACCCGCGCGTGGCGAGAGCGGGCACCGGCAGCACACGAGCTCGGTCACGCACGATGAGACGAACACGCCCCCCGGCGCATCGAATGCGGCACGATCAAACCCGAGCAGGTCTGGGTCGATCGGGTTCGTCGTGGTGAGCGAGGGGAGAAGCGGGGCGGACCGCCCGTTCAGCTTATTCAGCCAATTCAGTCACCGCCGCCCCTTGCGGAGCGGCGGCGCCGAGCCTTGTATGCATCAACTTTTCGGTCGTGAGCGCGGGTCTACCGGTGTCAGCACACGCTGATGGGACCCTGGCGCTACCGTAAGTGGAATCGACAGCGATTCCGACTCAGATGCGGCGATGACAGCAAGGTTCAGTGTCACTGCCACACATAGTTGTTACAAGCCCCCCCTAAGGGGGGACTGAATTTCCGAAAACCGACATCTCGCTGATGGCGGACGCTGCACGACAAGCGGAGGCGCCGACGCGCATCGCCCGCCTCAGCGCTTGCCGGTCAAGGCGCATCCATCAGGGGCAGGACGGCCTGTTTCAGTCGGTCGCGGGCATGCTCATAGTCCGGCATCACCGATCGCACCACGGCCCAGAAGCGCGGGCTGTGGTTCATTTCGCGCAGATGAGCCAACTCATGGGCCACGACATAGTCGATCAGCGCGGGTGAGAAGTGAATCAGGCGCCAGTTCAGCCGGATCACCCCATCCGCATTGGCGCTGCCCCACCGGGTCTGAGCCGACGACAGCCGCAGCCCGGTCATGGTGACGTCCAACTGAGCGGCGAAGTGGCGGCAGCGCTGCTCGAACAACTGCCGGGCCTGTCGCTGCAGCCAGGATTGCACCGCGTCCCGAATCTGTTCGGGCTCTGCGCGCTGCGGCAGACCCAGGTAGAGCAGGCGCCGGGGCACGGCGGAGAGCGTGCCCTGCGGATCCGCGGTGCCGGCATCCAGCCGCGCGCCGGTCAAGCCCGGGTCGAGCACGACGATCAGCGGTTCGCCCAGATACGGCAGGCTGCAGCCGTCGGCCCAGTCCACCCGGGCCGCCTGGGTGCGACGAGCGCGCTCACGCTGCTCCACCAGCTTGCGCAGGATCCACTCGCCCTTTTGCTGCAGCGCCTTCTCGATCTCCGCCACCGGCACCCACTTCGGGGCCGACACCCGCAGGCCCTCCTCGCTGACGGTGAAGCCGATGCTTCGCCGCCGCGCACGCTTGAGGTCGTAGGGAATCGAGCGCCCCTGCAGCAGCACATGACGGCCGCCCGCGCTCGACTCCGGACGCTCAAGCGCCGGGGCGGGGGGCGTGGAATCAGGGGCGGGGGGCGCAGACGGCACCGGCCGGAGCACGGCGGGTGCCGGCGCAGGCGGGGGATCGCTGTCGAACAACGACAGCTGGCTGAATTTCAACAGTTCGGCCAGGCTCCGCAGCTTGGATGGCAGCATGGGCTGCGAGTGTAATCAGACCGAGGCCGGTGCGGGCGGCGCAGGGGGCGAAGGCGGGGCCGGCGGCAGGGTCGAGGGCGACGACGGGGCGGCCGATGGATAGGCCTCGGGGTCGATGCGATGCATTTCCCCTTCGATCCATTGCCGCACCTCCTGCATCAGCTCGGTCGGCGTGCGACCCTGGCTGGGGATCTGCGGTCCGATCGACACATCGATCACGCCCGGGCGCAGCAGGAAGCTCTTGCGCGGCCAGCAGCGGGCCGAGTTCATCGCGATCGGCACCACCGGCTGGCCGGTTTCCACCGCCAGGCGGGTGCCGCCGCTCTTGTACTCACCCACCTGTCCGCGCGCCACACGGGTGCCCTCGGGGAACATGATCACCCAGGTGCCCTGCGCGGCCAGCCGGCGGCCCTGTGCGGCCACCTTGGCCCAGGCCTCGCTGCGCTTGCTGCGGTCGATGTGGATCATGTCCAGCCGGGCCATCGCCCAGCCGAAGAACGGGATGTAGATCAGCTCGCGCTTGAAGACATAGCCCAGCGGTCGCGGCATCAGCATCGGATAGGCGAAGGTCTCCCAGGTGGACTGGTGCTTGGACAGCAGGATCACCGACTCGTGCTCGCCGGTCGGCAGATGCGCCATGCCGCGGACCCGCCAGGTGACGCCGCAGATCACCCGCGCGCCCCAGATCGCGATGCGCAGCCAGCCGGCACACATCCAGTAGAGCCGGGTGCTGCTCAGGAAGGGAGAAACCAGCACCACGGCGGAACCCCAGGGCACGACGGTGATGATGAGATAGAGGACGAAGAGGAAGGAACGCAAGGCGATGAGCATCAGCTCAGGTCTCCGGGGCCGGTGTCGGGTTTGAGGGATTCACCGCGGGCATCCGCGCGGGCGCGGCGCTCCTGCTGGATCAGCGCCTCGGCGAAAGCGGTCAGATCGTTGTGCACCCGGGAGCCGGGCACCAGGGCAATCTGCTCCTGCAACTGCTGTTCATCCACGCCGGCCAGCCGGTCGCCACGCAGCAGATGAGGGATGCATCCGGCGGCACGCGCCGTCTGCAGGTCGCGCACGCTGGCGCCGACCATGTGGACCTGCGAGAGATCCACGCCGAAGCGCTCGCCGATCTGCTCGATCAGCCCGGGCAGCGGCTTGCGGCAGTTGCAGTTCTCTTCGGGTACATGCGGGCAGAAGAAGGCGGCATCGAGTCGACCGCCCTTCTCCGCCAGCAACTGGTTGAGCCGGACATGCACCGCATTGAGCGAGGCCATGTCTAACAAGCCTCGCCCGATGCCGGGCTGGTTGGTCGCCATGACCGTGTGCCAGCCCGCATGGTTCAGACGCGCCACCGCTTCGAGCGCGCCGGGCAGCGGCTCGAGTTCCTCGGGCGCCTTGACGTGATCGTCGCGGTAGCGGTTGATGGTGCCGTCGCGGCCGAGGATCACCAGCTTCATGCCATGCGAATGGTCGGACCGGTTGGGCATGTCGTCGACTCCAGGGTCAAGCGATCGGGGGCGTGGCGGTCAAACCGCCAGCCGGGACAGGTCGGCCACGCGGTTCATCGCCTCGTGAAGCTGCTTGAGCAGCGCCTGGCGATTGGCGCGCAACGCGGCGTCGTCGGCATTGACCATCACATCGTCGAAGAAGGCATCCACCGGTGCCTTCAGCGCGGCCAGCGTCTTCAGCGAACCGGCGTAGTCGTGCCGCTCGAACAGGGCGTCGGCCTGCGGCTTCGCCGCCTTCAGGGCCTGCGCCAGCGCCTGTTCGGCGGGCTCGACCAGCAGCTCGGTCTTGACCTCGGTCGGCAGCGCGCCCTCGATCTTCTTGAGGATGTTGCCGACCCGCTTGTTCGCCGCCGCCAGCGAGGCCGACTCCGGCAGCGCGGCGAAGGCCCGCACCGCCTCCAGACGGCGCGGCACATCGCCCAGCCGCGTCGGCGACAGGGCCAGCACCGCATCGACCTCCTGGGCGCTGTAGCCCTGGTCCCGCAGGCTGACCGCCAGGCGGTCGGCGAAGAAGCTCAGCAGCGCCGCCGTCGGGTTCTGGATCAGCTCACCGAAGGCAGGCAGCGCGGCCTCGATCAGCGCCGGCAGGTCCAGCGGCAGGTGCTTCTCGACCAGGATGCGGATCACGCCCAGCGCGTGGCGGCGCAGCGCGAAGGGGTCCTTGTCGCCGGTGGGCAATTGGCCGATGCCGAACAGGCCGATCAGGGTTTCCAGCTTGTCCGCCAGGGCGACCACCGTGCCGGTGTGGTTGCGCGGCAGCGCATCGCCAGCAAAGCGCGGCTTGTAGTGGTCTTCGATGGCGATGGCCACGCCGTCGCGCAGGCCTTCATGGCGGGCGTAGTAGCCCCCCATGATGCCCTGCAGCTCGGGGAACTCGCCCACCATGTCGGTCAGCAGGTCGGCCTTGGCCAGCGTGGACGCTTCCTTGACCTTGCTGTCCAGCACATCGAACTCGTCCTTGGCCTCGACGGTGTAGGGCAGCGTGGCCATGCGCAGCTGATTGACGATGCCGTGCGCAATCGCCCGGACCCGTTCGCTGCGCTCGCCCTGGCTGCCGAGCTTGCCGTGATAGACCACCTTGCCCAGACCGGCGACACGGTCGGCCAGCGGCTTCTTGCGATCCTGGTCGAAGAAGAACTTGGCGTCGGCCAGGCGCGGGCGCACCACGCGCTCATTGCCTTCGACCACTTTGCCGGCATCGTCCGGATGGATGTTGCTGACCAGCAGGAAGCGATGGGTCAGCTTGCCGTGACCATCCAGGAGCGGGAAGTACTTCTGGTTGGCCTTCATCGTCAGGATCAGGCATTCCTGCGGCACCGCCAGGAATTCGGGCTCGAATTGGCAGGACAGCACATTCGGCAGCTCGACCAGCGCGCAGACCTCGTCCAGCAGCTCGGGCGCATCGATCGGCGTCAGGCCCAGCGGTTCGGCCTGGGCCTGCAACTGGCGGACGATCTCCGCGCGGCGGCGCTCGAAGGAGGCGATCACGGCGCCTTCCTCACGGAGCTGCTGCTCGTAGGTGTCGGCATGCCGCAGGGTGATGGTGTCGACCTTGCTCTCGAAGCGATGGCCACGGGTGGTGCGGCCCGCGGTCAGGCCCAGGGCGGACAGGTTCACCACCGCCTCGCCGTGCAGGGCCACCAGACCGTGGGCGGGACGGACGAACTTGACGTCGCTCCAGCCGTCGGCCAGTTGATAGGTCATCACCTTGGGGATCGGCAGCTTGCCCAGGGCGTCGTCCAACGCCTTCTGCAGGCCTTCGGCCAGCGAGGCGCCGGCCACGACGGTGTCCAGGAACAGCGCTTCGGCCTTGCCGTCCGGTGCGCGCTTGAGCTGCGGCACGACCGAGGCATCCGCGCCCACCGACGCCAGCTTCTTCAGCAGCGCGGGGGTCGGCTGGCCGGCAGCGTCCAGCGCCACGGCCACCGGCATCAGCTTTTGCTGGACCGCGCGATCGGCGGCCTTGGCGGCCACATCGGCCACATGCACCGCCAGGCGGCGCGGCGTGGCGAAGGCGGTCACGGCGGCGTCCGCAGCGACCAGGCCTTGGGACTTCAGGCTGTCGCTCAACACGGTGGCGAAGGCTTCGCCGAGCTTCTTCAGCGCCTTGGGCGGCAGTTCCTCGACAAACAGTTCAACGAGAAGGTTGTGGTTGCTCATGCTCATGTCTCAGGCCGCCTTCTTGTCGCCCTTGTCGGCGTTCTTCTTGTCGATCTGCGCGATCACTTCATCTGCCCAATCCTTCGGCGCCATCGGGAAGCCGAGCCGCGCACGGCTGTCGACATAGCTCTGCGCCACGGCGCGCGCCAGGTTGCGGATGCGGCCGATGTAGGCGGCCCGTTCGGTCACGCTGATCGCGCCGCGGGCATCCAGCAGGTTGAAGGTGTGACCGGCCTTGAGCAGTTGCTCATAAGCGGGCAAGGCGAGCTGCTGCTCCATCAGCAGCTTGGACTGCTTTTCATAGGCGCCGAAGGCCTGCAGCAGGAAGTCGACGTCGCTGAACTCGAAGTTGTAGGTCGACTGCTCCACCTCGTTCTGATGGAAGACATCGCCATAGGTCAGGCCGTCCGCATAGACCAGGTCATACACCGACTCCTTGCCCTGCAGATACATCGCCAGCCGTTCCAGGCCGTAGGTGATCTCGCCGGTGATCGGCTTGCAGTCGATGCCGCCCACCTGCTGGAAGTAGGTGAACTGGGTCACCTCCATGCCGTTGAGCCAGACCTCCCAGCCCAGGCCCCAGCAGCCGAGGGTGGGATTCTCCCAATCGTCCTCGACAAAGCGGACATCGTTCTTCTTCAGATCGAAGCCGAGTGCCTCCAGCGACCCCAGGTACAGCTCCAGGATGTTGGCCGGCGCGGGCTTGAGCACGACCTGGAACTGGTAGTAGTGCTGCAGCCGGTTGGGATTCTCGCCATAGCGGCCGTCCTTGGGACGGCGGCTGGGCTGCACATAGGCCGCCTTCCACGGCTCGGGACCGAGCGCGCGCAGGAAGGTGGCGGTGTGGCTGGTGCCGGCGCCGACCTCCATGTCATAGGGCTGCAGCAAGGCGCAGCCCTGACGAGACCAGTAGTCCTGCAGGCGAAGAATCAATTGCTGGAAAGTCAGCATGGGGCGTCGGTCCGTGGGTCAGGCGTTGGGGGAAAACGCCCGATTCTAAGAGGGCAAAGGCGTTCTGACGGGGCCTTCGAACGGGATGAACGGGACAGGGGCCGACGGGGCGTGGGGCCGGGCGATGCCTCAGCCCCGCAGCCGGCGCCGCGCCACCAGCGCCGGTGCCACGCCCAACAGCACCAGCGCCCAGAGCGGCCACAGGCCGGCCGCAGCCAGCCAGCGGGCATACGGTGTGACGCCGCGACGGCCCTGCACGGTCACCTCCAGCACGCCCGCCTGTTCCGCCGGCAGACGCGCCAGCACCTGGCCGCGGTGGTCGACATGGGCGGTGGCGCCGGTGTTGGTCGCCCGGACGATCGGACGCTGGAACTCCAGCGCCCGCATCTGGGAGAACTGCAGATGCTGGTCCTGCACCATGCGCGGCCCGAACCAGGCCAGATTGCTGACATTGACGAACACGGTCGCCGCGGCCTCGCCGTCATCCAGCGCGCTGGCCACCACATCCTCACCGAACAGATCCTCATAGCAGATCAGCGGGCGCAGACGCTGACCGCCCAGCACCAGCGACCGCTGGTGCGCGCCACGGGCCTGGTCGTCCATCGGGATGTTCATCGCCCGGACGAACCAGTGAAAGCCCGGCGGGATGAACTCGCCGAAGGGCAGCAGATGCCGCTTGCCGTAGTCATAGGGTTGTGCCGTGCCCAGCGCCACCAGGGAATTGACGAATCCCTGCGACTCACTGCCAAGGAAGGTGCCCAGCAGCAGCGGGCGCTGCTCGGCATCGCGCTGCAGCCGTGCGACATGGTCCTCGTCCAACCAGGCCAGCGGCAACGGGAGGACCGACTCGGGCGTGATCACCAGTTGCCCGCGTGACGCCTCGATCAGCGACGTCAGTTGCGCCAGGTTGTCATTGAAGCGGTCGCGGTCGAACTTCTGGTCCTGGGCGATGTTGGGCTGGACCAGCGACACCTTCAGCTCGCCGGCGTCGCGGGTGAAGTCCTGCGGCAGGAACTGCCCCAGCAGCACCAGCGCGACGGTTCCGCCCAGGAGCGGCCAGCAGCGCGCCGCCAGCGCGGCCGCCAGCAGCGCCGCCAGCGCGGCAATGCCGTACACGCCGATCCAGGGCGCGAACACGGCCAGCGGGCCTTGCGCATGCGCATAGCCGCTCGCGATCCAGGGAAAGCCGGTGAGCAGGGTGGCGCGCGCCAGCTCGGCCGCGAGCCAGAGGGCGGCGAAGGCCAGCGCGCGGGTCCAGCGCGGCCCCTGCAGGCGCGCCGCCAGACCGAGACCCAGGGCGTAATACAGGGAAAGGAAGGCCGCCAGCAGCAGCACGGCCAGCGCCGACACGGCCGCAGGCAGGTGGCCGAAGTCGTGCATGCTGATGTAGAGCCACCACAGGCCGGACGCCAGCCAGCCGATGCCGAACATCGCCCCCAGCAACGCCGCGCGACGAGGCCGCACCGCCATGGCAGCGGCCATCAGCCACGCCAGGGCCAACGGCTGCAGCCACCAGGCCGGACTGGGCGAAAACGCCGCGGTGTGCAGCACGCCGGCGAGCAGCGCGAGCAGCGGGTGCCGCAGCGCACGCGCCAGGATCGACCCCTCGAACCGGGACGCCGCCGCCGGGGTTGCGGACGTACCGCGCCTGAACCCCCGCATCAGCCGGTGCTGTCGTCGGCCTCGGACGCCGGCGCCCGGGTGACCTTGAACCAGCGCACCGCGCCGCCGCGATTGATCATCACCGCGAAGCGCAGGCCGCCGATCTCCACCGTCTCGCCCCGCCGGGGCACACGACCATGCTCATGCGCGACCATGCCGCCGATGGTGTCGAAATCCTCCTGGGACAGCGCAATGCCGAACACCTCGTTGACCGCGGCGATGTCCGCATCGCCGGCCACGCGGTAGCTGCCGTCGGCCAGGGTGTAGATGCCGGCATCGCCCGCACCGACATCGGCGTCGAATTCGTCCTCGATCTCGCCGACGATCTCCTCCAGCACATCCTCGATGGTGATCAGCCCCGCGGTGTTGCCGAATTCGTCGATCACGATGGCCAGATGGTTGCGGTTGGAGCGGAAATCCCGCAGCAACTCGTTCAGGCCCTTGCTCTCAGGCACGAAAACTGCCGGGCGCAACAGGGCGCGCACATTCAGTTCCGGGGCGCGCTGGAGCTTGAGCAGGTCCTTGGCCAGCAAAATGCCGATGATGTTGTCGCGCTGACCGTCATGGACGGGAAAGCGCGAATGGCCGGTGTCGATGACATTGGCCAGCAATTCGTCGACGCTGGCGTGGATGTCCAGCAGGTCCATGCGCGGCGCGGCGACCATCACATCGCCGGCGCTGAGTTCGGCCATCCGCAGGACGCCCTCGAGCATCTGGCGCGATTCGGGCGCGATGAGTTCGCGCTCTTCCGCTTCGGCCAGGGTTTCGATCAGCTCGCTGGTGGAATCCGGGCCGGGATGTAGAAATTCCAGGACGCGGTCCAGGAGACCGCGATGATCATGGCCACGCCCGCCATGTTTGGCGGGCCGACTAGGCTGAGGTTCAGACACTGCAGTGTGTGCCGTCGTTGATGAGGCGCCAGAATAACCGATTGACATTGAAATTCGCTTGAACCACAGTGTTTCGCCCCCATCTGCCAGGCCCTCGGCTTGACGCGGGCTGCGGACTGTCCCGCCCGGTTTTCACTTTCCTTTCATGTCGCGGACGGCCCGCCAGGCCCGGTGCGACGCCAGACGCCACAGAACGGCTTTTCAACATGTCCACCGCTTCCACCGGCGCCCCGGGCGCCCCGACCCTGATTCCCGCCACCATCCTCACCGGCTTCCTGGGCTCGGGCAAGACCACGTTGCTCAAGCGCGTGCTCACTGAGACCCATGGCCAGAAGATCGCGGTGATCGAGAACGAGTTCGGCGAAGAGAACATCGACAACGACATCCTGGTCAGCGAGACCCAGGAACAGATCATCCAGCTGAGCAACGGCTGTGTGTGCTGCACCATCCGCGAAGACCTGCGCACCACGCTGGCCGACCTGGCAGCCCGCCGCCGCAAGGGCGAACTGGATTTCGAGCGGGTCGTGATCGAAACCACCGGCCTGGCCGATCCGGGCCCGGTCGCCCAGACCTTCTTCATGGACGACGAGATCGCCGAGACCTTCCTGCTGGATTCCATCCTCACCCTGGTGGACGTCAAGCATGCCGACGAGCAGCTCAACACCCGCCAGGAAGCGCGCCGGCAGGTCGGTTTCGCGGATCAGATCTTCCTCAGCAAGACCGATCTGGTCGACGACGCCACGGTCCAGGCCCTGACCCACCGCCTCAAGCACATGAACCCGCGGGCGCCCCAGCAGCGGGTGCACTTCGGTGAGGTGCCGATCAAGGACGTGTTCGACCTGCGCGGCTTCAACCTGAACGCCAAGCTCGAAATCGACCCCGATTTCCTGACCGCCGACAATCACAGCCACGACCACGGGCACGATCATGGGCATGACCACGGTCACGCGCACAGCCATGACCACGACCATGAACATGGCGAGCATTGCGACCATCCGCATCATCATCACCATGACGATGATGTGAAATCCTTCGTCTTTCGCTCGGATCGTCCGTTCAACCCGGCCAAGCTGGAAGACTTCCTGGGCGCTATCGTGCAGGTCTACGGCCCCAAGATGCTTCGTTACAAGGGCGTGCTGAACATGAACGGCACTGACAAGAAGGTCATCTTCCAGGGTGTGCACCAGCTGATGGGCTCGGATCTGGGCCCGAAATGGATGCCCGGTGAAGAGAAGATCAGCAAGATGGTGTTCATCGGCATCGATCTGCCCAAAGACATCCTGATGCAGGGGCTGGAAGGCTGCCTGGCTTAGTGACACACTCGCTGACCGAATCGGTGCGCGACGGAGGTGGCTACAATCCGCCGCGCTCGAACCCCGCCGGGCGCCGCACCGTCCCGCACCGCAAGCAGGTATAAAGAGCCGCTAGGAGAGTGAACGTGAGCAAGACCCCGGCCTCCAAGTCCGCTGCGCCCAAGGCGAGTGGCAAAGCCGCCAAGCCCGCGGCCGCAGATCCCGAGGCAACCCTCGCGGCGGACCACCCCGACACCACGGTCGCCACGCTGGACGCTCCCGTCCGCCGTGCCACCCCCACTTCAACCAACTCGAACCCCGCCGTGAAGCCCGATCCCAAACTAGCCTCCGCCTGGAAAAACAAGTCCGGTGCCGAACTGACAGACGCCGAAGTCATGGCGATGCCGGACACCGAGTACATGAATGACAAGCAGGTGGAGTTCTTCCGCGCCAAGCTCACGCAGCTCAAGGAAGACATCCTGTCCAACGCCGGTGAGACCACCGAGCACCTGCGCGAGGACACCTCCATCGTTCCCGATCCGGCCGACCGCGCCACCATCGAGGAAGAGCATGCCCTGGAGCTGCGCACCCGCGAC
The DNA here is from genome assembly GCF_025398155.2 of Roseateles amylovorans. Lineage (NCBI taxonomy): Bacteria > Pseudomonadati > Pseudomonadota > Betaproteobacteria > Burkholderiales > Sphaerotilaceae > Roseateles > Roseateles amylovorans. The sequence goes on from NZ_CP104562.2 coordinate 5,626,966, forward strand.
CGAGAGCGCAAGCTGCTCAAGAAGATCATGCAGTCGCTGGGCCGGCTGGATTCCGGCGAATACGGCTACTGCGACGAAACCGGCGAACCGATCGGCCTGGGCCGACTGATCGCCCGTCCGACCGCCACGCTGTCGCTCGAAGCGCAACAGCGCCGTGAGTTGAAGCAGAAGATGTTCGGCGACTGAGCTCGACCGGCCCCGCAACCCTCAACCGCCAGCGAGAACCGCCATCGACAGCATGACCGACCCCAAAGACGGCGAGAGCTTCTTCCGCAAGGTGGCGCGCTTCGTCGCCAACCCGACGACCGACTGGGCGGAGATCAACTCCCGCCAGGACGATCCCGAGGCGGATGCCGCCAAGGCGGAACTGCGCGCCATGGTGGAGCGCAAGCGCCGCAACGACTTCGTGCGCAAGCGCGAGCTCGACATGCTGCGCCGCATCCGACGCGAAGGCCTGACGCCCGAGCAACTGGCGGCGCTCGGCGGCCACGCCACCTCCGGCATTGACGAGCTGGGCCGCATCAGCGAGATCAGCGGCACCAATCGGGCCGAGGCCAGCGGCGTGGTCAAGGCCAAGATCGACCAGATCGAGCAGCAGATGGTCGGCGAAGGCTTCGTTCCGACCCAGGTGCAGGGCCAGCATCCGCCCGCGTTCTTCGAGACCAGCACCCGCCCGGTGAACTTTTCGCCGACCGACGGCGTTGGCGGACGTGTCACCGACTACACCTCGCCCGCGCCGCTGGACCGCATCGATCTCGCGCCCGCTCGCGCGTCGGTTCGCGGCGGGCTGTCCCCGCTGTCCTCCGCCCCGTCGGCGCCGCTGGCCCCGTCCGCGGCGATTCCCGAGCTCAAGCAGGCCATTCCCACGCTGAACTTCCGGGTCGAGGATCCGAACCAGGTGGAAGTCAACGAGGTGGTGCATGACGCCGAGCTGGACGAGGCGGTCATCGCGTTCGCCAACGGCGACTACGAGCACTGCGAGCGGAGCCTGGCCGACCTGACCCGTGCGGGTGGCTCGCGCCATGAGCATGCCGAAACCTGGCTGGTGCTGTTCGACCTCTACCGTGCCACCGGCCAGCAAGGCAAGTTCGAGCACCTGGCCAACGACTATGCCCAGCAGTTCGGCCTGTCCTCGCCGCAATGGTTCTCGCTGCCCAAGCTGGTGGCCGAGGCCGTGCAGCAGGAGCGCGCCCCGCGAGGCAAGGCCAACACGGTGAGCTGGAGCAGCCCGGACTACCTGGATGTCGACGCGGTGCTGCAGATGCGCAGCCGCTGCGAGAACCAGCCGCTGCCCTGGGTGATGGACTGGCAGAACCTGCGCCAGATCGATCCGGAAGCCTGTGCACGACTGCGCGAGGTGTTCCGCGCCTGGGCACCGCAGGCGCTGGACCTGCGCTGGCTGGCCGGCGACCACTTCTTCCAGGTGCTGCGCGACCAGGCCCCCGTGGGAGCCCGTGACGCCGACCCTGTGAACTGGATGCTGCGCCTGGAAGCGCTGCGTCTGGCCAATCGCCCGGACCAGTTCGACGAGGTGGCCATCGACTACTGCGTGACCTACGAGGTCTCACCGCCGTCCTGGGAAAAGGCCGAATGCCATGTCCGCGTCAGCGGCAACGGCCTGTCGACCAGCTCCCCCACGCCGACGGTTCAACCGGCGGCGATGGACACCGGCATCGCCTTCCTCGAGTCCACCATCACCGACGCACTGAGCACCGCGGCGCAGATGGAGCTCTCCGGCCAGTTGAGCGGCGACATCAGCGAGACACTCAACCTGATGACCGAGCAGCTGGAAGCGGCGACCTTGGTGAGCATCGCCTGTCCGAAGCTGATCCGGCTGGACTTCATGGCCGCAGGCGATCTGCTGAACTGGGTGCTGGCACGTCGCAGCGAGAACCGTGCGGTGCAATTCACCGATGCGCATCGGCTGGTCGCGCTGTTCTTCGGCGCGATGGGCATCAACGAGCATGCCCGGGTGAAGGTGCGGCACGTCTGAGTCGCCGACGATCAAGACCTACCGAAGAACGGGGCCATTCGCATGGCCCCGTTTGCATTGGCGTGTGCAACCCTCAGACTTTTCCGCATCTGGGAAACCTTGTGATTTGCCTCACAGGGCCCACGTGCTGACTTCATGACGATCAGGACGACCATGTCTCACGAATCCTCCCCCTTGCCGCCGTACCACGGCACCACCATCGTCAGCGTGCGCCGCGGCAACCAGGTCGCCATCGGGGGCGACGGTCAGGTGACGCTGGGCACCATCGTCGTCAAATCGACGGCCCGCAAGGTGCGCAAGCTCTACAAGAACCAGGTGCTGGCGGGCTTTGCCGGCGCCACCGCCGATGCCTTCACCCTGTTCGAGCGCTTCGAGTCCAAGCTGGAAAAGCACCAGGGGCATCTGGTGCGCGCGGCCGTCGAGCTGACGCGTGACTGGCGGACCGATCGGGTGCTGCGCCGGCTGGAAGCGATGCTGGCGGTCGCCGACCACAGCGCCTCGCTGATCATCACCGGCAACGGCGATGTGCTGGAGCCGGAACAGGGCATCGTGGCGATCGGATCCGGCGGCGCGTATGCGCAGGCGGCCGCCAAGGCACTGCTCAATCACAGTGCGCTGAGCGCCGTCGACATCGTCAAGCAGTCGCTGGTCATTGCCGGCGAGATCTGCATCTACACCAACGGCAACCACACCATCGAAACGCTGGAAGAACAGCCGGAACTGCCGGCCCTCGGAGCCTCCGCATGAGCAGCATGACCCCTCAGGAAATCGTCTCTGAACTGGACCGCCACATCGTCGGCCAGGCCGATGCCAAGCGCGCGGTCGCGATTGCGCTGCGCAATCGCTGGCGCCGTCAGCAGGTGGATGAGAAGCTGCGCGGCGAGATCACGCCCAAGAACATCCTCATGATCGGCCCGACCGGCGTGGGCAAGACCGAGATCGCCCGCCGGCTGGCCAAGCTGGCCGATGCGCCTTTCATCAAGGTGGAAGCGACCAAGTTCACCGAGGTCGGTTATGTGGGCAAGGATGTGGACAGCATCGTGCGCGACCTGGTCGACATCGCGGTGAAGCAGGAACGCGAGCGTCAGATGCGGCTGCAGCGCACCCGCGCCGAGGACGCCGCCGAGGAACGCATCCTCGATGCCCTGGTCCCGCCGCCGCGCACCACCGGCTTCACGCCCGCCGACAGCACCGGCACGAGTGCGGGCGCCGCCAGCGGTGACAACACCGCACGCCAGGTGATGCGCAAGCGGCTGCGCGAAGGCGTGATGGACGACAAGGAGATCGAGCTCGAACTCGCCGAGCCCAAGCCGTCGATGGAGATCCTCGGCCCGCAGGGCATGGAGGAGATGGCCGAGCAGCTCAAGGGCCTGTTCTCGCAAATGGGCCAGACCCGGCGCAAGGCGCGCAAGATCAAGATCGGCGAGGCGATGAAGCTGCTGGTCGACGAGGAAGCCGCCAAGCTGGTCAATGAGGACGAGATCAAGACCTCCGCCCTCGCCCATGCGCAGGAGAACGGCATCGTCTTCATCGACGAGATCGACAAGGTCGCCAGCCGCGCCGAGCACGGCGGCGCCGATGTGTCGCGTCAGGGCGTGCAGCGCGACCTGCTGCCGCTGGTCGAAGGCACCACGGTCAACACCAAGTACGGCATGGTGAAGACCGATCACATCCTGTTCATCGCCTCCGGCGCCTTCCACCTCAGCAAGCCCAGCGACCTGATCCCGGAGCTGCAGGGCCGCTTCCCGATCCGGGTGGAGCTGAAGTCGCTGTCGGTGGCGGATTTCGAGGCGATTCTCTCCAGCACCCATGCCAGCCTGGTCAAGCAATACCAGGCCCTGCTGGCCACCGAGGGGCTGACGTTGGAACTGAGCACCGACGGCATTCGTCGACTGGCCCAGATCGCCTTCGAGGTGAACGAACGCACCGAGAACATCGGCGCCCGGCGCCTGTCGACGGTGCTGGAACGGCTGCTGGACGAGATCAGTTTCGATGCTCACAAGCACGCAGGCCAGACCATCACCCTGGACGGCCAGGCGGTGGATGACAAGCTGGGGGCGCTGGCGCAGAACGAAGACCTGAGCCGTTTCATCCTCTGAGCGCATTCGGGGTGCGCCTGAAGCGCACCCGGAGCGCGTATTTCGTCGCTAAAACCGCAACGCCGGGGGTTCACCCCGGCGTTTTTTCTATGGGCGTTTCTTGGGAAATGCATACAGTGGCGCCGCTCACGTCCCGCTCCCCTGTCTGTCTGACTCCGAGTCCCCATGATTGACGACGCCACCCGCCGAGAAGTCCATGCCCGCCTGCGCCGGGCTGAAACCGAGCATCAAGTGAAGGTTCTGCTGGCAGTCGAGTCCGGCAGCCGTGCCTGGGGATTTGCCTCGCCCAACAGCGATTACGACGCCCGTTTCATCTATGTGAATCCGCCCGACTGGTATTTGTCGGTGGGGCTGGAGGAGAAACGCGACGTCATCGAATATCCGATCGTCGACGAGATGGACATCAACGGCTGGGACCTGCGCAAGGCGCTGCGGCTGTTCTGGCGCTCCAATCCCGGCTTCGTCGAGTGGGTGCAATCGCCCATCGTCTACGAGAAGAACAGCAGCTTCCATCGGCGGGCGCTGGCCTTGCTGCCCACCGTGTACTCGGTGGAACGCGGCATGTACCACTACCGCAGCATGGCCAAGACCAACTTCCGCGGCTATCTGCAGGCCGACCAGGTGCCGCTGAAGAAGTATTTCTACGTGCTGCGCCCGCTGCTGTCGGTCCGGTGGCTGGAGCGCTACCAGCGTCCGGCGCCGATCGAGTTCCAGCGGTTGCTGGAGACGATCGACAAGGAACCCGGCCTGCGCTCGGCCATCAACGACCTGATCGGGCTGAAACAGGCGACGCCGGAGCTGGGCCTGTCGCCCCAGATCGCGCCGATCCAGGCCTTCATCGAGCGGGAGCTGGACCGCCTGGAACTGGTCGAGCCGCCGAAGCAGGAGCCTCGGCCTGAGGTCGAGCCGCTGCTGTCCGAGCTGTTTCGCGCCGTACTGCGCGAGACCTGGGCCTGAGCGCAGTCCGCTGAACCGGCCCGCAGGGCGGCGTGGCCTGAGGCCGACCCGCGTGATCGCGCGGCGGCCGTCTCGCGGGCCTCAAGGCGTCACCTGTGCGGCCACGCACGGGGCGACGTCACGGACAGGGCGGCGGGAACACAACATCATGGACGGGCTGCGTCGCGCACCGGGCGTCGACGTCGTGCAGAGAGGACCCGACGGATTCTTCCCGACGTCACGTCGCAGGACTGCAACCAGTTGCCACCGGCAGCGAGGACTTGGGGGTCCTCGCAACAGTCCCTGCATCCAGGGGGCTACAACGCCAGTCGATGCGCCTGTAGGGACAACAACCCGTCGAAGATGAGCGAATCGATCAGCTCATGCGGAATGTCCAGGGACGGCGACACCTTCCAGCCCGCACCGCCGGTCATCAGCGTGACCGGCTCCTGACCGCAGCGCTTCACCAGGTGACGATGCATGCGTTCGATGGCGCCGGTGATCGCATAGTTGCCGCCGCTGGTGAGCGCATCGGAGGTGTTGGTCGGGAATTCGCGCACCTCGCCGGTGGGCACCCGCAGACCGGCGGTGCCGCCTTCCAGGGCGCGGAGCATGATGCCGTGGCCGGGCAGGATCAGGCCGCCGAGGAAGCGGCCGTCGGCGTCGAGCGCATCGACCGTCACCGCAGTCCCCACCATCACCACCAGCGCCGGCCGCGGCGCATGGCCGTGCATACGGGCCAGCACATGTTGGCGCGCACCGATCAGGGCCACGAAGCGATCGGTCCCCAGGCGGGTCGGGTGGTCATAGCCATTGACGACGCCACCGGCCTGCGCCGTGGAGGCCACCCAGCGGGGCTCCAGGTCCCATTCCTCCAGTTGCTCTTCCACCCGGTGACGCACGCCGTCGCCGGCGACGTTGCAACCCAGCAGACTGCCGGGCGTGACCGGCAGCGACGCCCAGTCATGCTCGGACAATTTTTCGATGTTCTCGAGGAATTGCGCGCCGTGAGCGAGCATGGGGCTGCCCGGCTGGGGTGCCGCATAAAGGGCCCATTTCAGGCGGGTGTTGCCGATATCGATCGCCAAAAAGCTCATGAATTCACGCGACTGCGCTGTGACAGGCGGCAGGTTAGCAGTGTTTCTCCTCAAGACGGTGCGAGGATGGGCCGAATTAGGAAGGGTCCCCCACCCCGCCGGTTTGCCGGCGCACCACACCGGGGCGGCCTGACGACGGACCCCTGCCAAGGACATGCGCCCATGACCTTCTCGATCGCTACCCGCCTCTGGATCCCCGTCGTCGTGATGGCTGCGATGACCCTCGTGATGTCCCTCGGTGCCGCGTCGCGCACCCGCGCCTTGCTGGCCGTGGCCCAGACCACGCAGGAAAAGCAGCAGCAGCGCTTCGAACTGGCGCTGCGATGGCGCGGCCTCACCGAAGCCAATGCCAGCCGGGTCCAAGGCGGCCTGGCCGCCGGCGACAACAGCGTGGCAGACGCGCTGAAGGCCGACATTGCCCGCACCACCGAGACCATCTCCGGGATCCAGAAGCAACTGGAAGCCCTGGCCGAGGACGAGGCCGACAAGGCCGCGATGACCCGCATCGCGGAGCGTCGGCAAGCCTACATCGCCGCGCGCAACGAAGCCAGCAAGCTCAAGACCGCGGGCCAGGTCGACGCCGCCCGTGCCGCGCTGAGCCAGAAGGTGGTGCCGGCGATCGAGCAGTACCTGACCGCGCAGCAGGACTTCATCAAGCTTCAGCAGGACAAGTCCAGCGCGCTGCGCGAGGCAGCCGGCGCCGAGCGGATGCGCACCGTCTGGGGCGTGGCGGGCGTGATGTCGTTGATCGTCGGCCTGCTGGCGCTGGCGACCCTCTATTTCGTGCGCACCATTTCCAGCCCGCTCAAGCAATTGGTGGGGCAGGCGGAACGCATCGGCCAGGGCGACCTGAGCGACGACGGCGTGCAGCCGCGCGGCGACGAGATCGGCGATGTGCAACGGGCGCTGGCGCAGATGAAGGCGTCCTTGCGCGGCGTGATCCGTGAGTTCCGCACCAGCGTGGACAGCATGCAGACCGCCAGTCTGGAGATCGCCACCGGCAACACCGACCTGAGCCATCGCACCGAACAGACCGCGTCGAATCTGCAGCAGGCGGCCTCGTCGCTGTCGCAGCTGACCGGCACCGTCACCCAGAGCGCCGACAGCGCCCGCACCGCCAACCAATTGGCCGGCACGGCGGCCGAGGTCGCCCGACGCGGCGGCGCGGCGGTGGGCGAGGTGGTGGGCACGATGAACGAGATCGATGCCAGCGCCAAGCGCATCAACGACATCATCGGCGTGATCGACGGCATCGCCTTCCAGACCAACATCCTGGCGCTGAATGCGGCGGTGGAAGCGGCACGTGCCGGTGAACAGGGTCGCGGGTTTGCGGTGGTGGCCAGCGAGGTGCGGGCACTGGCCCAGCGCAGCGCCGAGGCGGCCAAGGAGATCAAGTCCCTGATCGGCGACAGCGTCACCAAGGTCGAAACCGGTTCGCAGCAGGTCCGCGATGCGGGCGCCACGATGAACGAGATCGTGGCCAGCGTGCAGCGGGTGTCGGACATCATCAGCGAGATCAGCGCCAGCACGGTGGAGCAGAGCCAAGGCATCGGCAGCGTCAACGGCTCGGTCGCGCAACTGGATCAGATGACCCAGCAGAACGCGGCACTGGTGGAGCAATCGGCGGCGGCGGCCGAATCACTGAGCGATCAGGCCAGCAAGCTGACGGCCCTGGTGGCGCGATTCCGCCTCGACGAAGGCTCGACACCGGCCGGCATCGGACTGGCGGCATCGAGCGGCACGCCCGCGTCAATGACCGCGACCGCGACGCGTGCCGCCGCGACGTCCGCATCGAGCGGCTCAGCGTCGCGCTTTTCGTCGGCCTCCAAGGCGTCGACGTCTCCGATGAGACCGTCAACGACGAGGGCCTCCACCGCGCCGGTCAAGGCAGCCTCCCGTCCGGTTGCGAAGGCGGGCGCGACCGCCGCCAAACCGATGTCGTCCGCGAAGCCGGCGGCGTCCCGCGCCACGAGTGGGCTCGGGGCAAGCGGTCTCAAAGCCAAGGCGACGTCCGCGCCGAGGCCCTCGATGTCGACCGATGCTGCGGCGCCCTCGACTTCGTCCGCGTCATCGTCTTCGGCGTCCAAGGTGCCCAGCGCCAGCAGCGCCCCGGGTGACGACTGGGAGACGTTCTGAAACACTTCGGGGGCGGAGTTGTCAGATGCTCGTGAGTTCGCGCAAGTCCGATGAGCCGAGGCCGTTTTAACCTGCATGGCTCCCGCTGTTTCGGAGCCTCTCCATGAGCCTTGCACTGCCCTTCCCGGACGCGTCGCCTCACGCCGGCGCACGCCGGCAGACCGGCGCCGGCCGGCTGATGCGCAGCGGCACCGTTTTGCGGTGACACACGGATGCCGAACGCCCGGTCGTTGCTCCCGGGCCGCTACGCCTGCCCGACATTCATACCCAGACCTGCCGACGCGGCGTGCGGATCTGCGCACGGCCACGCCGCCAGACCCAGCGACTGCCGCCACTGCGCCGACAACGCCACCACCTCACCAATCACCAGCAGCGCCGGGCTCTGCAGCCCCTCCCGTTCGATGGTGGCCGCCAGGTCGCTCAGTGTGGTGAAGCACGCCCGCTGATGCAGCGTATGCGCCGCACTGATCACCGCCGCCGGCGTGTCGGCCGCCAGCCCGCCGTCCTGAAGCGACTGCGCAATCGACGACGCCCGCGCCAGGCCCATGTAGACCACCAGCGTCAATCGGCTCCTGGCCAGGGCCGTCCAGTCCGGCGCCTGGCCGTGCTCGCCGTTGTGCCCGGTCACCAAGGCCACGCCCGGCGTGCAACGACGATCGGTTACCGGCACGCCGACCGCAGCCGGCCCCGCGAGCCCGGCGGACAGTCCGTTGATCACCTCCACCTCGATGCCAGCCTCCCGCAGCGCATCGACTTCCTCTCCGCCGCGACCAAAGACAAACGGATCGCCCCCCTTCAGCCGCACCACCCGCGCCCCGGCGCGGGCCTCACGGATCATCAGCTCATGGATGAAGCGCTGCTCGGTCGAGACACAGCCCCCGCGCTTGCCCACACGCAGCACGCGGGCGGACGGCGGCAGGCAGGCCAGCACCCGCGCATCCACCAGGTCATCCGTCAGCACCACCTCCGCCTGCTGCAAACGCCTGAGCGCGCGCACCGTCAGCAACTCGGGATCCCCTGGCCCAGCTCCCACCAACGACACGATCGGCCCTCCGGCCCCACCCTGCTCGACCGGCCCCCGCATCGCGCCCGGCGGCGCATTCAGCTTGGCATCGATGAGGTTCATGAAGACTCCTTCGCTGGCAGATCCGATGTCGGGGACGGGTTCAAAGGCGACGGCAACGGCAATGGTGACGGTGACGGCGCAGCTAGGCGCACCAGGCGCCGCAGTGCCGGCAGGCAGGAACCGCACTGGGTGCCGCAATGCAGCTCGGCCTGAAGTGCGGCCAGGCGCTGCGCCTCATCGGTGCCGACCGGTGACCGCTGCAGGCAGGCCCGGATCGCGTCCTCGCGCAGGTTGAAGCAGTTGCAGACCTGAGGGCTGAGATGGGGCAGCGACTGCGCCGAGTCCGGTGCCAGCAGGCGACGGCCGAACGGCGCCACGGGCGTGCGTTCCCGCCAGAGGGCGTCCAGCCACGCCGCCTCGCGGCCTTCCCCGATGCGCAACAGCGCCTGCAGACAGGCCTGATCGCCCTCACCCTCCAGTCGAAGCGCGCGACTGCGACCGCGTCGACCGTCGGCATAACGCAGCACACCACTGCCGGTCAGTCCCAGCACCGTGGACAACGCCATCACCAGCGATGCGGGCGGGGGCTCGGCGAAGGCCAGTTCAAGGCTCCAGCCCTCGCGCTCGTCCGGCGTGGTCGCAACTGCGTTGTCGTTGTCGTTGTCGTTGTCGTTGTCGTTGTCGTTGGCCTTGGCCTTGGCGTTCGCCGTCGCCGTCGCACTCGCGTTCACGGGCGTGGGTACTGGCAGACAGCAGGCGTAGTCCGCCTCGGCCATCAGTGCGCGCAGTTGACTCCGCAGGATGACGGCTTCTCCGGGCGGCACCCAGGCCGCCCCCACGATTCGCCATGGCAGATCCACCGCCTCCACCGACACGGCGGCGAACTTGAGCTCGGGTTGGCGCGCGTCCGGGCAGAATGCCGGCTGCGTCAGCGCATTGATACCCAGCAGGCCGCGACCGCCCAAGAACTCACTGCCCCAGTGCATCGGCAACCAAGCGCGTTGCAGGCCCACCTGCTCATCCGCGCCCAGGGCCACGATGAGCGCGCCGCGGCGCGATTGGACCCGCACCAGCGATCCGGTTTCTAGCCGACGTCGGACCATGTCCGCCGGATGCATGCGCAGCAACGGGGCGGGTTCACCGGCGAACAGGGAGGCCACCGTGCCGGTGCGGCTCATGCCATGCCACTGATCGCGCAGCCGACCGGTGCTGAGCGCGATCGGGTAGCGGGCGTCCTGGGTCTCGGCCGTCGGCATGAAGGGCTTGGCGATGAACCGTGCCCGCCCATCCGCATGGGCGAAGCGGCCGTCTTCATACAGCCGTGCAGTGGCGGCGGTGGCCCCTTCCGGCCAGGGCCACTGCCTTGGGGATTGGTCGAGCATCGGATAGCTGAGACCGGTGATGTCCAGGTCTCGTCCACGGGTCGCCTCGCGGTGTTCCATCCAGAGGTCCTCCGGTCCGTCCCAGGCAAACAGATCCGGCCCCTCGGGCCGCAGCGTGAGGGCCATGCGCCGGGCGATGTCCCGCACGATGCACCAATCCGCCCGCGCCTCGCCCACCGGCGCCAACGCCGCGCGCACCCGGCTGATGCACCGTTCGCTGTTGGTGACGGTGCCGTCCTTCTCGGCCCAGGTCGCTGCGGGCAGGATCACATCGGCAAACGCGGCCGTCTCGGTGCCGGAGAACGCCTCCTGCAGGATGACGAACTCGCAGCGGGCCAGCGCGGCGCGCACCAAGGCCTGGTCGGGCAGCGACTGAGCGGGGTTGGTGCATGCGATCCACAGCGCCTTGATCTCGCCGCGGGCCGCCGCCTGGAACATCTCGATCGCCGTCTTTCCCGGCCGGTCCGGCAAGTGCGGCACGCCCCACAGGTCGGCCACCTCCTGGCGGTGCGCGGCATCCGCCGGATCCCGATGCCCGGGCAGCAAGGTCGCCATACCGCCGGTCTCGCGGCCGCCCATCGCATTGGGCTGTCCGGTGAGAGAGAACGGCCCGGCGCCCGGCCGCCCGATCTGACCGGTGGCGAGATGCAGATTGATCAGCGCCGTGTTCTTGGCCGTGCCGCTGCTGCTCTGGTTCAGGCCCATGCAGTAGAGCGACAGCGCCGCCCGCGACTGGGCGAACCACTGCGCGGCCTGCAGGATCTCGGACTCCGCCAGCCCCGTCAGCCGGGCCGATTCCGCCGGCGTCATGGTGCGGACGAGTGCTTTGAGCGCCTCGAACCCGGCGGTATGGCGCTCGATGAAGGCGCTGTCGATCCAACCCTCCCAGATGCAGGCGTGCAGCATGCCGTGGAACAGCGCCACATCGGTGCCGGGCTTGAGCGCCAGATGCAGGTCGGCGAACTCGGCCGTTTCGGTGCGGCGTGGGTCGACCACGATGATCTTCATGCCCGGTCGCTGCGCCCGTGCCGCCTCGATGCGGCGGAACAGGATCGGATGCGCCCAGGCGGTGTTGGCGCCGGCGATGAACAGGCAGTCGGCCTGCTCCAGGTCCTCGTAGCAGGTGGGTGGCGCATCCGCCCCCAGCGATTGCTTGTAGCCGGCCACCGCGGCGCTCATGCACAGCCGGGAGTTGCTGTCGATGTGGTTGGTGCCGACCAACCCGCGCGCGAGCTTGTTGAAGGCGTGATAGTCCTCGGTCAGCAACTGGCCGGAGATGTAGAAGCCGATGGCGTCGGGCCCGTGCGCCGCGCGCAGGGCCAACAGCCGATCGGCGACCTGTCGGTGGGTCGTTTCCCAGTCGCTTGGCTGCAGTGGTTCGCCGCGGGCGGCGCGCCAGGCGGGATTCAGGTAGCGCTGCCGCTGCCGCACGCCGGGCGTCGCGGTGAGGTGCAGCGTCGAGCCCTTGGTGCACAGCCGCCCCGCATTGGCGGGATGCGCCGGATCGCCCCGCACGCCGGTGATGCGGGCCTCGGCACCCGTGCCCTCGCTGTCGATGAGCACTCCGCAGCCGACGCCGCAGTAGGGGCAGGTGGAGCGTGTGGTGCGAACGACGGGCATGGTCATCGGACGACGGGCCTCACGTCAGCAGGTGGCACGGGTGCAGGGCCCCGCCGCCACCGGCGGGAGGTCGATGCCGACGGTGTCCAGCTCGTCTCGGTCGAGCATCACCTGACCCTCCTCGAGCTTTACCTGGAACACCGGGGTCCGGCCGTCATCCGGTTCGCGGGCGCAGCCGGTGTCCAGCGCGATCGTCCAGTTGTGCAGCGGACAGGCCACCGCATCACCGAACACGATGCCCTGGCTGAGCGGCCCCGCCTTGTGAGGGCAACGATCCAGCAGCGCATGGACACGGTCGTCGGCGGTCCGGAACAACGCGACCTGAGGCCCTCTGTCGCGGGCGACACGCCGCGATCCCAGCACGGGAATGTCGGAGAGCATGCACACAGCAATCCAGTTCGGCATGGCGGACCTCAAACGTTGACGCGGACAGGGAGGGAGGGCGCCGTCTGCGCGCCGGCAGCCGGCGCTGGCGGCGACAAGGCCTCGAACTGCCGCAGGTCGACCTGAGCCTTGCTGAACTCGAACCACGGATCAGGCTCGCCATCGAGCGCGAACTGCAGCTCGGCCCACAGCGCCTTGCGCCCCTCGTGGTCCTCCAGGATGCGACGCTTCACATGGTCCAGGCCCACACGCGCCACGTAATGGACGGTGCGCTCCAGGTACCAGCCTTCCTTGCGATAGAGCTGCATGAAGGCGCCGGTGTACTCCAGCACCTCGTCGGCGGTCTTGAGCTTGGTGAAGAACTGGGCGACCTCGGTCTTGATGCCGCCGTTGCCCGCAATCACCATCTCCCAGCCGGAGTCGACGCCGATGATGCCGACGTCCTTGATGCCCGCCTCTGCGCAGTTGCGCGGGCAGCCGCTGACCGCGAACTTCACCTTGTGCGGCGCATACATGCGCCACATCGCGCGCTCCAGGTCCTTGCCCATCTGGGTGCTGTCCTGCGTGCCCATGCGGCACCACTCGGAGCCGACACAGGTCTTCACCGTCCGCAGCGCCTTCGCATACGCATGGCCGCTGGGCATGCCGATGTCTTTCCAGACGCTGACCAGGTCCTCCTTCTTCACACCCAGCAGATCGATGCGCTGGCCGCCGGTGACCTTCACCGTGGGAATCCGGTATTTGTCGACCGCATCGGCGATGCGGCGGAGTTCATCGGCCGAGGTCTCGCCGCCCCACATGCGCGGAATCACCGAATAGGTGCCGTCCTTCTGGATGTTGGCATGGCTGCGCTCGTTGATGAGGCGCGACTGCGGGTCATCCACCGCCTCCTTCGGCCAGGTCGAGATCAGGTAGTAGTTCAGCGCCGGGCGGCAGGTGGCGCAGCCGTTGGGCGTCTTCCAGTCCAGGTGCCGGAAGAGATCGGCCATGCTCACCAGGTGGTGGTCGACGATCGCGTCGCGCACTTCCTGATGGCTGTGCTCGGTGCAGCCGCAGATCGCCTTTTTCTTCGGCGTGGCCGAATAGTCGCCACCAGCGGTGAACATCAGCAGTTGCTCGACCAAGCCGGTGCAGGAACCGCAGGACGCGCTGGCCTTGGTGTGCTTGCGCACTTCCTCCAGCGTGAACAACCCCTTCTCCTTGATCGCCTTGCAGACGGCGCCCTTGGTGACGCCGTTGCAGCCGCAGACCTCGTCGCTGTCGGCCATGGCGGCGGCCTTGTGGTGGCCCTCATGGCCGACATCGCCGAGGCTGCTCTCGCCAAACATCAGCTTGTCGCGGATGTCGGCGATCCGGCGGCCCTCGCGCAGCAGCTTGAAATACCAGCTGCCGTCCACGGTGTCGCCATACAGGCATGCGCCGACCAATCGGTCCTCCTTGATGACCAGCTTTTTGTAGACACCGGCGAAGGGATCGCTCATCACGATCTCTTCCGTGCCCGGCCCGCCCATGAAGTCGCCGGCGGAAAACAGATCGATGCCGGTGACCTTGAGCTTGGTGCTGGTCTGGCTGCCCAGATAGCGCCCGATGCCGAACTGGGCCAGATGGTTCGCGCAGACCTTGCCCTGCTCGAACAGCGGCGCCACCAGCCCATAGGCGATGCCCCGATGGGCGGCACATTCACCGACGGCATAGATGCGGGGATCCGTGACCGTCTGTAGCGTGTCGGTCACCACCACGCCGCGGTGGCAATGCAGGCCGGCGCGCTCCGCCAGCGCGGTGTTGGGCCGGATGCCCGCGGCCATCACCACCAGATCCGCCGGAATCTCCTCGCCGCCGCGGAAGCGGACGGCCATCACGCGCCCATCGGCATCGCCGATCAATGCCTCGGTCTGGGCGCCCATGCGAAAGCGCAGGCCGCGATCCTGCAAGGACTGGCGCAACAGCGCGCCGGCCTGGTCATCGAGCTGGCGCTCCATCAGCCAGTCGTTCAGATGCACCACGGTGACCTGCATGCCGCGCCGCATCAGTCCGTTGGCCGCTTCCAGGCCGAGCAGCCCACCGCCGATCACCACCGCATGCTGATAGCGGGTGGCGGCGTCGATCATCGTTTGGGTGTCGGTGATGTCGCGGTAGCCGATCACGCCCGCCAGGTCCTTGCCGGGGATGGGCAGGATGAACGGGTTGGAGCCGGTGGCGATCAGCAGGCGGTCGTAGGCGGCGGTGGTGCCGTCGGCGGCCACCACCTGGCGGCGCACGCGATCGATCTCGGTCACGGTCTTGCCCAGATGCAGACGGATGCCGTGCTCGTCGTACCAGGACAGCGGATTGAGGATGATCTCGTCGAGCGTCTGCTCGCCGGCCAGCACGGGGCTGAGCAGGATGCGGTTGTAGTTGGGATGCGGCTCGGCGCCGAAGACGGTGATGTCGTAGAGATCGGGCGCGATCTTGAGCAGTTCCTCGATCGTGCGCACGCCGGCCATGCCGTTGCCCACCATCACCAGTTTCATCCGTGTCGTGCTCATGTGCGGGTCTCCTTGGGCAGCGCTCCGCCACGCCGGGCGCGTGCGGGCCGGCGGCGGGGAGCGACGGGGATCAGGCGGCGGCCTGGTTGTGGCGATGCCGGGTGTAGAGGAAGTCGATCACGGCCTTGCGGGCGTGCACATAGCCGAGGTCTTCGGCCAGGGCGACGCGGTCGCGGGGTCGTGGCAGGGGGACCTTCAGGATCTCGCCGATCGTGGCGGCGGGGCCGTTGGTCATCATCACCACCCGGTCGGACAGCAGCACCGCCTCGTCCACGTCATGGGTGACCATGACGACGGTGCTCTGGGTGCTGGCGACGATCTTCAGCAGCTCGTCCTGCAGATGGGCGCGGGTGAGCGCATCCAGTGCGCCGAAGGGTTCGTCCATCAACAGCACCTTGGGCTCCATCGCCAGGGCGCGTGCGATGCCGACGCGCTGCTTCATGCCACCGGAGATCTCGTGCGGGCGCTTGAACATGGCGTGGCCCATGCCGACCAGCTGCAGCGCGGCCTCGGTGCGTGCGTCCCATTGGTGCCTGGACTCGTGGCGACCGAACACCGACTCCACGGCGAGGCGCACGTTGTCGAAGCAGGAGAGCCAGGGCAGCAGCGAGTGGTTCTGGAACACGACCGCGCGCTCGGGCCCGGGCCCGGCGATCTCGCGACCGTCGCACAGCAGTCCGCCGGCGCTTGGCCGCAGCAGCCCAGCGATCAGGTTCAGCAGCGTCGACTTGCCGCAGCCGGAATGGCCGATCAGCGTCACGAACTCGCCTCGATCGATGTCGAGATCGATCTCACGCAGCGCATGGAATCGTCCCTGCCGTGACGAGAACACCATCTCGGCTTGCTGAATGCGGATGAAAGGAACGCTCATCACAGTGACCTCACTTCAACCGGCCCAAGGCCGACACACGATCCACTCCCCCCGAAGCCCACCGACAGAGAGGCTCAGAGAAGAGGCCAAAGGCCGACATATCCAGCGGAGCAACGAGATCCGGCTTTGCCGAGCTCGCTGCTCGCCCCCGGGGGCCGGCGCCAGCCGGTAGGGGGCCGTCACCCCGCTCAAAAAGGAGGCCCAAGGCCGACATATCCAGCGGAGCAACGAGATCCGGCTTTGCCGGGCTCGCTGCTCGCCCCCTGGGGGCCGGCGCCAGCCGGTAGGGGGGGCCATCACCCACCCAGAGAGGAGGCCAAAGGCCGACATATCCAGCAGAGCAACGAGATCCGGCTTTGCCGGGCTCGCTGCTCGCCCCCTGGGGGGCCGGCGCCAGCCGGTAGGGGGGTACCAATCAACCGGTAGGGGGGATCAATTTGATCAACACCCATTCGAGCAGCATGCCGACGATGCCGATCACGAAAATCGCGATGATGATGTGCTGCACATTGAGGTTGTTCCACTCGTCCCACACCCAGAAGCCGATGCCCACGCCGCCGGTCAGCATCTCCGCCGCCACGATCACCAGCCACGCGGTGCCCACCGACAGCCGCACGCCGGTCAGCATGTAGGGCAGCACGGCCGGCAACAGGATGCGCGTCACCAGCTTCCACTCGGACAGCTGCAGCACCCGGGCCACATTCAGATAGTCCTGCGGCACCCGCTGCACGCCCACCGCGGTGTTCACCACCATCGGCCAGATCGAGCAGATGAAGATGGTCCAGATGGCCGCCGGGTTGGCGCTCTTGAACACCAGCAGCCCGATGGGCAGCCAGGCCAGCGGCGAGACCGGCTTGAGCAGACTGATCAACGGCGACAGCATGCGGCTGGCGAATTCGAAACGGCCGATCACAAAGCCCAGCGGAATGCCAACAGCCGCGGCCAGCCCGAAGCCCACTCCGACGCGCTGCAGCGAATACAGCACGTTCCATCCAATGCCCTGGTCATTCGGCCCGTTCCGATAGAACGGATCGGCGAACAGCTTGACCGCCGCCTCCCAGGTCGCACCGGGCGTGGGGAAAGCGCCGCCCTTCAAGGTCGCGAGGAACCACACCAACCACAGCAGGCCCAGGCCGGCCGCCGGCGGCAGCACCCGCATCCAGACGGCGCGCCAGTCCACAGGCACCCGAGGCGCCTTGGCGGGGTCGGCCCGGGGCGAGATCCTGTCCGGCCCGGCCGTGGCGTCGCGCGGGGTGGCTCCGGACGCGGCCACAGCCGCTGCGGCTGGTTCCACCGGCGGGTCACCTGGGGAATGAAAGACTGCACTCACCATGTCGAACTCCTTTGATGACGGGGCATGCCCGACCGTTCAACCGCGCACCTTGAAGCTGTCGGCGTACTTCGCGGGGTCCTTGCCATCCCAGACCACGCCGTCGATGAGCTTGGTGCTGCGCAGGCTCTCCTTGGGCACGCTCACCCCCAGCGCCGACGCGGCCTGCTTGTAGAGCTCGATCTGGTTGATCTGGCGCGCCACGCCCAGGTAATCCGGATGGGTCTTGATCAGGCCCCAGCGCTTGTGCTGAGTCAGGAACCACATGCCGTCGGACAGCCAGGGGAAATTGACCTGGCCGTCGTTGAAGAACTTCATGTAGTTCGGGTCGTCCCAGGTCTTGCCCAGGCCGTTCTGGTAGCGGCCCAGGATGCGCTGGTTGATCGCATCGACGCTGGTGTTGACATAGGCCTTGTCGGCGATGGTCTCGGCCATCTTCTGCTTGTTGGACAGGCTGGCATCGATCCAGCGGCTGGCCTCCAGCACCGCCATGATCACGGCGCGGGCGGTGTTCGGATACTGCTTCACGAAGTCGCCGGTGGTGCCGAGCACCTTCTCGGGATGATCCTTCCAGATGTCCTGGGTGGTGGCCGCGGTGATGCCGATGCCATCGATGATCGCGCGATGGTTCCAGGGCTCGCCCACGCAGAAGCCATCCATGTTGCCCACCCGCATGTTGGCCACCATCTGCGGCGGCGGCACGGTGATGACCTTGGCCTCCTTCAAGGGATTCACACCCGCCGCGGCCAGCCAGTAATACAGCCACATCGCATGGGTGCCGGTGGGAAAGGTCTGGGCGAACGTGTAGTCGCGCTTGTCGGTGCGCATGACCTTGGCCAGCGAGGCCCCATCCGTCGCACCGGCATCGGCCAGCTTCTTCGACAGGGTGATGGCCTGGCCGTTGTTGTTGAGGGTCATCAGCACCGCCATGTCCTTCTTCGGACCGGCCACGCCGAGGTGCACGCCGTAGATCAGGCCGTAGAGGACATGCGCCATGTCCAGCTCGCCGTTGACCAGCTTGTCGCGCACGCCGGCCCAGGAGGACTCCTTGGTCGGCACGATCTTGATGCCGTATTTCTTGTCGAAGCCCAGCGCGGCCGCCATCACCACCGAGGCGCAATCGGTCAGCGGAATGAAGCCGATGCGGACCTCCTGCTTTTCCGGCTTGTCCGACCCGGCGGCCCACGCCCCGCCGGGCAGCGTCCCGACGCCGGAGAGGGCCGCACCCGCGGCGAGCAACCTGCGACGCTCCGCACTCATCAACCCCTCCTTGGACCCACGAGAACCGTTGTGCATTCAAGATCTCCGATGACGCGCGGGACGGCCCGCGCCGCTGTCCGCCGAAGCCCGGCCTGGACCGAGCGGAAAACAAAAAAGGCGTCACGATCGGATGCATGAGCGCAACGCGCTGCACACACCGGATCGGACGCCTTTGTCCTGCCAGTTGCTGGCTGAAGGCCCACGCCGTTGTGGACCTCGATGAATCAGTTGCATGAAGCGTGCCAATCGGGCCGCGTCCCGGCGTTCAGAGAGGAACGCTCAAGTCGACGGGTTGTTGAAGCGCTGGGGCTGCACGGTCTCATCGCAGCAGCGCGCCATCACGGTGCGGTTGGTGGTGCACGCTGCACCACGGCAGCGAGGCGGGACGCTCAACCCGATCGCAGCAGATCGTTGGCGTCGATCACGCGCTGAGCGACCTGCGCCAGCGTCTCGCCGCGGTCCATGGCGAGCTTGCGCAGCCGCTGATGGGCCTTCTCCTCATCCAGGCCCATTTCGCGCATCAGAATGCCTTTGGCGCGGTCGAGTGTCTTGCGTGAAGCCAGTTGCGCCTGCGCCTTGCTGAGCTCCTCGCGCAGGGCGAGGTCCTGCTCGAATCGCGCGATGGCCACTTGCAGCACCGGCGCCAGACGTTGGGTCTGCAGACCCGCCACCACATAGGCGCTGACGCCGGCCTTGATCGCGCGGCGCATCGGGGCCTGGTCCGCGTCCTCGGCGAAGACCACCACCGGCCGGGGCAGGCGTTCCGAGAGCGTGGCCAGGTTCTCCAGGGTGTCGCGGGTCGGTGATTCCGCATCGACGATGACGACATCGGGCTGCAGGCGCAGCACGCAGTCATGAATCAATGTGGCTTGCTCGACGACGCCCACCACCTCGCAGCCCTGGCGCGCCAACTCATCGCGCAGCAGGTCGACGCGGTGGGCACCGTCGTCGATGAGCAGCACGCGCAGGCCGGCCGTGGGCAGTGTGGGAGGGGAAGCGGGCGGTGGGGTCACGCGGTGGTGGAGCGCAAGTTTCATGCCGCTGGGCGGCGCAAGTGCGCTGGCCGGGGCTGCGCGCGAGGAGCAATCGATGCGCCTGAAACCGCAGTATTTACCGATCACAGGTCGTGGTTTCAGGGGGCGGCGATGCGCTGTCAATCGGCATAAGGTCGCGCTGCACCGACACCGTACGGTGCGAGGAGTTCCCATGAGCCACTCGATCACGCCCCGCCCGCTCCCCACCACCGGGACGATCGTCCGCAGCAGAGGAAGGCGTCAGGGCAAGGCGCTGGCGTTGGTCCTGGCGGGAAGTCTGTCCACGTCGATGGGGCTGTCGGCCCAGACATTCGATGCCTACACGGTGGTGGATGTGTATGTTCCAGGACAGTCGGTCGTCCGTCGCAGCGAGCCGTACACGCAAGCTGGGGCCCTGGTCGACCAACAGCGTCTGGTCGCCAGGCCGGAGGACCTGGACGGTGAAGCTCAGGGACTGACGTCGATCAGCGTCACGATGGCGCCGGGCCGCATGGGGCTCTTCACGCAAAGCACGGCATCGTTGACCACGCCGCAGTACGACCAGAGCGTCGGCGTCTGGGGAGAAGCGTCAGCCACGATCGCTGACCGCTTCATCGTCAGCTGTCCGACGTGCGTCGTCGGCAGTGTCGGCTGGCTCACCGTGAAATTGCGCTTCGACGGCCAGCATCAGCTCGAGGCTCAGGTGCCTCCGTCGGCCAGCGACAACACCCGTTTTTTCGGATCGGCAGGCTGGGGAACGTCTTTCTCCATGCAAGCTCAGAACGTGCCGTGGGAACCATCACCGGATCCGTACCCTTCACCTGATCCATCCTCCATCAGTCGATCCATGTGGGAGCGCGATTTCCATGACAACGATGGGACTGATCAGGAGGGCCGGTACTTTGAAGAACCGGAGTCCCTCACGGTGGCGTTCGTCTTCGGCCAGCCCGTCGACTTCCAATGGAGCGCCACCGTCAACACCCTGGCGATGGTGCTTCCATTGAGCCAATCACCATCGGCCGGCGTCGTCTCGGGATGGTCCATGAGCCAGGTCGACCTTGCGCACGCCTTCATCTGGGATGGGATCACCGTGCTGGACAGCAGCTATCAGCCGGTCTCTGGCTATGTCGCTCGCAACGCCAATGGTCTGGACTACGCCCAGAGCTTCGCGGTGGCCGCCGTGCCCGAGCCCGGAACCTGGCTGCTGATGGGCACGGGCGTGGCGCTGCTGTCTCTCGTGGCCCGCAGACGCCGGCAAGGCACGCCACTGGAGACCGGTTCGCCCTCCAGCGCCTCGGCGGCGTAAGGCAAGCTTGAGTGATCCATCGCGGCGGCGTCTATCGCCACCCTCTGCGCCAGCGGCAAGCCCTCCACCAAGGGTAAACGCGTAGTCAACGGGCGCCCCGCCCCACGCGTCGTCCACGTCACCCAACTCCCGTTTACGTTAACGTCAACCGGCGCCTAGAATCGACGGACGCTTGACCGATCGTTCGAGAACAAAGGGCACCGCGGCCGACCCGGCCTGCAGGCGATCCCGCTGGAGACATGCCATGACCGAGATGTCCGCCGAGTACCAGGCCCTGGCCGAGTACCGTCCCACCCACAAGGTCCGCTTCGTGACCGCCGCCAGCCTGTTCGACGGGCATGACGCCGCGATCAACATCATGCGGCGCATCCTGCAAAGCATGGGCGCGGAGGTGATCCACCTCGGCCACAACCGCTCGGTGGATGAAGTCGTCACCGCCGCGCTCCAGGAGGACGCCCAGGGCATTGCCGTGAGCTCCTACCAGGGCGGCCATGTCGAGTACTTCAAGTACATGGTGGAGTTGCTGCGTCAGCGCGGCGGCGAAGGCATTCAGGTGTTTGGCGGAGGCGGTGGCGTCATCGTGCCGGCGGAAATCCGCGAACTGAGCGATCAGGGCGTGCGCATCTACAGCCCGGAAGACGGCCAGCGCATGGGCCTGCAGGGCATGATCGGCGAGATGGTGATGCGCTGCGACCGCGACCTCAGCGCCGACGCCCCCACCCAACTCGATGCGTTGCAAGGCCACACCGAAGCCGCCTGGCGCTCGCTCGCTCGCGCGATCACCGCGCTGGAGAATGGCCGGGCCGATCCCGATTTCACCCGCGCGTTGCGCGAAGGCGCTGCGACGCTGCGCACACCCGTGCTGGGCATCACCGGCACCGGCGGCGCGGGCAAGTCCAGCCTGACCGACGAGTTGATTCGCCGACTGCGTCTGGATCAGGACGATGCGCTGCGCATCGCGGTGATCTCCATCGATCCGTCGCGGCGCAAGAGCGGCGGCGCTTTGCTCGGCGACCGCATCCGCATGAATGCCATCGCGCCCTGGACATCGATGCGCAACGCAGCCTCCGGCGCGGTGCTCGGCGGGCAGCGGGTGTTCATGCGATCGCTGGCCACGCGCGATTTCGGGTCCGAAATCTCCAAGGCGCTGCCCGATGTGATCGCCGCGGCCAAGGTGGCGGGCTTTGATCTGGTGATCGTGGAGACCTCCGGCATCGGCCAGGGGGACGCCGCGATCGTGCCGCATGTCGATGTGCCGATGTATGTGATGACCCCCGAGTTCGGCGCGGCCAGCCAGCTCGAGAAGATCGACATGCTGGACTTTGCCGAGTTCGTCGCCATCAACAAGTTCGATCGCAAGGGCGCGGCCGACGCTTGGCGCGATGTCGCCAAGCAGGTGCAGCGCAACCAGGAAGCCTGGGGCAAGCGGGCCGAGGAGTTGCCTGTCTTCGGGACCATGGCCAGCCGCTTCAACGACGACGGCGTGACCGCGCTGTATCAAGCGCTGAAACCACGTCTGGCCGAGCTGGGCTTGTCGCTGCGCGAGGGCCGGCTGCCGTCGGCCGCCACCCGTTTCAGCACCCATCAAACGCCCATCGTGCCGCCCGCCCGCGCACGTTATCTGGCGGAGATCTCCGACACCGTGCGGGCCTACAAGCGCCGCGCACGTGCCCAGGCCCGACTGGCACGGGAGATCCAGCAACTGACCGCCAGCGCAGCCATGCTGAGCGAGGCGGACCCGGCCTCGGTCCCAACGGACCCACACGCTGCGGGCACTGCGGCCGCCGCATCGACCTCCCCGATCGCTGCGCTAACGGCCCTCGCCACCGCCCGGCAGGCCCGGCTCGATGCCGATGCCCGCCAACTGCTGGCGCAGTGGCCGGACATGCAGCAGGCCTACGCCGGCGATGAATACGTGGTGAAGATCCGCGACAAGGAGATCCGTACCGCGCTGGTGTCGACCTCACTGTCGGGCACCAAGGTGCGCAAGGTGGTGCTGCCGACCTACGAGGACCAAGGCGAGCTGCTGAAGTGGCTGATGCTGGAGAACGTCCCCGGCAGCTTCCCCTACACCGCCGGTGTGTTTGCCTTCAAGCGCGAGGGCGAGGATCCCACCCGCATGTTCGCGGGCGAGGGGGATGCCTTCCGTACCAACCGCCGCTTCAAGCTGGTCTCCGAAGGTCTGCCGGCCAAGCGGCTGTCCACCGCCTTCGACTCGGTGACGCTTTACGGCGCCGACCCCGCACCGCGGCCTGACATCTACGGCAAGGTCGGCAACTCCGGCGTCAGCATCGCGACGCTGGACGACATGAAGGTGCTCTACGACGGCTTCGACCTCTGCCATCCGACGACCTCGGTCTCGATGACGATCAACGGCCCGGCGCCGACCATTCTGGCGATGTTCATGAACACCGCCGTGGACCAGCAACTGGCGAAGTTCAAGGCCGACAACGGTCGCGATCCCACCGCCGACGAAACCGCCAAGATTCGCGCCTGGGTGCTGGCGAATGTGCGTGGCACCGTGCAGGCCGACATCCTCAAGGAGGACCAGGGGCAGAACACCTGCATCTTCTCGACCGAGTTCTCGCTGAAGGTGATGGGCGACATTGCGCAGTACTTCGTGCATCACAACGTGCGCAATTTCTACTCGGTGTCGATCAGCGGCTATCACATCGCCGAGGCGGGGGCGAACCCGATCTCGCAACTGGCCTTCACGCTGTCGAACGGGTTCACCTTCGTCGAGGCGTATCTGGCCCGCGGCATGCACATCGACGACTTCGCGCCCAACCTGAGCTTCTTCTTCAGCAACGGCATGGACCCGGAATACACCGTGCTGGGACGCGTGGCGCGCCGCATCTGGGCCGTCGCGATGCGCGACAAGTACGGCGCCAACGAGCGCAGCCAGAAACTGAAATATCACATCCAGACGTCGGGCCGCAGCCTGCATGCGCAGGAGATCGCCTTCAACGACATCCGGACCACGCTGCAAGCCCTGATCGCCATCTACGACAACTGCAACTCGCTGCACACCAACGCCTACGACGAGGCGATCACCACGCCGACCGAGGAGTCGGTGCGCCGTGCGATGGCGATCCAGCTGATCATCAACCGCGAATGGGGCCTGGCCAAGAACGAAAATCCGAGCCAGGGCGCCTTCATCATCGAGGAGATGACGGAGCTGGTCGAGGAGGCGGTGCTGGCCGAATTCGAACGCATTGCCGAGCGCGGCGGCGTGCTGGGCGCGATGGAGACGGGCTATCAGCGCGGCAAGATCCAGGAGGAGTCGATGCACTACGAGATGCTCAAGCACACCGGCGAGTATCCGATCATCGGCGTCAACACCTTCCGCAATCCCCACGGCGACCCGGTGTCCGAGCACATCGAACTGGCGCGCTCCACTGATGACGAGAAGCAGAGCCAGCTCTCGCGCCTCGCTGCCTTCCATGCTGCGCACGCTGATCAGGCGCCAGCCATGCTGCAGCGCCTGCAGCAGGCGGTGATCGACAACGGCAATGTGTTCGAGGTCCTGATGGACGCGGTGCGGGTCTGCTCGTTGGGTCAGATCACGGCAGCGCTGTTCGAGGTCGGTGGGCAGTACCGGCGCAGCATGTAGCCGGTTCGGTGCGGGCGGCGCGCGCTCACCACGGCGCCGGATGACGGTCCGACAGAACAGGGCGGCGGGGCTTGCGCACTGATCCGGGCAAGTGCCTTCAAGGATCCCGGATGCCGTCGTTCACCACACCTTCCCTGCCCCTGCCCATCCCGGCGACGGACCTCCCCCATGGCGAACCGCCGCCCTTGCCGTTGCGGCCGCCGGCGGGTTATGGCGAGACGTCACAGACCTTGACCGATCAACTGAGCGGCCGTTTGGGCACGGTGGCGGATCTGCGGACCATCCCCAGCAGCCGCATGCAGGAGGTGTCCTGCGATCAACTCGACTGGCAGGTCATCTCTCAGAATCTGACTCAGTTGTTGCTGCCCCCGCAATGTCCGCCCATCCTGATCGATTACCTCATCCGCCACATGCCCGCCCTGGAGGTATTGAGTGCGCCGGATCAGCGCCAGGACAACAACCTGCTCATCGATCTCCGCCCTGCGCATCGTCTCCGGCTCTATCACACCACTTATGACAGTGCGCTGCCGATTTCGGGCAGCGTTCCCATGCTGATCAGCCCGCTGGAGGACTGCTGGCCCCGGGCGGCCTCGCAACGGTTGTCGCAGCGGCAAGGTGACACCATCGCCGGTGGTCGTGGGGCCACGGGACATGACGCCGATGCACAGGCTCTCCACCATTGGCCGCTCTGCCTGCTCGATCACCTTGATCGAAACGGGTGCCGCCTGGTGCTGGCGGATGAGGCCGACTTCAAAGTCTGCCATGACCGGCTCCGATTCATGAAGGATCAAAGCGACAAGGCCGTTCAAACTCACGCGCAATTGTCGGCAGCACGCAGGGCCTCCCCTGCACCTCAATACCGCATGAAGGACGAGGACATACGCGACCTGCGCCGCGCGCTGATGCATGTGCCTTACGAGTTGCTTCCTAAGCGGGATTCGACAACCGTCCAGCGCCTCCTGCGTCATCTCGATCAAGCCCTCGACAACCGCCACGTCTCGCTGGGCAATGACGGCATTAAACGCATCCAGGAACTGTTGCAGGTGCAGAAGGTCCAGGCCAAGGCACTGATGAATGCACAGCCTTGGCGAGAGCGTCCGGTGACCATCTTCGAGAAGAAGCGCAAGGAGCAGTTCGACGCGATGGCGCGGGCCCGCTCCCTGGGCCGTCCTGTCCCGCTGCCTCGTACTGTCTTCCTGGACAGAACCTCTTCCGGACGACTGCAGCAGCGAACGACGGAGATCCGCCCCACCAGCCGACATCGCGCCTCGGACGCTTCACCGGATGTCGGCACTTCTGCTCACTCTCCCTCTGAACACCCATGAACAAGGGCATGACACTGCGCCGAACCACTTGTTGCCAGGAAGACCGACTCCCATAATCAACAGCACATAACGCTGTTGGGGATCGCCATGTTTCAGGCACTGAACCGGATGAGGATCACCACGCTGCTGCAGATCGGCTTCGCGGCCGTTCTGGTGATGGCGGCGCTGATGACAGGCGTGGGGGTCTACAAGCTGCGCGAGATGGTTCGACTGAGTGACGAACTCCGTGTCCAGGAGCAACGCCGGCTCATGGCCACCCAATGGCTCGGTGCGACCGAACTCAATCTGACTCGGGTCATGGGCATGGCCAAATCGGGCGGCAACGCCGATCTGAGCAGTTATGTCACGCCGCTGATGGCGCAGACCACGGAACGCATCAACAAGCTGCAGGAAGCGCTTGAGACGTCGATTGCCGACTCTCACCAAAAGACCCAACTGCCGGTGATCGCTGAAGCGCGACAACGCTACGTCACCATCCGCAAGGGTGTGATGGACACCATCAAGCAGGATCCGGTGGCCGGCGCCCAGCAGGTCGACCAAACCCTCGCGCCCGCCGCGATGGCTTACCTCGCCACGGTGCGCAAGCTGGTGGAAATGATCTCCGAAGACGCCGACGCCTTTGCGGCAGAGCAACGCGCGCAGGCCTCGCAGGCGGCGGTCACGATGATGACCTTGACCGGCCTGGCCATTGCCCTGGGTGCTCTGATTGCGTGGCGCATCACTCGCTCGGTACGCGCGCCCATGGTGCAGGCGGGCCAGGTGGCGCAAACCATCGCCAGCGGGGATCTCAGTCAGGACATCAACATCGAGCGCAGCGACGAGATCGGTGTGTTGCTGCGGCAACTCAGCCTGATGCAGGACGGGCTGCGCCGGATGGTGAGCCAGGTGCGCGAAGGCACCGAGACCATCAACATGGCCACCCAGGAGATCGCCACCGGCAACCACGATCTGTCAGCGCGCACCGAGGCCACGGCGTCCAATCTGCAACAGACCGCCTCGTCCATGGAAGAGCTCACCGGTACCGTCGCGCACACGGCGACTTCGGCGCAGCAAGCCAATGAACTGGTGAGCGCGACCCGGGAGTCGGCGTCCAAGGGCGGTGTGGTGGTGAGCGAGGTGGTCGCGGTGATGGAGCAGATCGAAAGCAGCTCCAAGCGCATCAACGACATCATCGGCGTCATTGATGGCATTGCTTTCCAGACCAACATCCTGGCGCTGAATGCCGCTGTCGAAGCAGCCCGCGCTGGCGAGCAAGGCCGAGGCTTTGCGGTGGTGGCTGGGGAAGTGCGGGCCCTCGCGCAGCGCAGTGCCTCAGCCGCCCGCGAGATCAAGACGCTGATTGGCGAAAACGTCTCTCGCGTCGAATCCGGAACCCGCCTGGTGCGCAACGCGGGCGACACCATGGGTGAGATCGTCCTGGGCGTGAGGCGCGTGGCCGACATCGTCGGGGAGATCGCCACTGCCGCGTCGGAGCAGAACGACGGCATCGGGCAGGTCAACGTGGCGGTTCAGCGGCTGGATGAAATGACGCAGCAGAACGCTGCGCTGGTCGAAGAGTCCGCCGCTGCGGCGGGCTCGCTGCGGACGCAGGCAGAGAACCTCAACCAACTGGTCAGTACCTTCCGCTTGGCTTGACGCAATGGACCATCGCGGATCGCCGATCGCCGGTCGCCGATCGCCGATCGCCGATCGCCGCCCACCATCTCCGATCTTCCATCGATGCCCAAGACAGAGCTCGCAAAGGCCCGATTCGCTCGGTGATTCGAGCGGGAGGTGTCGGCCCGCCTGGGAGTGAATGCGGAGCGCCTGAACGGACAGGCGGGCCGACACCTTCCGCGACGGCTCAAGACGTGGCACCGTTGTTCGTGGCACTGAGCATGGACGGAGAAGCCCATGGCCCGCTTCGCTCAGACGCTCCGCATTCGCTCCGCGGGCCACGGGCTTCTCCGTCCCGAGACGTTGGCTGACTGCCAGTCAGCGATGGGTGCGGCAGCTGCCGGTTGAGCTGAAACCGACATGGAAGTCGAAGTTGGAAACAGAAGTCGGAGACTGAAGTCGCCATCCCGATCGAGCCCTTCGCTTGCACCCGCAAAGGCCCGATTCCATCGGTGATTCGAGCGGGAGGTGTCGGCCTGCCTGGGAGTGAATGCGGAGCGCCTGAACGGACAGGCGGGCCGACACCTTCCGCAACCGCTCAAGACGTGGCACCGCTGTTCGTGGCACCGAGCATGGACGGAGAAGCCCATGGCCCGCTTCGCTCAGACGCTCCGCATTCGCTCCGCGGGCCACGGGCTTCTCCGTCCCGAGACGTTGTCTGACTGCCAGTCAGCGATGGGTGCGGCAGCTGTCGGTTGAGCTGAAACCGACATGGAAGTCGAAGTTGGAAACAGAAGTCGGAGACTGAAGTCGCCATCCCAATCGAGCCCTTCGCTTGCACCCGCAAAGGCCCGATTGGCTCGGTGATTCGAGCGGGAGGTGTCGGCCCGCCTGGGAGTGAATGCGGAGCGCCTGAACGGACAGGCGGGCCGACACCTTCCGCAACCGCTCAAGACGTGGCACCGCTGTTCGTGGCACCGAGCATGGACGGAGAAGCCCATGGCCCGCTTCGCTCAGACGCTCCGCATTCGCTCCGCGGGCCACGGGCTTCTCCGTCCCGAGACGTTGTCTGACTGCCAGTCAGCGATGGGTGCAGTCACTGTCGGTTGAGCTGAAACCAACATCGACGTCGACATCGGCGTTGAAGTCCAAGTCGGTCAGGGCACGATCGCCAGGAAAAGGAACACCACGAACACCACCAGGTGCACCGCCCCTTGCAGGACCGTTGCGCGGCCACCGGCGAGGGTCAGGCCACCCACGACGAAGGTGAGGAACAGCAGCACCATGCTGACCGGCGTGAGCCCCAGCACCAGGGAGTGCGGGAAAAACGGCGATAGCACCGCCACAGTGGGAATCGTCAAGCCGATGCTGGCCAGCCCGGAGCCGAGTGCCAGGTTCAGGCTGGTTTGGAG
Source organism: Roseateles amylovorans (assembly GCF_025398155.2). NCBI lineage: Bacteria > Pseudomonadati > Pseudomonadota > Betaproteobacteria > Burkholderiales > Sphaerotilaceae > Roseateles > Roseateles amylovorans. Next base: position 5,655,930 of record NZ_CP104562.2, read on the forward strand.
CCGGTTGTGCAGCGCGGCCCTCACCGCCGCCAGCGTTTCAGGCAAGAGCACCAGCAGCGCCACGATGACGCCCACCAGCGACGGCGGCGCGCCAATGGCATGCACGCCGCGTTCGATCGTCGGTGCCAGCAGCTTGGCCAGGCCGACGACGCCCACCAGGCAACCCAGCAACAGCATCACACTCAGGCCGGCGACGCGCCAGCTGGGCGGATCGGCGTGGATGTCTTGATCGTCCATGCCAGCGACCGGCAGGAAGTAGTCACGGTGGCGCACCGCTTGCACAAACACGAAGGCGCCATAGAGCACCAGCGAGACCACGCCCGCAAACAGCAACTGTGAGCGTGAGAAGGTCGGCCCGGCGGAACTGGTGGTGAAGGCCGGCAGCACCAGGGTCAGCACCGACAGTGCCGCCAGCACCGCCAGCGTGGGGCTGGTGCCCTCAACCCGGAAGGCCAACACCTGGTGCCGGAGTCCGCCCACCAGAATGCACAGGCCGAGCACGCCATTGCAGACGATCATGATCGCGGAGAACACGGTGTCCCGCGCGAGCGTGTTGGTGGCCTCGCCGCCCGCCAGCATCAGCGAGACGATGAGTGCCACCTCGATGATGGTCACCGCCACCGCCAGCACCAGCGAACCGTAGGGCTCACCGACGCGATGCGCCACGACCTCGGCATGGTGCACCGCCGCAAGCACCGCGCCGATCAACAGCGCGCTGACCAGTGACAGCACCAGTGCGCCGCTGCCATCGGCCAGGCCGAGCAAGGCGCCGATCGCAGCAACCGGCGCCAGCAGGGTCCATAGGGGAAGAGCCGCCGGCAGGCGGAACGACATCGGGCGTGAGTTCTTGGCTTGCATGGGACCAAGCATAGACGACCAACTTCGCCCGACCGCCGGCCCTCGTCAAACCTCTGCCGCACGGCCAAGAAACCGACCGCCAGCCCACCTCAAGCTGAACCCTTCGCCTCACTTGAATGCGGGCCCGCATGGCTCGATGAGATCACTCGCGCCACGTCGATCAGTGGGCAGCACCAGGGCATCAGCAGGCGGCACCCGGCGCCGTGCCGGGTGCGAGGTGCGTCGGCCCCTCGTAGACATGGACGCGGTTGCGTCCGCCGTCCTTGGCGCAGTAGAGCGCTCGGTCCGCCAGGCTGAAGAGCAGGTCGGCCGTCAATGGCGTGTCGGCCGAGGCGACAGAGATGCCTGCAGAGACCGTGAGTCCGAACGGACGGCCCTCCTCGTCGCTCAGCGCCAGCGCCGCCACGGCCATGCGGATCTGGTCAACAAGCTGTCTGGCGCCGGCGGCATCGGTCGCCGGCAGCACCAGTCCGAATTCCTCTCCGCCCCAGCGACCAACCACATCGGAGGCGCGCAGACGTTGCCGCACTTCCTGAGCGAAGGCACGCAGCGCCGCATCGCCGGCGCGATGACCATGCGCATCGTTGACCTGCTTGAAGTGATCCAGGTCCAGCAGCACAAAAGCCACCGGGGTGCGTTCCCGGCGGCCACGCTCCAGCTCGTGGCGCAGCAAGGCATCGGCGGTGCCGCGGTTCAGGCAGCCGGTCAGCGCATCGGTGCAGGCCATGTCCTCCATCCGGCGGGCGATGCGCTCGAAGTTGGCCAGCACGAACCCGAAGCCCGCGCCGATCAGACAGATGAAGCTGAACAGGAAGGTCAGGCCCTGGCCGAGGCTGCTCTGCATGATGTCGAGGTACTCGTCCGGGTGCATCAGCGCGTGGTACGACCGCAGCATCAGACTCACCGCCGCGGCGACCAGCGTCACGCCCACGGAACGCAGCAAGTGTTCCGCCCGCCAGCCTTTGCTCAGCAGCACGACGATGGCCGGCATCAGCAGCGCGGCGAACACCAGCGAGATGGCGCTGGTGCGCAGCGCAAGCGGCCAACTCAGCATCCACGCCGTCATGATCCAGGCCACCCCCGGCGCGAACCACCACACCCAGCGCGGCAGCGAACGTCCCAGGACATGCCGGTAGATGGCCTCGTTGTAGATCACCAGACCCAGGGCGATCAGACCATTGCCAAACAGCGCCGAGATCCAGAGCGGCAAGACCAGCCGCCCCGCCAGCAAGGCAAACCCGGCCAGCAGCGACCACGACCCCCAGGTCCAGATCGCCAGGTCCAGGAATTGCAGCCGGCTCCGCTGGGCCATCCACAGTTGCAACCCGAGCATGGCAAAGCCGCTCAGCAGAGCCAGCATCAAGGTCGGGATGTGGATCATCATGGGCGGCATACGCCCAAAGTGTAGGCAGCCTACGGCATCCGCCAGTGGGGAAATCGCTGCCTCGACGCTGATTGGAGCGGCAAGTCGTCAATAGAACAACGGCGGACACGCCACGGCGAGGTCGCCCCGCTGCCGGACGGCCAAGCGTCCCGGGGTCGGCAGGCGGAGTCGCCCATGGCGTCAACGGGCGACCTTCACATGGCCTCGCCGGATCCCAACAGAGGCAGACTGCGGCCCCGATACGCCTGGCCGTGCCGGCCGGCCGGCCGGATGGCGCGGCGTTCGGCAGAAGCGCCTCCACCCGACGCCCGACGCCCGACGCCCGACGCCCGACGCCAGATGCCGATGGCCGGCGGCCGCGCCGTCGCTCAGCGCAGCCGGTCGATCAGGGCCATCGCCGCCGCCGGCGCGCGCTCCTTGGCGCCGCTGATGAAGTAGAGAAACACGTCGCGCGGCGCGGCCTCGGGGGTCCGCTCGGGCCCGACCAGCGGCAGGCCGTCCGGCTGCCCGCCTGTCTGCCAGCGACGGGCGCAAGCGGCCAACTGGTCCAGCACGGTGTCGTCCACGCCGGTGGGCAGGTCGGCGCGGGTCCGCATGACCCGGGCGTAGACGAAGTCGGCGGTGATGTCGGGGATCGGCGGATAGTCCTCCGATTCGGTGAAAACCACGCCCACGCGGTGGCGCCGGGCCAGCGCCAGGAAGTCGTCGGTCCGAAAGCTCTCGTGCCGGACGTCCAGCGCATGGCGCAGCGGCACGCCGTCCACCTTCGCCGGCAGCAACTGGAGAAAGGCGTCGATGTCCGCCGGATCGAAGCGTTTGGTCGGCGCCAGTTGCCAGACGATGGGTCCGAGCTTGTCGCCGAGCTCGGCCACGCCGCTGTCGATGAAGCGCTGCACCGACTCGCCCGCCTCGGCCAGCACCCGCCGGTTGGTGGCGAAGCGGTTGGCCTTGAGCGAGAAGACGAAGCCCTCCGGCGCGGTGTCACGCCATTTGGCGAAGGTCGCCGGCTTCATGGTGCTGTAGTAGGTGCCGTTGACCTCGATGGCGGTGAGTCGCCGGCTGGCGTATTCCAGCTCCCGGGACGCAGGCAGGTCCTTGGGATAGAAGGTCTCGCGCCAGGGCTCGAAGTTCCAGCCACCGATGCCGACTCGAATCGCGGTGCTCATGAGTTCGTGTCCTCCAGAAGACGGTTGAGTTGGGTCTGACCCCGCCGGGTCAGTCGCAGCGCGCGGCTGTCCAGGTCCGGATCCAGCCAGGCTTGGGTGAGCATCGCCTGCAACCAGGCCGCGCCCAGAGCGCCCCCGAGGTGCGGTCGGCGCTCACTCCAATCCATGCAGGCGCAGGCCAGGCGACGTCGTCGCGCCTGCGTGGCGGCATCCACATCCACACCGAGCCGCGCGAACGCGGCGGCACCGGTCTCGCTCAGCCGGTAGGCACCGGGCTCGTCGGCGGCGGGGACCATCCACCCTTGTCGCAGGGCATGGTCATGCAGGCGCACGCCCCAGTGGCCGGCGAGATGGTCATAGCAGCGTCGCGCCTGGCGCAGCGCCGGCGGTGTGGTCGGCTCGAACTGCGGTCGCGGCCGGCCGGCCAGTACCAGCAGGGCTTCCAGGGCCTGGCCCACGGTGGTGCCTGCCAGCGTGTAGTAGCGATGCTTGCCCTGAGCGAGGCAGGTCACCAGCCCCTGCCCCAGCAACCGCGACAGGTGGGCACTGGCGGTGGACGCCGCCACCTCGCCGACCGCCGCCAGTTCGGTGGCAGTGCGTGCATGGCCATCCATCAGGCAGCACAGCATCCGGGCCCGCACCGGCTCGGCAATGCTCGCGGCCACATCGGCCAGCGCCCGATCGGCGCTGGGCGGCGCAGCGCCTTCCTCGGCAATGGCACTCGTCGGCCTTCGACGCGGAACCGGGCGGTGACGGGCGCTGTCAGTCATGCTTCGATGCTAAGCGAAGCGTGCCCGAGCAGCCACCACGAAGATCTGCTCCATCGATCCGGATTACAGGCCCATGCCCACGCCCATGCCCGCACCCACCACGACAGCTCCGCTGCACGACCCCGACCTGCTGATGCGCCCCCCGGGCGAGCCGCTGCCGCCCTCCCTGGCCTCGCAGGGCGGGCCGCTGGCCGACGTCTTCCAGCGATGGTTGCGACAACGCGACGATCCGCAGCACCGGCCCGAAAAGGCCCTGCTGGTGCTCGCACTGGACGCCCTGACCGAGGACGAGATCCGCACCCATGCCCGCCGACAAGCGGCCATTGCGCGACAAGGCGGATGGTCCCATTGGCACTGGGCCGTCCCGGCATCGACCGTCGCCAGCCTGTCCGGGCTCCGGATAACGCGGCTGGAGGACCAACGCCGTCTGCACGACGCGCTTCGTGCGATCGCAGCCGGCTTGGCGGCGGATGCCGATGCCGGGGCGGTGCAGCTCGCCGGTGAAGCGGTCGACGCGCTGCTGGGCGCGCTTGATGCCGCGGAGCAGCAGTCGCCCGAGGCGCCGCTGCAAGCGCTGCTGCATGTGCACGCGCCACCGTCGCAGTGGACCGATCGCACCGTCTTCAATGCCAACCGACTCGCGTTGATCTGGCAAAGCCACGAAGCCGGCGCCGCCTTGACCGGGCACGCCCTGCTCGCCATGCGGGCGGGGATCACGCCGCATTCGGGTGCCCAAGCCCCATCGCTGGACGGCTTGATGGCCATCGCCCGCGACGGTGGCGCGGTGCGCCATACCCGCCGCTTTCGGCGAGGCACGGACCGCGCCTCCGACCCAGCGTCCGAGGACCCCATCGCCCGCGGCCTCGGGCCTGGTGCCGCACCCACCGTTGGTGAGGCTGTCACCGTCGCGCTGGCGGGCACCGAGCATCCGTTCGGCGACGGCCCGCACCGCTGCCCGGGTCAGCGACTGGCGCTCACCTCGATTCATGCCGCGCTGGCTTGGCTCTGTGAGCAGCCTGGACTGCGCTGGCCCGCGCCGATTGACCCCCTGTCCTTGCCGAACATGCAGATCCCGCAGTTTCCGCCGTTGGCGATGACGATGCACCCTCACGAGGCCGCCCCATGATCGCTGTCATCTTCGAAGTCACGCCCAGCGATGGTGGCCGCGACCGCTATCTGGAACTCGCGGCCGCCCTCAAGCCGCTGCTGCAGGAGATCGACGGCTTCATCAGCATCGAGCGCTTCCAGAGCCTGACGGATCCCACGCGGCTGCTGTCGCTGTCCTTCTGGCGCGATGAAGCGGCCGTGCTGGCCTGGCGCCGACTAGAAGCGCATCGCGCGGCGCAGTCGGAGGGACGCGCCGGCGTGTTCGCCGACTATCGGCTTCGGGTGGCGACCGTCGTGCGCGATTACGGCCTGCACGCACGCGACCAGGCCCCCGCCGACAGCCGCGCCCGGCATGGCATCTGACCAAGTGCCGCATTGAATGAGATGCGATGGAAGATCAGCCCAAGGTCAACCCATCGAAGGGGCGGCCGGACCGCGCGTGTCGACGGCGTATTGACGGGTCGAGCGCCCGTTCCTGCAATGGCGTGACCGCTGGATCCCCTCGCCGTTCCTGACGCCGGCGCGTGCTACAACGCCGGCAACAAGGAGCCCGCAACATGCATGACCTGTCCTCGCTTTTCAGCCGCCGCCCAGGCGCCGTGGTTCGTCCGTTCGTGGCCATCGCCGCCCTGGCGCTGGGACTGGCGAGCCCGGCGGTGAAGGCCGCCGAGGCCGACGCCATCGGCGAAGTCGACACCGTTTTCAAGCTGATCGGACCGGATCACAAGATCGTGGTGGATGCCTACGACGATCCCGGCGTGGTCGGCGTGACCTGCTACGTCTCGCGTGCCAAGACCGGCGGCGTCAAGGGCGCGCTGGGACTGGCGGAAGACAAGTCGGAAGCCTCCATCGCCTGCCGCGCGGTCGGCCCCATCAGCTTCCCCAAGCCCCTGCCGCGCAAGGAAGAAGTGTTCTCCGAACGGCGCTCGCTCGTCTTCAAGCGGCTGCGGGTGGTGCGGATGATCGATCCCAAGCGCAACACCCTGGTCTATCTGACCTACTCCGACCGGGTCATCGAAGGTTCGCCGCAGAACAGCGTGACGGCGGTGCCGGTGGATCGCGCCACGCCGATTCCGTTGAAGTAGCGCAAGCGGCGACCTGGCGACCTCGCAGGCACGCCCCTTCGCGGACACCCCCTCCCAACGGGACGCTGAACGCGAAGTGGGGGACACCGGCACCGAACCGGATGGACGCGCTGCACCGAGTTGGTACGCTACGACCAGCCTTTGTCCTGCCGCCCCCCGGCGCGCGCGGGGCGCGGGCCACAATCGTCCGATCGCCACCGCCGTCGCCAGGCCACACCGCAACGATGCGCTTCGACGTTCCCACCCTCTTCAGCCTGCTGCTGATCCAGTCGGCCGCGCTGGCCGTGCTGCTGCCCCTGCTGCTGGGCTGGTGCGACAGCCAAGGCGCGCGCATGGCGCAGTTGAGCGCGGCGGCTCAAGCGGCGGGCTGGGCGCTGCTGCTGTTGCCCGGCGAGGGACATCGACTGCTGGCGACGGTCGCACTCGGCTGTCTGAGCGGCAGCCTGACGCTGCTGTGGATGGCGGTCGATCGCTGGCTGCCCGGACGCACCGGCCGCTGGTTGCAGTGGGGCATGCCGGCCGTGGTGATGGTGGGCTACGGGTTGGGCGCTGCCGACTACGGGTTTCGGCTGGCCTGGTCGAATGGCTGTTTGGGCCTTCAACTGCTGGCGCTGTGCGGCAGCCTGCTGCAGCGCGTCAAGCACGGCCCCATCGGCCATCTGCGCTGGCGCTGGCTGCTGACGGCCAGCCTGGGCCTGCTGGCCTTGCTGAATCTGGCGCGCGCTTACCTGGCCGGCACTGACACGCCCCATCTGCCGAGCTTCGATGCCGAGCATCCCTTGAACATGGCGTTCGCGGTGACGGCGAATGTGTGCGTCGTGGCCGCAGCGATTGCCATCCTGGTGGCCTGGCGGGGCGAAAGCGAGGCCGAGCTCCGCCGTCTCGCGCAGGTCGACGCGGCCACCGGACTGGCCAACCGACGCGCTTTCCAGCAACGGTCGGTGGACATGATCTCGATGGCACGCCGCTACAACGAGCCGCTGATGCTGCTGGTGATGGACCTGGACGGGCTCAAGGCCATCAACGCCCGGCACGGCGATGCCCAGGGCGACGCCGCGATCGCGCTGTTCGGCCGCTGCCTGGATGAGCAAAAGCGCCTGGGCGACCTGGTCGCCCGGTTGGATGGCCAACGCTTCGCGGTGCTGATGGCGCGCTCCGACCTGGTCGGCCCTCCCGCGCTGGATCGCCGCCTGCGCGATGCGTTGCTCGCGGCCTGCCCGCACACTCTCGGTTTCCCGCTGCCCTATTCGGCAGGCTGGGGCAAGTTGCGCTCGGGTGATCGCAATGTGGAAGACCTGCTGCGTCGCGCCGAGGCCGCGCTCTATGCGGCCAAGCGTCAGGGCCGGGATCGGCTGTGTGCCGAGCCGGGGCTGGAAGCCGAGCTGAGCGTCGCCGCATCGGCCTGAGGCGAGGTCCGTCCGACCTTCGGAGCCCACGCGCTGTGCCCGGTCGGCGCCATGAAGCCAAATGTGACGAAAAGAACGCCAATCGCCCGCGCGAGTCGCTGTCGCGGTCGGCTGGCATAGGCTTTGCATCAGGGTTTTCCAGGTCCCGTCCGCATGACGGTGAAGCAGTCAAGACCTGGAGTACTCCACCCATGTATGTCGCTCTCAGCCCTACGGCCGTTCCTGCCCGCGCTCCGCGCGCCCTCACCGCTCTGGCGGCGGACACCGCCGCCGCCCCGTCCCTGCAGCGTGCGCCGATCGAGGTCGTCAAGCTCAGCTCGCGCGATCTTCAATGGCTGCCGGCCCTGACGAATCTGCTGATCGACAACGTCCACCAGGGCGCGACAGTGGGCTTCCTGGCGCCGCTGTCGCGCTATGCGGCGCTGGATTACTGGCACGGCGTGTTCGCCCGTCTGGGGCAGCATCACAGCCTGTGGATCGCCTGCGAATCCGACGGACCGGGCCGACTGCTCGGCGCGGTGCAGCTGTCGCTGTGCCCGCTGGCCAACGCGCACCACCGTGGGGAAGTGCAACGGCTGATGGTGCACACCCAGGAACGCGGACGCGGCGTGGCCAGTCAGTTGATGAGCCGCCTGGAATGCACCGCCGCCACGCAGAACCGCTACCTGCTGCAACTGGAGACCGCCGCCGATTCACAGGCCGAGGCCGTCTTTGCCCATCTCGGCTGGCAACGTGCCGGCCAGATTCCTGACCACTGCCACGGCGCAGAAGGTCAACTGCAGAGCGTGGCGATCTACTACAAGCGGCTGCCGCATCTGGTGTGAGCGGCGCCGGGGCTCGCGCCGAGCGGCGCGAAGCCCCGTCAGGATGCCGGTGCCGACCGCATCGAGCAACCCGCCCGATCACTCGGCCGCGCCCCCGACGCGCGATCCGCTCTGCCCTCTGGGCGGACGACGGGCAACAAGCCGCCCTGCGCCTCTCAGAGTCCGGCCAGCAAGGCCGCCAGCCGCTTGCTGCGGGGCAGCTCACCACCGAGCGCAGCCAGCCCCCCCAGCTCCAGCATCACCAGGCCGTGCAACCCGGCCCACAAGGCTGCGCCTCGCTCTGCGGGCAGCGGCAGCGCCTCGCCCAGGCCCGCCATGACCGCGGACCGCAATGCCAAGGGTGTGTCGAGCATCAGCAATCGATAGTCGTGGGGATGCTGCAAGCCCCATTGCACGAAGGCGCGCGCGACGGCAGCGGGCTCCGCGCCAGGCTCAGCACCATCGAGCGCGCCCTGCAAGCGGATCAGCAGGGTCTGAAGGCTGTCCTGAGCCAGGCGGGTGAGCAGCTCGTTCTTGTCGGCGAAGAAGCTGTAGAGCGTCGCATGTGAATAGCCGACGGCCGCACCCACTTCGCGCAGCGTGACCGCCTCTGGCCCTCGGGCCGCGAACAGATCGCGGGCCGCGGCCAGGATGCCGGCCTCCAGCGCCTGCTTCTGTGCGGCCCGGCGTTGCTGGGCGGCGGTGCCCGTCGAGCGCGAGGGATCGGCCTCTGCGCCCTTGCGCTGCGCCTGGCGCTTGAGCGGCCCCTCCGGTTTGACCAGTTTCTGACGAACGCGCGGTTGCGGCTTGGCCAGCGGACGGGTGTCGGCGTCTGTCGGCGCCTCCTGCACCACGCCTGCGCTGCGGTGCAGACCCTTGGGACCGCTCGGTCTCGGATCCGGACTTGTTGGTTTGCTAACCATTGGTTAGTATTTCATCCATCAATGCCACAAGCCGACGACGATGCCACAAACGTCAATGATTGAGAAGTCCATCGTCCTTGAGGAAGTCGCTGCGGATCATCCGGACGCGCGGCGGATGATGGAAGAACTCAACCAACGGTTGGCCGAGTTGAGCGGCGACTCCGGCGCCTCCGGCTTCCGCATCGACCAGATGGTGCCTGGCCGCTCGATCTTCCTGGTCGCACGGGACGCGCATCGTCAACTGGTGGGCTGCGGTGCCCTGCGCCCGTTGGCCGAGGCCGGTGATGCGCCGGTCGCCGAGTTGAAGCGGATGTATGCACGTGCCGGAAGCCGCGGGGTGGGGGCGGCGCTGCTGGCTCGACTGGAGCAGGCCGCGCAGGTCATGGGTTATCGCGCGCTGTGGCTGGAGACGCGTCGCATCAATCTGCGGGCGCTGCAGTTCTATCAGCGGCATGGCTACCGAGAGATCCCGAACTACGGTGGGTACGTCGGCAGGACCGACGCGATCTGCCTGGGCAAGCGCTTGCCCGTCCCGACCTTCAGCCCCCTTCACAGGATCCCATCATGACCGCCGCACACCCCGCCCCGCTTGAACTGACCCGCCACGATCGCGACTGGCTCACTGCCCTCGGAGAACTGTTCTTCGACGTGGTCGATGACGGCGCCTCCCTGGGCTTCCTGGCCGAGGTGGGCGAAGGCGAGATGCGCGAGTACTGGGAAGGCGTCTTCGACGCGCTGGGCGAGCGCCAGCGGTTGTGGATCGTGCATCAGGGCGGGCGGGTTCTGGGCACGGTGCAGCTGTCGATGTGCAGCAAGCCGAACGGCCGCCACCGTGCCGAGGTGCAGAAGCTGATGGTGCATCCCCATGCGCGTCGCGGTGGCATTGCCGCCCGGCTCATGGCGGCCGCCGAAGGCGGCGCACGCGCGCAGGGCCTGTCGCTGCTGGTGCTGGACACCACCGCCCAGTCCGCCGCCGAGCCGTTCTATCAATCCCTGGGTTGGCAGCGGGTGGGAGAGATCCCGCATTTCGCCGCCAATCCGGATGGCACCCTCGCGCCCACCGCCCTCTACTGGAAGCGGCTGGATTGAGCGGTGGCGCGGGCCCAAGCGGCGTTTCCAAGCCGTTCGGGGGGCGTCACAGGCTGACCCTCCTGTTGCCTCGGAAGTGAGTCGGCCTGGTCGTCCGCACGTGGGCCTTCACGGCCGACCTCACACGACGGCCTGTCGTTCGCTCTTCTCTGCAAGATCTTCGCTGGATGATCTTCGCTGGATGAGCGTGACGCGTCTTACCGAGCCCCTACGGCGACCTCACTTGGCCAGGCGCAGCAACTTGCCCCCATCGGTAACCATCAGCAGCGCGCCGTCCTGGGCCTGGACGACATCGCGGAAGCGCTCGCCCAGCGAGCCATACATCTTTTCGCGGGCCACGACCCGATCGCCGTCCAGCGTCAGCCGCCACAAGGCCTGACCGGCCAGCGACCCGGAAAACAACTGCCCGCGCCACTGCGGGAACATCGTGCCGGTATAGAAGACGAGCCCCGCCGGGGCGATGGACAGCGGCACCCAGGTGGTCAGCGGCTCGACGAACTCCGGCGCCTGCTTGCCGCCGCCGAGGCGGCAGGCCTCGCCGACCGGCGAGCCGTAGGGGCAGCCATAGCTGCGCACGGGCCAGCCATAGTTCTGACCGGCGCGGGCGATGTTGATCTCGTCGCCGCCTTGCGGGCCGTGCTCGCTGACCCAGAGTTCGCCGGTCTGCGGATGCAATGCCGCGCCCTGGATGTTGCGATGGCCGTAGCTCCAGATGCCGGGCCTGGCCGTGGCGCCGAGTGACGGGTTGTTCGATGGCAGGCTGCCGTCGCGGTTGAGGTGGATCACCTTGCCCAGCGTCTGCGCCAGGTCTTGCGACGGCTGACCCTTCATGCGTTCGCCGGTGGTGATGAACACGGTCTTGTCGCGCGCAAAGACGATCCGCGAGCCGTAATGTCCGACGCTGTCGACCTTCGGCTGCTGACGGAAGATCACCTGCAGGTCCACCAGTTGGTCGCCCTTGAGGCGGCCGCGCGCGACCGAAGTGCCTGCCAGCCTGGCCTCGGCGCCGGTGCCGGGTTCGGAATAGGACAGGTAGACCCAGTTCTCGCCGGCAGCGAAGTCGGGGTCGATCGCAATGCCCAGCAGGCCGCCCTGGCCGACATCCAGCACCTTGGGCACGCCGCTCACGGTCGCCAGCAGCTTGCCGGCCGTGGACACCCGCACCAAGGTGCCGCCCTTCTGGGTGATGAGCAAATCGCCGCTGGGCAGTTGCGCCATGCCCCATGGTCGATCCAGGCTGGTGCTGAGCGTCTGCAGCGGGGGCGCGTTCTCCGCCACGGTGTCGGTCTGCGCCATGCGGTCGACCGGCCGTGCCGTGCCCGACTGCATCGCAGCCGCAGCCGCTGCCGCAGTGGCCGTCGGCGTCGCGGTCCCATCCGCCGCCCCGGCGCCACCGGCGCTCATGCCGATCGCCACGACGCAGGCCGCCCACCGCGTGACGCCCCAGCCGCAGGCCGTCTTCCCCTTGCTCACACCCATCGCCCACCCCTTCATTTCAGAACGTCGGAGTCTAGACGCCCCAGGGCGGCGGCACCCGCAGGAAGGCCCTGCCTCGGGCATCGGCCCTTGTGCGGGTGAGTCGCTTCCTCTACGCTGGCCGCAGTCCGGCTCCGTCCCCACGTCCCCACCTCCGTCACGCATGAGAGGAGCGAGCCCATGTCCACCCGCCCGACCCCACCCGACGCGCCCACCGAGCGCACCGGGCGACCTGCCGACGTCGCCACACCGGTGATGCCGGTGAATCCTGCGATTGCGGCGATCCGCACCCTCGCCCTCACCGGTCCGGCCGGCGCCGGCAAGACCTCGCTGGCCGAGGCCCTGCTGCTCAAGGCCGGCACGATCAAGACTGCCGGTGCGGTGGAGAAAGGCAATACGGTCAGCGACCACGACCCGCTCGAGAAACGGATGCAGCACTCGCTGCAGACCACGCTGATGCACATCGCGCATGGCGGCCTGCGCATCCATTTGCTGGACACGCCCGGCGCGCCGGACTTCATCGGACAGGCGCTGCCGGCGCTGGAAGCGGTGGAGACCGTGGCCGTGGTGATCAATGCGCAGGCCGGCATCGAGCTGATGGCCCAACGCATGATGGCCGCAGCCGCGCAACGTGGACTGACGCGCCTGATCATCGTCAACAAGATCGAGGCGCCCGGCGTGAACCTCGCTGCGCTGCTGGACCAACTGCGTGAGACCTTCGGCCGCGAATGCCTGCCGCTGAATCTGCCCGCGGCCCAGGGCACGCGGGTGCAGGACTGCTTCTTCGGTTGCAGCGGGACCAGCGATTTCGGCTCGGTCGAGGCGGCGCATCGTGCCCTGGTCGAGCAGGTGGTGGAGGTCGATCCTGAGTTTGTCGATCGCTATCTGAACGACGGCGATGTCCCCGCCAGCGAACTGCATGCGCCGCTGGAGCAGGCCTTTCGCGAAGGCCATCTGATCCCGGTGTGCTTCGTGTCGACGAAATGCGGCGCGGGGATCGCCGAACTGCTGGACGTCATCGAGAAGCTGCTGCCGAATCCGTATGAGGCGAATCCGCCGCAGTTCCTGAGGGGCGAAGGCGAGGCCGCGCAGCCGCTGCAGGTGGTGATGGATCCGGACCAGCATGTGGTGGCGCATGTGTTCAAGATCCAGTCGGATCCCTACCTCGGCAAACTGGCGATGGTTCGGGTCCATCAGGGCACGCTCCGCCGCCATGCGCAGCTCTACGTCGGCCATGCCCGCAAGCCGGTGCGTGTGGCGCATCTGTTCATGTTGCAGGGCAAGGAGCATGTCGACATCGAGCAGGCGCTGCCCGGCGACTTGTGCGCCTTGGCCAAGCTGGACGAACTGCACTTCGACGCGGTGCTGCACGATGCCCCCGAGGACGAGCATCTGCACCTCGCGCCGGTCACGCTGCCGACGCCGGTGCATGGACTCGCCCTGCGACCCACGCGCCATGGCGACGAACAGCGGCTGTGGGAGGTGCTGGCGCGCCTGGTGGAGGAGGATCCCTGCCTGCGCCTGGAACGTGGCGGCGATCAGGCCGGCATCGGGGCCCAGGGCGGCGAGACACTGATCTACGGCCTGGGCGAATTGCACCTGCGGGTGCTGCTGGATCGCCTGAGAGAGACCTACAAGTTCGATGTCCAGACCCAGCCGCCGCGCATCGGTTATCGAGAGACGATCTCCGCCGCCGCCGAGGGCCACCATCGCCACAAGAAACAGACCGGCGGCGCGGGTCAGTTCGGTGAGGTGTGGTTGCGCATCGAGCCCCTGGAGCGCGGCGCCGGATTCGAGTTTCGGGATGAGGTGAAGGGCGGCACCGTGCCCAGCCAGTTCATGCCGGCGGTGGAAAAGGGCGTGCGTCAGGCGTTGGCGGCGGGCGTGGTGGCGGGCTATCCGCTGGTCGATCTGCGGGTGACGGTGTTCGACGGCAAGCACCATTCGGTGGACTCCAAGGAAGTCGCCTTCATCGCCGCCGGACGCAAGGCGCTGGTCGCGGCGGTCAGAGAGGCGCGTCCGCTGGTGCTGGAGCCCATCGTGCAGGTGGAGATCCATGCCCCGGAATCCGCCACCGGCGACATCACCGGTGATCTGGCTTCGCGGCGCGGCCAGGTCAGCGGCACCCGCAGCAGCGTGCCCGGACAGATCAGCGTGGAAGGACTGGTGCCCCTGGCCGAGCTCACCGCCTATCAGAACCGGCTCAATGCCATGACCAGCGGCCAGGGGCGCTACAGCATGGTGCTGTCCCATTACGAGGCGGTGCCGCCCAGCACGCAGGCACAGCTGTCGTCCAGCTATCAGCTCAAGGACGACGACTAGGCGAACGGTGGGCGGCGTGCCATGGCCATCGGGGCCGCCGTCGTTCCGGCCGGGGGATCCCGTGCGGGCGAGTCTCCGGTGGACGACGCGTGGAAAGACGCGAGGGAAGACCCGGGGGGAGCGCGGCCGGTGGGCGCCGCCGAATCGCTCCGGATGAACGAAGCTTTATCATGGGGGCATGTATTCCGCCTCCCGCGACGTCGCGCAGATCCGATTGGACAACGCGATGCGCCTGTTCGAAGAGTTCGTTGCTGCCACCGTCAAGCATCCCGATGCCGCTGCCCTGCGTGGGCTGGAGCGGCGTTTTGCGGAGCGCTTGCAGATTCAACCCAGCTACTGGAGCCAGATCAAGAGCCGCTCCCGCCAGATCGGTGAGCGCCTGGCCCGCCAGTTCGAACAGCTGAGTCACAAGCCCATGGGCTGGATGGACCAGGCGCATGGCGTCTCGGCCGCTTCCACCATGACGCCGGGTGCAGTGCCCGGCGCGGCATCGGCCTCCACCATGGCGCCTTCGGCCGAGCCGCCCTCGCACCTGCCGCAGGACGAGGATGAGCGATTCATCGTCGGCCTGGTGCTGACCTACTACCGACGCCATCCCCAGCGTGCACGCACCCGCTTGCTTGACCTGCTCGGCGAGGTGCTGACGCCCACGACGCCCGCCACCGCACCCGCACCAGTGGCCAAGGCTGCCCCCTCTCCCACCGCCCCCGTCGACGAGTGGCGCAAGCTGCAGCAGAGCATTGCGCCGCTGAAACCGAAGAAGCGCTGAGCGCTGATGAGTCATTCCATTCATTCGGAA
Source organism: Roseateles amylovorans (assembly GCF_025398155.2). Classification (NCBI taxonomy): domain Bacteria; kingdom Pseudomonadati; phylum Pseudomonadota; class Betaproteobacteria; order Burkholderiales; family Sphaerotilaceae; genus Roseateles; species Roseateles amylovorans. Next base: position 5,671,118 of record NZ_CP104562.2, read on the forward strand.
TGGATGGCGACCGTGCAGTCACGCACCGGGGCCGCGACACGTCGACCTGCATCGCTCTGCGTGCCCTTGAGTGCCCCTGCGTCACTCGCCTCGCAACAGCTCGCAACACGTCGCTTGATGCGCGCGTGACCGCTCCCGGATCTGTCACTGCACACACGGGGCCAGGTGTTGCCTGGCACGTCACTGATCCAGGCGACGGCCATGACCGTGCCTGTGTAACGTCCTGCGTGGACATGTTGAAAACGCGCGGCGCCATGTCGCGCGTCCTGCCGGGACGACCCGCCACGGGGCCGCGATAAGCGCCTGTCCATGGGATTCGCGCCCCTGTTTCCTGGGGCGCACCCAATTGCCACTGACACCGAATGTTTCGCAGTACGGTGGTTGACGATCGCCCCAATTCGGACGAGCATGCCCCACATGGATTCACGACTCTGACAGCCGTGAATCGATGACAGGGAATCGCGGTGGCCATGCGTCCATCAGCGAGGTCCTGATGTGCTGAGGCTCGTGTGCTCGACGTTGACCTCGGCAGAAAAAACAGCAACGCGCGGTTGAGGGGCCAAGTCCATTGGCCTTTTTTGGGCATCAACCTGACAGCGTTGTCTACAACGAGCACACCAAACGAGATTGATCGGGAAAGTCAGGCCAGGAGCTCCTTCAAAAGGAGCCCAGGCGAGCAGCCGCATGGATGTGTTGCGGCCGTCAGATCCATACCCAACCCGGAGACAACGGTATGAGCAGATTGATTGATGGACGCCGACTGGGAGGGCGCTGGGCCGCCCCCCTGTTGGCACTGAGCCTGGCGGCTTGCGGAGGCGGAGAGACCGCACAGCAGAAAGCCAATCCGATGAGCGCCGACGCAGGCTCCAACGCGAACGCGCTGGCGGTGACGAAGGCCGCTGCGGCACCGGCGTACAACTACGCCGAGGCCTTGCAGAAGGCCATCCTCTTCTACGAGGCCCAGCAGTCCGGCAAGAAGCCCGACTGGAACCGCGTGAGCTGGCGGGGCGATTCACGCCTGACCGACGGCAGCGACGTCGGTCTGGACTTGACCGGCGGCTGGTACGACGCAGGCGACCACGTCAAGTTCGGCTTCCCCGCCGCCTCGACCGCGACCCAGTTGGCCTGGGGCGCGCTGGAGTTCGAGGCGGGTCACAAGGACGCCGGCCAGCACGACGCCTTGCTGCGCAACCTGCGCTGGATCAACGACTACTTCATCAAGGCGCATCCGAGCGCCAACGTGTTCTACGGCCAGGTCGGCAACGGCAGCACCGACCACAGCTGGTGGGGTCCGGTGGAGGTCTATCCCAAAGAAGCGCCGGCCTACAAGATCGATGCGACCTGCGGCGGGTCCGACCTCGCCGGTGAGACCGCGGCCGCCATGGCCGCCGCCTCCATGGTGTTCAAGTCCAGCGATCCGACCTATGCGGCGACGCTGCTGACCCATGCCCGACAGCTCTACACGCTGGCCGACACCAAGCGCCAGAAGTACGTCGAGTGCATCACCGATGCGCAGGGCTACTACAACTCGTGGTCGGGCTATTCCGACGAACTGGCCTGGGGCGCCATCTGGCTCTACCGCGCCACCGGCGAGGCCGCCTACCTGACCAAGGCCGAGAGCTTCGTCACGACCGGCGCCGGCGGCTTCGGCAGCGAAGGTCAGACGGCCTATCTGCCCTACAAGTGGACGCAGGACTGGGACAGCAAACACTACGGCAGCTACCTGCTGCTGGCACGCCTGACCGGCAAGCAGAAGTACAAGGACGCGATCGAGCGCAACCTGGCCTATTGGACGACCGGCACGCCCGAAGGCGAGCGCGTGACCTACACACCGGGCGGCCTGGCGTGGCTGTCGCAATGGGGCTCGCTGCGCTATGCGCTCAATGAATCGTTCATCGCCCTGGCCTATGCCAAGGATGTGACCGATGCCACCAAGCAGCAGCGCTATCGCGACTTCGCGATGCAGCAGTTGAACTACGCGCTGGGCAGCAATCCGCGCCGCAGCAGCTACCTCATCGGCTTCGGCGCCAACTCGCCTCAGCATCCGCACCATCGCACCGCACACGGTTCCTGGTCCGACAGCCAAAGCTTGCCGACCAACCATCGGCACGTGCTCTACGGCGCCATGGTGGGCGGACCCAATGCCACCGACGGCTACACCGACTCGATCAACGACTACGTCTCCAACGAAGTCGCCATCGACTACAACGCCGCCGTCGTCGGCGTGCTCGCCGGTGCGCAGCAGCTGTTCCCGGGCAGCGTGCCCTTGGCCAACTTCCCGCAGGCAGAGGTGCCGACCGACGACCAGTACTTCGTCGAAGCGGCGCTCAACAGCACCGGCAACACCTACACCGAGGTGAAGGCGGTGGTGAACAACCGCAGCGGCTGGCCGGCCCGTGTGGCCGACAAGCTCAGCCTGCGCTACTACCTGGACCTCAGCGAGGTGATCGCTGCCGGCCGCAGCGCGGCGGACCTCAAGGTCAGTTCCAACTACAACGAGGGCGGCGTGGCCCGCGGCCTGGTGCGTTGCGGTGCGAGCAACCTCTACTACGTCACCGGCGATTTCAGCGGCACGAAGATCTACCCCGGCGGCCAGTCGGCCTACAAGAAGGAGATCCAGATCCGCATCGCCGCGCCGGACGGCACGACCTACTGGAACCCGGCCAACGATCCGTCCTATGCGGGACTGGGCGCGCCCGGCACCGCGGCGGTCAAGGTGTCCAACATCACGCTCTATGACGACGGCCGCAAGGTCTGGGGCAACGAGCCGGCGGCCTGCGGCGGCGTGGCACTGCCCGTGCCCGCCACGCCCACCAGCCTCGCGGCGACGGCCGGCGTAGGCAGCATCAGCCTGAGCTGGGCGGCGTCCACCAACGCCACCGGCTACTCGCTGAAGCGCTCGACCAGCGGCACGGCCGGCAGCTTCGCGCTGGTGGCCTCGCCCGCCGGCACGAGCTATGTGGACAGTGGTCTGGCAGGCGGCACCCGCTACTACTACACCGTCAGCGCCCGCAACGACTCCGGTGAGAGCGCGGCCAGCGACGCCGTCTGGGCCAGCACGCCCGTCGGCGCGCCCGCCTCGCCCGCGCCGACCGCCACCGCCGGCAATGCGAAGGTGACCCTCAACTGGCCCGCCGTGACCGGTGCCGCCAGCTATGAGGTTTCGCGCGCCACCAGCGCCACCGGCGGCTACACCGCACTGGCCAGCGGCCTGACCGCGTTGACCTACGCCGACAGCGGCCTCACCAACGGCAGCACCTACTTCTACAAGGTGGGCGCCCGCAACACGGCCGGGGTCACGTTGTCCGACCCGGTCTCGGCCACGCCCAGCGCAGGTGGTGGTGGTGGTGGTGGCGGTGGTGGCACCACCAACTGCACCCTGACGCTCGACACCACGAGCGACTGGGGCAGCGGGCAGGTGCTGCGCGTGCTGCTCAGCAATGCGGGAACGACGCCCATCACCAACTGGGGGCTGAGCTTCACCGAGAGCAACACCATCACCATCGCCAACAGCTGGAGCGGCACCTTCGCCGTCACCGGCAACAAGGTGACCTTCGCCCCGGCCAGCTGGAACAGCACCGTGCAGGCCGGCGCCAGCATTGATGCTGGCATGCAGTTGGGCTACAGCGGGGCCAAGCCCACGCCCAGCGCCGTCGTGATGACCGGCGCGAGCTGCACCGTCGTCGTCAAGTAACCCATTTTTCGATCGCCCCTGAAGCCCGCCATTGGTGCGGGCCGGGGGTTACTCACGCCCGCATTTTTGCGGGTCACCGGAGAAGCCCATGTCTCGTTTCCCTCGCAAGGCCGCACTGGCCGTGTTGCTGGCCTGCGCGTTCGGCGCTCATGCCCAGACCGATTACAACCAGCGGTTCCTGACCCAATACAACAAGATCAAAAACCCCGCCAACGGCTATTTCAGCGCCGAAGGCGTGCCCTATCACTCGGTCGAGACGCTGATCGTGGAAGCGCCCGACCACGGCCACGAAACCACCTCCGAGGCCTATAGCTTCTGGCTCTGGATGGAGGCCCAGTACGGCCGCGTCACCGGCGATTGGGGTCCGCTGAACGCCGCCTGGGCCAACATGGAGAAGTACATCATTCCCGGCACGCGGGATCAGCCCACCAACAGCTTCTACAACGCCAACAAGCCGGCGTCGTATGCGGGCGAGTACGCGCTGCCCAAGAACTATCCGTCGCCGCTGGAGTTCAGCACGCCGGTCGGTCAGGATCCCATCGGCAACGAACTGGCGTCCACCTACGGCAGCCGCGACATCTACGGGATGCACTGGCTGATCGACGTGGACAACTGGTACGGCTACGGCTTCTGCGGTGACGGCGTCACCAAGCCGGCCTACATCAACACCTTCCAGCGCGGCGCACAGGAATCGGTGTGGGAGACCGTGCCCCACCCCTCGTGCGAGACCTTCAAGTGGGGACGCACCGGCAACAACCAGGGGTTCTTGAGCCTGTTCACCGGCGACTCCAACTACGCCAAGCAATGGCGCTACACCAACGCACCGGATGCGGACGGTCGCGCCATCCAGGCGATCTACTGGGCCAACATCTGGGCCACCGAACAGGGCAAGGGCGCCGCCGTGGCCGACCTGGTGAAGAAGGCCGCCAAGATGGGCGACTTCCTGCGCTATGCGATGTTCGACAAGTACTTCAAGCGCATCGGCAACTGCGTGGGCGCGACGACCTGCCCGGGCGGCAGCGGCGCGGCCGACAGCAACGGCCTGCGCGACAACCAGCATTACCTGATGTCCTGGTACTACGCCTGGGGCGGCGCGGTGGACGCATCCGCCGGATGGGCATGGCGCATCAGCTCCTCGCACAACCACTTCGGTTATCAGAACCCGATGGTCGCCTGGACGCTGTCCACCCAGGCCGCCTTCAAGCCGCTGTCCCCGTCGGCCGCCGGCGATTGGGGCAAGAGCTTCAAGCGGCAGATGGAGTTCTACCGCTTCCTGCAGTCCGCCGATGGCGCGATTGCAGGCGGTGCGACCAACAGCTGGAACGGCAACCATGAACAGCCGCCGGCCGGCACGCCGACCTTCTACGGCATGTTCTATGACGAGGCCCCGGTCTATCACGACCCGGCCTCCAACACCTGGTTCGGCTTCCAGGTCTGGTCCATGCAGCGTGTGGCCGAGCTGTACTACGTGAGCAACGATGCGCAGGCCAAGGCGCTTCTGGACAAGTGGGTGCCGTGGGCACTGGCCAACACCCGACTGCTGGCCGATGGCTCCTACGAGATCCCGAACACGCTGCAGTGGTCGGGCAAGCCTGATACCTGGAATCCGGCCAACCCCGGCGCCAATGCCAACCTGCGGGTGAAGGTGACCGAGTTCACCAACGACGTCGGCGTGGCTGCGGCCTATGCGCGCACGCTGAGCTACTACGCCGCGAAGGCCGGCAACACGGCGGCCAAGACGACCGCCCGCGAGCTCCTGGACCGCATGTGGGCCAAGTACCAGGACACCAAGGGCGTGGCTGTGGCCGAGAAGCGCAAGGACTACCTGCGCTTCGACGACACCTACAACGCCGCCACGGGCGACGGCGTCTATGTGCCGTCCGGCTGGACCGGCACCAATGCGCAAGGCGCGGTCATTGATTCCAATGCCACCTTCCTGAGCATCCGTCCCAAGTACAAGCAGGATCCGGACTTCGCCAAGCTCAGCGCCTACCTCGCCGGTGGCGCCGAGCCCAGCTGGACCTACCACCGCTTCTGGGCGCAGGCCGACATCGCGCTGGCACAGGCGGACTATGGCCGCCTCTTCCCGAACACCGGGCCGGCGATCGCGGTCTCCTCCACTGCGTTGACCGTGCCGGAAGGCGCTTCGGCGAGCTTCCGTGTCGCGTTGTCCGAGAAGCCTGCAGCGAACGTGACCGTGGCCCTGGCCAAGACGGCCGGCGGCGATGCGGATCTCACGACGGCCACCACCTCGCTGGTCTTCACGCCGACCACCTACGCCACGGCACAGAACGTGACCGTGGCGGCGGCGCGGGATGCCGACGCGATCAACGGCACCGCCACGTTCACCCTCAGCGCCACCGGCCTGACCGGCGCCACCGTGGTCGCCACCGAGAGGGACTCGGACGTCGTGGTGCCGGTGGTGCTGGTGGTGTCCGCCACGGCCGTCTCGGTGCCTGAAACCGGCAGCCAGAGCTTCACTGTGAAACTGGCGTCGGCGCCCACGGGCAATGTGGCCGTCACGGTCGCGCGCTCGGCGGGCGACACCGACATCGCGGTCTCCTCCGGTGCCAGCCTGGTGTTCACGCCGGCGAACTGGAACACGGCGCAAACCGTGACCCTCGCGGCGGCCAAGGACGCCGACTCGGCCAACGGCGTGGCCACGGTCAGCATCAGCGCGGCCAATGCGGCCACGCGGACCGTGGCAGCCACCGAGGTGGACAACGACGTGAAGAGCTGCGCCGTGGTGGTCGACACCACCAATGACTGGGGCAGCGGCCAGGTGCCCAGCATCAAGCTGAGCAACCTGGGCACGACGCCGCTGTCGGGCTGGTCGCTCAGCTTCACCGAAAGCAACGCGTTCACGTTGACCAACTCGTGGAGCGGGACCTTCTCGGTCAATGGACGCACCGTCACCATCACGCCGGCCGCGTGGAACGGGACGATCGCACCCAACAGCTCGGTGGAGCTGGGCATGCAGCTGAGCTACTCGGGGGCCAAGCCTGTGCCCACCAACGTCAGCTGGGCCAACCGGACCTGCGACATCACGGTGAAGTAAGCCGACTGCCGGGGCGGCGCGTGCGTCGCCCCGGTCCTCCTTCAAGGCGACTGCCATGAACAAGACCCTCATCACTTTCGCACTGCTGTCCGCCGTCGGCGTGGCCGGCTTCGTGACCGTGTCCGCGCAGGACCTGCGGCACGACGAACAGACGGTGCTCACCCGCTGGGCCGATGTGCACGCCGCGGAACGGGCCCAACTGGCCGAGGTGCCCGCCGTGCTGGCTCTGGCCGATCGCCAGCCCGGGATCGATGCCCGAGCGCGCGCCAGCGCCCGCGCCCAATGCGGCCTGCTCGCGCAACTCGACACGGACACCACCCTGCTCGACGACCCTCAACGCTTCGACCACTACAAGCAAAAGCGCGCCGAATGCACCGGCGCGCTGTTCCGTTTGCTGGCCAACCTGCGCAGCGATCCGTCGCTGGCCGCAGACAGCCATGTGCAGGCCTTGTTCCTGTCGCTTACCCAGGGGCAGTCCTCGGTGGATGCGGCCCGGCAACGCTATGGCCAGGCCCTGGTCGCCTACAACCGAGGCGTTCAGCAGTTGCCGCGCGGCATCGCTGCTGCGGTGCTCGGCTATCAAGAGCGTCCTGACTTCGTTCGCTACGCCGGCCAACGGGGTTGAGCCCGCCGCCCCTCACGCGCGCCACACACGCGCAGACCGATGATCAAGGGATGCGTGAGCATCCCGCCCGCCGGGCCGTCTGAGGTCCAGGCTCGGCCCCCGGGCCGCCGACCCCTCAAGCCCACCGCATTCCGACGCCTTCGTCGACGAGAGCTCGACGACCGCTCGACGAGCCGCCCCGAACCGAACCTTGCATGCCGCTGCGGGACACCTCGACGCGCCTTGCACCCTGCGATCGGCGCGAGGTCCTGGTCCCACGCATGGCGCCGGCGCGTCTGCGACCACACGCCGCAGCGCGCCTCACAACGACACGGCCGAAGGGCTGCATGCCCATCCTGGGCAACGAGCCAGTGGTGTCGGAAGCCACTCAGCCCCGAACAGACAGGCTGAGCGCGATCAACCACCTACAGAACCGATGAGCAGTGAACCTGGAATCGGTGGCTCACTCAACGCTGAACTTTCAGCGCTTTCGACCATTGAACACTGAACTCGGCGAGTTTGGGTGAGGTCCACCGTCTCGGACGCCGCTGACCGAGCAGGCGACAACTTCAGCAGAGGCACGGAAGAGGTCCGCAGGCACCGCCCCGCCGGAATTGTCCCCACGTCCTGCATGTCGCGCCGCAGTGGCTGTGAAGCCTCCTTGATTTCCTGTGCCAGTCAGAAGTAGAGGTCAGGGAATCGTTTCATACGGTACTCGACTGGCGGCACGCGCCCCATCGCTTCATGTGGTCGATGGTGGTTCTAGCGCTGAAGCCCGTCGGCGGTCAAGCCCATTGGCGTTTTCATTCGATCCGCGTTGCCATGGGCTATGTGGGTCGCAGAAGAAGATGTCCATGTTCAAGTCGGCGCTGAGATTCTCGTGCATCGCCATCTCCGAGCCTTGGTCGTAGGTCATGGTCTTGCGCAGGCTCTCAGGGACGCTTTTGAGGCGCCGTCGGAAGCCGTTGAGGATGTCCTCGGCGGTGTTGCCTTCGAGCTTGACCAGCATGACGTAGCGGCTCAGTCGTTCGACCAGGGTTCCGACGGAGGAGCGATTCATGGCCCCCTTGATCAGATCCCCTTCCCAGTGACCAGGCACGATCCGCGCGGCCACCTCTGGGGGGCGCAAAGCGATGGAGGTCATGTTGGGTAGGCGTGCCTTGCGCTCGGTGCCTCGGCTACGAGGCAGACGCGTCTTGTGGCTCTGGCGCAGCAGCTCGACCAGTTCAGAACGCAGCGTGCCGCGCGGCATGGCATAGATGGCCCCGTAGATGGTCTCGTGAGATACGGCCAGGGGAGCACAAGCAGGGGCAGTCGAAGCTGGTTTCATCTCGCGAAGTCTGCACGCGATCTGTTCGGGCGACCAACGGCACCGCAGTCCACCGAGCACGGTCCGCCAAAGAGGCGTCTTGAGATCGAGGCCAAGCTTTCGCCGCGCGGCACCCGCCGCTGCACGTCGCTCGACACTGCGGCATTGGGCCGGGGCAGCCCGATAGCTGCGGGCAAGAGCCGTCGGAGAAGACTTGCCGCGAATGACTTCGCGACAGATGATGGAGGGACTGAAGCCGAGCTTGTCTGCAATCTGACGTCGGCTACATCCGGCTTGGAGCAGCAACTGAATCGCGACGCGATCCGTCTGGCTCAAGTGCGAGTAGTGAGTTCCCATTTTCGCGACACCTTACAAGATGCGGGGTGTCGCACTTCAACCTTGAGCCGGCCGTGCGTTTGTGTTGTAGGCCGAGAATGTGTCCTCGGATAATGGGGAGTTGGAAGGATGGCAAAAGGATTTGGAACAGAGATTGAGTCGCAGGTGCAAAGCATCCGCGCCAGAATGCATTTTGGCCGAATCGATGGAGTGGAACTGTTCGAGACAACTGCACGCTTGAACCAACTAGATCGTAGCTTGCAAAGCGTAGGTTCCACGGGCGATGCAGAACTCTTCCGGCATTTTCCCGTCGCCGCAGTTGCGGTTCTTGAGAGCCACTTTAAAGCTGCGGTGGCTTCCATCGTCAATGCAGGCTCGCCATATCTTGAACGAGGGCTTGCACTCTCGAAGGATCGACTGAAATCAGCAGTAGACGTTGTTCCGTTGCTTCATCGAAAGGCGGTGACGATCGGTGAAGTTGTAGCGCACGTCATTCCATTCAACTCAGTCTCCAGTCTTGAGGTCGCATTTAGCATGCTCCTCGGCGCCGATATTAAGAACTTGGTTGCTGAGGCGCGCGATCCCTATCGCCTGCGGAGTACTGGGGTGGGCGCAGCGGAACTCCTGGTGGTGTCGGTAGATGACTTGTGGCGCGGGCTGGCTCTGGCATTCGAGAGGCGACACATCTTGGCTCACGAGGCGGCGACTAAGTTCGACCTCTCGTTCGATGAGGCGAGGGATGCTGTCAATTCATGCGCGGCGTTTGTGAGCGCTTTGGACGCCGTCATGTGGACCACGATCTGGAAAGACCTGCCGCTGACACAGTACGAGATGAATGTCGACGCCTGGTCTTCTTGCAGGGCCGAAAGAAAGGCGCTGGCCGCGGAAATCCGAATAGCTCTGACTGCTGCAACCGAGATGGGCGAGCGAGCACGATTTCGCGAACTGCATAGAGCGTGGAAAGAATTCAACAAGCGGTGGCTGGCATGGGAAGACGAAGCGTTTGCTATGGGGTCCATTCGGCCAATGATTGCCGCGAATTCTCGCGAACGGGCGTTGCATGCCAGAAGGGAAGCTGTTCGAGGCTGGTTGAGCCTGATGCGCCCGACGGACGGCTGACCCGTCAGTTTCCATGGAAATGACCCGGGTCAAACACGGCCATAGCGCAAGCAACATCCACCTCAACGGCCGCCGTCATTGCCCCTAGGAACCGCAACTCGCGGGCGCTAAGGTCTGCGGAACCGCGAATGCTGCTGCTCGCATTCTCTGCTTCGTTCAGCGCTTCTGAGCCGCTTCGTACAGAGCCTTACGACTTCGGCGCCGGCACAGTTGACGTGGCTTACGTCACTAGGCAGGGCCGCAGCTGGGCGGTCCACTGGCCTCTCATCAGGAGAGGTTCATGTTCCCCAACTCGTTCTACATCTGTCCCGAAGATGTCTTCCGCCTCGGCAACGCAGGCAGCCCAAGGCTCAGCAACATCAGACCACGCGATGTCGACCTGACAAAGGTGAACGACATCGTTGTGGTCATCGCGAACAACGCCGGCGTCAGCGTGTTCAACGAGCAAGGACTGGCCGAGCGAGACATGAGCGGCTGGGTCTGGCAGTTCAACGCCGCCACGCCGATGCCTCAAGGGCTGAAGCTCGTTCACGATCGCCCCGGCCACTACTCGATTGCACCGACGGTTAACATGCCGCTCGATAAGTACAAGGGGTTGCTGGAGGAGCTTGGGATGAAGGCGTTCCGTGTGTTCTTCAAGCAAGGCAAACAAGCATGAAATCGCTGACGTTGGACCTGACGCGCTGGGAAGCGCACTGCATTCTCGAAGCGCTCACCGAGCTGGACGCTAAGTGGGCAAACATCTGCCAGACCTCGCAAGACGAGGATGAGGTCGCCGACTATGGCAATGACCTGATCGAGCTCCGCCTGACGTTGAAGTCGGTGAAAGAAAAGGCGATCGCCGAGTTCGGGCCTGGGGTCGCGAACTTTGATCGAACGCCGCTGTAGCCGCCACGCTCAACTTCGGTGGGTGCCCATATCGGCCTCGGCACGGTAGCGCAAGTGCAGTCTCAGGCCTGAGGCGTTCGATGCCCGCTGAGGGCTCCGGCCAGGGACTCAGCAGATCATCTTTGGGTGGGCGGCTCATGCCGGCGGGCCAATTGTGCGGCGTCGTGAACGCGTGCCAACGGTACGAGTGCAGCCCTGAGCACGTCGTCCATCGCCCGAGGAACCAGCGTGTCGTCCGCAGGTAGAAGCTCCAAGAAGGCTCGCAGCGCGTAGTCGATCCCGGAGGTGCTTGGCACAACTTTGTGCTCGCGGACACGCGCCAAGATTGCCATCTCCAGTTCAGCATGTGTCTTTGGCGCCCCGGCCAGACTCAGGCTCCCCACCACGTACCTAACGTGCCCATATTGCAGGCGAGTGAGCATGGCCAACGCCGCGAATAGCGTTTCCACGACGGGCGCACTCACGAACGCATGAGGTCGGTTGTGTGCTGCACTGAAGAACGATTGCATGCGCTCCACAGCGCCACGCGTGGGCACAACGAGTCGATCCTCATCTAGCAGCGACGGGCGGCGAAGATCGCGCAAGTCTATGCACGCCTCCAAGATGCCTTGAAAGCGCGATAGCGCGTTACGACGGGCCAGCCGACCGATCCACGATGGGAACTCGCGCTGCAATACCCATCGCCGCACCTCAGGAAGCAATTCATCGTCAAGCCAGCGATGGGCGAACTCCACTGGCCACCAGCCTCGCTCGGAAAGCTCCTCATTCGAGTGGGCATCGGGCGGCTGCCACATGATGGCCAAGTGCCCCTCGGCCAGGTCAATCTCAACATCCGCGCTCGCGTAGAAGATGCCGTGATAGCCAAGGTCGAACCGCCCGCTATGGCGTTCCGTCTGGATGACATACGGCTTCAAGACGTCTTGCGCGGCGTCGAACATGCACCATGGCTGATCGCCAGCACTGACGTCGTGGGCACGTGCGAACGCGATGATCTCGTGCCAGCCTCGGCGGTCAATGGCGCCGAGCACCACCCGATTTCCGGACCAGTTGACGAATGGGAATCCGGCGCTCCCCCACCTCGACTCCAGCTCCAGATACGCATCTTGGACGGCATCCGTCAACGCATCGGCAACGCTCGCCAGCTCTTCCACCACGTCGTCGGGCAACCGAAGGCGGGCCGATGAGAGGTCTATCACCAAGCCCTCCAGCCCAGGAACTGGTCCCACCACGAAGCCGCGATGCTCGTGCGTGATCGGCGAACCTGTAGCGAACAGCATCTTGTCATGCAGCCACCGTCCGCCGAGCGCCAGCGTCAAACCAGTGAGGTTGGCAATGTTGAAGTCGATGGCGGCCGAGGGGTGGTTGAACTGTGGGCCCGGCAGGATGGCGCTGATAGAGAACCAGGGCCCGCGGTACGACCAGTTGTAGCCGATGCGTTTGAACTCCTTGGAACTTTCTGGCTCCAGGATCGGCAATGATGCGTCGGTTGATGGTTCGTTCAACGGGGCATCGGCCGGCGCTGACATCTCAAGCTCACCCTGTTGAGCCAAAGCGAACGCTTGAGCCCGCACGTGCTCACGCGGATCAAAGAAGGCCTTGTTGAACGCCTCGTGGAACCCGACACGCTGCATCCACTTGTTGCCGAAATGCTCGATCGGGTACGTCGGAAAGAACTTGGACAGGACGTCCGGGTGTTCCTGCACCATCGCCGTCAGCGTGTGTGCCGTCCACAGTGCGCCGTGGATTCCCTTCTCGCGTAGGTCCCTCTTCACCTGTCTCCACCGTTCCGCAAGGGGTGGTTCGATCTCGTACTTCGCGAGGACCAAGTAGAACTCTCGGGTCGACGATTTCCACGATCCCTCGTCGAACTTCTCCATCGCCTTCGTCAGGCTACTCGCCGAAAAGCCCTCACCGCTCTTGCATTCGAAGACAACCAATTGGTCCGGCGCAACGTCATCGAATGCGAAAAGGTCAATTCCTCCCTGTGCGAGCCCGGGCCCGCCGAGGCGCTTGCAACCCACCAGCCTGCGATGTTTGCGCAGCAGCCACCAGCAGAACTGTTCGAAGCCCAGAGGTTGCAGCGAAGCGAAATCGAGGACGTAGCGGCCCGCGGGCGGCACAGTCAGTGCAGGCTGGACTTCCGCGTCGTCGTGGAGGTAGTCTGGCCATTCCTGGGGCAGTGAGTTGTGAAGTGACATAGAGACTGGTAAGCGCGAGGGACGCCATGCGCCGTCGGACACCCGTGCGGGACGAATCAGCTTGCCGACCGGGGGGCTTACGGGAACGCAGGACCGCCTTGGCTGAGACACCAATTCTCGCGTCAACAACGTGTGACCGCGACGGGCGCCGCAACAGTCGCCACATGCGTCCAGAGGCGTCCGGCGATGGCCGAGGCGATCCGCTCAGTCCACGTAGCCCACACTCGTCGCAATACTCGCGAACTCCGTCTTTCGCTCGTCCAGCCGCTGACGGGCAGGCAAGTCAGACGGGTTCAGCTTGACGAACTCCTCCAGATACCGGATCTCCATCTGTACCAGGGTCACCGAGAGCTTGGTCACGGTGTTGGTCATGCGCAGATGCAACACCTCGAAGTCGTTGGAGAAACACGCTACAGCCTGCGTGAGGAGTTGGCTGGCCTCGGGATCGGCTCGGAGCCGCTCCGATTCGATGAGATAGTCTTGGATCTCCGAAAGATCAGTCGCCAAGGCCGCGGCCTGATCAGCCAGCGTCGTGTACGACGCGCTCACGTCGATCTCAATGGCCAGCTCAGATACCACGTGGTGCTCTCGGTGCTGGTGCGCGATGTCCTTCCAGTACTGCGACATCTCCGCGCTGACCTTGTGCAGCAAGCTTTCATCGATCTGAAAGAGCTTTTGCCCGAACGCCTTTTCGTGATCGGCCTTCATCGCGCGCAGCCGATCGGGCGGATACAACGCCGCATCGTCTGTTTCGACGTGATGCGGGTAACACAGCAAGATGAGGTTGTCGTAGGCCCGCCGCTGCTCATCGGTCTGTTGCAGATTGAACCGCTCTCCTTTGAGCTCGGCCGCCTCGATGTGGCAGACCTGGGCGATGAAAAGATTCTTCTCACTGACCAGCGGCGCGGCGCAACCAGGGAACGCACATCGGTTGCCTGAACGCGCAAACAGTGCTCTCAGGTCATTGGTGCGGATGGAGAGTCGAGCCATGGACGCGTGATCCTTTGGTTGTCAGGGACAGGGCCGGCTCACTAGCGACGTATGCCACTAGCGTCCTAGATGCCAACTTGACCCGCAATTACAAGGCGGCTGCTTGATTCAGGGTGAAGCGGCGCCCAGTGCACATTAAATCCGCATGTGCAAAATCACCCACCTCCCAAAACTGCTATATTAAAAGTAGTTTTGATGGCGGAACACAACAACCCCCTCCCGGCATTACTCTGCAATAAAGAATTCACGTTGATAAGTATTGCAAGATGCCGCTATATTCGGCAGCAATTGCAGGATTGCCGCCATGCCCAGATTCACCACCAACGACCTTGCTCGCGTGAGAGAAGACTTCTATCTGCGAGGTGAGACCGTCGCGGGCTGGGCTCGCAGGCATGGATTCTCCGCAAACATCGTGTATCACGTGCTTCGCGGCAGTTGCCAAGCTCTGCACGGCGACGGTCACCGCGTCGCCGTGGCGCTCGGCCTCAAGGCGAGCCTGCTAGGAAACACAGAAATTCCACAACAGCAGGAGAGCACCATGTAGAAAAAAGAACACCGACCAATCTCGCGACGGGCCGGCGTTCCGAGGCTGTAGAAACAACCCCCTAGCAGGCATTAGTTTCTACCCCTCTCCGGCTCCCGTCAAGCCCCAGCGATGCTGGGTTTGGGAAACTATTGCCTTTTCACAGATGAAACCCGCGCGCACGGTCATTCACAGAAGCCCCCATCGGAAGGTCGGGGCTATCCACGCGCCCTGGTTTCAGCCCGAGCCGATTCACTACGAATCCGATCTGGAGAGGGGGGCCGTGGAAGTGATGTTGCTGATGCCTATGGCCAGGCAGATCCGCCATCAACCCATGACCTTGAACTACGAGCTCGATGGTGGCCTTCACCGGTACACCCCCGATTTTCAGGTCACCTTTGTCGATGGGCAGGAGATCGTGGTCGAGGTCAAAGCCGAACGCTTCGTCGATGAGCACCGGGGGAAGTTTGATCGGTGTGCATCTCAGTTGTTGTCCGGCGGAATCGACTTCTTCGTGTGCACCGACTTGTCCCTCGACGACGAGCGTATCGGGCGTGCCTGCGCACTTCGCGATGCCGCCCGACGCGCCGCACCGCCAGAGGCGGTGTCGACCCTTCTTCGATGGGTTCAAGAGGCCGGCCGGCTCCAGATCGGCGAGTCGCTTGAAGCGGGCATCGATCTCAGAGTCGTCATGCACGCAGTCGGAAGGCGCCTGCTGACCGTCGGCCCCGAGTTGGATCTGGCATCTGTGAATTGGCTCCAACTCATGGAGCCGGAAGATGGGGATCTATGTTGTAGCAGTTGGCTTGGTAGTGCGCGATGGACAGAGAACATGGCGCTTTGAACGCGCTCTCGACGACGAGAGAAAGACCGTCGTCTTTCTCGATGAACTGACCCACGCACCTCGCACCATGTCCCTGGCGGAGCTGCACCGCCTGGTGGACTCCGGCCGGCTGAGCGTCGACCGCGGCGATTCGCCCTCGCTGCTGCGAACTACAGGACGACCCGCCGCTCTGATCTCGACCGTTGAAGACCTGAGGCCGGACGTCAGGGCTGAGATAGAGCGTCGGCATCGCTATTTGCTTTACCTCAGGAAGCTCGGCATCACGCGTGGGCAGAGGAAGCGCATTACCCAGGCGATCGATCGTCTTGCAGGCAAGCTGCCGCTCCAAGCGGCGGGCAAGGAAGCCTTGGATCCCAGGCCGCCAAGCGCCTCGGCGGTCATGGACTGGATGCGTCGCTCGGAGTTGAGCGGAGGAAATCTCGCGGCACTTGTCCATCGATCTTCAATCCGAATCTCCGGCCCACGCGCCAACCCTCGGGTCAGGGAGGCCGCACAGGATCTGATCGGCGACCACTATCTCCAAAGAAAACGGCCCGTGCTGACTGAGACCAAGCTTCTCATCGATCGCAAGCTGTCGGCGCTCGCGCAAGCGGGCGAAGTTCCGCATGACGAAGCCCGCATCAGCATGTCGACGGTCAAACGCATGGTGCTGGCGGTTCCCCCATTTGAGCGAGACGTGGCCAGATTCGGCCCAGCCTACGCGAAGAATAAATGGCGCTACTCGCTCGCTGGTCTGAGAGTCACCCGTCCGTTGGAGCGCTATGAAATCGACCACACCATCCTCGACGTGGTTGTCATTGACGATACGTCAGGTATGCCGCTTGGGCGGCCGACCATCACACTCATCGTTGATTCCTTCAGCGGGTACGTCGCCGGCTTTTTCATCAGCTTCTGGGGCGCGGGCCTCGCCTCAGCGCTTGCTGCCCTCAAAGTAGCGATCGCTCCCAAGCACGATGTGACAGCCGACCAGGGTCTTGGCCAACCATGGCTGCCCTACGGAATTCCCATGCTGATTGTGGCGGACAACGGTCTGGAGTTCCACTCGCCGCAGTTCCACGCCGTCGCCATGCATCTGGGGACCGACCTTGAGTTCTGCCCGACTCGGCAGCCGTGGTTCAAACCAGTTGTTGAGCGGACGCTTGGAACGCTCAACCTCTACCTACCCGCGTCCGGCCGCGTGGAGAAGCCCCGAAACAACTACCTCCCGCTTAGGGCCGACAAGACTGCGGCCATCACCTTTGGGGCACTGTGCCGAGGGATCTTGAAGGCGGTTGTAGAAATCCTTCCGTTTGAGCGCAATGCAAGGACGCTGTGCAGGCCGTTCGAGAAGTTCTCGGAAGGCATGGAGGGACTGCTTCCGCCATCTCTTCCGACAAGCACAGAGGAGCTGAATCTGATCGTGGCGCAGTCCGACACAGCCACGGTCAACCATGAAGGGGTCGTCAAAAACTACCTGCGCTACCACTCCGATGGCCTTAGGGACCTACAACGCGCTACGGGGGCCAAATTCTCGACAACCATCAAGTTGGATCCCAACGACATCAGCAAGCTGTACGTCAGGGATCCGGTGTCTGGCGCCTGGCTTTGCGTACCCAGTTGCCGCCCGGAGTACACGACTGGTCTGTCCATCGTGCAGCACAAGGCCATCCGAGCAAGGGTCAAAGGTGATCTCAACCAAAGGAACGCCGATGAGATGCTGATCCGATCGAAGCTCGAGCTCATAGACGAATGGAACACCCAGCACATCCGAGGACGGCGGCTCAAGCCAACCCAGCTGCGTGGTCTCGCGCAACTGACTTCCGGGCACGTTCTAGGACCAAAGCCAGAGCGCGGTCTGGCCGGAGGTGATTCTCAGCCGCGCTTGATCACCGAGTCTGAGCTCAGGCCGATGCCAACGGACATCCCTACGTTCGAACCTATAGCCCTCCGTCGTCGTGATGCGCGCTAAAAAAAATGAAGACGACCGTGAGGACGAGCATTTCAGAGATGCCGTCGCCCGCCGCCAATCCTTGTACTCCGCGGAAGCGCTGAGGCGCGGAGCGGCCGTGGATGAGGCCATCGCAATGCACCCTCAGTTCCTAGCTGGACTCAATGCTATTGATCGGGCATTCCAGCTCGGCCGAGCCTTGTCAACGCCGACGGGCGTCTGCATCGTCGGCCCTGCTGGGGTTGGAAAATCCACCTTGCTGGAGTACTTCCTTGCCTCTTTGCCACCCAACGACCTCTTCGAGGCTGGACGCGGTGCGATCCGCATTCGCATGCCGAAGAGTCCCATTCTCGGTTCGACGATTGAGGCGATCCTTTCTGCCCTTCGCTACCCATTCCCGAAGACAAACAACGCCCAGATCGCTATCAAGCGCCAGAACTCACTAGACGCGCTGCGGCAGTACCGCACGCATGTCCTCCTCGTTGACGAGGCCCACAACCTTTGTCGCCCCACAACTTCCAAGGGGGCATGTGGTGACGAGGGAACGCCCGTGACCGAATATCTCCGACAGATCGTAGACCATCGAGTGGGGCTTGTGCTCTGCGGCGGAGCAGGGCTGCTACAGCTTCAGGATCGCGATAAGTACTTGCATAGCCGCTGCGCGTCGGCCGTCGAATTCAAGCGATTCGATTACGACCGTGATTGGATGAGCGTCATCAGTCAATTGGTGTCTCAATGCCCCGAGCACGGCATGGCGACGCTGCTGTCGCACGCCAATTCGGACCGCCTGCAACGTGCGACCCGCGGAAGCCTGCGTTGGTTGAAGATGCTTGTCATCGAAGCCGTCCTGATTTCTACGGACAAGGGTAGGACGGAACTCGCCGACGAAGATCTGCGGGCAGCGTTTGATCGAGCGCTTGCCGGGCTACAGGGCCTAGCGAACCCTTGGAGGGACAAGTGACGGGCCTTCCGCTAAAGCCGCCACCGGCCAACGAGGAGTCTGCAGCGGGCTACATGCTCCGGTTGCTTGCCGCCAATGGCGCGTCTCTTCGCGAACTGCGCGCTAACCGAAGCGTCACCTCAAGCGACCTGTCATCCCAGCTGGCCAGCTTGGCCGGAGTCGCGCCTGAGTGGTTTCGGCACAGACTGCCGACCGCCTTGATCAGTGACGGCTGGCTTGAGGTCGAGATCTTCGGTATGCGATGGCGCGAACCATGGCTATTGAGAGGGACAAGGCATCAAGTGTGCGCAGCCTGCTTGTCAGAGCGCGGCTTCGCGTCCAGGGCATGGGACTTGATTGCATATCCAGCGTGCCACATCCACCACGTCGTGCTGCAGGACCGATGCATCCGCTGCGGCGGAGCGATCCGAGACGATCGCCCTGCGTTGGCTGTCTGCAGTTGCGGGGCGGTTCTTGGCTACGCCGACGCCGAGTCCGTTCCTGCGGCACCCGATGTCGTGGCCTGGTGCGCAAGGATGGCCTCGGCCCTAGAGCTCGAGTTCCACTGCGCCTCAGCAGACCCATTCGGCTTCGAAAGATGGTTCGGAGGCACGAGTCCTGATGGTGCATATCGGCTTGTTTTAGCGTTCGCAGGAGGGGACCAGGCCTTCCGCCATGCCCTCATAGCCTCGCAGAGATCTTGGCTCCCTTCGTCAGCGGCGCACGACCTTATCCATCGCGGCTTGGATGGCCTTCGTCGGACGACCCCGCGGCCAAGTTCGGAACGACAGGCCATCGTTGACGCCCTTGCGGAACAGCAGTTGGCGGGCATCACCCATTGGGACCGAGCGATCGCGGGAAAGGAGCTATCCCGTTTGGCACTGCGCCCGCGCCGCAGGCTTGATGGGTCGCGCGCCGCATCCCAACTCAGCCTATTTGATCCGGAGCGCCCTTGATGCAGACGCATAAGTCCACCATCGTCACCTACACAGACAGCTCAAGCTCTGGGGAAGGCGCGGGCAGCTCAACGAACATGGAGCGGTCGAACGGTTCTGGATCAACGGCGGACTCGATCCGACAGTTGCTGCGAGAGCTCGGAGCCGTCCCAAAGCCGGCGCCGTTCGAGTCACCTAGCTCTTGGCTCACACGCATCGCCTTATCGCAAGGCGTCAGCGTTCAAGCTCTCTCGCGGTCACTGAATTTATCGTCACGGGTAGGAGACTTTGATCTCCACTTCGCGCAATCTGTAGGAGTCGCCCCCAAGGACTCTCAAACGCTGCGAGCGCTCCCGCCATCTCTTGCAATTTTCTGGGCACTCCATGAGCCTCGACGGAAGACCTCTCGCCATCTCCTCTATCCGTGCGCATCAGGAGAGCGATCACGGGCTGTCTACCGATTTTGTCCTCAGTGCTTGGCACAGTGTTCCAGCCGGGCGTTCCCTGCGCATTGGCGCTTCCGCGTATACCGCATGTGTGTTCACCACCGATGCCTGCTAGAGGATCGGTGCCAGGCTTGCAGCGCATTAGTCATGCTCCCAGTCAGCCCAACGATAGTCAGCATAACAAGCTCCTATCAGACGGCGCGTGTGGCCAGCCTGGCGTACTGCCGCCGATGCGGCGCGTCGCTGCTTCCGCATTCAGGACACAGTCCGAATGAACCGCAGAAGGCCGAGTGCTCAGACGACACGCTTCAGCGCTGGTGGGATGCGAGCACCAAGATCCATCGACTTCTTTGCACGGATAGTCTTCCGATCGATCTAGAGCTTCCGTACGAGAGCCCACCAATCAAGGAAAAGTCGACACGGCCCAAGCAACCAAGCCGACCATCCAAGTCGCTGCTCGACAGTCTTCCCTATCCAGTGCGACTTCCAAGACGGACTGTTTGACGAGCGTGACGACAGGACCTGTTCTGGCTAAGCTGCTGTGCCTGCACTGCGGAACCCACGCAACTTCCTTGAGCTGATCCTTCATCGAAACGGTCGAAATCAACGCGGGGATTAACGGCACGATTGCAGCCTCCGGGCCGTTGTTCTCCCCAGCCGGTGGCGCCCGTGATCTCGCAGCCGGTGGCGTAGTGCTCGCGGAGAGCTCAATGCAGCGATTCTCGGACGATGGCCGCCGCAGCACTGTGAGCGTGATGATCTTGATGAAGCCCGTTTTTGCGCCTTCGGCTTCGGCTGCCTCCATCAGCCGTCGCGAATCTGCCGTTCAGAGTCCTACGAGGAGAAATTCCAATGGCAAGCTCCGCCACAAACCCGCCTACCGCAAGCTCGAAAGAACGAGCCCTCGACGAAGACCACGCCGAGATATCAGAGCTGGCATGTCGCGACGCTGCGGCGCGCATCTCATGGCAGGTCGGCAAAGGTTTGACCGAAAACATGGCTCGCCTTGCGACGGACGCGGCACTTCGAGATGCCTTGACAGCTCGGTACTCGTCAAAGTCATAAGCGATTTCCATAACTAGCTGCGGAGGCTACCGGCGTGCCGGGCGTGCCGGGCATGCCCGGCCTGCTTTGCGCCAGCGTCAAGTCGTTGTGAGCGTCCCATGACTGCGGGCGCTGATCACGATTGACCGGCGCGCTTGCCCGCCCTGACCGCCTTGCTGGTCCTGACCGGAAGGCGGCTCCGCAGCGTTTGCAGACGGTCGTGCTTCCAATCTGGAGCGGCCGCTGTCGGCCAGTTCGATGTCATTGAGTCGCGATTGCCGCCATGGAATGTCTATGCGGCTGGCAATTTCTCTCCTCAGCTCAGCGCGCGGCGTCAAGGCGCCGATGGATCAGTGATGCCAGCGACAGGAGGTCTTCGGCGCCCTCTTTGCTCATAGTCCACAAAATCCATGCCTCGTGCGCGACAGGGATCCGGAACATCCCGAACGTACCCTTGATCAGATTCGCGAACCCTGCCTGCTCGCTACGCTGGCTGTCGGTCTCAAGCCCATTTATCGCTAGCTCTGGTGTCGAACCACCTAGCGCGGCGTCCACCAGTTTTCCGCCATCGTCGGTCAGGCCAGTCGTAGTGCGCAGCTTGTCGGCGATGCTCTTGGCCGCCTCCAGCACGGCATGGAAGTAGTTGTCGGCGACGAACTCCGCACGGCAGAAGCGCAGGACGGCCTCCAGCTCGCTCTGCGCAAACAATTGTTCTGCCATAACTCCCTCCTACAAATTTCAAAGTATGCGAGGCTCTCCCTAGATTCGGCGCTCCGGACAGTCTCAAATCGGCGCTGCAGGCAGTAAGCGCGGGCCGCCAAATCACCTATTGAACGCCAACAAGCCGGCACCAACTACCCTTCGGATGGGCTACCGCCTTTTCGGAGTCGCTTCCGAGCAATAGGCGTTGTCGTACGGCGGGCCCCGCAGCTATCGACACGGAGCGCCCTAGTCGGCCGCTCGTCCCGCCCCCATCCCCCGCGCGGAATGCTCTCTGGCCCGCACTGTGCATCGAATAAGCTTGTAGGGAGCGCGGCGCTTCAGCAGCGCCCACACCGGTTTTCCGCCGGCCCGGATCGTGTACGCACCATAACGAGACGACTTTTGACGACGCCTCAAGCCACACAAGATGTAGAAGATGTCCGAGCGGCCATAGCAGCGGCGAAGCTGACGCGGATCTACTACTTCTTCCCGCATGCAGTGCAGGACATGCAGCGGAATAGCCCGCTCGGGTGGTACTCACCGGGCCTGCTTGACGCTGCAGGTCCGTTCAGGCTGATCAGTGCGATGCCGATGGATGTTCGAGAACCCCACTCGAGCGTGACCGACGTCCTGGTGAACCGCCTTGGCGGTATTACGTGGCCGACGCTGATCCCAATCCAGATCGACTCGTTTGCAGCGGCCCTGGATCTGCTGGCCGCCGTCTTTTGCGTCTGTGTCACAACCGATCCGGATGTCGCGCTCGTGACCGACCAGATCTTCGCTGGCCGACGCACACCAGTTCTCCACATTTCTTCCGTCGGCGCGCCGGGCCGTAAGCCGCTAGCCGGTGTCACGGCGGAAGTGATCGCTGAGTACGTGAGGCAAGTTCTCGATTCGCTCTCCGCGAGAGGGGAAGGCAAGGATTTCGTCAAAGCCACCAGAGCGATGCTCACGCAGGCCCCGCGTCGGAAGCCGAAGAAACACTACCTGTGTGTCGGCCATCACAACGTCACCGCGCCTAACGAGCTTGCCCTGGCCGCCTTCGGCTACAAGTTTACCCGCGAGCGCGCGATCTCTCGGCCAATTCAGGAGCTTGATGGCGATCCAACGAAACGCTACGTGACGGCGATTTGCACCTCGACGGATGCGATTCTTGCCGAGCGCGATCAACTGCTCAGCGCAAAGGTGCCTGGTCTTGTTGATCACCGGTTGATCTTGGCCGTCGCCAGCACGTACTGGGGGCATTTCAGACAGTGGAGGCAACTGGCGCGTAGCGTCGATGCAACCGACCGCCACGAGTTCCGCCGCGCGCTCGCATCCGTCATCCAAGCGCAAACCTACTTCCAGCAGATCCAGTTTGACGAGGACCACGAGCCAGTCATCTCCCGATATCAGCGAATGTTGAGCTCGATGTGGGCCACTGATTTGAACGCACTCACGGCAGCGTTAGGCCTCATGTCCAGCGCAACGCTCTGCCCGGTCGTGCGGCTAGAGCCACGACTGAATCAGGTCAGAGGCGACGTCATTGCCTTGGCCCATTGCATTCGAGCGCAGGTTGGCACACACCATGCGTGGAAGGTTGCGCGGCTGACAGAACGTCTTGGCGCGAAGGCGCGCTCGCTTGTCAACGAAGAATTTCTCAAGCGAATCGACGCGCCAGAGAAGGCTTGCATCGAAGGCATCAAGCTCGTCACAGACCTACCGTTGGAGCTCATGCCGTCGAACGGAATTCCAATTGGTCTGCGGTTCGACACGTCTCGGCTTTCGCCGTTCCCCGGCAACTTGTTCTGGGGTACGAACATGGCCCCACCGGTGCATCTCCCGGTCTCGGCCTTCCATAACGTGCTGATCATCAGATCGTTCAGCGATGACGACCCTATCCGCTGTGTGCTTGAACAGGCCTTGGAGACGTTTGCCGGTGGCGGATTCACGCATGTGAA
The DNA here is from genome assembly GCF_025398155.2 of Roseateles amylovorans. NCBI lineage: Bacteria > Pseudomonadati > Pseudomonadota > Betaproteobacteria > Burkholderiales > Sphaerotilaceae > Roseateles > Roseateles amylovorans. The sequence continues at coordinate 5,694,615 of NZ_CP104562.2, forward strand.
GTACCGCTTCGTAGACGTCAGCACTGAGGCCGAGTTCATAGAGACGATTCAGGCTTTCGACGGTGCTGTCATGATTTTTGACGGGCATGGTCGCTATGACACCGACCTTGGGATGGGAAGCCTAGTCGTCGGTGGGGCACCCTTGGACATGTGGGCTCTCAAGCGCAAGTGCCAGTTGCCGCCGGTGGTCATGTTCAGCGCATGCGATACCCAACCCATCGATGGTAGCCATAGCTCCGTCGCGACTGCTGCGCTAGCGTGCGGCGCCAGGGCCGTGTTGGCGACCATGTTTCCGGTCAACGCCAAGGACTCCGCCCTTATGCTGGCACGAACCCTCTACCGGTTAGACGCGTTCCTTCCCTTCGCGGTCAAGATATTCCCCATGCTCACGTGGCGCCACGTAGTGTCAGGCATGCTCCGGATGAGCCACACGACAGAATCCGCGAGGTCGCTCGACAAGCGTGCGCATCTCGGCCTGACAGAGGGCGCGTTCCGGCGGATTCAACTGGTCGCAAACAACACGATCAACTCCTGGAACCCTGCCTGGCACAGAAAATGGATTGAGGCGATAGCAGCTGAAGCTCAGCGGACGCCTGGCGAGATCGAGGCCTTACTTGTCAAGCACGTCGGTCTTACCGAGTCGATGAGGTACGTCCAGCTTGGCATCCCTGAGCGGATCTATATCACACCCTAGAGAAATTCGGCTGAAAGACGGAGGCAGGGGGCACCGGGATGCAAGAATGACGCTGAACAGGAGGAACCATGAGTGACTGGGATTTTCTGCATGAGATGCGCGACAAGGGCTACAGCGCCGAGGATATCGCCGACGCGGCCGCCGTCGGGTATGCACCTTGGGATGAGGCTTACCTGAGCAAGGAGTGGATCGACTCAGAACTCGAAGACCAGTTGCCGGACGACGCCAACTCAGTAGAGCCGCGAGAACAGTTTCGAAGCAGGGATGGATTCCCGTACTCGGTGCTGAAGCAGGCCGAAATCTTCGAAGACCTGGTGGATTGCGCTGCGCGCCACTTCAGCAATACTGGCAGATACCTTCAGGTGTGGGGCGAGCTCGGAGAGATCTACGCGGAGCTCAAGTTCGGGCTTCGCCGCCACGGAACCCATCAGGCCGGGTCTGATGGCACCATCGCCGGCAAGCGCGTCGAGGTCAAAACCATCTCGCCCGAGAAGGGCAACGACCACGTGCTCGTCAAGCGTCAAGGCGATTTCGAGCAGTTGCTGATCGTCCGTATCAACGAAGACTTCCAGTTCACGGGCAAGCTGATTGAGCGAAGCAGGCTCGCTGACGGCGGGGGAAAGTTTCTCAGAGCACGGATGTAGGAGCCTGACGATCATCCGGCCACGAAATGCGCACTGACCGGTTTCGGCCACAGCCGTCGTAGGCCTGACAAAACTGACCGGCAGCAATCAGCCTAAACCGGCCAGCCCTGACCCGGTCAACTTGAACCGGCACAGGTGGTCAAGTCGACCGGAATCCGCACCATGGCCCCGCGCTCCTTTTTTGCGCCCCGAGCTCCGGCCGGGCATAGGCGAGGCTGCTCACACAGAATGGGAAAACACTGCGGCGATGCTCACCTAACAAGTGCCACTGGCCAAGCCTCGTGATCCGCTTAGCATCCGTCGAAAAGGGCAAGACAGGTCGCCCAAGCCGCAATCGCCCTTATTGAGCAAGAACTCTTGCCCAGCTTCACAGGCTTGTGCTTGATGCACTGATCCAAGTCACTCGTGTGTCGGCGCACTTCTAACGGCGGCCCTGTCCGCCGAGTCCCCTTCGCACATCGGCGCACCCTTCACCCCAGAGATGCCTAAGCCAGTGGCGATGGCGTCCGCCACGGCGTGGCGTGCGAGTTCTGAGTTGAGCGAACCAAAGTTCTGAGTTGAATGAACTTCGACAAGTGGCCTGCCAGCAGCGGCTTCATCGTCCCGTCGGCACGGGACAACGTCAGATAAAAAGCACTTGCGCTTGATAATCGAATGTTTATCATCTGCGCAATTCCAAACGCATCGCCCTAATGGATCGCCTGGCAAAGGCCTTCGCTGAATCGGTGCGCGCTTGACTCTCGACGCTGTCATCACCTCAGGAGGCTGCCATGGCCCAGTTCACTTCACCCCGTCCAAGCCCAGCGAAGCCGGCCCTACGAAAGCCGCGCAATCCGCATGTGGCGCCCAGCCTGCAACGTGCAGCCGGCCGCCACGGCCCCACGAACGGCGCCCGCCGTCAGCAGGCGCAACAGTCGCTGAAGCGCGCGCTTCAGAGGTGGGATGAACTGAGTCCGTGACCGGCGCGCCCGCGGCGCCTCAGGGTCGGCCCTGAGCGCGCGCGAGGCCGCCCAGGGAGAGAAGAAATGCAAGGAATCACTTGGATGCCGGACCGCAGCGGCGGTTCGGTGAGCGCGAGCAGTTGGCGGCACTGGCTGTCACGCCACATGCTGGCCTGGGGAGGTCAGTGGATCCGCTGGGCCTGGCAATTGGCGCCCGCACCGGCGGCGGACAAGGCGCCTGCGGCGATCGAGCTGGAGTTCTGCTGCGAGGCCGGTCGGCCCGACGGCGCGCTCTATCTGAACGGACAGCTGCTGGGCACCCTCGCGGGTGTGCAACGGCTGTGATGCCGATCTGGATGGCGCTGGTCATGGTCATCGCGGGCATCAAGCTTGCCGACGCGGAGCCGATATACGATGAACGACACCCACCTCCGGGCAGCCGTTCCTTGATCGTCTGCGACACCCATGAGCGACCAGCCCACTGCCCCTGCATCTGTGCCCCGTCCGCATCAGGCGTTGACCCGGCCACTGCCCGATCTGGCGGCCTGGACCTCGCATCTCCGCGGCATGGAGATCCCGGTGCTGGCGAGCACCGCCGAGCAGCTGGAAATCTGGCGCGCGAATGAGGACGCCGCCGATGCCCATCTGCTCGGAGAGATCCTCAACAAGGATCCACTGATGACCCTGAAGCTGCTGGCGCATGCGGCGTCGCAGCGCTCCAGCCGGCTGCTGACCGACGCCGAGACGGTCACCGCCGCGCTGGTGCTGCTGGGCATCACCCCCTTCTTCAAAGCGTTCGGGCCGCAACCGACGGTCGAGGACCGACTGGCCGATCGCCCCGATGCGATGGCCGGTCTGCAACGTGTTCTGCACCGTGCCGAGCGCGCGGCCCGATTCGCGCTGGGTTTCGCGGCGCATCGCGCCGATCCCGATGCGGAGGTGATCCACAGCGCCGCGCTGCTGCATGACTTCTCCGAGATGCTGATGTGGTGCGAAGCGCCGGACCTGGCGCTGGAAGTGCTGCATCGCCAGCAGGCGGATTCGACCCTGCGCAGCGTGGCGGTGCAGCGGGAGGTGCTGCATGTGGAGCTGGGCGATCTGGAACAGACGCTGATGAAGGCCTGGCGCCTGCCCGAACTGCTGACCCACATTACCGACGACAAGAAGGGCAATGACCCGCAGGTCCGCTGCGTGACGTTGGCCGTCCGGCTGGCTCGGCACACGTCGGAGCGTTGGGAGAATCCCGCCGTCCCGGATGATCTGGTCGAGATCGGGTCGCTGTTGAATCTCTCGCCCGCGCACACCTTGAAGCTGGTCCACGAGTTGGACGGCGTGATCTGATGGCGGGCCCCGATTCGGCGTTCTGGCAGCAACGCTTCGAGACTGGCCAGACCGGCTGGGATCGTGGCGGCCCTCATCCGCAGTTGACGGCCTGGCTGGAGGCCGGGCTGCTTCGGACCGGTGATCGCATCGCGGTGCCGGGTTGTGGCCGCGGCCATGAGCTCGTGGTGCTGGCCGGCGCAGGGCTTGAGGTCACCGGACTGGACTACACCCCCGCCGCGGTGGAGATTGCCCGCGCGACGCTGGCCGAGGCTCATCTTGCCGGCCGCGTGGAGCAGGTCGACGTGCTGGCTTGGCGGCCGGATCATGCGCTCGACCTGGTCTATGAGCAGACCTGCCTGTGTGCGCTGCATCCCGATCATTGGACGGCCTATGCCGAACAGTTGCAGCGCTGGCTCAAGCCGGGCGGTCGGCTGTTGGCCCTGTTCATGCAGGCTCGGCACGACGCGTCAGAGCAGGGCGAGATCATCGGCCCGCCCTACCATTGCGACATTCACGCCATGCGGGCGCTGTTTCCGCTGGCGCTTTGGAAATGGCCTGCGCCGCCGTATGTGCAGCGGCGACACGACCGCGGATGGTTCGAGCTGGCGGTGGTGCTCGAGCGCCGCTGAGTGAAAGGCCACGCGGGGTCAGGTCTTGCGAGACTCCACACTGGCTTGCGTGACCACGGCGCGGGAGGCGAAAGGCGTGTCAGACCGGCAAGGCCGTGGTGTTCTTCAATCGATCGAGGACAAAGCTGGTCTTGCAATCCTGGACGCTGGGATGCTTGAGCAGGGTTTCGGTGATGAATCGCGCGTAATGTCCCATGTCCTCGACCAGAACGCGCAGCAGGTAATCCATCTCGCCGGTCAGGGCCGAGCATTCGACGACCTCCGGCCAGGTCTGCACCGCCGCGCGGAAGAGATCCATCGGATTGCGCTTGTGGCTTTCGGTGTGCTTTTCGAGCCGTACGTTGATGTAGGCGGTGAGGCCCAAGCCGACGCGCTCCGGGTTCAGCAGCGCCACGTACGCGGCGATGACACCCGATTCCTCCAGTCGGCGCACGCGTCGCAAGACGGCAGATGAGGAGAGATTCACCTGCGCCGCGATCGCGTCGTAGGTCATCCGGCCGTCGGCCTGCAGGGCGTGGAGGATGCGCCGGTCGATGGCATCGAGCTCGATCTTCTTGTCCATGCCGGAATTGTCGCAAGAATCCTGCGCGAGGATCCGTCCTCGCGCCTGCCATCGCAGGAATCCTGCGGGGTGGCGCCTCTACAGTGGCGGCATCGATAGCTGCCTCGACACAGAGGCTTCGGAGACAGACATGGCTTTCATTCCCTGGGACAACCCCATGGGGACCGACGGGTTCGAGTTCATCGAATTCGCCGCTCCCGACCCCGCGGCGCTGGGCGCGCTGTTTTCCTCGATGGGCTTCGTGGCCGTTGCAAGGCATCGCCACAAGAACGTGACGCTGTATCGACAGGGCGAGGTCAACTTCATCATCAACGCGGAGCAGGATGCGTTTGCACAGCGATTCGCTCGGCTGCATGGGCCGTCGATCTGCGCCATCGCCTTCCGCGTGAAGGATGCGGCCTTCGCCTATCGTCGCGCACTGGAACTCGGGGCCTGGGGCTTCGACAACAAGGCCGGTCCGATGGAATTGAACATCCCGGCCATCAAGGGCATCGGCGACTCGCTGATCTACTTCGTCGATCGCTGGCAGGGCAAGAACGGCGCGGCACCCGGCGAGATCGGCAACATCAGCATCTACGACGTCGACTTCGTGCCGCTGATGGATGCACAAGGAAAGCCCGTCGAGTCGAGCCCGAGCGGCCATGGCCTGACCTACATCGACCATCTGACCCACAACGTGTTCCGCGGTCGCATGAAGGAATGGGCGGAGTTCTATGAGCGGCTGTTCAACTTCCGCGAGGTCCGCTACTTTGACATCGAAGGCAAGCTGACCGGCCTGAAGTCCAAGGCGATGACCAGCCCCTGCGGCAAGATCCGCATCCCCATCAACGAGAGCAGCGACGACAAGAGCCAGATCGCGGAGTACTTGGACCTCTATCACGGCGAGGGGATCCAGCACGTGGCGCTGGGCACCGACAACATCTACAAGACGGTCGAAGGCATGAAGGCGACCGGCGTGGTGTTCCAGGACACCATCGACACATACTTTGACCTCGTCAGCAAGCGCCTGCCCGAGCACAACGAACCTCTGGATGAACTGCGCCGGCTGCGCATCCTGATCGACGGCGCGGCGCACCAGGGCGCGCCGCATGAGCTGCTGCTGCAGATCTTCACCAAGGAAGTGATCGGTCCGATCTTCTTCGAGATCATCCAGCGCAAAGGCAATGAAGGCTTCGGAGAAGGCAACTTCAAGGCGCTGTTCGAGAGCATCGAGCTCGACCAGATTCGCCGCGGCGTGCTGAAGGCAGAGGCCTGATCGACGCGGCGGTCGCGCCGCACGTTTCGCAAAAGGAAATGGCCCTGAGGCGTATGCCCAGGGCCATTTTTTTGGTTCATCTGAATCCTCGCGCGGCTTTCGTGGGCGTGTGCTTTCGGGATGACCGTCGATGGACGCCAGGCTGAATGCTCAATCCGCGTTCAGAAGCGAAATTGCTCGATCAAAAGCCTGTGGCTCGAACATCAGTTGCAGATGGCCACGTGCCGGCAGGTGCAGAACCCGCGAGCCAGGCAGAACGGCCGTCTCGGCCGGGAACACGACCTGATCGCAGTGCCCGTAGAGGCAGTCGAAGTGCTGGCCCAGGACGGGTGGTTCCTCGCGTGCCAACTGGTTCAGCCATTCGGAGTCGCCGCGCATCTGTCGCGCGTTCATCGTGGTTCCCAGTCGCGCCAGCAATGTGCCGTGGTGGGGCGTTCCCAAACTGAGGATGTGATGGATCCGGTCCTGTGGATGTCCCTGGCTTCGCCACCAGGCACGTGCGCTGAGGCCGCCCATGCTGTGCGCCACGATCAACGGCGGTACGCCGGTGAGTTGCTGAAGGGTTCGCATGGCGCGGTCGATGTCGGCGGCGTAGGCATCGATGGAGCCGAATGCGGGCTCGAGCGTGAGCGCCATGTGCGGGACATTCAAGCGCCGCAGTCTCGGCATCCAGCTGTTCCACAACCCGCGATTGCAGTTATATCCGTGCAGCAGCAGCATTCCACGGCGGCCGTGCGCATCGGCCGGCAGATGGTCGGGTTGATGGTGCTCGGCCCAAGGCTGCTCCCAATTGAACACCTTCGTCACCGCGACCACCTCGCGCCACCAGGCCTGCAGCAGGTCGCCCAACGGCGCCACCGGCAGACCCGGCGCGGGAGGCACAAAGCGCAGGACCAGGAAGCTTGGGAGCATCACCAAAGCCGGGCCGGCGACAAAGAGCACCACCACGGCCAGCGCGGCCCAAGGGCCCCAGGTCCATCCCGCCCAAACGGCCAAAGCGATACCGCCGAACACCCGTAGCAAGGTCGTGATCCGTTGGATACGGCCATTCATTCATCAATCTCCATCGTGGACGCCCGCGGCAGTTTAGGTGCTCGGCAAAACCATCGGTGCAATCACGATGCGCTGCAGCAAAGACCGCGTGTCGACCTGCACGTTGTCTCCCAAGTGACGAGGTCCTAGGGCAACCCCCCTACGTCGTCTCAGCGCCTACGGCCAGCATGAGTGACCGATGGATCGCGGCGCCTTCAAGGCCCATCACTCAAAGCGACGAGGAGACATGAACGTGACCTATGCAGACAAGCCTTGGCTGGCCAGCTATCCCCCTGGCGTGGCCGCTGACCTTCCCACCGACGTGTATCCGTCGTTGGTGGCCCTGCTGGAGGAGGCTTTCCACAAGTACGCTGCGAGGGATGCAGCGGTCTGCATGGACCGCCGGATCACATTTGGTGAAGTGGACGCGCTCTCCAAATCCCTCGCCGCATGGCTTCAGCATCGCGGGCTGGCACCGGGGTCTCGGGTGGCGATCATGATGCCGAATGTGCTGCAGTACATGGTCGCCATCGCGGCGGTGCTTCGCGCGGGCTATGTGGTCGTGAATGTGAATCCCCTGTACACGCCCCGAGAGCTTGAACATCAGTTGAAGGATTCGGGAGCGGAAGCCATCATCGTTCTGGAGAACTTCGCGAAAACCTTGTCGGAGGTGATCGACCGAACGCAGGTGCAGCACGTCGTGCTGACGTCACTGGGCGACCTGCTGGGCTGGTGGCGGGGACCGGTGATCAACTTCGCGGTGCGCCATCTCAAGAAGATGGTTCCGGAGTTTCGTCTGCCACTCAACGACGGGCGTAGCGTCACGCGGTTCAATGTCGCTCTGCGCGAAGGCGCGGTCCTGGCATTGCGGCCCGTCAAACCTCATCCAGACGACCCGGCATTTCTTCAATACACCGGCGGCACGACCGGACTCTCTAAGGGTGCCACCCTGCTCCATCGCAATGTGGTCGCCAACATCTTGCAGAGTGAAGCGTGGTTCAAGCCCATGCTCTCCAAGGTGGGAGACAAGCCGCTGACCATCGTCTGCGCGCTGCCGCTGTATCACATCTTCGCGCTGACGGCCTGCTACATGCTGGGCGCTCGATTAGGCATGATGAATCTACTCATCCCTAACCCGAGAGATATTCCTGGATTCATCTCGACGCTCAAAAGCTACCGAGTGAATATGTTTCCCGCCGTGAACACCTTATTCAATGCCTTGGCAAATGATCCAAGCTTCGCTGGCGTTGATTTCAGCGAGTTGGTGATCTCCAATGGTGGGGGGATGGCCGTTCAACAAGCGACTGCTGAGAAGTGGCAAAAGATTACCGGCTGCGCCATCGTCGAGGGCTATGGCCTTTCCGAGACCGCTCCCGTCGCGACCATCAATCGGTTGGACCTCCCGGAGTTCAACGGATCTATTGGATTGCCGGTGCCGGGAACTGAAATCTCCATCCGGAACGACGAGGGGTTGGAAGTGCCCTTAGGTGATCGCGGGGAGATCTGCATCCGTGGACCGCAGGTCATGGCTGGCTACTGGAACCGGCCGGAGGAGACGGCCCAAGCGATCGGGGCGGATGGGTTCTTCAAGACCGGGGATATTGGCGTGATGGACACGAAAGGCTTCACAAGAATCGTAGACCGAAAGAAGGACATGATTCTCGTGAGCGGATTCAACGTGTACCCGACCGAGATTGAGCAGGTCGTTAACCTGCATCCAGGAGTTCTTGAGTGTGCCGCCGTCGGGGTGCCTGATCCTTACTCCGGTGAGGCTGTGAAGCTCTACGTGATCAAGAAGGACCCCACACTTGCTGAAGAAGATCTGAGCAACTTCTGCCACGCCCAGTTCACCGGCTATAAGCGGCCGAAATACATCGAGTTCAGGGATGACCTGCCGAAGACCAATGTGGGCAAAATTTTGAGGCGAGAGCTACGCCATTGAGATGGTGACCACCCCGTGAACCGCCCTGGATTTTCAGGAGACTCAACACTCTAAGAGGATTGAGCCATGAGCAAGTCGAACATGTTTTCGCCCGAGGTGCGTGAGCGCGCGATGAGGATGGTGACACAGGCGTCCCAATCCTGCGCCATATAGGATTCCAGTGGCGGCAAGCCCACTGATCAGTCATCCATGCAGGCACAGCTGCCCCGGCGATAAGCAAAGCCGCCGCGTCGAGGGGGCTGTCACTCCATCATGCTCAAGCGCCATCACATCGCCAACTGCCGTATTTCGCCGCATCGAGCGTGACGCTCCCGCGCTAAACCGTGCCAGCTATTGCGACGACTAACGAATCCCCAAAAGCAAAAACCCCTTGAACCGATTGGTTCAAGGGGTTGAGCGGGATATTAGCCTGACGATGACCTACTTTCACACGGGAATCCGCACTATCATCGGCGCTGAGTCGTTTCACGGTCCTGTTCGGGATGGGAAGGGGTGGGACCGACTCGCTATGGTCATCAGGCTTAACTGGTTGGCTGCTGTCTGTCTTTGGGGGACGGGACAACGAGCCCAATTCGGTAGAGTCAAATCAGCTTTTGATTGCGTCTTCAGGAATGAAGAACGGTTGTTGATCTCTCCCTGCAGGGGGAGGAGATCTGCGTGACCACACACCTTGACGTTTTGAGTGTCAAAGTTATAGGGTCAAGCCTCACGGGCAATTAGTACTGGTTAGCTTAACGCATTACTGCGCTTCCACACCCAGCCTATCAACGTCCTGGTCTTGAACGACCCTTCAGGGGGCTCAAGGCCCCGGCAAGACTCATCTTGAGACGAGTTTCCCGCTTAGATGCTTTCAGCGGTTATCTCTTCCGCACTTAGCTACTCGGCGATGCCACTGGCGTGACAACCGATACACCAGAGGTGCGTCCACTCCGGTCCTCTCGTACTAGGAGCAGGCTCTCTCAATCTTGCAGCGCCCACGGAAGATAGGGACCAAACTGTCTCACGACGTTTTAAACCCAGCTCACGTACCTCTTTAAATGGCGAACAGCCATACCCTTGGGACCGGCTACAGCCCCAGGATGAGATGAGCCGACATCGAGGTGCCAAACACCGCCGTCGATATGAACTCTTGGGCGGTATCAGCCTGTTATCCCCAGAGTACCTTTTATCCGTTGAGCGATGGCCCTTCCATACAGAACCACCGGATCACTTAGTCCTACTTTCGTACCTGCTCGACTTGTCAGTCTCGCAGTCAAGCACGCTTATGCCTATGCACTATTAGCACGATTTCCGACCGTGCCTAGCGTACCTTCGAACTCCTCCGTTACACTTTGGGAGGAGACCGCCCCAGTCAAACTGCCCACCATACACTGTCCCCAACCCGGATAACGGGCCAAGGTTAGAACCTCAAACACACCAGGGTGGTATTTCAACGTTGGCTCCACCTGATCTAGCGACCAGGTTTCAAAGCCTCCCACCTATCCTACACAGATCTGTTCAAAGTCCAATGTAAAGCTACAGTAAAGGTTCATGGGGTCTTTCCGTCTTTCCGCGGGGAGATTGCATCATCACAAACATTTCAACTTCGCTGAGTCTCTGGAGGAGACAGTGTGGCCATCGTTACGCCATTCGTGCAGGTCGGAACTTACCCGACAAGGAATTTCGCTACCTTAGGACCGTTATAGTTACGGCCGCCGTTTACTGGGACTTCAGTCAAGAGCTTGCACCCCATCATTTAATCTTCCAGCACCGGGCAGGCGTCACACCCTATACGTCGACTTTCGTCTTTGCAGAGTGCTGTGTTTTTAATAAACAGTCGCAGCCACCGATTATCTGCGGCCTCATTGGGCTCCCCAAGTAAATGGTTCACCTACTAAAGGCACACCTTCTTCCGAAGTTACGGTGTCAATTTGCCGAGTTCCTTCTCCAGAGTTCTCTCAAGCGCCTTAGAATACTCATCTCGCGCACCAGTGTCGGTTTGCGGTACGGTCGTCTGTAGCTGAAGCTTAGTGGCTTTTCTTGGAAGCAGGGTATCACTCACTTCGTCTGCAAGCAGACTCGTTATCACACCTCAGCTAAGCCCTCCGGATTTGCCTAGAGGGCACGCCTACATGCTTGAACCGGGACATCCAACACCCGGCTGAGCTAACCTTCTCCGTCCCCACATCGCACTACAGATCGGTACAGGAATATTGACCTGTTTCCCATCAGCTACGCATCTCTGCCTCGCCTTAGGGGCCGACTCACCCTACGCCGATGAACGTTGCGTAGGAAACCTTGCGCTTACGGCGAGGGGGCTTTTCACCCCCTTTAACGCTACTCATGTCAGCATTCGCACTTCTGATACCTCCAGCAGGCCTCACGACCCACCTTCACAGGCGTACAGAACGCTCTCCTACCACGCACAGTAAACTGTGCATCCGCAGCTTCGGTAACTGGCTTAGCCCCGTTACATCTTCCGCGCAGGACGACTCGATCAGTGAGCTATTACGCTTTCTTTAAATGATGGCTGCTTCTAAGCCAACATCCTGACTGTTTTAGCCTTCCCACTTCGTTTCCCACTTAGCCAATTTTAGGGACCTTAGCTGGCGGTCTGGGTTGTTTCCCTCTTGAGTCCGGACGTTAGCACCCGGTGCTCTGTCTCCCAAGCTGTACTCTTCGGTATTCGGAGTTTGCATAGGTTTGGTAAGTCGCCATGACCCCCTAGCCTAAACAGTGCTCTACCCCCGAAGGTAATACTTGAGGCACTACCTAAATAGTTTTCGGAGAGAACCAGCTATCTCCAGGTTTGTTTAGCCTTTCACCCCTATCCACAGCTCATCCGCTAGTTTTGCAACACTAGTCGGTTCGGACCTCCAGCACCTGTTACGGTACCTTCATCCTGGCCATGGATAGATCACCTGGTTTCGGGTCTACACCCAGCGACTAATTCGCCCTATTCGGACTCGATTTCTCTACGGCTACCCTATTCGGTTAACCTCGCCACTGAATGTAAGTCGCTGACCCATTATACAAAAGGTACGCAGTCACCCTTGCGGGCTCCTACTTTTTGTATGCATGCGGTTTCAGGATCTATTTCACTCCCCTCCCGGGGTTCTTTTCGCCTTTCCCTCACGGTACTTGTTCGCTATCGGTCGATTACGAGTATTTAGCCTTGGAGGATGGTCCCCCCATATTCAGACAGGATTTCACGTGTCCCGCCCTACTCTATTCGTGCCTAGTTCCACAAAAGACATTTCTCATACGGGGCTATCACCCGCTATGGCCGGACTTTCCATTCCGTTCTGATATGCCAAATGCTAAATCACGAGGGCTACTCCGATTTCGCTCGCCACTACTTTCGGAATCTCGGTTGATGTCTGTTCCTCGAGCTACTGAGATGTTTCAGTTCGCCCGGTTCGCCTCGCATACCTATGTATTCAGTATGCGATACCTCTAAAGAGGTGGGTTTCCCCATTCGGAAATCTCCGGATCAAAGCTTATTTGCCAGCTCCCCGAAGCTTATCGCAGGCTATCACGTCCTTCGTCGCCTGTAATCGCCAAGGCATCCACCACATGCACTTAGTCACTTGACCCTATAACTTTGACATCCGCAGATGTCGTCAAGGACAGACGCTCAGCTTCCTGAGCGTTCAATTGAGTATCACGCGTTTCGCCGTTCTTCATTTCTTCTCTGAACTTGTCCAGAGTTGAAGTTTGGTGACGCAATCAAATGTCGCTGGCGGCACGGTGCCGAGTGCCCCTTTACGAGCACCAGCTTTCCGCCAGCAACGCTGATTCGACTCTACGAATTGTTAAAGAACAACAGCCGACTTCTTTCAAAGCCGAGACTGGCAAACCACAGCATCAATCGCTTGACGCTGTGGTTTGCCAACCCTTCAGGAGTGAGAAATTGGTGGAGGATGACGGGATCGAACCGACGACCCCCTGCTTGCAAAGCAGGTGCTCTCCCAGCTGAGCTAATCCCCCTTTCCAGTTCGGCGCGCTCGCCTCACTGTCCGTGGTGGGTCTGGCTGGATTCGAACCAGCGACCCCCGCCTTATCAAGACGGTGCTCTAACCGACTGAGCTACAGACCCACGCGTTCTGGCGTGACCCTGTCCTCAGCGCTCGCCCCTTCAAGGCCAGCTTGCCAGGCTCACGTGTTTTCTCACTCACTGTTGTGTCTGCAGCCGATAAGTGTGGGCGCACTGAACTGAGCTATGTGGACGCCGCTCAACGCTCAACCGAAGTTGATCATTGGCTTTGTCATTCTCTAGAAAGGAGGTGATCCAGCCGCACCTTCCGATACGGCTACCTTGTTACGACTTCACCCCAGTCACGAACCCTGCCGTGGTAATCGCCCTCCTTGCGGTTAGGCTAACTACTTCTGGCAGAACCCGCTCCCATGGTGTGACGGGCGGTGTGTACAAGACCCGGGAACGTATTCACCGCGGCAAGCTGATCCGCGATTACTAGCGATTCCGACTTCACGCAGTCGAGTTGCAGACTGCGATCCGGACTACGACCGGGTTTCTGGGATTAGCTCCCCCTCGCGGGTTGGCAGCCCTCTGTCCCGGCCATTGTATGACGTGTGTAGCCCTACCCATAAGGGCCATGATGACCTGACGTCATCCCCACCTTCCTCCGGTTTGTCACCGGCAGTCTCATTAGAGTGCCCTTTCGTAGCAACTAATGACAAGGGTTGCGCTCGTTGCGGGACTTAACCCAACATCTCACGACACGAGCTGACGACGGCCATGCAGCACCTGTGTTCAGATTCTCTTTCGAGCACTCCCAAATCTCTCTGGGATCTCTGACATGTCAAGGGTAGGTAAGGTTTTTCGCGTTGCATCGAATTAAACCACATCATCCACCGCTTGTGCGGGTCCCCGTCAATTCCTTTGAGTTTCAACCTTGCGGCCGTACTCCCCAGGCGGTCAACTTCACGCGTTAGCTACGTTACTGAGAAGAAACCCTCCCAACAACCAGTTGACATCGTTTAGGGCGTGGACTACCAGGGTATCTAATCCTGTTTGCTCCCCACGCTTTCGTGCATGAGCGTCAGTACAGGCCCAGGGGATTGCCTTCGCCATCGGTGTTCCTCCGCATATCTACGCATTTCACTGCTACACGCGGAATTCCATCCCCCTCTGCCGTACTCTAGCCATGCAGTCACAAATGCAGTTCCCAGGTTGAGCCCGGGGATTTCACATCTGTCTTGCATAACCGCCTGCGCACGCTTTACGCCCAGTAATTCCGATTAACGCTTGCACCCTACGTATTACCGCGGCTGCTGGCACGTAGTTAGCCGGTGCTTATTCTTCAGGTACCGTCATCCCTCCGAGGTATTAACCCAAAGGATTTCTTCCCTGACAAAAGCGGTTTACAACCCGAAGGCCTTCTTCCCGCACGCGGCATGGCTGGATCAGGGTTGCCCCCATTGTCCAAAATTCCCCACTGCTGCCTCCCGTAGGAGTCTGGGCCGTGTCTCAGTCCCAGTGTGGCTGGTCGTCCTCTCAGACCAGCTACAGATCGTCGGCTTGGTAGGCCTTTACCCCACCAACTACCTAATCTGATATCGGCCGCTCCAATTGCGCGAGGTCTTGCGATCCCCCGCTTTCACCCTCAGGTCGTATGCGGTATTAGCTGCTCTTTCGAGCAGTTATCCCCCACAACTGGGCACGTTCCGATACATTACTCACCCGTTCGCCACTCGTCGCCAGGTTGCCCCGCGTTACCGTTCGACTTGCATGTGTAAGGCATGCCGCCAGCGTTCAATCTGAGCCAGGATCAAACTCTACAGTTCGATCTTGATTTACTCAACGGAATTGAACAAAGACTATTTACATAGCTTCATTCTCTTTCCGTGAGCGTCTTTTCGATTTAACCTTCTCAGGTCGCTCGGCCCAGACGCCCACGCTTATCGGCTGCAAATTCTTAAAGAACATCAAAACAACTTGCGTCGTCTTGTTTCGCGTCGCTGACTTGTCAGCAGCGAAGAGATGAGACTATAAACAAGTTCGCTAGAACTTGTCAACCCCTTTGCAGCAACTTCTTCAAGAACCTGCTGCAGGTGTTGGTCTCACCCTCAGAGATCAGCACTCATCACAAGCACTCATCTCTACGGGTAAAAATAGGAACGCCCGGTCACACGACCGGGCGTCTCCTCGATATTAGCCTGACGATGACCTACTTTCACACGGGAATCCGCACTATCATCGGCGCTGAGTCGTTTCACGGTCCTGTTCGGGATGGGAAGGGGTGGGACCGACTCGCTATGGTCATCAGGCTTAACTGGTTGGCTGCTGTCTGTCTTTGGGGGACGGGACAACGAGCCCAATTCGGTAGAGTCAAATCAGCTTTTGATTGCGTCTTCAGGAATGAAGAACGGTTGTTGATCTCTCCCTGCAGGGGGAGGAGATCTGCGTGACCACACACCTTGACGTTTTGAGTGTCAAAGTTATAGGGTCAAGCCTCACGGGCAATTAGTACTGGTTAGCTTAACGCATTACTGCGCTTCCACACCCAGCCTATCAACGTCCTGGTCTTGAACGACCCTTCAGGGGGCTCAAGGCCCCGGCAAGACTCATCTTGAGACGAGTTTCCCGCTTAGATGCTTTCAGCGGTTATCTCTTCCGCACTTAGCTACTCGGCGATGCCACTGGCGTGACAACCGATACACCAGAGGTGCGTCCACTCCGGTCCTCTCGTACTAGGAGCAGGCTCTCTCAATCTTGCAGCGCCCACGGAAGATAGGGACCAAACTGTCTCACGACGTTTTAAACCCAGCTCACGTACCTCTTTAAATGGCGAACAGCCATACCCTTGGGACCGGCTACAGCCCCAGGATGAGATGAGCCGACATCGAGGTGCCAAACACCGCCGTCGATATGAACTCTTGGGCGGTATCAGCCTGTTATCCCCAGAGTACCTTTTATCCGTTGAGCGATGGCCCTTCCATACAGAACCACCGGATCACTTAGTCCTACTTTCGTACCTGCTCGACTTGTCAGTCTCGCAGTCAAGCACGCTTATGCCTATGCACTATTAGCACGATTTCCGACCGTGCCTAGCGTACCTTCGAACTCCTCCGTTACACTTTGGGAGGAGACCGCCCCAGTCAAACTGCCCACCATACACTGTCCCCAACCCGGATAACGGGCCAAGGTTAGAACCTCAAACACACCAGGGTGGTATTTCAACGTTGGCTCCACCTGATCTAGCGACCAGGTTTCAAAGCCTCCCACCTATCCTACACAGATCTGTTCAAAGTCCAATGTAAAGCTACAGTAAAGGTTCATGGGGTCTTTCCGTCTTTCCGCGGGGAGATTGCATCATCACAAACATTTCAACTTCGCTGAGTCTCTGGAGGAGACAGTGTGGCCATCGTTACGCCATTCGTGCAGGTCGGAACTTACCCGACAAGGAATTTCGCTACCTTAGGACCGTTATAGTTACGGCCGCCGTTTACTGGGACTTCAGTCAAGAGCTTGCACCCCATCATTTAATCTTCCAGCACCGGGCAGGCGTCACACCCTATACGTCGACTTTCGTCTTTGCAGAGTGCTGTGTTTTTAATAAACAGTCGCAGCCACCGATTATCTGCGGCCTCATTGGGCTCCCCAAGTAAATGGTTCACCTACTAAAGGCACACCTTCTTCCGAAGTTACGGTGTCAATTTGCCGAGTTCCTTCTCCAGAGTTCTCTCAAGCGCCTTAGAATACTCATCTCGCGCACCAGTGTCGGTTTGCGGTACGGTCGTCTGTAGCTGAAGCTTAGTGGCTTTTCTTGGAAGCAGGGTATCACTCACTTCGTCTGCAAGCAGACTCGTTATCACACCTCAGCTAAGCCCTCCGGATTTGCCTAGAGGGCACGCCTACATGCTTGAACCGGGACATCCAACACCCGGCTGAGCTAACCTTCTCCGTCCCCACATCGCACTACAGATCGGTACAGGAATATTGACCTGTTTCCCATCAGCTACGCATCTCTGCCTCGCCTTAGGGGCCGACTCACCCTACGCCGATGAACGTTGCGTAGGAAACCTTGCGCTTACGGCGAGGGGGCTTTTCACCCCCTTTAACGCTACTCATGTCAGCATTCGCACTTCTGATACCTCCAGCAGGCCTCACGACCCACCTTCACAGGCGTACAGAACGCTCTCCTACCACGCACAGTAAACTGTGCATCCGCAGCTTCGGTAACTGGCTTAGCCCCGTTACATCTTCCGCGCAGGACGACTCGATCAGTGAGCTATTACGCTTTCTTTAAATGATGGCTGCTTCTAAGCCAACATCCTGACTGTTTTAGCCTTCCCACTTCGTTTCCCACTTAGCCAATTTTAGGGACCTTAGCTGGCGGTCTGGGTTGTTTCCCTCTTGAGTCCGGACGTTAGCACCCGGTGCTCTGTCTCCCAAGCTGTACTCTTCGGTATTCGGAGTTTGCATAGGTTTGGTAAGTCGCCATGACCCCCTAGCCTAAACAGTGCTCTACCCCCGAAGGTAATACTTGAGGCACTACCTAAATAGTTTTCGGAGAGAACCAGCTATCTCCAGGTTTGTTTAGCCTTTCACCCCTATCCACAGCTCATCCGCTAGTTTTGCAACACTAGTCGGTTCGGACCTCCAGCACCTGTTACGGTACCTTCATCCTGGCCATGGATAGATCACCTGGTTTCGGGTCTACACCCAGCGACTAATTCGCCCTATTCGGACTCGATTTCTCTACGGCTACCCTATTCGGTTAACCTCGCCACTGAATGTAAGTCGCTGACCCATTATACAAAAGGTACGCAGTCACCCTTGCGGGCTCCTACTTTTTGTATGCATGCGGTTTCAGGATCTATTTCACTCCCCTCCCGGGGTTCTTTTCGCCTTTCCCTCACGGTACTTGTTCGCTATCGGTCGATTACGAGTATTTAGCCTTGGAGGATGGTCCCCCCATATTCAGACAGGATTTCACGTGTCCCGCCCTACTCTATTCGTGCCTAGTTCCACAAAAGACATTTCTCATACGGGGCTATCACCCGCTATGGCCGGACTTTCCATTCCGTTCTGATATGCCAAATGCTAAATCACGAGGGCTACTCCGATTTCGCTCGCCACTACTTTCGGAATCTCGGTTGATGTCTGTTCCTCGAGCTACTGAGATGTTTCAGTTCGCCCGGTTCGCCTCGCATACCTATGTATTCAGTATGCGATACCTCTAAAGAGGTGGGTTTCCCCATTCGGAAATCTCCGGATCAAAGCTTATTTGCCAGCTCCCCGAAGCTTATCGCAGGCTATCACGTCCTTCGTCGCCTGTAATCGCCAAGGCATCCACCACATGCACTTAGTCACTTGACCCTATAACTTTGACATCCGCAGATGTCGTCAAGGACAGACGCTCAGCTTCCTGAGCGTTCAATTGAGTATCACGCGTTTCGCCGTTCTTCATTTCTTCTCTGAACTTGTCCAGAGTTGAAGTTTGGTGACGCAATCAAATGTCGCTGGCGGCACGGTGCCGAGTGCCCCTTTACGAGCACCAGCTTTCCGCCAGCAACGCTGATTCGACTCTACGAATTGTTAAAGAACAACAGCCGACTTCTTTCAAAGCCGAGACTGGCAAACCACAGCATCAATCGCTTGACGCTGTGGTTTGCCAACCCTTCAGGAGTGAGAAATTGGTGGAGGATGACGGGATCGAACCGACGACCCCCTGCTTGCAAAGCAGGTGCTCTCCCAGCTGAGCTAATCCCCCTTTCCAGTTCGGCGCGCTCGCCTCACTGTCCGTGGTGGGTCTGGCTGGATTCGAACCAGCGACCCCCGCCTTATCAAGACGGTGCTCTAACCGACTGAGCTACAGACCCACGCGTTCTGGCGTGACCCTGTCCTCAGCGCTCGCCCCTTCAAGGCCAGCTTGCCAGGCTCACGTGTTTTCTCACTCACTGTTGTGTCTGCAGCCGATAAGTGTGGGCGCACTGAACTGAGCTATGTGGACGCCGCTCAACGCTCAACCGAAGTTGATCATTGGCTTTGTCATTCTCTAGAAAGGAGGTGATCCAGCCGCACCTTCCGATACGGCTACCTTGTTACGACTTCACCCCAGTCACGAACCCTGCCGTGGTAATCGCCCTCCTTGCGGTTAGGCTAACTACTTCTGGCAGAACCCGCTCCCATGGTGTGACGGGCGGTGTGTACAAGACCCGGGAACGTATTCACCGCGGCAAGCTGATCCGCGATTACTAGCGATTCCGACTTCACGCAGTCGAGTTGCAGACTGCGATCCGGACTACGACCGGGTTTCTGGGATTAGCTCCCCCTCGCGGGTTGGCAGCCCTCTGTCCCGGCCATTGTATGACGTGTGTAGCCCTACCCATAAGGGCCATGATGACCTGACGTCATCCCCACCTTCCTCCGGTTTGTCACCGGCAGTCTCATTAGAGTGCCCTTTCGTAGCAACTAATGACAAGGGTTGCGCTCGTTGCGGGACTTAACCCAACATCTCACGACACGAGCTGACGACGGCCATGCAGCACCTGTGTTCAGATTCTCTTTCGAGCACTCCCAAATCTCTCTGGGATCTCTGACATGTCAAGGGTAGGTAAGGTTTTTCGCGTTGCATCGAATTAAACCACATCATCCACCGCTTGTGCGGGTCCCCGTCAATTCCTTTGAGTTTCAACCTTGCGGCCGTACTCCCCAGGCGGTCAACTTCACGCGTTAGCTACGTTACTGAGAAGAAACCCTCCCAACAACCAGTTGACATCGTTTAGGGCGTGGACTACCAGGGTATCTAATCCTGTTTGCTCCCCACGCTTTCGTGCATGAGCGTCAGTACAGGCCCAGGGGATTGCCTTCGCCATCGGTGTTCCTCCGCATATCTACGCATTTCACTGCTACACGCGGAATTCCATCCCCCTCTGCCGTACTCTAGCCATGCAGTCACAAATGCAGTTCCCAGGTTGAGCCCGGGGATTTCACATCTGTCTTGCATAACCGCCTGCGCACGCTTTACGCCCAGTAATTCCGATTAACGCTTGCACCCTACGTATTACCGCGGCTGCTGGCACGTAGTTAGCCGGTGCTTATTCTTCAGGTACCGTCATCCCTCCGAGGTATTAACCCAAAGGATTTCTTCCCTGACAAAAGCGGTTTACAACCCGAAGGCCTTCTTCCCGCACGCGGCATGGCTGGATCAGGGTTGCCCCCATTGTCCAAAATTCCCCACTGCTGCCTCCCGTAGGAGTCTGGGCCGTGTCTCAGTCCCAGTGTGGCTGGTCGTCCTCTCAGACCAGCTACAGATCGTCGGCTTGGTAGGCCTTTACCCCACCAACTACCTAATCTGATATCGGCCGCTCCAATTGCGCGAGGTCTTGCGATCCCCCGCTTTCACCCTCAGGTCGTATGCGGTATTAGCTGCTCTTTCGAGCAGTTATCCCCCACAACTGGGCACGTTCCGATACATTACTCACCCGTTCGCCACTCGTCGCCAGGTTGCCCCGCGTTACCGTTCGACTTGCATGTGTAAGGCATGCCGCCAGCGTTCAATCTGAGCCAGGATCAAACTCTACAGTTCGATCTTGATTTACTCAACGGAATTGAACAAAGACTATTTACATAGCTTCATTCTCTTTCCGTGAGCGTCTTTTCGATTTAACCTTCTCAGGTCGCTCGGTCCAGACGCCCACGCTTATCGGCTGCAAATTCTTAAAGAACATCAAAACAACTTGCGTCGTCTTGTTTCGCGTCGCTGACTTGTCAGCAGCGCAGAAGCGAGATTATGAACGATTCTTTTCGAATCCGTCAAGCAGTCAGCGAATTATTTTTATCGTCGACTGCGAGAATCTCGCCGCCAAATGAAACCAGAGAATCGAATCAGATCAACTGGGTGCCAAGTCGTTGACAAACTCGCTTCCGAGTATCTGTCGAGCCATCTGGCTTATTCATTTGACTACCGCCAGCAGTTCCTCCGGCAGCTGCTGAAACAACGTCTGTCGTTCAGCGAAGAGCGCGACTGTAGCACGCTTTTGCAAACGTGCGCAACAGACGCTCGAGGCCTCTCTCTTTCAATGCAATCGCTGGTGCGGGGCGAACGCTTCAGCGGCTGTCTTGGCAGGATCCTCACTCTCCAGGATCCGCGGCAGGGCCGTCGCCAGTCGGTGCGCATCTGCGCGGAGCACGCGCTGCTTGACCGACGGAATCTGCGACGGATGCATCGAGAAGCAGTTCAACCCCATCGAGAGCAACAGATCGGTGAAGCCGGCGTCGCCCGCCATCTCCCCGCACACGCTGACTTCCTTGCCCATTGCCCGTGCCTGGGCGATGGAGCTGGACAGTAGTTGCAACACCGCCGGATGCCAGGGATCATAAAGATGAGCGACTGCCTCATCAGCGCGGTCAATGGCCAAGGTGTACTGGATCAGGTCATTGGTGCCGATCGAGATGAAATCCACATGCTTGAGCAATTGCGGGAGCATCAATGCGGCTGCGGGCACCTCGATCATCACGCCGAGTTGAATCTCGCCGTAGGCCTGTTTCGAGTCATCCAGTTGCTGCTTCACCCGCTTGACGGCCTCCTGCACCTGACGGATCTCGCTGAGATGGGCCACCATCGGCACCAGCAGCTTGACATGGCCGAACGCACTGGCGCGGAAGATGGCGCGCAGTTGCTGGCGGAACATGCTCGGCTCCGCCAAGCTCCAGCGGATGGCCCGCAGCCCCATGGCCGGATTGAGCACATGCTCGTGTCGCAGCTCGTTGACGCTCATCCGGTCCAGCGGTTTGTCCGCACCCACATCCACTGTGCGGATCGTCACCGGCATGCCGCGCATGGCCTCCACGGCCGCCTTGTAGGCCTCGAACTGCTCATCCTCGCTGGGCAGCTCACCTTCACGGTTCATGAACAGGAACTCGCTGCGGAAGAGCCCCACGCCCGTCGCGCCGGCGGCCAGCGCGGCGACCGCATCGCCGGGTAGCTCGATGTTGGCGTGCAGTTCAATGCGTTGCCCATCCAGCGTAATGGCAGGCGTATGGCGCAGCCGCGCCAAGCGGGCGCGCTCGAGTTCAGACTGCCGCTGGCGGAAGCGGTACTCCTCCAGAATGATGGGAGATGGGTTGACGATCACCGTGCCGGCATCGCCGTCGATGATGACCCAGTCGTCCTGACGGATCAGGCGCGAGGCCTCGCGCGTACCGACCACCGCAGGGATGTCCATGCTTCGGGCAACGATCGCGGTGTGCGAGGTCTTGCCGCCGATGTCGGTGATGAAGCCCTGGAAGACACTGCGCTTGAACTGGATCATGTCGGCCGGCGCGATATCCGCCGCAACCAGCAGCAAGGGGTCCTCCCCGGCGAAGTCGCGCGCCACGACCGCCGCGGCGCCGCCCGGAAGCGCGGCATCCTGCGCCACGGCCAAGGCAGAGAGCACACGTTCGACCACCTGTTCCAGGTCGGCCTTGCGCTCGCGCAGATACTCGTCCTCCATCTCGTCGAACTGGCGGGCCAGCACTTCGAGCTGCGCCGACAGCGCCCATTCGGCGTTGTAGTGGCGCTCTTCGATCCAATGTCGAGCGGCGTCGACCAGGGCGTCATCGTTCAGGAGTAGCAGATGGACGTCCAGCAACGCATCCAGTTCATGCGGCGCGTCGGGCGGAAGATCGGTTTTCAAGGCCTGCAGCTCGCGCGTGACGGCGTCGCGGCCGCGCATGAGGCGCTCGTATTCCTGATCCACCTCGGTGGCGGGGATGAAATAGTGGGCCACGTCGACACGGCTGGACGCGACCAACACTGCGCGGCCTATGGCGACGCCACGAGAGACGGGAATGCCGAAGACCTGGAAGCTCATGCGCCGACTTTAGCAGCGCCTTCCGCCCCGCGCGGGAGACGTGCTGCGCTCCCCGCATGCAGGCAGCCCTCCTTGACGCCATGGCTGCCCTCGTCACGATTCGTTCATGTGTCGGTCACGGACGCGTCACCCCATCCGCTGAGGATGGCGACACCACCTTCCGTGAGGCCTTGCCATGAGGGATCTGCCGCTGCCCACCCTGCCTTTCTCCGATCTGCGCCCGGCTGAGGCGTCCCGGAGGTCACTTCCAGCAGGCCCGACCACCGAGGCTGTCGACGCTTCGCGCACTCGCTTCCATGTGGGTTGGGCGCATACCGCGGAGGAAGTCCGCCAGGCCCAGCGTCTGAGGTATCAGATCTTCGTGGACGAGATGGGCGCTCGCCTGAGCCCCCCCGCCGGCGCGCCGGCCGGGCATGACGTCGACCTGTTCGACCCCTTCTGCGAGCATCTGCTGGTCCGGGTGCTGGACAAGCACAACCGTCCGGCCGAGGTCATCGGCACCTACCGGGTGCTGACGCCGGAAGCCGCCCGACGCGCCGGCGGCCTCTACAGCGAGACCGAATTCGACCTCACCCGACTGCGCGCCCTCCGGCCCCGCATGGTGGAGCTGGGTCGCTCCTGCGTTCACCCGGACCACCGCAACGGCGGCGCGATCATGGCGTTGTGGGGCGCCCTGGCGGAATTCATGGTGCGCAATGATCTGGACACCATGATCGGTTGCGCCAGCATCAGCATGCGGGACGGCGGTCACTACGCCGCCAGCCTGTGGCGACAGCTGTCGGACAGCCACATGGCGGACATCGAATGGCAGGTTCGCCCACGGTTGCCGCTGCCGGTGGACGAATTGCGCCAGGACCTGGTCGCCGAGCCGCCCCCGCTGATCAAGGGCTACCTGCGCTGCGGCGCCCGCATCCTGGGCCGGCCGGCATGGGATCCTGACTTCAATACCGCCGACCTGCCGATGATGATGCGCATCGCCGACCTGCCGGCGCGATACCGCCGTCACTTCCTGGGTCGCTGAGCGCCCGGATGCGCCGTTGCCAGCCCCGGACGGCGCATCACGCGAGCAGACGCGGAACGGCAGCGGCCCGCTCTGCAAGGACTCGATGGAGCGAAAATGCTGCCAAGGCCGCGCTGGGGTCGCCGTCGATGCGACCGGTGGCGTGACGCTTACTGGCCTTCGCCGAACTTGTCGTTGACCAGCGCCGTGATGGCGTCGTGGGCGGCCTGCTCGTCCTCGCCCTCGGTTTCCAGCTCGACCTCCGAGCCCAATCCGGCGGCCAGCATCATCACGCCCATGATGCTCTTGGCATTCACGCGGCGGCCATTGCGGGTCATGAAGACCTCCGCCTTGAACCCGCCCGCCAGTTTGGTCAGTTTGGCCGATGCACGGGCATGCAGCCCAAGCTTGTTGCTGATGGTGAGCGTGGACTTGATCATGAGCAGGAACGTTCAGGCGGAAGATTGGGCGACTGTTCAGACACGATGCCCTGGGCGCCCCCCTGGCTGGCACGCAGCAGCAGGGCGTCGAGCCCCTCGCCGGCATAACACAGCGACCGCCACAGCATCGGCACATTGACGCCGGACAGCACCTTCACCCGCTCACCCTGCAGGCGCAGCGCGGCGTTGGTCGGTGTGGCGCCATAGACATCGGTCAGCACCAGGGTTTGGAGATGGCCGGACGCCTCGATCAACGCGCGCGCCCGGAACTCTACCTCGTCCGCACCCATCTCGGGCGTGACATCCAGCACGCTCAACTGCAAGGAGCAATGCGGAAACGTGTGTTCCGCCACCTGCTTCAATGCAGAAGCGAGCGGGGCGTGAGCGATCAACAGCAAGCCGGACATGGGTGGCATTATCGTGCGCCGCCACGCCGCGCGGGCGCGGCTCGCACATTCCCCTCATCCGACCGTCCCGTTGTCAGGCGTCAGGCGTCAGCCTGGCAGGCGGATCGAGCCCAGCCAGACATCCCACGCCTCATCCGCTTCGCTGGCGACGCCTTTGCCCGCAGACGTCTTCGCGCTTTGGCCGCTCGGACCACTCTCACCGCTCTGGACGTAGCCGCCCGCTCCGCTCGCAGGCAGACCCGTGACGCCCGCCCCCGCCTGCCGGCCTTGCATCAGCAATTGATAGACGCGACCGCCGCGAGCAAAGACGGCCTGACGGACCACCTGCGCGGGCTGCCCGGGACGCGCGACCAAGGTCTGCTGGCGTGATGAGGGATCCGGCGTCATGCCGCGAAGCGCCAACGGGGCGGACGCCTGAGAGGACAGCTGCTGCGCCAGTCCCTCGGTCATCCGTCGGAGCGCCGGTGGGACGGCGGAGGGATCGCCCAGATCGGTCCAGGTGAGCGAGAACTGCCAGCCCCGCGCCTCGCAGCTGAGCGTGTGCAGGCTGAGCGACCGTCCGCCGGGACCCGGCTGCTGCCGCTCCTCCCGATCCGGCTTGCAGGGGAACATGAGTTGCAGCGCAGCGCCATCGGGGCTGATCTCGCGCCAGTTCAGCGCGGGGCTGCAGGCGGTGAGGCCCATCGCACAGGCCCCAGCGCAGGCAAGCGCCCCTCGCGGCGCGCTCGCGCTTGCGAACCATCTCATCGCCCTGATCCGCAGGTGCCGCGTTGTTGCCATGACCACTTGCATCGGACGATTATGGGTGTTCGATCGACCACAATGCCGCATGAGCGAAGCGACCTCCCTCCCCTCCTCCGCCATGGCCCTGCAGGGCGTGCGTGTGCTGGACCTGTCCCGTGTCCTCGCCGGCCCGTGGTGCACCCAGACCCTGGCCGACCTCGGCGCCGATGTGATCAAGGTGGAGCGCCCCCCGCAACGCGGCCACCCTGGCGGGGACGACACCCGTGCCTGGGGACCGCCCTATCTGAAGGATCGCAACGGCCAGGATTCGTCCGAGGCAGCGTACTACCTGGGCGCGAACCGCAACAAGCGCTCCATCGCGGTCGACATCGCCAGCGCGCAGGGTCAGGCCTTGATCCGGGCGCTCGCCCTGCGGGCGGACGTGCTGGTCGAGAACTACAAGGTCGGTGACCTCGCCCGTTATGGACTGGACGCCGCCACCTTGCTGCAACTCAATCCCCGGCTGGTGTTCTGTTCAGTGACCGGATTCGGCCAGACCGGCCCCTATCGCGACCGCGCGGGCTACGACTATGCGGTGCAGGGCCTGGGTGGTCTGATGAGCGTCACCGGCGAACAGGATGCCCAGCCTGGTGGCGGCCCGCAGAAAGTGGGCGTCGCCGTGGCGGATCTGTTCACCGGCATGTATGCCACCGTGTCGATCCTGGCCGCGCTGCGGCACCGGGATGCCACCGGACAGGGCCAGGTGGTGGACATGGCGCTGCTGGACACTCAGGTCGCGATGCTTGCCAATCTGGGCGCGAACTATCTGTGCACCGGTCAGACGCCGCGGCGCATGGGCAATGCGCACCAGAACATCGTTCCCTATCAGGTCTTCCAGGCGAGCGACGGCCATCTCATCGTCGCGGTCGGCAACGACAAGCAGTTCGCCAAGTTCTGCGAGATCCTTGGCGAACCGGCCTGGGCGCTGGATCCCCGCTATGCGACCAATGCCCAGCGGGTGCGCCATCGGGACGACCTGGTCCCCTTGCTGGCCGTGCGGATCGCTGCGAAGCCGCGCCAGCATTGGCTGGAGGCGATGGAAGCAGCCAAGGTGCCGGGCGGCGCCATCAACGACCTGGCGGAGGTCTTTGAGGATCCGCAGGTGCGCGCACGCGACATGGTGGTGCCCATGGATCACCCGCTCAGCGATCAACTCCGCCTGGTGGCCAGCCCGATCAAGCTCTCCGCCACCCCGGTGGCCTACCGTTTGCCGCCGCCTCTGTTGGGACAACACACGGACGAGGTGCTGGCCGAACTGGGCCATGACCCTACCGCCATCGCCGCCTGGCGCGCGGCAGGAGTGATCGCATGACTTTCCCGGACGACGCGACGCACGACGCCTCCGAAGCAGGCACCAACATCGTCCTGGTGCACGGCGCCTGGGGGGGTGCCTGGGTCTGGCGGCGGGTGCTGGGACCGCTGCGCGCGGCTGGCCATCGGGTGTTCACCGTGTCCCTCAGCGGCACCGGCGAGCGCGCGCATCAGTCGCACCGGGACCTCACGCTGCAGACCCACATCGATGATGTGAAAGCAGTGATCGAGTGCGAGGAACTGCAGCGCGTGCTGTTGGTGGGGCACAGCTACAGCGGCATGGTGATCACCGGCGTGGCGGACCAGATGCCGGACCGCATGACGCGGCTCGTCTATCTGGATGCCGTGGTGCCCTTGCCTGGTGAAGCGTGGTCCAGCCGTCACACGCCGCAAACCCAGGTCGACCGACGCGACCTGATCGCCCGGTACGGCCACCTGCCGCCCGCGCCGCCCACCGGCATGGGATTGAATGCCGACGACTTCGACTGGGTGGCGCGCCGCCAGCGCCCCCATCCCGGTGGGGTCTATGACAGTCCGCTGCAGTTCGACGCCGACGCCTGGCGACGCCTGCCGCGCACCTTCATTGACTGCAATCGCCCCGCGCTGCTCACCATCGCCGGCTCCCGTGAACGGGTCCGCCAGCAAGGGGATTGGGACCTCCATCAGATCCCCACCGGGCATAACGCGATGATTTCCGCGGATCAGGCGCTGCTCGACATCCTGCTGCGGTTGGCGGCGAGCACCGCACCGTCTCAGGGCACGGCAGCGTCCTGATCGCTGAGAAGATCAACACGGGCCCAGGTCTTGGCCATGCATCACGTCGCCGAAGCGGCAGGCTGACCGCAACACGTGACCCTCAGGGGCTGCCCAGCAACCGGTAGGTGGCTCCCCCCGTTGCACAGCATTGGCGACCAGATCGTCCCCTTTCGATGTTGCGGATGCCCGCGTTGGGACGCACCCAAAGGCCGGCCCGAAACGACCTGGCACCGTCGCAATCAAAGCCGGCGCGAAACTGGCACACAAATTGTTTCAATTCGTGAGGCATTTCACGACTGCAGCGGGGTGCCCGCTTCGCCCCCAAGTCGGGGGATGGACGCTACCGGGGGGGCTCGGAACCATGGCGACCTTCCACCGCGGCGCACGACTGCGGGGCGACGAACCCGAGAACCCATGCCCAGCCAGACTTCGCCCGACGACGCACCGACCGCCGCGAATGACATGGCACCGCGGATCAGCGACACGCAGTGGGGGGAGATCGTTCAGCAGCTGGGCGCGGAGATCGCCGGCCCGCTCAGTCATGCGCTGGAACGCATCCAGCAGTTGATCAGCACCGGCCAGATCGACCGGCAGGGTCTGCGGGCGCTGCGGGAATCCGTGGTCCATGCGCGGGAAGCGGGCATGGCCACCCAACAGTTGTCGCGGCTGGCGTCCGGGCGGTTGCGGCTGTCCCGGGAGCGGGTGCATCTGACCCAGGTGCTGCGTGGCGTTCTCGCCCAGCGCAGTCGGGAGACGCAGGCCCGGGGCATTCAGATCCGCCAACTGCTGCAGCCGATCGAGGTGATGAGCGACGCCTCGCTGCTGTTCTCACTGCTCAATGCGGTCATGGACTGGGCGCTGGTCAACACCCATTCCTCGCTCGAGATGCGGCTGGACATGACGGCCTGGCCGACCAAGGCCCGCCTGGTGTGCCGTTTTGCGCATCGGTCCCTGGACCTGGGCAGTGCGCCGGCCGCGGCGATTGCCGAACTGCCCGAATCCCTCAATTCGCTGAAATGGCGACTGATCGAGCAGACCGCGCTCACCCTGGGCGTGCTGCCGCTGCGCGAGGACGACGCCGGCATCACGCGGCTGACCCTGGAGTTTCCGCACATCGTCAGCGACGACCCCAGTCTGCCGTCGCCGCCCGTTCCCGCGCACCTGGACCGTGATGATCCGCTGCCCTCGCACAACTCCAAGCCGCTGGCCGGATGCCATCTGCTGATCGTCTCGCCCAGGCGTGAGCTGCGTCAGCAGATCCAGGCCTCGATCCGGCACATGGGGCTGATCGTGGATGCGGTGTCGTCCATGGAAGAGGCGCTGCGCTTTTGCGAGGAGGGCCTTCCGCATGGCATTGCCTTCGAACAATCGCTGCGCGATGCTGACTTTGACCGGCTCTATGCCGACATCACTGGCGAAGTTCCGCACTTCGCTTTCATCGAGGTGAGAGAGGGTGAACAACAAACCCAGCTCTCGACCGCCACCCAGGACCGGATGGCGCGCATCTCGCGGGCAAACCTGCCGGACGCCATGCCGTCGGTGCTGCTGTTCGAACTGTCCAAGGCGCTCTGACCTGAACGCCCTCCCCGCCGGGCGGCTTTCGCCCAAGCGCTGAGACGGGGGGGGGCAGAACATGATTTCGGGCAATCTGGGCATCGCGAACGGTCGGGTATGCCCTCACCGGCTGGAAGGCGACGGGGTGCTGGCCTACACTTGGTCGCCATGAAGCTGCCTCGTTGGATTGCCCCTGTGCTGCTGGTTGCCGTGCTTGGCGCGGGTGCTGGCCTGGCCTATCAAAGCCTGACCCGGCGCGATGTGGCGCCGCAGGTCGACTATGTGCTGCTGGACGGCAGCACGAAGAACTCGAGCGCGGCCTGGCCGGGCAAGGTGATGCTGGTGAACTTCTGGGCCACCTCCTGCACCACCTGCGTCCATGAGATGCCGCAAGTGATTGCGACGCACCAGAAGTACAAGGACAAGGGCTTCGACACGTTGGCGGTGGCCATGAGCTACGACCCGCCGGCCTATGTCGCCAACTTCGCCGAATCTCGCCAACTGCCGTTTGGCGTTGCGATCGACAACACCGGCGAAATCGCCCAGCGTTTCGGCAAGGTTCAACTGACGCCGACGACCTTCCTGATCAACAAGCGCGGCGAGATCGTCAAGCGCTTCGTCGGCGCGCCTGATTTCGCCGCACTGCACCAGACCATCGAAAAGTTGCTGGCCGAAAGCTGAAGCCAACACCCGCCCACTGAAGCCGCCTCTCCAGGCGGCTTTCTGCTTGAAGGGCCGCCCCCTTTGACTGGGTGCCTCACGGTCAGCGCTTAGAAGGACGCAGTCCACCCGCTTCCGCAGCGCGGGTGCAACGTCACGCATCGCATCGCATCGCATCACCTCGCACCGCATCGCAACCTGCGACCGACAACGAGACCATCGGAGACGCGCCGACGGATCGCCTCGGTGTCTCGCACCGAGAGGGCCGGCGGCCCTGGGAGCGAATGCGAAGCGTCTGAGCGAACAGGGCTGCCGGTCCTCACGGTGCCGCGCCGAAGGAGGCAGTCCAACCGCATCCTCAGCACGGATCCAACGTCGAGCATCACACCGCACCGCAACCTGCGAACGACAACGA
Organism: Roseateles amylovorans; assembly: GCF_025398155.2. Classification (NCBI taxonomy): domain Bacteria; kingdom Pseudomonadati; phylum Pseudomonadota; class Betaproteobacteria; order Burkholderiales; family Sphaerotilaceae; genus Roseateles; species Roseateles amylovorans. Next base: position 5,724,769 of record NZ_CP104562.2, read on the forward strand.
GATCATCGGAGACGCGCCGACGGATCGCCTCGGTGTCTCGCACCGAGAGGGCCGGCGGCCCTGGGAGCGAATGCGAAGCGTCTGAGCGAACAGGGCTGCCGGTCCTCACGGTGCCGCGCCGAAGGAGGCAGTCCAACCGCATCCTCAGCACGGATCCAACGTCGAGCATCACACCGCACCGCAACCTGCGAACGACAACGAGATCATCGGAGACGCGCCGACGGATCGCCTCGGTGTCTCGCACCGAGAGGGCCGGCGGCCCTGGGAGCGAATGCGAAGCGTCTGAGCGAACAGGGCTGCCGGCCCTCGCGGTGCCGCGCAGAAGGAGGCAGTCCACCCGCATCCTCAGCACGGATCCAGCGTCGAGCATCACACCGCACCGCAACCTGCGAACGACAACGAGATCATCGGAGACGCGCCGACGGATCGCCTCGGTGTCTCGCACCGTGAGGGCCGGCGGCCCTGGGAGCGAATGCGAAGCGTCTGAGCGAACAGGGCTGCCGGTCCTCGCGGTGCCGCGCCAACCGCTGCAGCCATCGCAAACCCGAATCCAACCGCAGCCTTCCGCTCACCCGCCCAAAGCCCTGACCCAAGGCACCGCCATCCCCCTGCAGTGGCAAACGCACAAACCCACCAACCGCCCCCGCTTTGCGATTCTTTTCCTGAGGGACACGGGACCGCTGCCGCCTGATACTAGGGTGTCGACATGGCCCCGCCGGCCCGTACCTCCCTGCCGTCCCGAGGGATGTTCGCGGCCTCGCCCTGGGCTGCCTCACCTGAAATTCCCTGCCCTCCCCTCGCGCCGCCTCGATCCGCCGGCGTGTCGAGCGAGGGTTTGCCTCCGGATTCATTCGCCTGTCCCGCATGAACACGAACAAGATCACCTCCCGCTCGACGGCCGCCTCTCTGCCCCTCCCCAGCCTCCGCCGGACCGATGTCCCGGCGCAAGCCCGCCGCGATCAGCACGAAGCGGGCAAGGCCACGCCCTGGATCCTCGCGCTGGTGGTGTTGGCCGCCGCCGGGGGCGGCTGGTGGTGGTGGAAGAGCCGACAGGCGGCGGAACTCGCCGGGGGCGGGGTGCCTCGGCCGGCCAGTCAGGCCAGTGGGGTGGGTGGCCCGGGCGCGCCGGGTACCCTTGGCGCCGGCGGTCCTGGCGGCAACCGACGGTTTGCGAACCGGGTGCAGCCGGTGTCGGTCGCGCAGGCGCGGTTGCAGGACATCCGCCAGACGGCATCGGCCATCGGCACCATCAGCGCGTCCAATACCGCGGTGGTGCGGGCGCAGGTCAGCGGTGTGCTGCAGGCGATTCATTTCAAGGAAGGTCAGCAGGTCAAGGCAGGACAGCCGTTGGCGCAGATCGATCCGCGCGCCTTTCAGGCCACGCTGGGCCAGGCGGAGGGCCAGCTCGCTCGGGACAAGGCCACCCTGGACAACGCCCGCATCGACCTGACACGCTACAAGGACCTGGTCGCCAAGGACGCCGTCGCCCGGCAGCAGCTGGATACGCAGGAAGCCCTGGTGCGCCAGCTCGAAGGCACGGTGAAGGCCGATCAGGCGACGGTCGACAGCGCACGGCTGCAATTGACCTACACCCGGGTGATCGCGCCGATCAGCGGTCGCGTCGGCCTCAAACAGGCGGATATCGGCAATGTGGTGCAGACCAGCGACACCAATGGCGTGGTGTCGATCACCCAGACCCGTCCGATCGCGTTGACCTTTGCGGTGCCCTCGGCGCTGCTGCCGCAGATCTCTGCCAGCCTGCGCGGCAACGCGCCGATGACGGTCGAGGCCTGGAGCCGGGATGGCAAGACCCGGCTGGCCACCGGCAAGGTCGCCACCACCGACAACGCCATCGACGTCAGCACCGACACCATCAAACTCAAGGCGCTGTTCCAGAACGACGACGACGCCCTGTTCCCGAACCAGTCGGTCAGCGTGCGCCTGCAGCTCGCCACGCTGGACCGCCAGCTCTCGGTGCCCGCCGCAGCCGTGCTGCGCGGCTCGCAAGGCTTCTATGTGTATGTGGTGAATGACGACAGCAGTGTCGCCACCCGGGTGGTCACGCCCGGTGCGGTGGATGGCGACTGGATGGCCATCACCGGCCCGGTGAAGGCTGGCGAACGGGTGGTGATCGACGGCGTGGACCGCCTGCGCGAAGGCGCCAAGGTGGAGGTGATCGCCGCAGATCCGAAGCAACGTGCGGGCGCCAATGCGCCGGCCGGTCGACGCGGCCGCGGCGCCAGCGCGCCGGGCGCCGGCGCCTCGGGCGGCGGCAACTGAGCCGGGACCCCAGGCGATGAATCCCTCACGTCCCTTTATCGAGCGGCCGGTCGCGACCTCGCTGCTCATGCTGGCCATCCTGCTGGCGGGCCTGCTGGCCTATCGGCTGCTGCCGCTGTCGGCCCTGCCGGAGGTGGATTACCCCACCATCCAGGTCACCACGCTGTATCCGGGTGCCAGCCCGGAAGTGATCTCCACCACCGTCACCGCGCCGCTGGAACGCCAGTTCGGCCAGATGCCGGGGCTGAGCCAGATGACCTCCAGCAGTTCCGGCGGTGCCTCGGTCATCACCTTGCGCTTCTCGCTGGGACTGTCCCTGGACGTGGGCGAGCAGGAGGTGCAGGCCGCCATCAATGCCGGCTCCAATCTGCTGCCCAGCGACCTGCCCATGCCGCCGGTCTACAGCAAGGTGAATCCGGCCGATGCCCCGGTGCTGACCATCGCCATCACCTCGCCGTCGCTGCCGGTGATCAAGGTGCATGACCTGGTCGAGAACCGGCTGGCGCCCAAGCTGTCGCAGGTCGACGGGGTGGGTCTGGTGAGCATTGCGGGCGGACGCCGTCCGGCCGTGCGCATCCAGGCCAATCCGCGCACGCTCGCGGCCCTGGGCCTGTCGCTGGACGATGTGCGCAGCGCCATTGCGTCGGCCAACGTGAACCAGGCCAAGGGCAGCTTCGACGGCGCCCAGCGCGCCTCCACCATCGATGCCAACGATCAGCTCAAGTCCGCCGCCGAATATCAGAACCTGATCATTGCGTGGAAGAACGGCAATCCGCTGCGGCTCAAGGATGTGGCCGAGATCGTCGACGATGCCGAGAACCTGCGCCTGGCCGCCTGGGCCGACACCACGCCCGGCGTGATCCTGAATGTGCAGCGCCAGCCCGGCGCGAACGTGATCCAGACGGTCAACCGCGTCCAGGCCCTGCTGCCTCAGTTGCAGGCCACCCTGCCGGCCTCGGTTGATGTGCAGGTGCTGGCCGACCGGACCACCACCATCCGGGCCTCGGTCGACGACACCCAGATCGAACTGCTGCTGGCCATCGCGCTGGTGGTGGCGGTGATCTTCGTTTTCCTGCGCAGCGCCCGCGCCACGCTGATTCCCAGTGTGGCGGTGCCGCTGTCGCTGGTGGGCACCTTCGGCGTGATGTACATGGCCGGCTTCTCGATCAACAACCTGACGCTGATGGCGCTGACCATCTCGACCGGGTTCGTGGTGGACGACGCCATCGTGATGATCGAGAACATCGCCCGCTATGTGGAGGAAGGAGACTCGCCGATGGAGGCGGCCTTCAAGGGCTCCAAGCAGATCGGCTTCACCATCATCTCGCTGACGGTTTCGCTGATCGCGGTGCTGATTCCCCTGCTGTTCATGGGCGATGTGGTCGGCCGGCTGTTCCATGAGTTCGCGATCACGCTGGCGGTGGCCATCCTGATCTCGGCCTTCGTGTCGCTGACCTTGACCCCGATGATGAGCGCGCGGCTGCTCAAGCCGGAAGCGGAGCAATCGCATTCACGCCTGGGCGCCTGGTTCGGCGACCGTTTCGATCGGATGATCCAGGCCTACGGCCGCGGCCTGGACTGGGTGCTGGACCGACCGGTGCTCACCCTGCTGGGCTTCGCAGCGACGCTGGGCCTGACGGCGCTGCTGTATGTCTTCGTGCCCAAGGGCTTCTTCCCGGTGCAGGACACCGGGCTGGTGCAGGTCATCACCGAAGCCACCCAGAGCACCTCGTTCGATGCGATGGGCGAGCGCCAGCGCCAGCTGGCCGAGGTCTTCCTGCAGGACCCGGACGTGGACCACATCGCCTCGTTCATCGGCGTGGACGGGGCCAATGCGTCGCTCAACACCGGCCGGATGCAGATCACGCTCAAGCCCTTTGCCACCCGGCACAGCTCCGCCACCGAGATCATTGCCCGGCTGACCGAGGCCAACCGCCAGGTCGCCGGCATCACCGCCTACATGCAACCGGTGCAGGACCTGACGATCGAGGACCGGGTGTCCAAGACGCAGTACCAGTTCCTGCTCAGCTCGCCGGATGCCACCGACCTGGCCCAGGCCAACGAAGCGCTGCTGGCGCGGCTGCGCACCTTGCCGCAGCTCACCGATGTCGCCAGCGACCTGCAGAACCAGGGTCTGCAGGCCTGGGTGCAGATCGACCGGGAGGCCGCCGGCCGCCTGGGCGTCACTGTGGCCGCCATCGACACCGCGCTCTACAACGCTTTCGGGCAGCGGCTGATCTCGACCATCTACACCCAGTCCAGCCAGTACCGGGTGGTGCTGGAGGCCGGTGCCGAATTCCGCACCGGTCCGCGCGCGCTCGAAGGGCTGTATGTGCCCGGCAGCACGACCACCACCAATGCCAACGGCACGAGCACCACCACCACGGTGCAGGTGCCGCTGAATTCGGTGGCGGAGGTGAGCGAGCGCCCGACCGCGCTGGCCATCAACCATGTGGCGCAGTTCCCCGCCGCCACCCTCTCCTTCAACCTGCCCCCCGGCGTGGCGCTGGGTGACGCGGTGGACGCGATCAAGGCGGAGCAGGCGAAGCTGGATCTGCCGGCCAGCGTGGAAACCAGCTTCCAGGGCGCGGCCGAGGCCTTCGGTAATTCGCTGTCGAGCACGCTGTTCCTGATCCTGGCCGCGGTGGTCACGATGTACATCGTGCTGGGCGTGCTGTATGAGAGCTACATCCATCCGGTGACCATCCTGTCGACGCTGCCGTCGGCCGGGGTCGGCGCCTTGCTGGCGCTGCTGGTGGGCGGGCTGGATCTGGGGATCATCGCGATCATCGGCATCGTGCTGTTGATCGGCATCGTGAAGAAGAACGCGATCATGATGATCGACTTCGCGCTCGAAGCCGAACGCGAGCAAGGCCTGGAACCGCGCGCCGCCATCCATCAGGCCAGCCTGCTGCGCTTCCGCCCGATCCTCATGACGACGATGGCCGCCCTGCTGGGCGCCCTGCCGCTGATGCTGGGCACCGGCGTCGGCCATGAGCTGCGGCATCCGCTGGGGGTGACCATGGTCGGCGGTCTGATCGTGAGCCAGCTGCTGACACTGTTCACCACGCCGGTCATCTACCTGGGCTTTGCCCGACTCTCGCAACGCTGGCGCGAGCGACAGCAACGCCGCCAGGGCGTGCCGTCGGACAGCGCGCGCACGGTTGAGCCGGACGTCGCGGAACGGCCATGAACATCTCGGCCCCCTTCATCAACCGGCCGGTCGCGACCACGCTGATCACCATCGGCATTGCGCTGGCCGGCCTGCTGGCTTATCGGCTGCTGCCGATCGCGCCGCTGCCGCAGGTGGACTTCCCGACCATCTCGGTGTCGGCGTCGTTGCCGGGCGCCAGCCCGGACACGATGGCCGCCACCGTGGCCACGCCGCTGGAACGCGCCCTGGGCAGCATCGCCGGCGTGACCGAGATCACCTCGCGGTCATCGCAAGGCTCGTCCAATGTCACTCTGCAGTTCGACCTGAGCCGCGACATCGACGGCGCGGCCCGCGATGTGCAGGCCGCCATCAATGCCGCCCGCACGCTGCTGCCCAGCGGCATGCCCAGCAATCCGACCTACCGCAAGGTCAACCCGGCCGATGCGCCGATCATGATCCTGGCGCTGACCTCGCAGACCCTGACGCGCGGCCAGATGTACGACGCCGCCTCCACCGTGCTGGCCCAGCGCCTGGCGCAGGTGAGCGGCGTGGGCCAGGTGAATGTGGGCGGCGGCGCGCTGCCGGCGGTACGGGTGGAACTCAATCCCGACAAGCTGGCGGCCAACGGCATTGCGCTGGACACGGTGCGTCAAGCGATCGCCAACACCAATGCCAACCGCCCGAAGGGCTCGGTGGAGCAAAGCGGCCGTTACTGGCAGATCGGTGCCAACGACCAGGCCCGCACCGCGGCGGACTATGCGCCGGTGGTGCTGAGCTACCGCGACGGCGCCGCCCTGCGGTTGCGCGATGTGGCCCAGGTGGTGGACTCGGTCCAGGATGTGCGCAACTACGGGGCATCGAACGGTCAGCCGGCGATCCTGCTGTTCATCCAGAAAGAGCCCGGCGCCAACATCATCGAGACGGTGGGGCGCATCCGTGAGCTGTTGCCGCGGCTGCAGGCGTCGGTGCCGCCTGCGATCGAGCTCAAGGTCATCAGCGACCGCACGCCCACCATCCGCGCCTCGCTGGAGGAAGTGGAGCGGGCGATGGCGATCGCTGTCGGGCTGGTGATCCTGGTGGTGCTGCTGTTCCTGCGCAGCTGGCGCGCCACGCTGCTGCCGGCGGTGGCCGTACCGGTCTCGTTGGCGGGCACCTTCGGCGTCATGTATTTGTGCGGCTACAGCCTGGACAACCTCTCGGCCATGGCGCTGACGGTGGCCACCGGCTTCGTGGTGGACGACGCCATCGTGGTGCTGGAGAACATCACCCGCTACATCGAACAAGGCGCCACGCCGCGCGAGGCCGCCTTGCGAGGCGCTCGGGAGATCGGCTTCACCGTGGTGTCGATCAGCCTGTCGCTGGTGGCGGTGTTCATTCCCATTCTGCTGATGGGCGGCGTGGTGGGACGGCTGTTTCGCGAGTTCGCGGTGGTGCTGTCGTCGGCGATCCTGGTGTCGATGGTGGTGTCGCTGACGACCACGCCGATGATGGCCTCCCGGGTGCTGAAACCCCGTCGCGAACCCGAACCCGGCAGCGCCCAGCGCCCGGGCTGGATCACGCGCCAGGCCCACCGCTTCAATCGCGGCCTGGTGCGGGGCTACCGGCGCTCGCTGATGTGGACGCTGCGTCATCAGCCGGTGGCGATCGCCTCGCTGGTTGCGGTGGTGGCGCTCAATGTCCATCTGTACGGTGCGATCCCCAAGACCTTCTTCCCGCAGCAGGACACCGGCGTGCTGATCGGCGGGGTGCAGGCCGATCAGGGCAGCTCCTTCGACATGATGAAGGCGCGGGTGGACCGCTTCATGGAGATCATCCTCTCCGACCCGGCGGTGCAGAACGTCAACGGCAACACCGGCGGCGGCCAGCGCAACTCGGCCAATTTCTACATCACGCTCAAGCCGCTGGCCGAACGCCGGATCTCGGCCGACGGCGTGGTGAACCGGCTGCGCGAGAAGATGTCGCACGAGCCCGGCGCCAACCTGTTCCTGGTGCCGGTGCAGGACATCCGCATCGGCGGCCGTCAGGCCAATGCCCAGTATCAATTCACCCTGCAGGCGGACGACCTCAACGACCTGCGCACCTGGGAACCGCGGGTGCGCAGTGCGCTGTCGCAACTGCCGGAGCTGACCGACGTCAACACCGACCAGCAGGACAAGGGCGTGCAGACCTCGCTGGTGATCGACCGTGATGCGGCTGCCCGGCTGGGCGTGACTGTCAGCACCATCGACACCACCTTGAACAATGCCTTCGGCCAACGCCAGGTGGGCGTGATCTACAACCCGCTGAACCAGTACCGGGTGGTGATGGAGCTGTCGCCTGAATATCTGCAAGGGCCGCAGACGCTGAGCAAGCTCTATGTGATCGGCAGCGGCGGCACCCAGATTCCGCTCTCGGCCTTCACCCGGGTGGAGACGACCAACACGCCGTTGTCGGTGAACCACCAGGGCGGCGCACCGGCGTCGACGATCAGTTTCAACCTGCCAGAAGGGGTGTCGCTGTCGCAAGCCACCGACGCCATCCATAACGCCATGGCGGAACTGGGCGTGCCGGTCTCGGTGCGCGGCAGTTTTGCCGGCACCGCCAATGCCTTCCAGGACGCCCTGAAGTCGCAGCCGCTGTTGATCGGGGCAGCCATCATCGCCATCTACCTGGTGCTGGGCATGCTGTATGAGAGCCTGGTGCATCCGGTGACCATTCTCTCGACACTGCCGTCGGCCGGCGTGGGCGCCTTGCTGGCGTTGATGATGTTCAACACCGAGTTCTCGATCATTGCGTTGATCGGCGTGATCCTGCTGATCGGCATCGTGAAGAAGAACGCGATCATGATGATCGACTTCGCCATCGCCCGGCAGCGCACCGATGCCCGACTGACCGCCGGTGCGGCCATCTTCCGCGCCGCCAAGCTGCGGCTGCGGCCGATCCTGATGACCACCTTCGCCGCCATCTTCGGCGCGGTGCCGCTGGCCCTGGGCAGCGGTGACGGCGCCGAGCTTCGGCAGCCGCTGGGCATCGCCATCGTTGGCGGGCTGATCCTGAGCCAGTTGCTGACGCTCTACACCACGCCGGTGGTCTTCGTGCTGATGGAGCGGCTGCGGCTGCGTGCGCAGCGTCGTCGCCATGCGGCCAAGGCCAAGGCCACCACGTCTCCCACGGACACCGGAATCGCCCCGACCGCTGCGTCGCCGGCGGCCTCCGGCTCGCCGATGAACTCTCCGCAGGGCTGAGCCATGTCGATCCCTCGTTCTTGTTTTGATCTGCCTCCCGCACGGCGTACCGGCGCGCTCGCCGACCTCGCTGCCCTCACCGGCTCACGGACCGCCCCAGGGACTGGCTGCCGCACCGACCCCGGCGCGCCCCTGCGGTCCCGGTCCAGCGCCGCCATGGCGTTGGCCGTCGTGCTGCTCGGCGCGCTGAGCGGCTGCGCCGTCACCCGCCAGGACCCGCCCCCGGCGGTGACCGCGCCGACCGCCTTCAAGCAGGACGACCTGTGGCGCAAGGCACAGCCGGGCACCGCGCCGGCCACCGTGCCGGACCAGTGGTGGACCTTGTTCAACGACCCGGTGCTGGATGATCTGCAGCAGCGGCTGGTGATCGGCAACGAGAATCTGAAGGCTTCGATCGCGCAGGTGGCCAGTGCGCGGGCGGCGGTCGACGCGAGTCGAACGGTGATGTTCCCGACCCTCTCGGCCGGGTTCTCCGGCACCCGCAGCGCCAGTCCGGACGGCAATGTGAGCGGCGGCTCGATCAGCCGCGGGGCGACCAACAGCGTGTCGCTCTCGCTCAATGCCAGTTGGGAAGCCGATCTGTGGGGCCGGCTGCGACTGGCCAGCGAGGGCGCGCAAGCCACCTTGCAGGCCAGCGCGGACGATCTGGCGGCAGCTCGTCTGTCCGCGCAGGCCACGCTGGCGCAGACCTATTTCTCGCTGCGCACCGCCGAGGCGCAGGAACAGCTCTATGAGCGCAGCGTGCAAGCCTACGAACGCTCGCTGGCGCTGACCGAGGCGCGCTACCAGGGCGGCGTGTCGGCCCGCAGCGATGTGCTGCAGGCGCAGACCCAGTTGCGATCCGCCCAGGCGCAGTTGCTGGAAACCCAGGCCAGCCGCGCCCAGTTGGCGCATGCGATCGCGGTGCTGCTCGGCTTGCCGCCGTCCGCCCTGGATCTCACGCGCCAGGCCGTGCTGCCGCAGGCGCCGGCCGTGCCGCCGATGCTGCCGTCCGAACTGTTGGAGCGCCGGCCGGACATTGCAGCGGCCCAACGCCGCGTGGCGTCCGCCTACGCGCAGATCGGCGTCACGGATGCGGCCTTCTTTCCGTCGCTCACGCTTTCGGGCAGCGGTGGCTATCGCAGCAGCACCCTGTCGAACCTGGTGAGCGCGCCCAACCTGTTCTGGTCGATCGGACCGTCGCTGGCGGCCTCGATCTTCGATGGCGGCAGTCGGCGTCTGGCCAGCGCGCAGGCCCGGGCCAGCGCCGACCAGGCCACGGCGACCTACCGGCAGGCGGTACTCACCGCGCTGCAGGAGGTCGAGGACAACCTGATCCTGGCCGACCGCCTGGCCCGCGAGGCCGAGCTGCAGCAGGAAGCGCTGGTTTCTGCACGTCGGAATGTCGAGCTGGTGACCGACCAATACCGTGCAGGCACGGTCAGCTTCCTGGAAGTGACCACTGCCCAGAACAGCGCCCTCACCACCGAGGCGTCGTTGCTGTCGGTGCGCAACCGGCAGCTCGCTGCGGTGAACATGCTGCTGAAGAACATCGCGGGGCGATGGACGCCGGCATGATCCGGGGGATCGCAGTGAGATCCGGGCAGCGGACAGGCACCACACCGGCACGAACCTCCCGCCTTGGCGGCGTGTCCCGCCGACGTGATCGGGGCCGGCGCACGGCGGCGCCGACCGTCACGCGAGTCTGATTCCGCAGCCCGCGCCACTCGCGCGACGTTCGCGCGCCGTTCCCGCCGGCGCCTTGCGGCCTCGGTCACTGTGCGCCCCCTTGACCCGATGTGGCCGCAGGTTCAGGCCTGCGCCGTGCAGCGACGACTTGGCCAATGAGGGCCGGATGAAGGGGAATGGATTGTTCCACACACCACTCCAAGGGCCTGCCGTTGCGCACGATCGTGTTGACGCGACGGACATGGCTCTCGACGCTTGTCCGTGAGTGGGCTGGGCGTGCCGACCTCAGCAGGTAGCTGTTTCCATCAATCTGCAAGCGTCCTCTCTGGCGCAGGGCCTCCCAAGAGGGCGGCAATGGGCAATGGGCGAGGCCGCGATTGCAGGCCCCGCTCACCCAGACACGCACCAGCTGAGGGGCCTCCACATCGGGAAAATGTTGAAGGGTGTTCCCATTGAGATAAATGTCCTCCAGATGCCCGAAGCCGGGCAGGCGCGGCAAGTTGCTCACGTTCACACACTGCAAGCCCAACGTCTTCATTTGCTTTCGCCAAGCGGCTTCGATGATTTCGGCCGCCATTTCGCGCCCTTCATCCTGCGTTTGAGGCTCCTGCAGCCAGCGCTGAAGGTTGTCGAGCAATGGTCGAGGGTCCGAGAACGGGTCGGGGCCATCTGATTCCCCGACGAACATGGCGTGGGTGGCAGTGGCGTTGAAGCGGTCCAGAGAGAACATGATCTGAACATGGGCGAGAGGGACGAAGCCCGTCAGTTGGTGGGCACCCCTCGGGCGTTCGGTATGCCCCGCATCCAGAATGGCGCCCGCCAAAAGACAAAAGCCAAAAGACAAAAGCCAACGGCCCGTGAAGGGCCGTTGCAAGGTGGGGCGTTCTCGGTGGTTCTCGGTGGCCGGATCGCCGGTATCGGCGATCCGTGCCGTGGCCGACCCGCGTCAGATGGCGGCGGTGGCCTGACCTTCAGCGTGGCCGGCCTTCTCCAGCGCGGCATGGGCCTGCTGGTCGGCGTGGTAGCTGCTGCGCACCATGGCGCCCACGGCGGCGTGGGTGAAGCCCATCTTGTAGGCCTCTTCCTCGAACATCTTGAAGGTGTCGGGGTGAACGTAGCGGCGGACCGGCAGATGGTGGCCGGACGGCGCCAGGTACTGGCCGATGGTCAGCATGTCGATCTGATGCGCCCGCATGTCGCGCATGACCTGCAGGATCTCTTCATCCGTCTCGCCCAGACCCACCATGATGCCGCTCTTGGTCGGCACGCCGGGCACCGCTTCCTTGAAGCGCTTGAGCAGGTTCAGGCTGAACTGGTAGTCCGAGCCCGGACGCGCTTCCTTGTAGAGCCGGGGCGCGGTTTCCAGGTTGTGGTTCATCACATCGGGCGGGGCGGCCTTGAGGATGTCCAGCGCGCGGTCCATGCGGCCGCGGAAATCGGGCACCAGCACCTCGATCTGGGTGCGGGGGCTCAGCGCCCGCACCTGGCGGATGCACTCGGCGAAATGGCCGGCACCGCCGTCGCGCAGATCGTCGCGATCCACGCTGGTGATCACCACGTAGTTCAGCTTGAGCGCGGCGATGGTCTTGGCCAGGTTGAGCGGCTCCTCGGCATCCAGCGGATCCGGTCGGCCGTGGCCCACATCGCAGAACGGGCAGCGCCGGGTGCACTTGTCGCCCATGATCATGAAGGTGGCCGTGCCCTTGCCGAAGCATTCGCCGATGTTGGGGCAGGAGGCTTCCTCGCAGACGGTGTGCAGCTTGTGCTCACGCAGGATCTGCTTGATCTCGTAGAAGCGGGTGCTGGGCGAACCCGCCTTGACGCGAATCCAGTCGGGCTTCTTCAACTGCTCCGCCGGCACGATCTTGATGGGGATGCGTGCGGTCTTGGCCTGGGCCTTCTGCTTGGCGGTGGCGTCGTAGTCCGCCGCGCTCTTTGCTTCGTGAGTGATGTTCTCGGTTGCCATCGCAGGCGTGCTCCGTCGCAGGCTCAGGGGCTCAGTTGGGCGTCGAGACGCTCGCCGAACCGCCGGGCCACCATGGCCCATTGCGTGAAAACCCCGAGTGTACCGAGGTCCACCGTCTCCAGCCCCGCATAGCCGCAGGGATTGATGCCCTGGAAGGGCTTCAGGTCCATGTCCACATTGAGCGCCACCCCGTGATAGGTGCAGTGCCGGCTGATCTTGATGCCCAGCGCCGCCACCTTGCCCAGGCCCCTGAAGGGATCGGCCGGATCGGTCGGCCCGGTCAGGGCGGCATGCGCACCTGGATCATCCAACCGCACATAAATCCCGGGCGCACCCGCGACTCGGTGGCCGGTGATGCCGAAACTCTCCAGCGTCTGGATGACCGCCGTCTCCAGGCGGAAGACGTATTCCTTGACGAAGATCCCCAGCCGTTTGAGATCGACCAGCGGATAGGCCACCACCTGCCCGGGCCCGTGATAGGTCACCTGGCCGCCGCGGTTGGTCTGCACCACCGGGATGCCGCCGGCGTCCAGCACATGGTCCGCCTGCCCGGCCAGGCCCTGGGTGTAGACCGGATCGAATTCGCACAGCCACAGCTCATCGGGCGTGTCCGGCCCGCGTTGGTCGGTGAAGGCGCGCATGGCCTCCAGGGTGGCCGCGTAATCGACACGGCCCAAGGTCTTGATCAACATGTCGGCATGCTAGCGGCGATGGGCCTAGGATGAGCGCTGTCGGGACATTCCGGAGCACTGTCATGCCGTCCGAAATCACGTTGTCGCCTGTGGGATCGTCGCACGCTGCCTCCGCCTCGGCGTTTGCCCCGGCGCTTGCCCCGGCCGCTGCCCCTGCCGGTCGCCGCGCACATCGAAGGCGCGGCGGTCACGACCTCCGGGCGCGGCCACCGATCGCCGCCCTCTTGCTGGCAGTGGGAACGGTGCTGGGTGTCCCAGCCCCCGCCACCGCAGCCGACACCGCGGGCCGCGCACCCGCTACCGCATCGGCCGCTGCCTCGGGCCCTGCGGCGGCGGCACGTGGGTCGGTCGCCTCACCGATCGCGCGCGTCACGCTGGCCACCGCCTTGAACGCCTACGAGCGCGGCGACCTGCGCGGCGCAGAGCGGCAATTCCGGCTGCTGTCCCGCCAAGGCCTCGCGCTGGGTGACTACAACCTGGCGATGATGCATCTGAGAGACGAAGTGCCGCACCCGGACAAGCAGACCGCCCGCATGTTGCTGGAACGCGCCGCGTCCCGCGGATTGGTCCGCGCGGAACTCACGCTCGGCCAGTTCCATGAACAAGGGGAAGGCGGCGCGCCGGACCTGGTCCAGGCCCAGCAGTGGTACTTGAAGGCGGCCGCCCATGGCAGCGTGGACGCCCAGGTCGCCGTGGGCACGGCCTTCTATCTGGGACGCGGTGCGGCGCTCGACATGACCCAGGCCGCACGTTGGTATCGCGAAGCTGCCAACGGCGGGGATGTCGGTGCGCAGTACCTCATGGCCTCGATGTACGAGACGGGGCTGGGCGTGGACCGCGACCTCCGGCTGGCTCGCTATTGGTACGAGGCGGCGGCGCGCAACGGCGATATCGCCGCGGCGGCCAAGCTGAAGGCTGTGGACGCCGCGTTGGCGGAGGCGGCCGGCACGGTGTGATCGGGCAGAACGCAGGTCCCAGGCGGCGAGCGGTCAGCACCGACAGCAAGGACGCCGCGCCAGGACGGACCGCGCAGACAACGCAGAGAACGCAGAGATCGCAGACAACGAAACGGGCGCCCGAAGGCGCCCGTCGTGTGCGATGGACCTGACGTGAGGGTCCTCGCGAGGATCGTCGTGAGACTGGCCGTGTCCGGTCACACCGAGGCGCCTCAGCGCCCCGCCGCAGACAGCCTCAGAACACCACCCGCACCATCGGATGCGAGGTCAGCGTGCGGTAGAGCTCATCCAACTGCTCGCGGCTGGTGGCCGTGATGGTGATGGTGATGCTCAGGTAGTTGCCGCCGCTGCTGGGCCGGTGCTCGACCGTTGATTCATCGAAGGTCGGGTCGAACTGACGCGCCACCGCGACGATGGCCGCCGGGAAGCCCTCCACATGCTTGCCCATCACCTTGATCGGGAAGCGTGACGGGTATTCGATCAGCGACTGATCGGGCGGAATCGGGGCATTGAAGGCGGTGGTCATGATGGAAGCCAGATGGAGATGGTCAGATGCTTTGCAAGAGTTTGGCGCGCTGGTAGCCCTCATAGAGCCGGGCATACACCGGGCCGGGCTTGCCGCGCAGCGACCCGTGGCCGACCGGTTCGTGATCCAGCCGGGTGACGGCGACGACCTCCTTGGTCGCGGAGGTCAGCAAGATCTCGTCGGCGGTGGCGAGCTCGGTTTCGGCTATGGGGCACAGGTTGTAGGCGATGTCCAGTTCCTCGCACAGCTCGCGCATCAGTTCGATGCGAACGCCCTCCAGCAGCAGCTCGCCGGGCGCAGGCGCCAACAGCGCACCGTCCCGCACGATCCACACATTGCTGGATGAGGCCTCGGTCAGGAAGCCGTCGCGGATCAGCAAGGTCTCGTCGGCGCCTTGGTCGGCAGACATCTGCCGCGCCAGCACGTTGCCCAGCAAGGAGATGCTCTTGATGTCGCCGCGCTGCCAGCGGAAATCGCGAGCCGTGGTGCAGGCCAGGCCCTGGTGCCGTTGCTCGGTCGTCAGTGCCTGCTGCGGCGAGGTGTAGGCCAGCACGGTGGGTTCGAGGTCGCGCGGCATCACATGGTTGCGGGGCGCCACGCCCCGAGTCACCTGCAGGTAGATCCACTGGTCCTCGGCATCGGGCAGATGCTGCACCAGGCTGCGCAGGAGATCCAGCCAGGCCTCTCGCTCGTACGGATCCTCTATGCGCAGCGCCTTGAGGCTGCGGGCCAGCCGGTTGAGGTGGTCGCTCACCCGGAACAGCCGCCGGCCGTAGACCGGAATCAGCTCATAGACCCCGTCACCGAAGAGGAAGCCCCGATCCATCACCGACACCTGCGCTTCGCCGAGGCGGCTCAGGTGCCCGTTCAGGTAGCAGGGCAAGTCGTTCCAGGAACTGGTCATCGGCATCTCCCGCACAGCGACAGGCCGACTGTACGCCGCCCCGCGCCCTGGGGATCACCCTGCGGCGGCCCTAAGCCGCCGCAGGTCATGCCGGATTGGAATGTCGACGAAGCGAGCGCTTATTTGATCCAGAGGCGCATCGCATCCCAGGCGCGGCCGAAGATGCCGGCCAGCGGCACCTCCTGCTGCACCACCAGTGGCACCTCGGTCACCGCCGCACCTCCGGCGGTCGTGACCTTGAGCGTGCCCACGCGCTGGCCCAGCGCCAGCGGCGCGACCAGCGGGTCGGTGCGCTGCACCTCGGTCTTGAGCTTGCTGCCCTCGCCGCGCGGCACCGCCACAAACACCGGCCCGGCGGCGCCCAGCTTGGCTTCGTCGCTGGTGCCCTTCCAGACCTTGGCGGTGGTGATGGCCTGCCCCTGTTCGAACAGCTTCACCGCGTCGAAGGCGGCATAGCCCCAGTTCAGCAGCTTCTGGCTTTCGGTCGCACGGGCTTCCTTGGAGGCGGTGCCCATCACCACGCTCAGCAGGCGGCGCTTGCCGTTGGGCACGTCGCGCTGGGCGCTGGCGGCCAGGCAATAGCCGGCCGCGTCGGTGAAGCCGGTCTTGCCGCCGTCCACGCTCGGATCGCGGGACAGCAGCAGGTTGCGGTTGGGCTGGCGGATCTTGTTGTAGGTGTAGTCGCGCTTGGAGTAGTAATCCGCGTAGTACTGAGGAAAGTCCTGGATGACATGCGCGAAGACCACGGCGATGTCGCGGGCGCTGGTCTTGTGTCCGGGCTCGGTGATGCCGGTCACGTTCTTGAAGCTGGTGTTCTTCAGGCCCCAGGCCTGCGCCTGGCGATTCATCATCGACACGAATTGCTCGACCGTGCCGCCGACGCCCTCGGCCAGCGCCACCGACGCGTCATTGCCCGACTGGATGATCATGCCGCGCAGCAGCTCATCCACCTTGGGCGTCATCGTGGTGTCGATGAACATCAGCGACGGATCGCCCTTGCGCTCGTCCCAGGCCCGCTTGGACACGGTCAGCGTCTGCTCCAGCGTCAGGCGCTTGGCCTTGAGCGCATCGAAGACGATGTAGGCGGTCATCAGCTTGGTCAGCGAGGCGGGATCCTGCGGCACATCGGCCTCGCGTTCGGCCAGGGTCTGATGCGTGGTCAGATCCAGCAGGACATAGTTGCGCGCCGCGATCTCGGGCGGTTGCAGCGCCTGGGCCTGCGCAGCCACGGACAACAGCAGGCCCGCGCCCAGGACCAGCACGTGGGAGAAGAGTCGTTTCATTTCGGAGGAGTTCCTCAGGCCCGCGCCGAGCCGGCGGAATGCCAGCTGCGCAGCACCAGGTTCTTGAGCAGCGGCAACTGCCCATGGAAGAAATGCCCGACACCGGGCACCACGATGACCGGCAACGCCTGTGGGCGCGCCCAGTCCAGCACCGCCGTCAGCGGCACCACATCGTCTTGTTCACCGTGGATGACCACGGTGTCGGCGGGCACGGTGGCCACGCCGAAGCGGCTGGCCGCCGGGCCGACCAGCAGCAGCCGCTCGGCCGGCTCCGCCAGTCGCAGCGCGGCCTGCGAGGCCACGAAGCCGCCGAAGGAAAAGCCCGCCAGCGCCAGCGGCAGGGCCGGATCGCGGAAGGCCTCGACCACGGCCAGGGCATCGTCGACTTCGCCGCGGCCTTCGTCCCAACCGCCTTGCGACTGGCCGATGCCGCGGAAATTGAAGCGCACCGCGCGATAGCCGAGCTGAACGAAGCCGCGGGCGATGGTCTGCACCACCTTGTTGTCCATCGTCCCGCCCTGGGTGGGGTTCGGATGGCAGATCACCACCACGCCGCGCCTCGGGCCGGCATCGACCGCTGGCTCATCGATGGCGCATTCGATCTCGCCGACGGGGCCGGCGATCTGCCGGCGCTCAGTGTGTGCGTTCATGGGGAAGTCTTGGGCAGAGTAGACGAGACGATCAGGCCCGCATCATCGGGCAATGCAGGGTGGACGAGGCCCTCTGCAGCGAACGGCCTCCCCTTTTGACAGCGCACGGTGCGCATGCCCGCATGCCGGCGAGCGCGATCCTGATCCGCGGAGAGCAGCAGCACCGCTCCTTCAGCGGCCGACCGCATCCGGCAGCACCAGCCGATCCACGACTTCACCGTGCTTGAGGTGCCGCTCGACGATCTCGTCGATGTCGCTCTGGTCGACGAAGCTGTACCAGACCGCGTCCGGATACACCACCGCCACCGGCCCGCCCGCGCAGCGATCCAGGCAACCCGCCTTGTTCACCCGGACACCGCCCTTGCCGGCCAGGCCTTCGGCCTTGACGCGCTTCTTGCAGTGATCGAAGGAGGCTTGCGCATCATGCTGCGCGCAGGCGTTCTCCCCTTCCCGCTGGTTCAGACAGAAGAAGATGTGGCGCTGGTAATAGCTCATGGCTTGATTGTAGGTTCGGGGTTTTCACCGACGGTCGGCGTGTGCGATCTGTCACGCGGCTCGACGCGCTCGGCGATCGGCATGCCTGGGTGGAAGTCACCGGGGGTGACCGCCGGGGTGCCTCGGTCATCGTGCATCCCCTCGGACAGGGGCTTGGGGAGGCGCTCCGGCAGGTCCTCAGGCAGAACGTCCTGCACCGAGTGAAACACCTGGCGGGGCCGATCGCTCTGGGTCACACCGTACAGCAGCCAGGCCAACGCGGCAAAGGGCCAGAGCCAGCCGATCCATTGGGCCAATCCATAGAGATTGACGAAGCGCCCCTGCTCCCAGGCTTGCAGGTTCTCCAACAGATAAGGATCCGCCGGCGCTTCGGCCACCAGCGCGATGAGCGCGGTCAGCACCACCAGACCCCAGGCCGCATTGGCGCGTCGCGACATCCAGGCCGCCATCAAGGCCAATGCCACGCCCGCGCCAAGGCCGGGTCCGGTGGCGGGGGTCAGCCAGGCCCAGACATGATCGGGACCGAAATTCAGCAGCGTCGACCAGGCGGTGCCGAGCATGCCAAGCGCGGCCGCCCCCACCACCAGCGCCAGCCGGCGCTTGCCGGGCCGCGCGACGGACAGCGCCAGCAGGCACGGCGCCAGCACGCCCATCGCAATGGCGATGGCCTCCAGGCCGGGCGGCAACGGGAGATCGAGCGGCACCTCGTCGGCGGTCATCTGCCAGGGTGTGTTCTCGAGCATCGCGCCGGCGAGCTCACGCAATCGCGGCAGCAACTGGCCCAGGCCGAGCGGCACCGGCGCGGGATACAGCAAGCCGATCGGCCACAGCGCCAGCAAGGCCAGCGCGCCCGCGCTGTGAGGCACGAACCAGCGCTCGCGCCAGCCGGTCCAGCGGGCCAGGCCGCCGAAACGATGCAGGCCCCAGGCGCAGAGTGCCCCGATCCAGGCACCGGCGCTGTTGAGCAGGAAGTCAGCCAGCGAGGGCACCCGGCCGGGCAGGAAGTACTGCAGCGTCTCCATGGAGAACGACAGCAGCGGCAGGCCCACCATCGACAGCAGCAGCGCGCCGGCGGTCCGGCCCCCGCTGCGGATGACCGCTGCGAACGCCAGCAAGCCGAGCGGCCAGTAGCCCAGCGCATTGGCCCAGAGGTCAAACCGTCCCCAGTAGCGCGGCCACGGCAGCCCCACCATGCCGGGCCACGGCAGGCTGGGCGGCACGCGCCAGGGCCAGAAGGGATACAGGCTGGCATAGACCACCAGCAGGCCGTAGCACAGGGCCAGCCAGGTGGCGGAACTGCGCCGCTCCATCGTCAGATCAGAACGGTTTGACCACGACCAGGATCACGATGGCTGCGAACAGCAGCACCGAGACCTCGTTGAACACCCGGAACCAGCGGTGGCTGCGGCGGTTGGCCATCACCTCGAAGCGGCGCAGGGTGGCGCGGCACACATGGTGATAGCCGATCGCGGCCACCACCAGCGCCAGCTTGGCATGCATCCACCCATTGCCCGTGCCGCGACCGATGCCGTAATGCAGCCACAGCGTCAGGCCGAACACGAGTGCAATCAGCATCAGGCCGGTGCTGAAGCGGTAGAGCCGATGCCCCATGAGCAACAGGCGCTCACGTTCCGCATGGCTGTCTGCCGGCACCATGGCCAGGTTCACGAAGATCCGCGGCAGATAGAACAAACCGGCGAACCACGCCGACACGAAGATGATGTGAAACGCTTTGATCCAGAGCATTCGTGCATTATCGACGCGGCGAAAAAAAACCCCGGCTTCACAGCCGGGGTTGGAAAGCCTTATCGCTGTCATCACGTTAAGGCTCCTGCTCAGGGAGGAAAAGCAGGGAATGACAACCGAGCGGCTATCATTCAGGAGCGACTTTAACAGATCTGCCGAATTTCGATCCACAGCTCATTTGCCGCAGAGCCCCCCTTAATTCGGTGGCATTTCTCGGAATACGTGAAGAACCATGCAGTTGCCCGCCCCCTTCCCCGCCAGCCGTCCCCGCCGCCTGCGCCGTGACGCCTTCACCCGCGCCCTGGTCCGCGAGCATCGCCTGCATGCCAACGACCTGATCCTCCCGGTCTTCGTGCATGAGGGCGAGAACCGCGTCGAGCCGGTGGCCTCCATGCCTGGCGTGTCCCGGCTGAGCCTGGACCGGCTGATCCCGGTGGCCAAGGAATGTGTCGCATTGGGCATTCCGGTGATCGCGCTGTTTCCGGTGATCGATGCGTCACTGAAAACCCCTGACGGCATCGAGGCGACCAATCCGAACGGCCTGGTGCCGCGCGTCGTCCGGGCCTTGAAGGAACAGGTGCCCGAACTGGGCGTGCTGACCGATGTCGCGCTCGATCCCTACACCAGCCACGGCCAGGACGGCGTGCTGGACGAGGCCGGCTACATCCTGAACGACCGCACCGTCGAACTGCTGCGCCAGCAGGCGCTGGTGCAGGCCGGCGCGGGCGTGGACATCGTCGCGCCGAGCGACATGATGGACGGCCGCATCGGCGCGATCCGTCAGGCGCTGGAAGAAGGCGCGCACATCCACACCCGCATCATGGCCTACAGCGCCAAGTACGCCAGCGCCTTCTACGGCCCGTTCCGCGACGCCGTCGGTTCGCGCAGCAACCTCGGCAAGGCGGACAAGAAGACCTACCAGATGGATCCGGGCAACAGCGACGAAGCGCTGCGCGAAGTCGGCCTGGACCTGGCCGAGGGCGCGGACATGGTCATGGTCAAGCCCGGCCTGCCCTACCTGGACATCGTGCGCCGCGTGAAAGATGAATTCCGCGTGCCCACCTTCGCCTACCAGGTCAGCGGCGAATATGCGATGGTCAAGGCCGCCGCCGCCAATGGCTGGCTCGACCATGACGCGGTGATGCTGGAATCGCTGCTCGCCTTCAAGCGCGCCGGGGCCGACGGCATCCTGACCTACTTCGCGCTCGAGGCTGCGCGCCTGCTCAAGGACGCCTGATCGCAGGCCGGCCCATGCGCATCTTTCATCTGAGCGAGAGCCGCTACCAGGAGCTCTCCGAGTTGCCGGAATCGATGCCGGCGGACGGCTTTCTCTGGATCGGCCTGCCGCGCCGCGAGTTCGAGCTGCACCTGGGCACCGTGCAGCAGCGGCTGCTGCGCTGGACCGGTGCCCAGTTGCTCGACCTGCATGTGTCGGACCTGATGAACCAGCAGTTGCCGTCGCACTTCGACTACACCAGCCTGTACGACCTGATGGTGTTCCGGCGCCTGGCCGCGCTGCCCGGCACCACGCCGGGCGACGATGAGCCGCGCACCGCGGCGGTGGTGGATCGCGCACTCAAGGCGATCGACACCAGCCCGGTGGGCTTTGCGGTGTTCGATCGGGTGCTGATCACCGTCCATCCGGGCGAATGCACCCTGCGCGACTATTTCGCGACCAAGCTCGGCGCGCAGCAGGAAGGCCGCGACCTGCGCGGCAGCGCCCGGCTGCCCACCAGCCCAGCGGAGCTGATGCTGCGCATGGTGAATCACATGGTGGACAGCTACCTGGACCTGCGCCGGCTACTCACCCGCCAGCTGACCACGCTGCAGCAACTGCTGCTGGACCGGCACAGCCAGTTCCGCGACTGGGCGGTGGTGCTGGTGGCCCGGGATGCGCTGTCCAAGCTGGAGGACACCTGCGAGGATCAGCGCAGCGCCGTGCAGGAATGGATCGACGCCCTGGGCGAATGGCCGATCGGCGATGAGCATGCCGAGCGCGAGCGCGAACTCCTGCGGGTGCGCTCACGCGATGTGCTGGAACACATCGAACGGGTGCTGACCCATGTGCGGCGGCTGGAGTCCTCGGCGGAGAGCGTGGTGCAGATGCACTTCTCGCTGACCGGCGAGCGCGCCAACAACATCATGCGCACGCTCACCGTGCTCACCGCGATCTTCCTGCCGCTGAACCTGATCACCGGGATCTTCGGCATGAACTTCGACACCCTGCCGCTGATTCATCGGGATACCGGCTTCTGGATCGCCGTCGCCCTGATGGTGATGATTGCGCTGGGCCTGGGCGGCTTCTTCTGGCGCAAGCGCTACCTGAGCACGCATCAGTAGCTGGGCGGCTCGCCCAGAAACGGGAGCTCGGCGAGCGGGCGCGCCGTCAGTGGCGCAGATACGGATCGCCGAAACCGAGGTCGCGCATGATCTCGCTTTCGCGTGCTTCCATGGCGGCGGCTTCGTCGTCCTCTTCATGGTCATAGCCCTGCGCATGCAAGGTGCCATGGATCAGCATGTGGGCGTAGTGAGCGACCAGGTCCAGGCCCATCTCGCGGGCCTCACGCTCGACCACTTCGGCACAGATCACCAGGTCCGCCGCGACCACCGGCTCATGGCTGTAGTCGAAGGTCAGGACGTTGGTCGCATAGTCCTTCTGGCGGAAGTCGTGGTTGAGGCTGCGGCCTTCCTCGGCATCCACGATGCGCACCGTGATCTCGCCAGGCCGCTCCAGCGCGGCACGCATCCAGCGGATCACCTTGTGGCGTGGCAGCAGGGCCTTGTGACGGGGGTCGGCAAATTGCAATGAAAGCGTGAGATCGGGCTGGCTCATCAAGCCGCTCCCTTGGCGGTAGGTTTGCTGCGACGGGCAGGCGCCCCGACCGCCGATTGGCGGGGCCGTTGGCCCGAGCGGACGGCCGTTGAAGAGACCGAAGCTGTCTTCTGACCTGAGGTCCGCTGTTTCGCCGTAGTCTGGCCCACTGTCTTCTGGTTTCCGGATGGCGGCGTCGCGGTGGCGCTTGCGGCGGCGCGCTTTCGCGCAGCGGCCGGGCTGACGGATGGGCTCGATCGTTTCGCGGCGGCCTTGGCCACGGCTTGGCCTGACGCATGGCCAGTCGCCGGCACCTCGGCGGCCACCTTTCCGACCTTTTCGACCTTGCCGGCCTTGCCTGTATTGCTGGCCTTGCCTGTATTGCTGGCCTTGCTGGCTTGAGCCGACGCGGAGGATCGCGAAGCTGCGGTCCCCTTCGTCGACGTCTTGGCCGCGGCAGCCGAGCCGCGGTTTGCCCGGCTGGCGGACCTGACGGACTTGGCAGGTTCGGCGGCGGTGACCCTCCTCGCCTTGGCTGCAGTCACCGACACGCCCGAAGCGCTCGAAGCGCTCGATCTGCTCGACGTCCGTGCCGCTCCAGACTTCTTGGCGGCCGCGACAGCCGCCACCGGGCGCTCCGCCACGGATGCGCCGTCCACGGACCTGGCGCGTGGAGCTTGGCGGCCCGAGCCCGATCCTTGGAGACTGGTCGCGCGCTCGGAACCTTTCCCTGACGTGCTGCGCCCTGCCGACGAGGGCGCAGGCGGGGCGGCTTCGGTCGGCTGACCCACCTTCGAGGGGACCGCCTCCACCACTCGAAGGGCCGCGACCTCCGACTCGCCCGCAGCGGCGCGTGCATGTGCCCTTGCCTCATCCACCTCCTGCCGAGCCTGCCGTTCCTCGTACGCCTGAACGATCCGCGCGACCAGCGGATGGCGTACCACGTCGGCCCGGGTGAAGCGGGTCATCGCAATGCCGTCGACACCGTCGAGCACCCGCTGCGCATCCACCAGGCCGCTCATCATCCCGCGGGGCAGGTCGATCTGGCTGGTGTCGCCGGTCACCACGCACTTGCTGCCGAAGCCGATGCGTGTGAGGAACATCTTCATCTGTTCCGGCGTGGTGTTCTGCGCTTCATCCAGGATGACAAAGGCGTGATTCAGCGTGCGGCCTCGCATGAAGGCCAATGGCGCGATCTCGAGCTGACCCTTGTCGAAGGCCTTGGTGACGCGGTCGAAACCCATCAGGTCGTAGAGCGCGTCATACAGCGGCCGCAGATAAGGGTCGACCTTCTGCGCCAGGTCGCCCGGCAGGAAGCCCAATCGCTCGCCCGCCTCGACCGCGGGGCGGGTCAGGATGATGCGCTGCACCGAGGACCGCTCCAGCGCGTCCACCGCGCAGGCCACCGCGAGGAAGGTCTTGCCGGTGCCGGCCGGGCCGAGTCCGAAACTGATGTCGTGCGACAGGATCTGCCGGAGGTACTGATGCTGGTTGGGCGTGCGCGCGGCCAGGTCGGCGCGGCGGGTGCGCAGCACGAGCTCGCTGCCGCCGCCTTCCTGCGCCGCCGCCTGGGGCGCGGCGACATCGCCGGCGGCCTCGACGATCGCCAGCCGAAGGCTTTCGGCCGGGATGGGGCGGTCGGCGCGGGCATAGAGCAGGGTCAGCAGGGACAGCGCCCGCTGCGCGGCGGGCTTGTCGCCCTCCAGCTGGAAGTGCTCGCCACGATGGGCAATGCGGACATGCAGCGCGGCCTCGATCTGGCGCAGATGCTCGTCCAGCGTGCCGCACAGATGGGCCAGGCGCCGGTTGTCGGCGGGGGTGAAAGCGTGGCGCAGGTTCAAGACGGCACAGGCTCCGTATTCAGGGGGGTTGAGGGCGCTATTGTCGCGCGCGGACACGTCGCGGCGCTTGCCGACCTGCACAATCGGCCTCATGCACCGGACCGCAGAACAACAACAGCCGCACCGCGGCCCGAGGGACTCGATTCACGACCGCCAGCCCCACGTCATTGGCGTGGCTCTGGCGTTGCTCGGAGGATCGATCGGCTTGCCCAGCGCCGCGCTGGCGCAGACCGTGGCCATGGGCCCGGGCTCCGCCCTGCCGCCCACCGCCGCCGGCGCGCTGCTCGCATCGGGTTGGCCGGAGCTGATCGGCACCGTGGCCTTCGGCCTGCACGCGATGCTGCTGCTGCTGGCGGTCGCGCTGAGCCTGCTGATCTGGCAGCGGCGCGCCCAGCGGCATCTGGGTTGGCTGATTGCGCTGATGCCCGGCTGGGTGCTGCTGGCGGGCGTGGCGCCGGCCACCGGCGCGCCCGTCGCCTTCGCCCTGACACTGGCGCCCTGGTTGTTGTGGAGTGCGGCCCACTATCTGATGCGGCGACTGCGTCGCCGTGACCGCCGGCTGCACCGGCTGCTGCTGGTGCAGGCGGTGGTGCTGCCATTCGCCTTGCTGCTCCCGGTGCCCGCACCGCTGGTGGCCACGGCCGCGCTGTGGTGGCTCAGCGCGCAATTGCTGGGGGCGATGGCTTGGCATATCTGGCACCTGTGGCAGGACATGTTCCTGCCCACGCTGGAGGAGCGCTATCCCCGCGCGGAATTCATGGTCAGTTGCGGCCTGATGGGTCTGGGCGCGCTGGCGGTGGTCGCCGCCTGCGTCTGGCCGCAGAGCGGGCTGGCCCAGATGCTGGCTCCGCTGACGCTGATCGGGCTGGGCCTTCAGCGGGTGCGGGCGTTCGCCCGCGCGCTGACCCATGCGGAGTTGCAGGTCCTGCAGGGCGAGCTGCGGCTGCAGGAGCGCATCGCCGAACTGGAGCGCCACTTCGATCAAGTGGCCGAAGCCAAGCTGGAGCAGGTGACCGAACGCGAGCGCAAGCGCATCGCCGCCGACCTGCATGACGACCTGGGCGCCAAGCTGCTCACCATCGTCCACACCAGCGAATCGGACCGCATCTCGACCCTGGCGCGGGAGGCGCTGGAGGAAATGCGCCTCTCGGTGCGGGGCCTCACTGGCAAGCCGGTGCAACTGCTGGACGCGCTGGGCGATTGGCGGGCCGAGGTGGTGTCTCGCCTGGCGCAGGCCAACATCCTGGCGGAATGGAAATCGCCCGCCGAGGACATCGAACACACCTTCCCGGCACGCGCCTACGTCCAGACCACCCGCATCCTGCGGGAAGCGGTGAGCAACATCATCAAACACTCAGGCGCCACGCACTGCGTGGTGGCCTGCTCGGCGCAGGACGGCTATTTCTCGGTCGTCATCCAGGACAACGGCCAGGGCATTCCGCTGGAGCTGGAAGGTCGCCTGGACAAGGGACACGGCATGGCCAGCATGAAGTCCCGGGCCAAGCAGATGCATGGCCAATGCCTGGTGGAATCCGGCCCCGGATGGGGCACGGTGATCCGGCTGACGATCCCCTTGTGATCGCTCCCGCCGCGGTCACCGAGGGCCGCGACCGCCTCTTGCTGCGGCGGCGGCCAACTTGCGATGCCCACCCTCTGTCACACCCGATCGCCAAAACCGTCACCCCACCGCTAAGGCAATCCCGCTGCGGCGTGACCCAATGCCCATCCTGCAGGTCCTCCCTGTGTTGATCGGGATAGGCAGTCGAGCGATTAAGCCGTACTGTTGCGTAGGGCGCGAAGACCCGCCGTTGGCCCTCCATTTGCGCAAGAATTCCTCGTATGAACCATATCCTGCTGCTTGAAGACATTCCCGAAATCCGCGCCTGGCTGAAAGTCCTGATCAAACAGGTGTTCACCAATGCGGTGGTCACCGAGTGCTCGCGGGTTCAGGATGCGCTGCAGCAGGTCAACAGCCAGCGCTTCACCCTGGCCCTGCTCGACCTGGGCCTGCCCGACGGCTCCGGGGTGGAAGTCATCAGCGCGCTGCGGGAGAAGCAGCCCGAAGTGCAATCGGTGATCGTCACCATCCACGACGACGACGAACATCTCTTCCCCGCGCTGCAAGCCGGTGCCTTCGGTTATCTGCTGAAAGAGCAGTCGCGGGAGCTGCTGGTGGAGCAGTTGCAGCGCATCAGTCAGGGAGAACCGCCGCTGTCGCCGTCGATCGCACGCAAGGTGATCGCCTATTTCACCTCGCAGCGCCGGCCGCAGGCCGCGGCGGTGCTGCATGAGGTGTCGCTGACCGACCGCGAGACCGAAGTGCTGCTGCGCGTGGCCAAGGGCTTCACGCTGCCGGAGATCGGCGTGCAGCTGGGCCTGTCGCGCCACACCATCGCGGACTATGTGAAGCAGATCTACCGCAAGCTCAACGTGAGCTCGCGCGCCGAAGCCGCCCTCGAGGCGCAGCGGCTCGGTCTCTTTGGGAGGAATTAGGCTCCCCCCCTACCGCCTGCGGCGGCCCCCTCAGGGGGCGAGCCCGATGACTCGGCGAAGCCGAGGCATGGGCTCCGCTTGATATGTCGCGCTCGGCGCTCCTGAAGTCTCCATCCCCCTCCCGCCTGCGGCGGCCCCCTCAGGGGGCGAGCCCGATGACTCGGCGAAGCCGAGGCATGGGCTCCGCTTGATATGTCGCGCTCGGCGCTCCTGACGTCTCCATCCCCCCCTACCGCCTGCGGCGGCCCCCTCAGGGGGCGAGTCCGATGACTCGGCGAAGCCGAGGCATGGGCTCCGCTTGATATGTCGCGCTCGGCGCTCCTGAAGTCTCCATCCCCCTACCGCCTGCGGCGGCCCCCTCAGGGGGCGAGCCCGATGACTCGGCGAAGCCGGGGCATGGGCTCCGCTTGACGTGTCGCGCGGTGCGCTCCTGGAAGGCCAGTTCTTTGGGCTGCCCATCGGTCCGCGACTGCCGTGTCGCCAGGCGTAGATCGATGCGCGCCTTCTGCCCGCGCCACACCGTCGACATGACCTGTTGCGCTGGCGCGTTCCGTGGTGCGCGCGGTGGGCAGCGCCACGAGTCGCCTGCGCCCCGATAATCCGTTCCCATGATCGGCAGACTCACCGGCGTCATCGCGGAAAAATCGCCCCCGCAGGTTCTCATCGATGTGCAAGGCGTCGGCTATGAGGTCGATGTGCCGATGAGCACCTTCTTCAATCTGCCGGGCCTGGGCGAACGCGCCACCCTGTTGACCCACCTGAGCATCCGCGAGGACGCCCATGTGCTGTTCGGCTTCCTCACCCCCGAGGAACGCCACACCTTCCGCCTGCTGATCAAGATCAGCGGCGTAGGCCCGAAGATGGCACTGTCGCTGCTGTCCGGCATGTCGGTTGGCGATCTGGCCCAGGCCATCTCCAAACAAGAAGCCGGCCGCCTGGTGAAGGTGCCCGGCATCGGCAAGAAAACCGCCGAACGCCTGCTGCTCGAACTCAAGGGCAAGCTCAGCCCGGATCTGTCGCTGCCCGTGTCGGTGGCCAACGACGCACATGCCGATATCCTGCAAGCGCTGGTCGCGCTCGGCTACAGCGACAAGGAAGCCGGTGCAGCCCTGAAGTCGCTGCCCGCGGACGTCGGCGTGAGCGAAGGCATCAAGCTCGCGATGAAGCACCTGTCATGATCGGGATGCGCCGCCCCGCACGCCCCGCACATTCGCCCCCGCCATGAGCATCCAGACCGACGACTTCACGCCCGCGCCCCAGCAAGCGCGACTGATCAGCGCTCAACCCGCCTCCCCCAACGAGGATGCGATCGAGCGCGCGCTGCGTCCGAAGTTGCTCGACGAGTACGTCGGTCAGGTCAAGGCCCGCGAGCAGCTGGAAATCTTCATCAGCGCCGCCCGCAAGCGCGGCGAGGCGCTGGACCACGTCCTGCTGTTCGGCCCGCCCGGCCTGGGCAAGACCACGCTCAGCCACATCGTGGCTGCCGAACTGGGCGTGAACCTGCGTCAAACCAGCGGCCCGGTGCTGGAGAAGCCCAAGGACTTGGCCGCCATCCTGACCAACCTCGAACGCAACGATGTGCTGTTCATCGACGAGATCCATCGGCTGTCGCCCGTGGTCGAGGAAATCCTGTATCCGGCGCTGGAGGACTATCAGATCGACATCATGATCGGCGAGGGCCCCGCCGCCCGCTCCATCAAGCTCGATCTGCAGCCCTTCACCCTGGTCGGCGCGACCACCCGGGCCGGCATGCTGACCAATCCGCTGCGCGACCGCTTCGGCATCGTCGCCCGGCTCGAGTTCTATACCGCGCCCGAGTTGCAGCGCATCGTCACACGTTCGGCCGCCCTGCTGAACGCGCCGATCGAGCCCGAGGGCGCGATCGAGGTGGCCCGCCGTTCCCGAGGCACGCCACGGATCGCCAACCGGCTGCTGCGCCGGGTGCGCGACTATGCCGACGTCAAGGGCGACGGCACCATCACCCGCCAGATCGCCGAGAAGGCGCTGGCGATGCTGGATGTGGATCCCCAAGGCTTCGATCTGATGGACCGCAAGTTGCTGGAAGCCGTGGTGCACCGATTCGACGGCGGCCCGGTGGGCCTGGACAACGTGGCCGCCGCCATCGGTGAAGAGCCCGGCACGATCGAAGACGTGATCGAGCCCTATCTCATCCAGCAAGGCTTCCTGCAGCGCACGCCGCGCGGACGCATTGCCACCCTGGCCGCCTATCGGCACCTGGGGGTCGCGCCGCCGAAGCAGGCCGGGCAGTTGTTCGACGAGTAGCGTTGGCGCAGACCGAAGCACGCGGTCTGCGGCCCCTCTCCTCGCTTCTTCATCCTCTCTCGAGCACCTCGCCGGGCAGCAGCGATCCGGCAGGCCTTTGGCTGTCGGGCTCTCGTCTCTCGCGGTCGGGCCTCGCCGCGTTGCAATGACGCGGCCTCATCGCTGATCCACGATTTCACACGGCATCACCTCGCGGTGAGATGCACCTGCGCGCCACCTGCGTTCGGCCGGTCAACGCAGATCCGCGTGCCTGCGGCTTGGCGCGCCCGTCTGGCTCGGCCTGCTTCCCATGGGCCCTCTCATCGTTCAGGGATCAGCTCCGAGGGCGGCTGCGGCTCAGTCCTGCAGCAGGCTGGGCGCCCTGACCTCGCCCGCCGGGACCGTCACCGCTGCCCCAAAAGAAAAACCGCCTGCCGGCGCAAGCCGGACAGGCGGTTCAGGGTTCTGGCCGATCGCCAAGGGCCGAGGCCCTCGGGGATCAGGCAACCGGGCGGAGCCGGTTGATCAGAACGCTTGGTTGTAGCGGACCCACATGAAGCGGTCGATCGGCATGTCCGGGTCGACGGACGCTGCGGACGACGTACCGCCGTAGGTGCTGCTGGCCAGGTAGGTGACACGCGGCTGCTTGTCGAACACGTTGTTCGCGCCCACCAGGATCTGACCCTTCCAAGGCGTCTTGAAGCCAACGCTCACGTCGTGGTACATGATCGAGCCCAGCTGGTTGTAGCCCAGGCCGGTACCCACGGTGGCGGTGCTGCCAGTGGGGTTGCTGCACTCGACCGGCGTGGCGCCAGCGGCTTGGCCGTTGTTCCAGCAACGATCGCGGATGCCGCTGAGGTAGCGAGCCGACCAGGTCGCGCTCCAGGCGCCCAGACGCCAGTCCACGGCCATGTTCGACTTGATGCGGTTGTAGGCCCATTCACCGGTGTAGTTGGCCCAGGCAGCCGTCGGCGAGCTCTTGATCTTGAAGCTGTCGACGTAGCTGGTTTCGCTGCGGAAGGAGAACTGACCGAAGCGCGTCGCCGGGAAGCGATAGTTCAGGCCCAGGTCGAAACCGGAGGTCTTCAGCTCGCCCAGGTTCTGGTTGCCACGCTCCAGATACGTGATCTGACCGGTGGAGTCACGCTTGATGCTGTTGCAGAAGCTCTGCACGCCTTGCACGTAGCACTGGTTCAGCACGTAGGCCGCGCTCACCGCTGCGATGCGGTTGGTGACCTTGACTTCGTACCAGTCCAGCGACGCGGTCAGACCCGACAGATAGGACGGGCTGTAGACCAGGCCCAGCGTCCGGGTGGTCGCTTCCTCAGGCGTCAGCGTGCCGTTGCCCACACCCGAGTTGAACGGGTAAGGCGTTTGCGCGCCACCGGAAGGCACGTTGTTGCCCGCTTGGTTCTTTTGACGGAAGGTGGTCGACACGCCAGCGGCCGCGCACTGCGCCTTGGCGGTGGCATTGTTGCCAGCCACGGCACCGAACGAGGAATCGCACGGGTCAAGGTAGCTGTCGTAGGACTGCGAACCGCCGCCGAAGGTGTCACCCAGCGTCGGGGCACGGAAGCCCTGAGCATAGGTACCACGGGTCAGCAGGTCCTTGATCGGCTTCCACACGAAGCTGGCCTTGCTGTTGGTGGTATCACCAAAGCTGCTGTAGTCCGAATAGCGGCTCGCGAAGTTGAGCGAGAGCGCTTCGGCCAGAGGCATGCCCTTCAGGATGGGGATGTTCAGCTCGGCGTAGGCTTCCTTGACGTTGTACTGACCTTGGGTGGTGTTGGCCGCCAGATCGGTCGAATAGCCGGATTGCTCGAACTGACCCGGACGATCGAAGCCATTGACTTCGCGACGCTCGACGCCGAACGCCACGCCGACATTGCCTGCCGGCAGCTTGAAGATTTCACCCGACGCATCGGCGGTGAAGCTCTTCACCGTCGAGCCGTAGGTACCTTGACCGGTGGACATCACATAGGCCAGCGCTTGCGGCGTCGAGGCCGAAGGACCGCCCATCATGTCGAACGGCACGCACTCGCTCAGAGGGATCGGCACGGCGGCGGTACCGCACTGAACCACACCCTGCGCATTCATGAACGAAGGGCCCAGGGCCTTCTTCAGGTTCAGCAGGTTGAGGTTGCCGGTGCTCAGCGTCGTGCCGCTGACGTTGCTGTAGTTGACGCCAGTGCTCCACGTCCAGGGCATGCCGGCGATGGTCACATCACCTTCGAGGTTTGCGTCCAGGTGCAGCGTGCGGTTGGCGTTGGCGGTCACACGCGGCACTTCGATCGTGCGGCGAGCGAAGTACAGCTGGCTGCCCGGAACCGGGTTGTAGTAGCTGTTGGCGTCAATGTAGACCGGGTACTTCAGCTGCGTGGTGCTGGTGACCGGGTAGCCGGCGATCTGGCGCTCGGAATCGCGCTTGGCGTACATCGCGGTCGAGTTGAGGCGCACGTCCGGCGCCACTTCGATCGAGCCCTTGGTGAACAGCGTCTTCAGTTCCGTCGGCGACTGGAACATCATCTGGCTGGACGAATTGAAGGTGTCGTTGTCCACCCCAGCGTAGGGGTGGTAGCTGCCGATCAGGTTCGAAGGCTGCCCCACGCCGTCACCCAGCGGGCCACCGGTGTGATTGAGCATGTAGCCATTGGTGCTGCCCAACAGGCCACCGCAACCGCCGGTCGACGCGACCGTGCAGATGCGCCCCCAGGGAGCGGCGCCATAGCCAGAGTTCTTGTGACCGGGTCCAAAACTGTAGGACGTGATCTCACGATCCTTCGCCCACACCGGCTCTTGCTTGGAATAGCTGAAGCCGAACATCAGCGACGCCTTGTCGTTACCGGCGCCGTAGCTCAGGCTGTAGTCTTCGGTACGGCCGTCACCCTTGTCGTTCTCGCCGACGTAAGCGCTGAACGTGCCGCCTTCCAGCGACTTCTTCAGGATGATGTTGACCACGCCGGCAATCGCGTCGGAGCCGTAGGTCGACGAAGCGCCATCCTTCAGCACTTCAATGCGGTCGATCATGGCCGACGGCACGGTCGACAGGTCGGTGTAACCGGCAACGGTGGAACTCCAGCGCTTGCCGTTGACCAGCACCAGCAGACGCTGCGCGCCCAGGTTGCGCAGGTTGATGTATTGGCCGCCCTGCTCACGGTTGGACGTCAGCACCGAACCCTTGGAGAAGGCAGGCGAACCTGCCGAAGACATCGAATTCAGAATGTCGCCGACCGTCACCAGACCGCTCTTCTGGATTTCCTCCTGCGTCATCTTGAAGACCGGCTGCGAGGTCTCGATGTCGATCTGGCGGATGCGCGAACCGGTGATTTCCACCCGTTCGATCTGTTGCGGTTGTGCGGCTTCCTGCGCGTGGACCAGGCCTGCCAGGCTGCCCAGAGCCAGAACGGCAGCCAGGGATATCTTGGAACGTTGATGCATGACTTCTCCGAAGGGGGAAATGCGTGTGGGGCGGTAAACCTCTGCGCTTGCTCGGCCGCTGACTGATCCAGGTCGGACGCGTCACACAACCTCGACAAAGGACGTGAGCGAAGCGATTGTGAGGAATGGCACCCCCCCTGACTTCCTCGGGAAACCATCTAAGCCGCGCCTACAAATTGAGGGCAGACGGAAACGTTTCGCAGCATTTCCAACATCGAAAAACGCGGTAACACATTGATTTCATTGGGAGAAATTTTTTCCGCACCGTTTACGTGCTGCGCATCCGGTGAACAAGTGTGTGCGCGCACATGTGGTGTGTAGACGCCCTTGACGTTGTTGCTCCCCAACATTCGGCACCCTCTTTCGTGCGATTTTTCCCAACTGCTTCGACTAGCGCCCAACGCCGGTCAGCTGTCACGCCTCTCTCACAACCCCCCTCGATGCGTTCTATTGGTGCAAAAGTCCGCTTTTGGTGCAGTCAAAGTTGACAGCTAGGCATTCATGAGGCGGACATGTATATGAATGCCGCCGCCGACCCGGTTGACCTGGATGTATGACGTATTGACGGAGGCCATCAGACCTGGTGACCTCGTGTTGCCGCAGGGCCACTTCGAACCATGACAAGTCACCAGGGATATCACTCAATTCAGGGTCGCGGAAACCCTAGCTTCGGCCCCCGGGAGGCGTGATTTTCCTGGCGTGACAAGCCTTTTCTCTCGTTGCGCAGTGATTCCGGCAGATGCACCAACCCTCAATTGGTAGGAACCCGCCCGCGCGTGTCGCAGTTGTTAACAAACACTCCTCAAACGTTTCCGTCGCAGCCGATCGAATCGTCCGTCCAGACATATCTCGGACGGATTGCAGAACAAGTACGGGCAACTGCGGCGGTGCCATCGTTATCCCTTCCGAGGAGTGCTCACATGTTCAAGCGTGGCTCGATCAGTACCGCCGTCCTGGCGTGTCTCGGCGTGTATTCCGGCGCCGTCCTGGCGCAGCAAGCCCCTGCACCTCAGCAAACCCTGGAACGGGTGGAGGTCACGGGCAGCCGGATCCTGTCGGTCAATGCCGAATCGCCGGCGCCGATCCAGGTGATCACGGCGGCGGAAATCGGCGCTTCCGGCGTGGCCAACCTGCAGGACCTGCTGCTGAAGAACCCGGTGTTTGGCACGCCCGGTATCAGCCGCACCAACTCCAACTTCTCCACCTCCAGCGCCGGTGTCGCCACCATCGACCTGCGCAACCTCGGGTCCAACCGCACCCTGGTGCTGGTGAACGGCCGCCGGTACGTGTCGGGCGTGCCCGGTGACAGCTCGGTCGACCTGAACAGCATTCCCACCGACTTCATCGAACGCGTCGAAGTGATGACCGGCGGCGCCTCGTCGACCTACGGCTCCGACGCGGTCGCGGGCGTGGTCAACATCATCCTCAAGCGCAACTTCCAGGGCATGATCCTGGACGCTCAGGTCGGCGAGAGCCAGGAAGGCGACGACAGGAAGAGGAAATTCAGCGCCACCTTCGGCATGAACGCCCCGGACAACCGCGGCAACCTCATGTTCAACCTGTCCGCGTCCAAGCAGGGTGCGGTGTATTCGCGCGATCGCAGCTTCTCTGCGGTCGACCAATACACCTTGTCCGGCTTCACTGGCGAACCCGCTGACATCTTCACCCCGCTGCGCCCGTTCTATTCGAGCTTCGCGCCGCAAGGCACCTTCACCTTCCGCGACGCCACCCTCAACGCCAACCGGTCGTTCACTTTCGATCCGAACGGCAACCAGATCCCCGTCTCGACCAACGGCCCCAACGGCGACGGTGTCGGTGCCACCGGCTACGACCGCTCGGCCTACCGCACCATTGCGATCCCGACCGACCGCCTGATGCTGGCGACCAAGGGCGAGTTCAACCTGAGCGACAAGCACACGGTCTTCTTCGAAGGCAACTACGCCTCGACCAAGACCAAGACCCGGCTGGAGCCTTTCGCACTGGCATCGACCGACATTCTCGACAGCGGCTTCATCCCGGCCGAGAACTTCGTCAACGGCGTCAGGGTCCGCAACCCGTTGGTGCCCGACACCATCTACAACAATGCCCTGGACCGGGACGGCGATGGCCTCAAGGACTTCAGCTTCACCCGCCGGATGTCCGACATCGCGCTGCGGGGCAACAAGGCCGATCGCGACACGGTGCGCATCATCGGCGGCGTGAAGGGCGAGATCGGCAAGAACTGGAACTACGACACCTACGCGGGCTACGGCTTCACCAAGGAAGGGCAGACCGGCACCGGTCAGGTCAATGTCGTGAACTTCCGCAACGCGCTGGCCGTGATGCAGGACGTCAACGACGCCAACAACAACGGCAATACGACCGAGGTCATCTGTATCGACCCGGTCGCCCGCGCGCAGGGCTGCGTGCCGGCCAACGTGTTCGGCGCGAACACGCTCAGCCCGGGTGCCGCAGCGTATCTGCATGCGCCGTCGTCGCTCAATACCAAGACCACCCAGGCGCTGGCCGGCTTTTCGCTCAGCGGCGAACCGTTCGAACTGCCCGCCGGTCCGGTCGGCGTGGCGCTGGGTGCGGAATATCGCCGTGAGTCCTCCAGCACCGAATTCGACGCACTGACGCAAACTGGTCTGAATGCCGGCAACGCCCTGCCCAACACCGCCGGCAGCTTCAATGTGAAGGAAGTGTTCCTCGAAGGCCGCTTCCCGCTGCTGAAGAACCTGCCCGCGGTCAAGACACTGGATGCCACCGCCGCCGTCCGTCAGGGACGCTATTCCAGCGTGGGCAACACCACCAGCTGGAACAGCGGTCTGGACTGGGGCGTGAACGACACCTTCCGCGTGCGCGCCAGCTATGCGGTGTCCACCCGGGCGCCCAACATCGGCGAGCTGTTTCAGGCGCCCAGCCAGACCTTCCCGACCGGCCTGATCGATCCCTGCCAAGGCGTCACCGCCGCCGAGCAGAGCACGCGCGCCACTCGCTGCCTGGCCAATCCCGGCGTGGCGGCGAACGTCGCTGCCAACGGGGAATTCACCCTGAACCAGGCCGATGCCCAGGGCGTCAGCGGCTTCGACAGCGGCAACCCCAACCTGAAGGCTGAGAAGGGCCAATCGCTGACGTTGGGCTTCGTGATCACGCCCCGCGATCTGGTGAAAAACCTGTCCATCACCACCGACTACTACCGCATCAAGGTCAAGAACGCGATCAACACCCCGGGACGCCAGTACGCGCTGACCCAGTGCTACAACGGTGATGCAAGCTACTGCCAGTACATCACCCGCCGCCCCACGGACCAGGGCGCCAACAGCGCCGGCTCGCTCGAGTTCATCAATGAGACCAATGCCAACACCGGTGGCGATTTCGTCGAAGGCATCGACTTGACGGCGGCCTATGCGACCAAGTTGGCCGGCGGCCAGTTGAATGCGCGCCTGTCCTACACCTACATGCGCAAGGCCTACAACAAGCCGACGCCGGATGCCGAGATCGACCGCTTCGACGGCGAGATCGGCCAGCCGAAGAACCGCTGGCTGTTGAACCTGGGCTACAACATCGGCCCGTTCGGCCTGAGCGCGACGACCACCTACATCGGCAAGTCGCACCTGGACGACACCTTCCTCAACAACCCAGACCTTTGGGTGACCATCCCCACCAAGAGCCAGGCGTCGGTCAAGGAGAAGTACTACCTGGACCTGCAAGGCAGCTACTCGTGGGGCAAGTCCACCCAGATCTACCTGGGCATCGACAACGCGCTCAACACCAAGCCGGCGCCCATCATCTCGGGTCTGCCGGGCAATGTGACCGGCGCGGAGACCGCGTCCATCTACGACGCGATCGGCCGGCGTTATTACATCGGCCTGCGCTACAGCCTGTGAGCGAGGCGGTCCGGTCGTCGGTCAGCGAGCCGATGGTCAGCACGGTGGCGGTCGCCGGTGCCACGCTGATCTGAAGCAGACCGGGACATGACAAGGGCGCCCTCTCGGGGCGCCCTTTTTCGTCGGACCTGGCGGTCCGGGGGATGAGCCGTCCGGCAGAGTCCTCAGCGTCGACATCCGGGCGTCTGCATCCAGGCTGGACGCTCCGGCGTCATCGGACGCTTGGAGCGATCTGACCGCTCAGAACGCTCAGAACGGCTGGTTGTACCGCACCCACAGGTAGCGATCGACCGGCACATCCGGATCCACCGACGACGACGACGAGTTGCCGCCCGCGCTGTAGTTGGCGTTCAGCACCACACGCGGCTTCTTGTCGAAGACGTTGTTGGCGCCGACCAGCAACTGGCCCTTCCAGCCGAAGGTGTAGCCCACGCTGAGGTCGTGATAGAACACCGCGCCCTGACGGTTGTAGCCGGCACCCTCGCCCCAGCTGGCGCTGCCGGTGGGGTTGGTGCAGGTGGAGGTGTCCTCGGTGTCCCAGCAGCTGTCCTTCACCGCGCTGTAGTAGCGGCTGGAGAAGGTCGCCACCCAGGGGCCATAACCCCAGTTCAACGACAGGTTGGACTTCAGCCGGTTGTAGCCGTATTCACCCAGATAGCTGACCCAGTCCGCCGTCGGCGTGCTCTTCTGACGGTACTTGGTGACGAAGCTGCTTTCGGTGCGGATCGCAAACTGGCCGTAGGCCGTCTTCGGGAAGCGGTAGTTGACGCTCAGGTCCACGCCCGAGGTTTCCAGCTCGCCCAGGTTGGCATAGCCGCGCGACAGGGTGGCCACCTGGCCGTTGGCATCACGGGTCACGCCGGAGCAGAACTCGCTCACGCCCTGCACATAGCACTGGTTCAGCACATAGCTGGCCGAGAGCGACGAGATCGCGTTCTTCACCGTCACCCGGTACCAGTCCAGGCCCAGGTCCAGACCCTGCATCCACGACGGGTTGTAGACCAGGCCCAGGGTGCGGGTCTTGGCGTTTTCCGGCTTGAGCGTGCTGTTGCCCAGGCTGGCGTTGAACGGATACAGGCTCTGCCCGCCGGTGGAAGCGGCCACGCTGCCGGATTGCACCAGTTGGCGATAGCTCGAGCTGGTGCCCGACGCGATGCATCGCGCCAGCACGTCGCCGCCGTTCTTCGCCGCGCCGTTGACCGTGTCGCACGGATCGACGAAGGTGTCGAAGGACTGCTGGCCGCCGCCGAAGGTGTTGCCCAGCGGCGGCGCACGGAAGCCCTGCGCGAAGGTGCCGCGGGTCAGCAGGTCGGTGACCGGCTTCCACATGAAGCTGGCCTTGCTGTTGGTGGTGCTGCCGTAAGTGCTGTAGTCCGAATAGCGCGAGGCCAGGTTGACGCTCAGCAGTTCCGCCAGCGGTACCTTCTTGAGCAGCGGCACATTCACTTCGACATAGCCCTCCTTCACCGAGTACTTGCCGTAGGTGGCATTGCCCGCCAGGTCGGTGGACAGCCCGGAGTGGGCCAACTCATCGGGCTGGTCGAAGCCGCTTTGAGTGCGGTACTCCACGCCGGCTGCCACGCCGATGTTGCCGGCCGGCAGCTTGTACAGCTCACCGGAGACATTGGCCGTGACGCTGCGGGTGGAGCTGCCGTATTCCGACGTCAGCTTGGCCATCACATAGTCCAGCGCCGCCTGGGTCGAGGCCGACGGGCCGCCCAGGATGTCGAACGGCACGCACTGGGTCAGCGGGATGGGATTGGCGGCCGTGCCGCACTGCACCACGCCACTGGCGTTCTTGAACGACGGGCCGAGCGCCGACTTCAGATTCGCCAGGTTCAGGTTGCCGGTGCTGGTGACCGTGCCGTCCTGCTTGCTGAAGTTGACACCGACGTCCCAGTTCCACGGATTGCCCAGCAGGCTGAAATCCCCCTCCAGCCCGGCATCCAGATGGGTGGTGCGGTTGTTGTTGACCGTCACCCGCGGCACTTCGATCGTGCGCCGGTAGAAGAACAGGTCCTGACCGGCGCCCGCTGCCACATCCGCAGCCTGGTTGCCGTACGGGTTGTAGTAGCTGTCCTTGTCGATGTAGACCGGATAGTTGGGCTGGCTCAGGCTGTTGAGCGGATAACCCGCGACCTGGCTGGTGGACTTGCGCTCCGAGAACAT
The DNA here is from genome assembly GCF_025398155.2 of Roseateles amylovorans. NCBI lineage: Bacteria > Pseudomonadati > Pseudomonadota > Betaproteobacteria > Burkholderiales > Sphaerotilaceae > Roseateles > Roseateles amylovorans. Next base: position 5,763,197 of record NZ_CP104562.2, read on the forward strand.
CGCGGTGCTGTTGAAGCGCAGCACCGGGCTCAACTCCAGGTTGCCCTTCACGAACATCGACTTCTGCTCATTCGCGGCCTGGAACATCATCTGGCTGCTGGAGTTGAAGGTGTCGTCCAAGTTGCTCGACGAGTAGGCGTGATAGTTGCTCGAGACGTTGGACGCCGACCCGGTGCCGTCACCCAGGTACGACCCGGTGTGGTTGACCATCTGGTTGAAACCGGTGGCCGTGCCGGTGGTCGGATTGACCTGGCGGATGCGGCCCCATGCGCTGGTCCCGAAGGAATAGGGATAGCGGTCGGCATCCGAGCCGTAGGAGGCCGCAGTGATGGCGCGGTCCTTCGCCCAGACCGGATCGGTCTTGTTGGCGCTGACGGCGAACATCAGCGAGCCCTTTTCGTTGCTCACGCCGTAGGCGACCGAGGCGTCCTTGGTCTGGCCGTCCCCCTTCTCGTTGGCGCCGTAGTAGAGGCTGATCTTGCCGCCGTCCATGCTCTTCTTGAGCACCACGTTGACCACGCCGGCGATGGCGTCCGAGCCGTAGATCGAGGAGGCGCCGTCCTTCAGCACGTCGATGTGGTCCACCAAGGCGGCGGGGATGGTGGAAATGTCGGTATAGCCGTCCACCGACTGTGTCCAGCGCTTGCCGTTGACCAGCACCAGGAGGCGCTGGGAGCCGAGGTTGCGCAGGTTGATGTACTGGCCGCCCTGCTCCCGGTTGGAGGTCAGCACCGAGCCCTTGCTGAAGTCGGGCGAGCCGGCGGCGGTGAGCTGATTGAGCACATCGCCCAGGGAGACCAGGCCGCTGCGCTGGATCGCCTCGGCGGTGATCTTCTCGACCGGCTGGGCGGTCTCGGTGTCGATCTGGCGGATGCGGGAGCCGGTGATCTCGACACGTTCGATCTGTTGAGGGGCTTGGGAAGTCTGCTGCGCCTGGGCGAAGCCGGAAAGGCCTCCCAGCGCCAGCAGGGCGGCAATCGATAGCTTGGAACGTTGATGCATGAGTTCTCCGAACGGGGACGAGGCCTGTGAAACCACGGATGCCGCTTCGCTGGACCGCGCCGTCCCGGGTCGGGCGGCGTCATCGAAACGACAGGTGCGGCGATTGTGGAAACGGGGCCTGTTCGGAGGCTCTACGGGAACTCTCTAGGGGGACGGTCTGTCAAGACGCATGTGTCAGCCATGTGGAGCAGGCGACATCTGAGCCGTCCGAGGGGAGCGGACCCGACCTGCGCTAAGTACTTGATTGTGAAGACAACTACGTAAAGTTCTGTGGGGGCGGAGGGTGTCCGAAATCGTTGCAAAAAGATAACGGAAGTCATGTGGAGCGGCTTACCGCATGGGCCGCCACGCAGGCGGAATGTCCGACTTAACCGTACGAGTAAAGCAGCTGTAAAGCGTGAGGAATGTGGCGCCCGTACGACCGAATGCGCGTATTTACCTGGGTGTAAACCCTTGTTTTCTGATGTTTTCAGCCATGTTCAGCCCAAACCGAACGCATTGCGCACCGAGTCCCATCGTTGGTGTCAAAAGTCTGCAAACTTTGGCCACGCCTCGCACCTCTGCGGGGCCTTTTTTTTGGTCTCCCCGACCGTCGGATCGACGCAGGGAATCGGGCCGGAAACCCTCTCTAGGAGTTGTAGATGTACAAGCTGAACGCGGTGAGCCTGGCAGTCGCCGCCACCATTGCGGCCGCGTCCTTCCCGGCGCTGGCCCAGAGCACGGAACAAACCCAGCTGGAGCGCGTGGTCGTGACCGGCTCGGCCATCAAGCGCATCGATGCCGAAACCGCCGTCCCGGTGACCGTGGTGAAGATGGATGACCTGAAGAAGTCGGGCATCACCTCCGTCGAACAGGTCATGGCCAACCTGACGGCCGTCCAAGCCTCGTCCAACACGGCACAGTCCATCGGTTCCGGAAGCGGCGGTGCCTCGTTCGCCGACATGCGCGGCATCGGCGCCGACAAGACGCTGATCCTGCTGAACGGTCAACGCATCGCGAACAACGCGGTGGACGGTTCGGCGCCTGATCTGAACATGATCCCGTTCGCCGCCATCGACCGGATCGAAGTGCTGCGCGACGGCGCCTCCGCGCTGTACGGCACCGACGCCATCGGCGGCGTGATCAACTTCATCACCAAGTCCAACTACCAGGGCGGCTCGATCACGGTGGGCTATGACTCGCCCGAGAAGTCCGGCGGCAAGAACCGCAGCCTGAACGCGGGTTTCGGCTACGGCGACCTGCAGCAACAGGGCTTCAACGTCTTCGGCTTCGTCAGCTACAAGAAGCAGGACGCCATCAGCGGCACCCAGCGCGACTTCAACCGCCGACTCCCTGGCGGCCTGTCCTACAGCACCGCGCCGGCCAACTACACCCAGGACAACTCGACCTTCTACAACCCGACCGGCACGGCCTGCACGGGCACCCAGATGATCAATTCGGGTGGCGAGTGCAAGCTGGTCACTGCGTCGTTCGTCGATTTCCAGCCCAAGACCGAGACCTACTCCGGCATGCTCAAGGGCAGCCTGCTGGTCAATGACAGCCTGACGCTGGGCGCCGAACTGTTCACCACGCAGAACAAGGTCACGACCCTCATCGCGCCGGTGCCTTACGGCGGCTACGTCATCAACCCGGGTACCGCCTACTACCCGACCAATGCCGCACTGAACCCGAACTTCGACGACGGTCTGGCGGGCAGCCCGTTCAACAACCCGTCGAGCGCTTTCGCGACCCCCACGAACGTGCAGCCGGGTTATGCGTATGTCTACTGGCGCGACTTCCCCAACGGGTCGCGCGGCCAGATGAACAAGAACACGCAGAACCGCCTGATGCTGACCGCCGACGGCAACGCCCTGGGCTGGGACTACGCCGTGGCCGCCTCGTACAACCACAACAAGGTGGACCAGTACCTGATCAGCGGCTATGCGAATGGCGACATGATCGGCGAAGGCCTGCTGCGCGGCATCATCAACCCGTTTGGCGACCAGACTGCAGAAGGCAGCAAGCTGCTGCAAGACGCAGCACTGAATGGCCGACTGCAATACGCCACCGGCACCGTCAAGAACCTGAGCGCGCACGCCAGCCGTGACCTGGGTGACTGGCTCAAGACCGGTCGTCCGGCTCAGCTCGCCCTGGGTGTGGAGTTCCGCCACGAGAAGTTCGAATCGGCGGCCGACTCCGAGTTCGCCACCAAAGTCGTGGCCTCCACCGGCGTCGATCCGGACTTCCGTTCGGAAGGCTCGCGCAAGGTCAGCGCGCTGTATGGCGAGCTGAACGTGCCGGTCCTGAAGTCCCTGGACATCACCGGTTCGCTGCGCTATGACAAGTACAACGACTTCGGCAGCAGCACCAACCCCAAGGTCAGCTTCCGTTTCCAGCCGACCAAGGAAGTGCTGATTCGCGGTTCGGCCTCGACCGGCTTCCGCGCACCGACGCTGTATGAGCTGTACGGCAACAGCTCGTTCACCAACACCGGTGGCAGCTACGCCAACCCGGTGCTGTGCCCGGATGGCCAGAACGGCACGCAGTGCGAAGCCCAGTTCCAGGTGATGAACTCCGGCAACCCCAACCTGCGTCCCGAGAAGTCGAAGACGGCGACCCTGGGCATCGTGGTCGAACCGATCGCCAACGCCAGCATCGGCGTGGACTTCTGGTGGGTCGGCATCAAGGACTCGATCGGCTCGATCCCGCAGTTCGCGCTGTTCAACAACTACAACGACTACCCCGAGCTGCAGAAGTACTTCCACTTCGCCGCCGGCAACACGCTGTCCCTGTCCAGCCTGGTGTGCCCCGGCCCGCAGTGCGGTTATGTCGACCAGACCCTGCTGAACCTGGGCAAGGTGCGCACCAACGGTTTCGACCTGACCGGTGCCTACCGTCTGTCGACCCGCGCGGGCCAGTTCGACTTCGGTCTGAACAGCACGTATGTGGCCAAGTACGAGTTCCAGAACTTCAAGGACGGCTACTGGGTCCAGAACGTGGGCACCTACGGCCAATCCGGTCCGGTGTTCCGCTGGCAGCACAACCTGACCACCAACTGGCGCTATGACCAGTTCGGTGCAGGCGCCGTCATGCGCTACAAGTCGGGCTATTCCGACTTCAATCCGAGCACCCACGCCCGCGTGCCGTCCTACACCACCCTGGATCTGTACGGCACCTGGTCGCCGCGCAAGGATCTGTCGCTGGTGCTGGGCGTGCGCAACCTGTTCGATCGCGAACCGCCTTACACCAACCAGGACGATCTGTTCCAGGGCGGTGGCTGGGATTCGCGCTACGCCGACGCCACCGGCCGTGCCTACTACCTGCGCGCCACTTACTCGTTCTAAGACGCGTTCCGAGACGCCGCGCTTCATGCGCCTCGTCTGAAACGGCACCAAACGGGAGGGGAGACCCTCCCGTTTTTTTTCGTCTGGACGTTCCAGTGGTGGCGAGCCGATGGACGCTCCCTAGAATGACGGGCTCACGAACCGAAGAACCAAGTCCTATGTCTGCCGATTCCTGGCCCGTCTCCTGCCAAGTCCTCATCATCGGCGCCGGCCCCGCCGGCAGCGCCGCCGCGCGCTGGCTGGCGCGTGCCGGCAAGGACGTGGTGATGGTCGACCAGCAACCCCTGGGCCGCGACAAGGTCTGCGGCGACGGCCTGATCCCCGACGCCCATCAGGCGCTCGAGCGCCTGGGCCTGCTGGACCGGGTGATGGCGCGGGCCCAGCGCGCCGCGCATGTCGGCTGCATCGGGCCACGGGGCGGCCGCATCGACGTGCCGGGGCATCTCGCCGTGCTGCCGCGCAAGGTGCTGGATGAGATCCTGAACCTCGGCGCGCAGGAAGCCGGCGCCCGCTTCATCGCCCCCGCCCGCTTCGACGCCCCGCTGGAGGACGCCCAGGGCCGCGTCTGCGGTGCCCGCCTCACGGTCAACGGCGAATCCCGCGAGATCCAGGCCGACTGGGTCCTGCTGGCCACCGGCGCCGTGCCCAAGGCCCTCACCGCTGCCGGCATGTGTGAGCGCCACACGCCCAGCGGCGTGGCCCTGCGCGGCTATGTGCGCGCGCCGTCGATGGTCGGCGAGATCAAGGCCTTGGAAGTGGTCTGGTGCAAGCCGGTCCAGCCGGGTTATGGCTGGATCTTCCCGGCGCCGGACGGCAGCTTCAACATCGGCGTGGGCGTCACCGACAGCCACCGCGACCTGGCCGGCAAAGGCCAGAAGAAGGACGTCAACCTGCGCGAGATCTTCGATGCCTTCGTCCGCCACTATCCGCCGGCCCAGCGCCTGATGGCCGAGGGCGAGCTGATCGGCGATCTCAAGGGCGCCCCACTGCGCTGCACCCTCAAGGGCGCGCGCTGGACGCGCCCCGGCCTGCTGGTCACCGGCGAGGCGGCTGGCTCGACCTATTCCTTCACCGGCGAAGGCATCGGCAAGGCCATGGAGACCGGCCTGCTCGCGGCCGAAGCGGTGTTGGCCCACGGCGCCGAGGATGCCCGTGTCCGTGCCACCTACGAAACCGCGCTGCGCAGCCTCCAGCCGAAGTACGACCTCTATGAACGCGGCAACCGCGTCAACCGCTTCCCCTGGCTGGCGGACCTGCTGATCTGGCGCGCTCAGAAAAGCCCGCGGCTGCTGGCCCGGATGAGCGGTGTGCTCAACGAGACCAGCAATCCCGGCAACCTGGTCAGCCTGAAGGGCCTGACCCGGCTCTTCCTGGAATGACGGGGGCCGCCGCAGCCCCCTGATCAAGCGATCTCCCCACGCATGACCTGACGGAGCAGCCACCGATGTGTCAATTGATGGGCATGAACGCCCGCCGCCCCACCGACGTCATGTTCAGCTTCACCGGCCTGGCGACCCGGGCCCATGAGCACAAGGACGGCTTCGGCATCGCCTTCTTCGAGGGCCGGGGACTGCGGCATTTCGTCGATCACCACAGCGCGCGGGTCTCGCCGCTGGCGGAGATGGTCAAGCGCTATCCGATCCAGAGCGACGTCGTCATCGCCCACATCCGCAAGGCGACCCAGGGCGTGGTATCGCTGGAGAACACCCATCCGTTCGTGCGGGAGCTGTGGGGCCGTTACTGGGTCTTTGCACACAACGGCGATCTCAAGGGCTTCGCGCCGCGGCTGCATGCGGCCTTTCGTCCCGTCGGCCAGACCGACAGCGAGCAGGCCTTCTGTTGGCTGATGCAGGAACTGGCCAAAGCCCATGCGGACATGCCGGCCATCGAGGAACTCAACCACACCCTGCGGGAGCTGCTGCCGCAGCTCAACCGGCACGGCACCTTCAACATGCTGCTGTCCAACGGCCAGGCGCTGTGGGCCCACGGCTCCACCAAACTGCACTACCTGCTGCGCCAGCCGCCGTTCGGGCCGGTCACGCTGCAGGATGAAGACCTCACCATCGACCTGGCCGCCCGGAATACCGACACAGACCGCATCGCCATCGTCGCGACCGAACCGCTCACCCGGGGCGAGCCGTGGTGCGCCATCGAGCCGGGGCAACTGAAGGTGTTTGTCGGCGGCGAGTCGTTCTGCTGATCGACTTCACCCAGCGCCTGAGTCCGTCCCGGGTCTGCCGGGCGGCTGTGCGGTGCCATTCGTCGCGCCTTTCCGCCATTCGCCGCAGGCGCTCGTGGCGGCCGCCGTGGGCGCCTAGACTTCGGGCTCATGACACTTCGCAGCGCCATGGCCGACAACCCACGCTTCCATTGGTCTCAGTGGATCTTCCCCGGTCCCCGACGCGTGTTCACCGCCGCCGAACTGGCGAGGGCGGGCGGCACCGGATGGTCATCCGCGATCGATTGCTACGTCTACACCAACGTCGTGTTGATCGTGGCCATCTTCTATACCCAGTTGCCGCCGGGCAGCGCCCTGGCCGTGGTGATCAGCGTCATCGCTGTCTCGATGCTCGGGCTGCTGGTGGCGCGCTGGCTGTGGCGCCATCCAACGCGCACCCGCTACAACTTGGTGTCGCTGGCCACCGGGGTGGCGATCGCCACGACCCAGGTGTCACTGAGCAAGCTGGGATGGAAGACCCAGGTGATGGAGAGCATGCCGTTCGTCATCGGCGGGATGAGCCTGATGATGACCTCCTGGTGGTTCCTGACGCTCTACCGCACCCAGCAGATCGAATCCCGGCTGCGCGAGCTGGACGCCCAACAGGAGCGCATCGCGATGGCGCAGCGCCTGGCCACGGCGCAGATCCAGCCGCACTTCCTGTTCAACACCCTGGCCTCGCTGCAACACTGGGTGGACACCCGCGATGAGCGCGCCGGCCCGATGCTGCGCTCGCTCACCCGCTACCTGCGCGCCACGCTGCCGATGTTTGCCCAGGAGCGGCTGCCGCTGGAGCAGGAGCTGCAGATCGTGCGCAGCTATCTGGAGGTGATGCAGGCCCGACTGGGTCAGCGGCTGACTTGGTCGGTGGACCTTGAGGCCGGCACGCAGCCCGTGATCACCGCCGCCAGCCTGCCGCCGGGCACCCTGCTGACGCTGGCGGAAAACGCCATCACCCACGGCATCGAACCCAGTCTCCGAGGCGGCCATGTGGCGATTCGCGTGGGCATGACGGCCAGCGCCAATGCGGGCGAAGGCGGCCTGCTGCGACTGGAGGTGGAGGACAGCGGCCAGGGCCTGACGCCCGACGCCTACGACGGCCTGGGCCTGAGCAACACCCGCGAGCGCCTTCAGGCGCAGTTCGGTGCGGCGGCTCAGCTCGGCCTGGAGCGCGCCTCGCCGGGCTGCCTGGCCTGGATCGAACTCCCGCTGCAGCCGTCCCACGGCGCATTGGTCGGTGATCAAGCTGCGGCTGCGCTGCCTCACACGCGCCCGGCCGCTGGTCCGGTCCCCTCCATCGACGCCGCCCCGACCCGTCCCGCTCACGAACCCACCACGCCATGATGATTCGCACCCTGATCGCCGACGACGAGGAAGGCCCTCGCGAGCAACTGCGCGCGGCGTTGCAACGGCTGGCGCCGGAGCTGGAGATCGTGTCGGCCTGCGCCAACGGGGTGGACGCCTGGGACGAGTGCCTGGCGCAAGAACCGGCCCTGTGCTTCCTGGACATCCGGATGCCGGGCCTGTCGGGCCTGGAGGTCGCCCACCGACTGGCGCAACTGGCCGAGCCCCCGCAGGTGGTGTTCGTGACGGCCTACGGCGACCATGCGCTATCGGCCTTCGATGCCGGCGTGGTCGACTACGTGCTCAAGCCGGTCGAGGACGCACGGCTGCAGCAATGCCTGCAGCGGATCCGTCAGCGCCAGGCCCAGGTGGCGGAGGCTGCCGACGCCACAGACGCAGCGCCCACCGCATCCGCAGCCGCGTCGCTGCCAACGGCGACCTTGGAGCTGCTGCGGCAACTGCTGCCGGCACATCGGCCCACCATGCGCCCGATCCAGGCCAGCCAGGGCCGCGAGATCCAGCTGATTCCGCCGGAGGACATCCTCTTCTTCCAGAGCGACAGCCGCTACACCCGCGTCGTCCACCGCGACGGCGAGGCCTGGATCCGGACCGCGCTCAAGGAATTGCTCACCGAGCTGGATGCGCAGATCTTCTGGCAGGTCCACCGGTCGGTGGTGGTCAACAGCCGCTTCGTCGCCAGCGCCACGCGGGTGGATGAGAACACCATGCAGCTCAGCCTGAAGGGCTCGGAGGAGAAGCTGCCGGTGTCGAGGCAGTTTCAGGGGTTGTTCAAGGGGCAGTGAGGCCGAGCTTCCCTAGATCAGCTGAGGCGCTCGGGTTCGAATCACCCGTTCGGCCAATCCGCCGTAGAACTGGCGCGTCAGGCTGAAAAACGGACTGAGCCGATCGCCCCGCGGCGTCAGGTCCACCGCCGCGAGGTGATCCAGATCCCATTGTCGGGACAGATTGTCTTGATAGGCTGCGTCCAGCTCATCCCACCATTGCTGCCTGAGCCCGATCAGATAGGGACTGTTCAGGTTCAGGAGGTCGATGGTGTAGCGGGCGCGCGCCTTGTCCGCCGGATCAAGATCAAGGTGCGGCTCCACCTCCCCGGACGACAGATAAGCGAAGAACCTCGCGCAATCGCGCTGCAACGGCGACACGAACAACGCCATGTTGACCGGATGCGGCTTGCCCTGTTTCCCCGACGCATGCCCGCCGAAGACCGCCACGCCGCGACTGGCGGCGGTGGCCAGTCCTTCGGCATCATTGAACGCGCTGGCCAAGAGGTTGTTGTAGTCGAAGGTGCGCTCTGGGTGCTGACTCTTGTTGGCCACATGCTCGATATGGAAGCCCAGCTGCAACGCTTCCGCGTCGGCTTCGCTGTAGCAGCACAGGTGATGCTGCTCAGGCTTGAGCGAACCATTGAGCAATCGGTCCTTTTCACCGAGATTTCGCCATCGGCGAGACGCACTTTCGGCATCCGAGGGTGGATTCGCATGCGCTGCCAGAAGCCGAGGATGGGTGCAGGGCGCCTTCGTCACATGCCTCATGGTGCACCTTCCGCGGTCGGAGGGGATGGCATCTGCGCCGCCAAGGCTCGTTGACGGTTGATGCTGCGCTGAAGGCGCTGGATCTGCTCATGGTGGCCGCCCAATCGGCTCACCAGGCGGGTCATCAGCTCACCGGCCCGGCCGGACTCGTAACGGCCCTGGTCGACCAGTCTGGTCAGTTCCTTGAGTTCGGCGAGCTCATCGATGGGCGGCTGGGGATCCACCATCATGACGCGTTGCAGGACGGTGTGGCTGGGCGCACCGTAGGGATTGGCGAGTGGCTCAGCGATCGTGGGACGACCGGCCCCATCGGTACCCAACATTCGCACGGATTCACGCGACACCGTGCTGAGCACCTGCGGACTGTGTGTGGTCACGATGAACTGCACCTGAGGGAACGCGTTGCGCAGCGAAGCCAGAACGACCTGTTGCCATTCCGGATGCAGGTGCATGTCGACCTCATCGATCAACACAATGCCGGGGGTTTCCTGCGCGGCCAGACTCCCCAGGTGCGGATTCAGCTTGGTGGCCCGGAACGCCATGTCCGCCACCATGCCGATCATGTTTCGAATGCCGTCACTCAACAGGTCCACCGGCAATTCACCGTGGTGTGCATGTTCCGCAACCATGGTTTCCCTGGAAAACGAGTAGCTGATGTTCCGCCAACCGCTCGGCGCCAGGCAGGCATTGACCGCATCGGACACCGACTGGATGTAGGCGTCGAACTCCGTTCCCGTGGGCGTCCGGTTGCGCTCCAGCGCTTCGATGCGCGAATTCTTCGCATTGAAGTTCCAGTACTTGAACCACTCGACGAAGGACTTGTAGCTGGACGCCGGATCAAGGCAGTCGGTGTAGCCGATCGTGCGCGATGTCCGAGAGAGCCGATTCTCTTGAAGCTTCTTGCGCTGCCAGAGCCGGCCCGTTCCGTAATAGGCGATCAAGGGCAGCACCACCTGTGCCTCCTCAGGCGATCGAACCGCGTGTTGCAGTCGCTTGCCGTAGTCAATGAGCGACTTCGCATGCCGAATCGTCGTCTTGGCCCCCACCGGGCTGGAGAGGGACCGCAGCCAGGTCGCCACGTTCGGGCGCAAGTCGGACGGCGATTCAGGCACGATGCCCGTGGCCTCGAGCACCACACCGCCCGGCGCGGACTCCATTTCGTTGCTCGCGGTCTCCCGCACCCGCGTCAGACGAATATCGTCCGGCTCGAAATGCCGGCCAACCGCTTCGTCAAAGGCGCCGACAAACGGCCCCAAGGCGACCGCAACCGCATCCAGGACGGATGTCTTGCCCGCACCGTTCGAGGCGGCGAGCACCGTCAGCTTGGGGTGGAAGGACACGGTGAGCGACTCAAAGCACCGGTAATTGGAGAGGTGCAACGATTGAAGAGTCAGTGCGAACATGGCGTTGACCTGTGGAATTCAGGAGTACTTGAGGCGCAATCAGCGAAGGAGATCGGGACGCCCACAGAAGCCGTCGGATGATAACCAGCGCATCGTCGGGCTCTGCCCGGCATCGCCCCTCCCGACCCGGATCTGAACAAGGCTCGGACACGACCATCCACGCGTTTCAACGGAGACCGTGCGGCTTGGCGCCTCGGCACAATCGGCGCACCGTCACCGACCCAGGCCGACCATGCCGACCCAGCCGCTGCCCACCCCGCGCTTCGACGAGTTCCCCCGTTACGACGCCCTGACCCAACTGCTCTTCGCCTACGCCGAGGCCTGCCCGAACCTGGTGTCGGTGCGGTCCATCGGCAAGAGCTTCGAAGGCCGGGACATCTGGGCGGTGATCCTGACCAACACCGCCACCGGCGCGGATGTGGACAAGCCCGCGTTCTGGGTCGACGGCAACATCCACGCCGCCGAGCTCACCGCCTGCACCACCTGCCTCTACTACCTGCACGAGCTGGTGTCCAAGCATGGCACCGATGCCCAGGTGACCCATCTGCTGGACACCCGCGTGATCTACATGGTCCCGCGCCTGAATCCGGACGGCGCCGAGCTCGCGCTGGCGGACCGCCCCCGCCACATCCGCTCCTCCACCCGCCCCTATCCGTTCGATGAGGAACCGGTGGACGGCCTCACCGTGGAAGACATCGACGGCGATGGCCGCATCCTGCAGATGCGCCTGCCCGATCCGCATGGCGGCTACAAGCAGCATCCGGACGATCCCCGCCTGATGGTGGCCCGCGAGCCCGGCGAATTCGGCGGCGACTACTTCCGCCTGATGCCCGAAGGCTTCGTGCTCAACCACGACGGCCTGACGATCAAGGTCAACAAGGACAGCGAGGGCCTGGACCTGAACCGCAACTTCCCCGCCGGATGGCGCCAGGAGTTCGAACAGCTCGGCGCCGGTCCCTATCCCACCAGCGAACCCGAGGTGCGCGCAATGGTGGACTTCATGGTCGGCCATCCCAACATCGGCGCCGCCATCAGCTTCCACACCCACAGCGGCGTGATCCTGCGCCCCTGCGGCACCCGCAGCGACGACGACATGGCGCCGGAAGACTTGTGGGCCTTCCAGCGCTTCTCCGCGCTGGGCGAGAAGCACACCGGCTATCCCGCGGTCAGCATCTGGCACGAGTTCAAGTACCACCCCAAGGAGGTCATCACCGGCACCCAGGACTGGGTCTATGAACACCTGGGCGCGCTGTTCTGGGTGGTGGAACTCTGGTCGCCCAACAAGGAAGCCGGCATCACCGGCTACAAATGGATCGACTGGTTCCGCCAGCATCCGGTGGAGGACGACCTGAAGCTGCTCAAGTGGAGCGACGAGCACTGCGGTGGCCAGGCCCATGTCGACTGGCGGCCGTTCCAGCATCCGCAGCTCGGCGCGGTCGAGATCGGTGGCTGGGACAAGATGAACTTCTGGCGCAATCCGCCGCCGCATCTGCGCGAACGCGAAGCCGCCCGCTTCCCGGCCTGGCTGAACCAGATCGCGCTGAGCCTGCCCAAGCTCGAGCTGCTGCGCACCGAGGTCCGGGCGCTGGGCTCCGACACCTGGCGGGTGCGCATGGCCGTGGCCAACAGCGGTTGGCTGCCCGCCTATGTCACCAAGCAAGCCCTCGCCCGCAAGCAGGTGCGCGGCGTGATCTTCGAGATCCTGATCCCGCAGGAGCCCGCCGTCAGCCTGCTGAGCGGCAAGCCGCGCATGGAAGGTCCGCAGCTCGAGGGCCATGCGCCCAAGCAGTCGCAACTGGCCTTCCTGCCGGAGCGTGACATCACCGGTGACCGCGCTGTCGGTGAATGGGTGGTGCGGGCGCCGAAGGGCACGCGGATCAGCCTCATCGCCACCGCCGACCGCGCCGGCACCGTGCGCTCGGAGATCACGCTGGATTGAGCTGGAGAGAGAGGCGGGGCGGAACCAACGACCGCCCTGCCGGAACGCGCAGAACGAGCAGAACACACGAAGCGCCGAAGCGCCACAACGCCGCATCGGCCACACCGCGCGGCAAAGCATAGAAAGTACGGCACAGCGGGACGCGGCGTGCCGACGCCTCGTGCCCTCTGCCCGCTGCCCGCTGCCCTCTGCCTTCAGCCTTCAGTGCTTCGGCTCGGACGCTTCCTGTTCGGCCGCGGCGACGACCGCCTCCCGCCACAGCTTGGCGGGAATGAAGGTGCGCAGTTGCTCCATCGCCCGTTCGATCAGTTGCGGATGGAGCTCATGGCCGACATTGGGCAGCACATCGGCGGTGATGTCCGCGCCCAGCGACACCAGTTCCTGCGCCGCCTTCAGCAGCGGCGGATAGGGCAGTTCCTGATCCTCCTTGCCGTGCAGCAGGTGGATGCAGACATCTTCCGGCGCCTGCTGCGGCCAGTAGGCGAAGGCACCGCCGAAGGCCAGCACCCGGCCGGCGAATTTCGGTTCCTGCTGCAGCGCTTCCAACGCCAGGATCGCGCCCTGAGAGAAGCCGCCCAGCGCGACGCGCTCCCACGGCAGTTCCAGCCGATCGGCCCAGGCGCGCACCAACGCGACGAGTGCGGGCACGGTGGCGCTCAAGCGCTCGGCACGCTGGGCGTCGTCGCCCTGTTCGGAGAACCACTGGAATCCCGCCCCGCCGCCAGGCACGGCATCGAAGGGCTCGAAGGCATCGGGCAGCACCAGGGCGGCGCGCGGATATTGGCGATGCAGCGCTTCCGCCAGGGGGCGCATCTGTTCGCCGCTGGCCCCCGCGCCGTGCAACAGCACGAACATCAGGTCCGCCGGACCGTCCTGGGGCAGCAGCACATGGGCAGCTTGAGTCATGGGCCGAATTGTGGGTCAAGCCGGGTCGATCCGCGACAGCGCGCGGCGGATATCCCCGCCTTCGGTGGGCCTGACCAGCCGCTCGACCTCCTGGCCGTCGCGCAGGAAGATCAGCGTCGGCCAGAGCTTGACCTTGAACGATCGGCCCAGCGCCTGGCCCTTGCCGTCCTCGACCTTGATGTGACGCAGATTTGGATGGCCCCCCTCGAAGGCCTGCTCCAGCAGGGTCTGCGCGCTGATGCAGTGCGGACACCACGGGGCGCCGAATTCCAGCAGCACCGGGCCCTCCTGGGAGAGCGTGTCCACCGCCTCACGCAGCGGTTCGGTCAGGGCGTAATGGGGATTCATGGGCATGATGACCTCCTGTCTCAGCCCGCGACGCGGCGCAGGCTCATCTCGAACACCACCCCATCCGGCAGATTGAGTGCCCGGATGGCGCCGTCCATCTTCGCTAGATATGTCTTGGCCACGAACAGGCCCTGGCCGCGATGCTCGCCCTGCGCGGGTGACATCGACGGATCGGTGCCCGACACTTGCGCTGCGGCATCCGTGTGATCTGGGTGATCCGCCCCACCAGCAACGCCAGAAGCGCCGCCCGTCCCGGTCACCCCGGAGACGCCATATTCGAAGATCTTGTCCAGCAGCGCCGGATCGATGGTCGGCCCCTGATTGCGGATGCGCAGCAGGACCATGCCGGGCTCGCCCGCCTGCAGCGACATCTCGATCGGCGTGCCCGCCACCCGATGCCGATCGGCATTGCGCAGCACATGGGTCACCGCGTCCTCCAGCGCATAGGCATCGGCATGGACCCGCTGCGGGGCGGGCAGCTCGCTGTGAAAGCGGACCTCGTCAATGCCGGCATAGTGCGCATTGGCGGCCACATCCCTGCAGAAGTCGAACAGGTCCAGCGAGCCGGCCTGCAGATCGGCCGCAGCCAGCGCCTCGCTGGGCGGCGCACTGCCGTACAGCACCTTCACCGCCTGCTGCATGCGCTGCACATAGCGATGGCTGGGATCGTCCGCCGCCGCATGCAGCCACATCAGCGACTGCAGCGGCGACATGATCTCGTGCCCCACCGCATGCCACATGTCGCGCTCACGCTCGGCCAGCAGGTGCTCCCGACGCAGCCCGTCCTTCACCCGGCGCAGCAGATCGGCCAGGCTGCCGGCAAGGATGCCCAGCTCGTCGCTGCCCCGCAGATCCGCCACCTCCAGATCGCCAAGCCGCTGGTCGGCGCGAGCGTCCTGCATGTTGTAGGAGACCGCCGCCGCCCGCTTGGTCAGCACCGCGATGCGACGGATCAACCCCAGTTCCACCAGCAGCCACGCGGCGGCGACCGCCGCGAGCATCGCCGCCGCCAGCCAAGCCAGCGGACGGGCCTCGAGCGCGAGTTGCCGGTCCAGGCTGCGCAGATCGCCCCGCAGCGCCAGCCGATAGCGCCCGCTGGGGGTGGCGACCTCGTCGCTCGCTTCCAGCCAGCGGCCGTCGCTCGCCGAAATTCCTTCCACCGGCAGGCGGCGGATCAGGTGAATCAACCACGGCAAGGCCTGCTCTTGCAGCTCCGGGCCGCGGCGCTCGGCCAGGGTTTGCGGCGGCGTCGGCAAGCGGGAGACATAGGATGGCGGCGCCAGCTTCAGGATGCGCAGCGTCTCACCGGGCTGCAGGCCGGCACCAAGACGATCCAGCGACTGAGCCAATGAAGCGCCCGGGCGTGCGCTGTCGAACAGCACCGGCGCGGCGGCCTGCGGCGACTCGCCCTCTGCGGGCGCCGACGGGCCCAGCAGTTCGACCCGGACCCGCGTCTGGTCCATGTCTGCCGGCGGCCAGACGGGCAGGCGCTTCTCGAAGAGCGCCGCCCGATACGCTTCCACCGGCAACCGAATGGAATAGAAACTGCGGCGGATGCAGTCGGGCACCGGCAGGCTGGAGACCACCGCCGGACCGGCGCCGCCCACGCCGCCGGCCAGCTCGGTGCAGGCGCCTTCGCGCCAGAGCCAGCCGCGGAAATCACGTATCGGCCGCGCCTGGCGATCCAGCACCGGGCCGGTCTCGATGAAGCCGGTCAGCCGCCCACGCTGAGCGCCGATGCCTTCGGAGGACGACGCGGCAGCGCCGGTCGCCATCGCCTCGAACGGCGCGATCCAGGTCTGGGTCTCGCCCCGGAGCTTGAGCGTGACCCGAGCGCGATGCACCTGGGTCAGGTCCAGGCCGCCGCGCTCCCGGCCGCGCAGCGGGCCGCTGTCCAGGCTGCCCACCACATAGATGAAGCCGCCCGCATAGGCATTCGCGCCCACGGCCACGCACAGGCTGGCGCCGTCCGGCCAGCGCAGACCGCAGCCGGCCATCTCGACGGCGCGCTGCGCCTTGCCCTGATCATCGAAGTCGATGGCGGAGAACGGCAGCAGCACCGGCGTCTGGCCGTCCGGGTCGCCGGTGTTCATCGTCGGATTGAGCAGCGCGAGCTGACCGCTGGGATGCCGCAGCTGCAGCACGATCTCCGACAGGGATTGGCGGAAGCCTTGCGCATACCGCTGGTAGGCACGCTGCTTCTGGTCGATCAGCACGGTGAGCACCAGCCCCACCGTCGCCACCGCGAGCAGGACGAAGGCCAGATGCACCACCAGCCGACGCCGGAACGCCGCCAGGCCCAGCCGCGGCACGGCCAGGGCGGGCAGCTCCACCGGCCCCAGCTTCACCGCGGTCCCGCCCAGCGGAAGCCGCGCATCGGCACGTTCTCGATGGCGTCGAAGGACGGATCCACCTCCTTGAGCGCCTCGCGCAAGGTCGAGACATGCTTGCGGACGTTGTCCCGGGTGCGACCGCTCTTGACCACGTCGTAAAGCTCTTCATACGAGACCACTTGAGGCGCGCGTTGGTAGAGCGTGGCCAGGATGCGCTGCGCGGTCAGCGGCAGGTTGATGCGCTGGCCCCGCCACATCGGGCTGCGCTGCCACAGCGGATCGAGCTGCAGCGCCTCCGGCGCCGGATCGGCGGCGGCCGGCGCCTGTCGGGCGCGGGCGGCGCGCAGGATGTCGAGGAAGGTGTCGATGAACTCGGCCTCGTCGAAGCTGGTCTTTTGCAGATAGTCCCAGGCGTCGAGCGCCTTCATGATCCCGCGGTACACCGCCGCCGGCATCGCCGAGACCACCAACACCGGGGTGCCGGCCTTGAGCTTGTTGATCGCATTGATCAGGGCCACGCCCGCATGGCGCTCGCGGCCCAGCTCGATGTCCAGCACCACCATCTCGTAGTGCTCGCGGGCCAGCGCGGCTTCGGCCGCGTCCCGGTCGAACCATTGATCGACCTGCAGTTCAGGCCGTGCGGCGCGGATCCAGCCGGCAAGCTGCTCGCTGGTGGGGCGGTCATCTTCGATGACGGCGACCTTGTTGGGAGAGGTGACCATGGCGTCGGATTATCGGCAGCGGTCCGGCCCGCCGCTGTGAAGGTTTCTTCCGGGCCGTGAACACAAGCGCCGGCGCACGCATTGAGGCTTCCGGGGGTGTGGATCGACGATTCATCCATCGACCACCCCAAGAGGACCGGACCACCCGGAGGACCCCATGAATGAACGCACCCACTCCCGCCTGAACGCCCTGCGCCATGCCGCCGCCCGGATTCGGGCCCTGCTGTCGCCATCACCCGCCGCCACCGAGGCCGCCGGTGCCGCCCTGCGCGGTGCCGGTCGCGGCGCGGTGCGCGCCCTGCCCTGGCTGCTGGGCCTGACCGCCGTGGCGGGCGCAGTGGCGCTGCTGGTGATGCATCCGCCGGTGCATGAAGTGCCGCGCGGCGATGTGAGCCTGCGCAGCAATCAACTGACCGGCGGCGTCACCGAAGCGCGCAGCGGCTCGCTGCTGGTGATTCCCGGCCTGCACAGCGTGCGGGACCTGCCGCTGCGCGACCGCAGCTATCACCCGACCCGCTTCGCCCGGGCCGATGGTGAAGCGCCCCTGCAATCGCTGGAAGGCCTGTCACTGGGCCTGGACCTGACGGTGCGCTGGGGGGTGGACACCAGCCGACTGACGCAACTGGCCACCAACCTGCCCGACGACGTGGAGAACGATCTCATCGCGCCCGCGCTGCAGGGACTCATCTATCGCCAGATCGCGACCCACACGGTGCGCGAGGTGTTCTCCACCCAGCGCGGCGCCATCCAGCAGACGCTGGAAACCGAGCTGCGCCGCAAGCTGGCGGCCGACGGCATCGTGCTGCGCAGCGTGGAGATCGGCAATGTGGACCTGCCGGCGGAATATCGCCAAGGCCTGGAACAGCTGCTGGCCGAGGGACTGGCCAGCGAAAAGATGCGCTACACGCTGGAGCTGGAAGAGAAGAAGGTGAAGCAGACCGAACTCACCGCCGCCGCCGACAAGGTGCGCCGCGAGACCGCTGCTGAAGCCGCCGCGCGGGAGCAGATCATCGCCGCGCGTGGACAGGAAGAAGCCATGAAGCATGTGCTGCCCTTCAAGCAGCGCCAGGTCGAGCAGCGCCAACTGGAAGCGGAGGCGGATCGGGTCTCCCGCATCCGCATGGCCGAAGGCAGCGCCCAGGCCCGCACGATCGAGGCGGACGGCGAAGCCAAGGCCCGCGAGAAGCTGGCCGATGCCGAGGCCTATCGCCAGACCCGCATCGGCAAGGTGGCCGTGGACCAGATGGCGGCCGAGGGCGCGCTGCTGAGCCGCCATCCGCTGCTGATCCAGAAGGCGATGGCGGACAAGCTGTCGGACAAGGTGCAGGTGATCATCGCGCCGCCGCCGTCGGATGGCGGCTTCATCGGCAAGACCTTGCTGGGTACCGGCGCTCCGGCTGCCGGGAACGCCACACCGGCCGCCACCGCGACGCAACAGGAGCAGGAGTAAGCCATGCGCACTCTGACGACGCTGTCGCTGCGTGAACTGCCCTCGCTGTGGCTCACCACCGCGGTGGCTCTTGGCAGCGCCGTGCTGCTGATGCTGTGCGGACCGGCTCAGGCGGCCACCGCCCTGGTGGTGCAGGATGCTGTCGCCCTGCGTGCGGCGGCCAAGGACTCGGCCCCGGTTCAGGCGCAGCTCTGGCGCGGCGAGGCGCTGGAGATTCGCGGCGAGCGGCTGGACCACTTCCAGGTCTACGACTACCGCCGCGAGCGTGGCGGCTTCGTCCGCAAGAGCCAGCTGTTGCCGCTGGACGGCGCAGCCGCGGAACCCGCGGCGCTGCTGGCGGCGCTGCGGCTGGTGCGCCAGCAGCCCGGTGCGGAGTCGCTCGGCCTGGGCTTGGCCGCCGCCTATGTGCAGGCGGCCTCGGTCGAACAGATGAATGGTGGGGGCGGCGCCGAGGCGCTGGAGGCGATGGGGCAGTCGGCCGAGCGTCTGGCCGATCGGGCGTCACGGACCCAACCGCGTCCGGATGGAGGTTCCACGGCGGCCGAGGCCCAACTGGCCGCGCAACTGGAGGTGGCCGCGCGTTATGGCGTTCGCTTCCGCACCCTGGCCCGTGACGCCGGCGCGATGCAGCTCTGCTATGAGGGCGACGCCTTCCGCCGACTGCTGGGCATGCCGGCCGCGTCGGGCGAGCAGAAGGCCCGCGCCGCGCTGGCGCTCACCCGGTCCGATTGCGTGGATCCGGCCCTCACGCCGCCTCAACGCGAGCAGTTCGATCAATGGCGTGCCGATGTGCTGGACAAGGTCGACCTGCCGCCGCTGCCCACCCACTGGCGCAACCGCGTGCTGATGCGGCAAGCCAGTGTCTGGAGCAGCCTGGCCTATCAGCAGGCGCGCCGCGCGGGCGCGTCGATGGGTGCGTCCCGTGGGACAGGTGCCGCCAGCAACACAGTGGCGGGCACAGGTGCGAATTCAGCGATGGGCACAGTCTCGGGATCTGCTTCGGGGAACGGGGCGAGCGACAGCGGCGCCGTGGCGGCCAGGAAAGCGCTGGAGCAGTTTGCCCGCATCGTGTCGGTGGACCTGGCGGAGGATGACCAGGCGGCCTTCAACGAAGCCGCCATGCGCGGCAACGCGATGCGCTGGTTGGCGATGGGTGGCGTCGGTCTGTCGGACCAGACCCTGGGCTCGCTGCGCTTGTCGCTTCAGCCCGGGCAACCGGGCGAGACCTGCCTCACCTTGACGGCGGTGGGCGGTCGGGAGGCGCTGCTGCGTCATTGCGCCTGGGGGCTGGTGATGGGGGCCTCGGCGCGGATCAATCGCGAAGGCAATGCGGTGGCGATCGCCTCGGTGCCGGCGGATGGCTGGCGTGAGCTCTGGGTGCTGCGCAAGTCGGCGCAGGGATGGCGGTTCTCGGTTCTCCCGCCGGTGGCGGCGCAGCCGGGGCTGGGCTATGCCGAGTTCGCCGGCTGGCTGCCCGGGGGTCAGGAGTTGCTGGTGGCGCGGGAAGCGCGGGCGGAAGGACGCTATCGCCGCAGCTTCGAGGTGGTTCAGCTCGATGGCCTGGAGACCAAGCGCCAAGCGGGTGACGCGTCCATGCTGGGAGCGTTCCAGCGCTGGCAGGCTGCGGACTGGAAGGGGGCGACCTTGAGCTTGCGTTGAGGACACGGGGGCGTCGCGGACCGGTCACACCCGCGCGACCCCGGTTGTGACCTGCGGTCCCAACCCTTCGAGTCCCCCCGAGATGTCCGCTGGACATCACTTCTGGGCGTCAGAAAGGGAAAAGCCGGCGCGAGGCCGGCTTTTCATATTTGGTGCCCAGGAGAGGACTCGGTCACACCCACGCGACCCCGGTTGTGACCTGCGGTCCCAACCCTTCGAGTCCTCCCGTGATGTCCACTGGACATCACTTCCTGGGCGTCAGAAAGGGAAAAGTCGGCACGAGGCCGGCTTTTCGTATTTGGTGCCCAGGAGAGGACTCGAACCTCCACGGAGTTACCCGCTAGTACCTGAAACTAGTGCGTCTACCAATTCCGCCACCTGGGCTTTCAGGATTTTCTTCGCTGTCAATTACCGTTTCGGGTAGTCATCAGCGAAGAATTAGACTTTAGCACAGTTTTGAATGCGCGCAACAACTTTATGCGCCCCATTCGGTGTTTCCCAACCGCCGATTCGGATCGAAGACCGATTGCACCCGCCCCGACCAGTCCAGCACCCCCGGCGCGACCTGAGCCCAGTGCGCCCGATACGCCGCCTGCAACTGCGGCCCCACCCCGTGCTCCGCACTGATGGATCCGCCGAGTTCCGCCACCAACGCATACAGCCCCTGCCGCAGGGTCAGCTCTTGCGCCGGTTCCAGCGCGCCCGCAGACGCCGGCCACACCATGTTGAAGTGCAGGCCCCCATCGCCCAGATGGCCGAAGTCCGCCAGCCGCAATTGCGGGAAGTGCGCCAACCAGGCCTGGCCGCGCTCGCGGAACGACATGAAATGCCGACGCGGCAGCGACAGGTCCAGGCCGATGACCTTGCCCTGCGCCCGCAAGCCCTCGCTGATGCGATGACGCAGGCCCCAGATCGCCTCATCCGCGTCCAAGACGGCGTCGCTGACCGCACCGCTCTCGAAGGCCTCTTCCAGCCAGCCCTGCAGCAGGCCCCGAAGATCCAGTTGCTCGGCGGGCAGCTCGCTGCTGAGCTCGATCAGCATCGCGTAGTCCGGCAGCGCGCCGGAGAACCAGCGAGAGAGGTCCTGTCCATGCAGCCCAGCCTCCAGGGCCGCGCGGCTGATGCCCTCGAAGGCGGACACCAGAACGCCCCAGCGCTGCATCACCGCTTGATACAGCGGGAACACCGCATCCAGCGCGGAAGGCGCCACCAGGGCCACCGCCCGTTGCCGGGGCAGCGGGCTGAGCTTGAGCGTCGCCTCGGTGATCAAGCCCAAGCTGCCGGACGAGCCGATGAAGAGCTGCCCCAATGCCAAGGCCGAGTTGTCCTTCTGCAGCCCCTGACCGAAGCGCACCACCTGGCCCGCCGGGTCCGCCGACTCCGCCAAGGCGACCTGCAGGCCCAACGTGTTGGCCCGCACATCGCCATAGCGCAGCATGCGGGTGCCCCCGGTGTTGTGCGCCAACATGCCGCCAATGCTGGGATCGGCGCTCAGATCGACCGGAAACCACAGCCCCTGCGCCGCCAGCCGCTCATTGACTTCCGACAGCCGGAACCCGGCGGACACCCGCAGGCTCCGGTCCAGCAGGTCCAGTTCGAAGACCTCGCGCAGACGGTCGGTGCTGAGCAGCACCTCGTCCTGGCCGTCCATCGGCGTCGCAGCGCGGACCAGGCCGGTGTGCGCGCCCTGCAGCACCACACGTCGTCCATGCCGGGAGGCCAGGGCCAGCACGGCCGCGGCCTCGGCGGAGGAGCCGGGTCGCACCATGACGGCGGCTCGGCCCGCGCCATAGCGCGCCGGTTGAAGAAAGCGCGGCTCGATGGCGTCGCCGACCTGCACCTGCGTCGGGCCGCACAGCATCGTCACCTGGTCGATGAAATGGGCCAACGACGACACGCTCGACGCGGACAGGTTCGATGTGCCGTGGACCGACTCGGAATCGTTCAACTCAGTCACGCGGACCTCAGCAAGACGTCGATTGGCCGGTCACCGCGCCAGCGTCGATGCCCGACGCGCCTTCGCCGCTGGCGCCGCCCGCCGTCATCTTGAAGATGCCGGTGGCATTGCCGGCATCGAAGGCCAGGTCGAGCGCGCCAGTCTCATCCAATGGGGCACGTTGAATGAACTCGTGGAAGCTGCCCGGCACCTCCAGCATCACCCGCTGGCCGCGGTCCAGGAACTCCCGCATCACCCGCGCGGCCTTGAACGCCGTCTGGCGCACCCGCCCGGTGGCCGAGGTCTCGATCGTGTCCTTCACCGGTCGCTGCAGGGCGCGCTGCGCCGCCACCACTGCCTCCAGATCATTCACCCGGTCGGTGGCGTGGTTGAAGGCATTGCCTTCGGTGGCGATCCAGGCCATCTCGGCGGATTCATTCAGCAGGCGCTGATAGTCGTCCGCCTCGAAACGGCCATGCTGACGGGCGAAGCAGCCGATCAGCTTGGGCAGCAGGGCAATCGCGGCGCCGATCGGCAGATCGCCATCGCGCGACAGTTGCTCCAGCAGCGCCAGGTCGGCCGGCGACAGCGGATCGCGCGAGCTGGACAACACCCGCGTCACCGCATCCTGGAAGGTCGGAGAAAAGCGCTCGGGATGCAGCTCGGAGACGAAGAACTGCGCGATGTCCTCCGGGAAGTCGGCATGGCGCCAGGCACGGCCGGTCATCTTCAGCCGCGTCAGCGGATAGGTGGCGGCGAGGCTGAAGCCGAGCGGCCGCAGCACCCGGGTGATCGCGGCTTCGCCCGGAGGCAAGGCGCCGCTGGGCCAGGCCACGGTGCGCAGGGCACCGTGGTCGAAGACCAGCCGTTGGCCGTCGCGCTGCAGATCGGCGACATAGGCCGACGCCATCGGCACCCGACGGGTCACGTCCAGGAACAGCGCCATGTTCAGCGCCTGCGCCAGTTCGGCGCGGCCCAGACGCTCACCCGCGGGCTTCAGCAGCCCCGGCACGACGACCAGTTGCGCAAAGCCGGCGCGGGCCTGGGGCTCGCCCAGCGCGGCCGCCAGCACCCGGAACAGGCCGGTGTCCGAATCAGCCAGAGCCGCCGCAGCGGGAAGCGAAGGGCGGGAAATGCTCGTCTGGGTCATGGCATCCGAGGAAGTCATCGCGGGAGTGGGACGGGTCATCGCCGTGCCGTCAGACGTCGAACTTCACGCCCTGCGCCAGCGGCAGTTCGCGCGAATAGTTGACGGTGTTGGTGGTGCGGCGCATGTAGGCCTTCCAGGCATCGGAGCCGGACTCGCGGCCACCGCCGGTTTCCTTCTCGCCACCGAAGGCGCCGCCGATCTCCGCGCCGGACGTGCCGATGTTCACATTGGCAATGCCGCAATCGGAGCCGCTGGCGCTGACGAAGGTTTCGGCTTCGCGGATGTCGTTGGTGAAGATCGCCGAGGACAGGCCCTGCGGCACGTCGTTCTGCAAGGCGATGGCCTCGTCGAGCGTCTTGTACTTGAGGGTGTAGAGGATGGGCGCGAAGGTCTCGTGCTTGACGATGGCCGTCTGCGCCGGCATGCGGACCAGCGCCGGCGCCGCATACCAGGCCTGCGGATACTGCTGCGCCAGGACCCGGTCACCGCCGCTGACCTCGCCGCCCTGCTCGCGTGCGGCGACCAGGGCCGCCTGCATCGCGTCGAAGGCCGCCTGGTCGATCAGCGGACCGATCAGGTTGCCGGCCTCGATCGGGCTGCCGATCTTGAGTTGCGCGCGGGCACGGTCCAGGCGAGCGACCAGTTCGTCATGGATCGACTCATGCGCGATCACGCGGCGGGTGGTGGTGCAGCGCTGGCCGGCCGTGCCGTAGGCGCCGAACAGAATCCCGCGCACTGCCAGGTCCAGGTCGGCACTCGGGGTGACGACGATGGCGTTGTTGCCGCCCAGTTCCAGCAGGCAACGGCCGAAACGTGCCGCCACGCGGGGGCCGACGGCCCGGCCCATCCGGGTGGAGCCGGTGGCGGACACGAGCGCGACGCGACGGTCATCCACCAGCGCCTCGCCCACCGCTGCGCCACCGATCAGCACCTGCGACAGATGCGCCGGCGCGCCGGCATAGCGGGCGACCGCCTTCTCGAAAAGCGCCTGGGTGGCCAGGGCGGTCAGCGGGGTTTTCTCGCTGGGCTTCCAGAGGCAGGTGTCGCCGCAGACCAGGGCCAGCGCCGAGTTCCAGGCCCACACCGCGACGGGGAAGTTGAAGGCCGAGATGATGCCGACCACGCCCAGCGGCAGGTACTGCTCCATCATCCGGTGGCCGGGACGCTCGCTGGCGATCGTCAGGCCATGCAGTTGGCGCGACAGACCGACCGCGAAGTCGCAGATGTCGATCATTTCCTGCACCTCGCCCTCGCCCTCGCTGGTCACCTTGCCGGCTTCCAGCGACACCAGGCGAGCCAGGTCCGACTTGTGGGCGCGCAGCTCTTCGCCGAACAGCCGCACCAGTTCGCCGCGCTTGGGCGCCGGCACATTTCGCCAGGCGAGGAAGGCGGTCTGCGCGCGGCCGATGGCGGCGGTCATGTCGTCGGCAAAGGCCTCGTGGACGGCGCCGATCACGGCCCCGTCGATCGGGCTGCGGACGGTCATCGAGCCGCCGGTGACGGCGGCGGCCGGCACGCCCAGGGCGGCCAGCAGGTCTGTGGTGGGGGTGGTCATCGGGAGATTCTCCTTCAGGGAACGGACCGGAATGTCCATCGGCCGGGCGTTCCGCGGAACGGCCGGCCGATCAATGGTCGGTTCAAGGGACAGGTCAAGGGACTGGTCGAGGGTGAGTGCGGGCTGAACCGCGCGGCGGCCGACGCGGCGTCGGCCTGCACCTCACGCGACGGGGCAACGGATCGGCGGAACCGGCCTCAACCGATCGACTCCACCTGCCGGGATTGTTGGTACGCCATGCCGAAGCGGTTGGCCAGGAAGTCCGGCAGCGCCACTTCTTCCTGGCGGATGAATCCGCGCTGCGGCAGCTTGCCTTCGCGGAACAGGTCGACGGCGGCACAGATCCCGGCCGCGGTGGTGATCTGGATCGCAGACAGCGGATGCTCGCCCTCACGCTGGGCAAAGATCTTGCGGGCGAAGACTTCCTGCAGCAACACGCCGTTCTTCATGCCGGAGACGGTGACAAACACCAGCACCACGTCCTGCATCGTGGCCGGCATGCTCTTGCGCATGATGGCCTTGAGCGCTTCCTGATCGTTCTTCAACTGCAGGTCGTCCAGCAGGAACATCATCAGGTCGCGGTGGCCGGGGTAACGGACCGTCTTGTAGTCCAGGTTGCGGACCTGGTTCTCCCAGGTCTCGCACAGGGTGCCCAGGCCGCCGGAGGTGTTGAAGGCCTCGTACTCCACCCCGTCCAGCGAGAAATGCTCCAGCCCTTCCAGCGGCAGCGCCGCGATGGACGCGCCATCATGAATGGCCTCGCAGGGATGGCAGTACTCGTTGATCAGGCCGTCCACGCTCCAGGTCAGGTTGTACTTCAGCGCATTGGTCGGGAAGGCGGGCAAGGCGCCGACGCGCATCTTCACGTCCTGCAGCGAATCAAAGCCCTTGGCCAGATGGTGCGCCACGATGCCGATGAAGCCCGGCGCCAGGCCGCACTGCGGCATGAAGGCGGTGCGGGCGCCTTCGGCGATGCGCTTGATCTCTTTGGTCGCGGCCACGTCCTCGGTCAGGTCGAAGTAGTGGCATCCGGCTTCCAGCGCCATGTGGGCCGCGGTGATGGCCAGGTGGTACGGCAGCGCATTGACCACAACTTGCTGGCCACGCAGCGCGGCGGCGAGATGCGGCTTGCTGTCGGTGTCCACCACCTGGGTCGCCAGGCCTTGCGCGGCCAGCGGCTTCAAGGCGGCCTCGTTGCGATCCATCACGGTGACTTGGTAATCGCCGCTGCCTTGCAGCAGTCGCGCGATCGTCTGGCCGATGTGTCCGGCGCCCAGCAGTGCCACTTTCATGTCCGACTCCTTGTAGTTGACAGGACCGCCACGCGGCCCGGGGAATGCCATGACCGCAGTCTCCCCATGGTCGCTGACGAAAGAAAGCGCGAGTTCGACGAATCTCGCTACGATTCCGACGATTCGTCATCCCATTCCACCATTCCGTCGAAAACTAGGGTTTGTCATGACACCCAGAAAACCGGCCCATGCAACGGCCGCATCGACCCCGTCGACCACCACGGCGCCCGCTTCCGCAGGCAGCGGCACGTCCGGCGCCTCCGGCAGCCCCAGGCGCGGCGCGAAGGCGAGCGCCACCGCTGGCCCGGGTGCCGGCGGGTCGTCGTCATCCGCTGAAGCGTCGATGGCGACCCTGCGCGACCGCATCGACCGCGAACTGATCGCCCTGCTCCAAGCCAATGCGCGCGCCAGCACGGCGAATCTGGCACGGCAATTGGGCGTGGCCCGCACCACGGTGGTGGCCCGGCTGGCCCGATTGGAGGCCGACGGACTGATCGCCGGCTACACGGTGCGTCTGGGCGGGGAGGCGGTCGAGCGCGGGGTTCAGGCCTTCGTCGGCATCACGGTGGAACCTCGGGCGGGGCGGGAGGTGGTGAAGCGGCTGTCGCGCTTTCCGGAGCTGCGGCAGCTCGCGTCGGTGAGCGGCGCGTTCGACTACATGGCCACGCTACGGGCCGACAGCACCGCCCGGCTGGATGCGCTGCTGGACGAAATCGGTGAGATCGACGGCGTGATCAAAACCCACACCTCGGTGCTGCTGGCCTTGCGGGTGGATCGGAACGCCTGACACGCAGCGCGATGCGGCGGACGAGCCGCCGCCCGGCAGCGGGCGGGGTTGATGGCATCGGCAGGACGGCGACTCCCCCTTGAATGAATGGGATGGGCGGCAGTCGATGGCCGATCGGGCCATGGTCGCGGGCGGCGCCCGTCGGTGGCGGCTCAATCGGTGAACGCCGGGGAGGCCCGTGTCCATCGGGCTTCTCGTCGATGGACGGCATCGCATGCCGGTGGGATGCGCCGCCGTTGTTAACGTGCGTAACTCACGTTCCGCAATGCCACAGGCGGTCAACGGCGCAGCCTGGCACGGCGTTTGCACAGAACGACGGCCAGCTCCAGGAGCGCACCATGTTGAAGACGTCTTTCACCGCCAAGCGCGGACACCCGATGATCACCGGTCTCAAGGCCATGGCGCTGGTCGCCGTGGCCTGGGGCGGGGTTTACCCGGCCCTGCTCTGGGGCCTGGGCGCCGTGCTGCCCTGAGAGGGAGATCCGCCATGAAGGCCCACGCCCATCACGGCGCGTTGCCGCGCGCCCCCGTCGATCCGGATCGCCTCGCCCAGCATCGCCGCTGGCGACAGCGCCTGCTGCGCGCGGTGGGCGTGCTGCTGGCGGTGGGCCTGGTCTGGGGCGCCCTGGCGCTGCTCCACCACGCGGAAGGCGACCTGCGACAGGTCCAAGCGCCGGCGGGGTCGTCATTGGATCCCGGCGCGACCAGGATGTCTTGACGAAAACGCCGCTGGCAAGCGCCCCGCCGTGCGTGCATAGTGCGCCGGCAAGGGGAGCTCAACCATGTTGGTACTCATCGTCGGCCTGATCCTGTTCC
Organism: Roseateles amylovorans; assembly: GCF_025398155.2. NCBI lineage: Bacteria > Pseudomonadati > Pseudomonadota > Betaproteobacteria > Burkholderiales > Sphaerotilaceae > Roseateles > Roseateles amylovorans. The sequence goes on from NZ_CP104562.2 coordinate 5,790,933, forward strand.
TGGGCCTTCATTCATTGCGGATCGTCGCGCCCGCCTGGCGGGACCGCCAATGGGCGGCCTGGGGCGAGGCGCGCTGGAAACTCGGCTACAGCGCGCTTTCCGCCGTCGGGCTGGGGCTGATCATCTGGGGCTATGGCCAAGCCCGGCTGGCGCCAGTGGTGCTGTGGCCGACACCGCGCGGCATGAGTCATCTGGCGGGACTGCTGATGCTGATCTCGCTGGTGCTGCTGGCTGCGACCTATGTGCCGCGCAACCACCTGAAAGCCAAGCTCGTCCATCCGATGGTGTTGTCGGTCAAGGTCTGGGCGCTGGCTCACCTGTTGGCGAACAACACGCTGGCCGACCTTCTGCTGTTCGGTTGCTTCCTGGGCTGGGCGGTGCTGGACTTCCGCTCGGCACGCCGCCGCCCGACGCCCCCCTCCCCCCCCGCCACCGCCGCAGGCACGGTGGGCGCTGTGGTCGTGGGCGCGCTGGTCTGGGCCGCGCTGGTGTTTGGCGGTCACCGCTGGCTGGTCGGCGTGAGCCCGTTTCCGATGATGGGCGGCTGAGCTCGCCGCCCTAACGGCTCAACGAGACGGAACAAGACCGACCCGGGCCGAGCAGGCCCGATCCAGACGGAAAGTCAAAACGGCGCCTCACTTTGGTGAGGCGCCGTTTATGGGTTCGGGCGATGTCGGGTTGCCGCTACTTGGCTGGCGTGGGCATCACACCGCCTGCGATGTCGATCACAGGCTGCGCTTGCGCTGCAGCACCAGCAGCCAGAAGCACAGGCCGGCAAAGATCAGCCCACCGATGAACTGCACGCCCGCGGCATGTTGCAGCGCATGGACCATGTCCGCCGGCGCCCACTGCGGGATCTTGAACAGCACCTCGTAGAACTGTTCCATCGCGAACGGTTGGTCGTCGCTGGCGTGGATGGTCGTGCCCTGGCTGCTGGCGGCAAAGGCGATCCGAACCCCGTCCAACTGAGCGGCCATCACCGACTTGAAGAGTGTGATGTCGTAGAGCCGGGTGAAGATCTGCAGCACCACCACGACCAGCGCCGCACCCCAGATCCGCAGCCAAGCGGCGGCGGCCATCAGGAACAGCATGATGGGCGCCAGCCAGAGGGCGGCCAGCACCATGCCCAGCAGCAGACGCATCGACATCCAGGCCCAGGCCAGGATCAGCGGCGACCACTGCATCTGCTGCAGCGCCTCGGCGCCGAGTTCGCGCACCGCCATCCACACGCCCAGCGGCGCGCCGATCACGATGGCGGCCACCAGCGCACCGATCGGCATCAGCACGCCATGCGCCACGATCGGCGCCAGCAGGCTGGAGGCATGGCTGCCGGGGAGCGAGGCCCAGTATTCGATGGATCGGTCCTGCTGATCGCGGCGCGGCACCAGCATCAACTGCCACGCGGCCGCGAGGATCACCACCGTCATCACCACACCCAGGGTCACGCCGGCCACGATCAGCATGATCGGCTCGGGCGTGGGCAGGTCCACCTCGTTCATCGTGCTAACCGACACGGCCAGGCCCATCAGCAGCAGGCAGGCGCCCACCAGTCCGCACCACACCCATTTGTATTGGAGCCACTCGCGCAGCAGCAGTGTCTTGAAGATCGTCATGTCAGGTCCTTTCTTTGCGGGGACTTCGGTCGGTGGCTCAGCCCTCGCGGGGCTGGATTTCCGGCTTGCGGGTCAGGGCCATGAACAGGTCGACCAGGCTGGGTCGCACCCGCTGGCCGAGATGGGCCACCGTCTCCGGTGGAACGCCGTCGAACAGCGCGGCCGGCCGGCCCGCCATTCGGTATCGCAACAGCGGATGCCCTGCCGCGACGGCTTCCGCCGCTTCGGGGTCGTGGGAGAGCGCCACGAAGCGGGAGTCCATTTCTTCCAGGCTGATGTTGAGCACCAGCCGGCCTTCGTCCAGCATCATCACGTCGGACAGCAGGGATTCGACTTCTTCAACCTGATGGGTGGAGATCAGCACGCTGCGTTCGCCGTCACACCATTCGTCGATGAGCATCTCGTAGAAGCTCTTGCGCGACATCACATCCAGGCCGAGCGTGGGTTCGTCCAGGATCATCAGCCGGGCGTCGATGGCCGCGATCAGCGCCAGATGCAACTGGGTCACCATGCCCTTGGACAGGTGCTTGACCTTGTCATTCAGCCCGACGGAGGTGCGCCGCAGCAGGGCGTGGGCCCGCTCGGCCGAGAACTTCGGCTGCAGCCCGCCCATCAGCGTGACCAGTTCGGACACTTTCGCCCAGCGAGGCAGCACGGCCACGTCGGGGATGTAGCAGAGTGAGCTGAGCAGGTCGCCGCGCTGGGTGACCGGGTCCAGGCCCAGCACCTTCAATTCGCCTTGGGCGCGCTTGAGGCCGACCAGGGTTTTCATCAGGGTGGTCTTGCCGGCGCCGTTGTGGCCGAGCAGCCCGACGACCCGTCCCGGGGCGATGCTGAAGTTCAGGTCCTGCAAGGCGGCCTTGCGGCCGTAGTGAAGGCCCAGGTGGCGGGCCTCAATCAATGGATTCATGCGTCCTCCCAATTCAGATCATTCGCGCTCAGGCCGAGGCGGCGGAGTTTCGCTCGCAATCGTGGCCATTCGTCTTGCAGGAATTGGTCCCGCTCGGAACGCAGCAGGCGCTCGCGGGCGCCGCCGCGGACATACATCCCCATGCCGCGCCGGCTTTCCAGCAGGCCGCCGTCGACCAGCGCCTGGAGGGCACGGCTCACGGTGAGCGGATTGATGACATAGCGGCTGGCCAGCGCCCGGACCGACGGCATGGCCTCGCCTTCATGGGGATCGCCATCCAGCAACTGCGCGGCCAGTTGGTCCGCGAGCTGCTGGTAGATCGGCGCGTGATCGTTCCAGCTGTGCATGTCGCTAAGCGCCTTGTGGCGCCGGTGTGTTGCTGATGTAGCACACCATATCAATCGCCCGGGGGCGGGCCCAGGTGGGGGCGACAGACTGCAGGAATGGGGGGATGAAGTGTCGACGGGAAGATCAGAGCGCCATGAACGTCGGTTCTCATTCGACTTCGAACTTTTTTTATTCGAGTTTGAACTGAAGCAGTTCACCATGTCACCGCAACGCTGCCCGATGCATGGTCACGCGCGCTGACCGATCAGCGGCGCGATGGACTGCGCCGCCTGAACGCACTTCTGGGAGCGCGCGCATCGACGACATTGCTTAGCAGAATGGGCGCAGCTACCTAGCTTACAGCTGCGTCGCTCGCCAGCGCCTGTTCGACTTCACTCCCCACATGATCATGGGCGTAGGCGACTTGCTGTGCAGGTCTACCCCATCCCACACAGCGCAAGGCGGGTCAGCGGGGTGCCTGTTTCTCCCCCAGATGTGCAGCCATAGGCACTGCATTGCATGGTGGTCATCGGGATCAGTCCGGCGGGGCCGCTCCCGTGGAGCTTCTCCAACGACAAGCAGCGGAATGGGATGGACGGCGAAGTGATAGTCCCACCCGTGCTGTCCCGATAGCAAGTCCGGACCGCTGCGGGCCCTTCGAGCGGCGCCTCGTAGCGTGCCTGATCAACACGCCGGTGTGTAGCCCTCAGAGTAACGGCATGGCCGAGAGCTTCGTCAACACCTTCCGGCGGGATTACCTGAGCCGAATGGACTTGGCGGACGCTCAAACGGTGATGGCGCAGTTGCCCGCAGCGTTTGAGCACTTCAACGAGATGCACCCGCACTCGAGTCTGCGAATGAGGTCGCCTCGAGAATTCAGACGTGAATTGAAAGACCAACAGAGCCTGGGAGTTCAGGCGCTCAATTGCGAATAGCCCGTGTCCGGTTGTGCGGGGGCAAGATCAGGGTGCGCCTCAAGCCGCTCCAGCAATTCTTCATCTAGGCCTCCGACGCAGCCCATCACCTTGCAACCGGCGCGGTTCAGGCCAGCCGGAATGCGTAAGCTATGGAGCAAGCGACGATAATCCAGACCAGTCCAAAGAACCAAGCCTCAGCACAGAACCACAGAACTCCGATGCAGAAGGCTTTCAGCTGCCCCATTCTGGGAGCGCCAGATTCCTCCTGTTTCACGCGGAATACAGGATCAAGACGCTTCTGTGCGCGGAACAATGCATCGTCAATTGGCTGATGGTTGGCTGAGCAGTTGTCTTTGATATCCTCATACTCGGCGCGCAGTGCGTCCGCTTCCTGAAACGTGATCGGCGCGCCACTGCTGGACGCAGCAAGTCTTAGAGCAATCTTCTGCTGAAAGTTGGTCAGATGCTCTGCATTGCCGTGAAGTTCTTGGGCTCGCGCTCCGTAGCCGGCCCCCCATTCGAGCAGACTGAGCGTGAGTAGAAGCACACCTACGCCCATCGCCACCGCCGTCAAATAGTTGTCAACTGCGGTATTGGGTGAGGCGAAGACCTTTTGTGCAAAGGCGACGGCGATGCTGACCGCCGACAGCAGTGCAAGGCTACAGGTTGACAACCACTCACGACGCTTGAGGCGGCGGGCGGCGTTGTAGCGTGCGCCAGCGGTTCGCCAGGCCGTGGTGCGCAGGTCAGCGAGGAACTGGTTCATAAGTCGAAATTGGGCGCGGTAAAGGCGGGCGGGAGACGCTGGGAAATCAGGTCATATCCACTTCCTAGGCAGTCACACTGAAGTGGCCCCCAAGAAGGTTCCGTAGCTCTTGGCTGCGTCCTGTGCGCACTTACGTGCGTGCACGGTTTGGAGCACGTCCGCTCGCGAAGATTGCTCTCGCGAGGTATCGCAGGTGCGATAGACGTCTCCCGCCCGCGCGCATCTTACCCAGACCATCAGTAGATGGTCCCCTCATCTGCGTGCATAGTCGCAAGATTCTTCTTTCGATACTTGTCAAAGCGCTCGGCGATCTGCGTGTCGTTCAGCGTTTCGTCGTCACCGATTCTTCCTCGCTCCATCAAAAACTGAAGCTTTTGTGCCGCCGTCTCGATGATGTCGTAGTTGCGCACATAGCCACCCAGCGGCTTGAACTTGATCTCGTGGAAGGCGCGGGTCAATTTCTTAAGGCCAACGGGCTGCTTCCCGCCAAATTCCGGGAGCCGAGCGAACATCTTGGCGACCGCGTCATCCAGCTTGTGAAGCAACGTCAGATCGGTGATCTGACTAAAGTATGCAATCCAGCCATACCGCCGCTTTTCGGAGATGGCGCCTGTGATTCGATCGTTGAGCTCGTGCAGAAAAATGTCGTTCAGTCGCGCCTCGGTCAGGTACTTGAACTTCTCAAGGCGTTTGGACTTGTTATGCGCGTAGTCACTGAACTTGGCAGCGATGGTCTGCAAAAAGCGCTCGGTCGTAGAGTCACGCACCGAGATCTTCGGCATTGAGAACGTATAGCCAAGGTAGCCGAAAGGCTTTGCAAGGACCTCGATGTGAGTCTTGCCAGAACCCACCGGATGCAGCTTCAGCCCGCGTCGCGATAGCCTTCCACGCAGGGAAGCGAAGGCCGCTTTCACCGGCCCCTCTTCTCCATACATCAACACGTCATCTACGTATCGGTAGTAGGTGACCCCAGCTTTCGCCATAGCATCGTCCACGTCCTTCATGTAGATGGACGCAAGGATGTTGGATATGGCCAGGCCTTGGGGAACCCCGTTCGATGCGTAATCCTTGTGCCGAGTCCTGCGTGTGTTCTTCGGAACTGTCGGAGTCGCAATCGCGTGACCGATCAATTTGATGGCAGCCTCCGCAGCTATGCGCTTGCGGAGGATGGTCAGCAGGCGGGGCTGCTGGATGTCGTCGTAAAAAGTACGGATGTCCGTGCTACACACCCAGGTCGTGTGCAGCGGCCTCTTCTCAAGATCCAGCGCAAGCGCTCGCACGTACGTGCTCGCAACACTCCTGGGCACCCTCTCCGGATACAGCCTTGCAAGGAACTGGTTGAGTTGATACATGACCACGCGATCACGTACGGTTGGGATGCCAATCAGGCGAGGCTTCTTGTCGCGAGACTTGGGGCGAAGTACTTCCAGGTAGGGTGTGAAGCGGAAGGTGCCATCAAGGATCTTGGCCGAGGCAACTGTAAGTTCTGCCTTCGCGCGGCCGGCAAACTGGAAACCATTTAGCCGATCGATGCCCTTTCCAGTCGTCGTCGTGAACTTTGCTAGGAAGACCTTTTCGAGTTCTTCAGGGGAGAAAAGTGTCGCGAAGAGGGCTTGGTCTCCGAGCTCGGACAGTAGTCCGCCAAAAAGACTTAACTCAATCTGCTCCAAGCTTCCTCCCTACGGTTTATTTTGTTGGATCCGGAGAGTACACGCTGTCAGTCGGACAGGTTGTGGAGCTCCGCCTCTATCAAAGCTGAGGTCAGCGGCGGGCCATTTCAGCCATCGCGTCCAAGGCCGCGAGCCGCGCATGTTCTGCCAACGGATGTTCAGCATCTAGGAGGTATCGTAGAGGCGGCCCGACATCTTGAGGTGGTCAAACGCGTACTCCGGTTCGGGCTACCGCTGCACTTTCTGTGAAAACGAATGGGGTGATGACCTGCCCTCCGCCTGCTCAAACTGTGGAGCTCGCATGACGGCCGGCGAGCTAGAAAGTTGGAATGACGAAGTCACCGGACTGGAGTACCGGTGCGACTACTGCCCAGGCCGCTACGCAGCTGACCGTGACAGGGACTGAAGTGCCCGCGGAGGACAGCAGCGATGAATCATCCGGCGAACTGAACTCGACAAAACAGCCTTGCATCGGTTTCCTTCAGGACCTTCAAGTCTCGGGGCCCACTTCCCGTATCCTCTTTCGCCAGTGGATTCAGCGGGTCTGTCGCCACAGTGAGTCCGCGAGGCCCGCGATCTCATGCGCAAGATGTAGGCGAGCAAGCCAGGCCGCGGGAATGCCGGCTGCACCATAGGTGGCGCCGGCGAGTTGGCCGACGATGGCGCCCGTCGTGTCGGCGTCATCGCCAAGGTTGACGGCTTCAAGCACGGCGTCGCGAAAGTTGTCGTGCCTGGCATAGCACCAGAGCGTCGCTTCCAGGCTGTCCACGACATAGCCGCTCCCCCTGATCTGTTGAACCTGCCTGGCGGCGTGATCAGCCGTGGCGATGGCCCGGATCTTGGCGCTTTCGATGGGCAGATCGCCGAGGTCCAGCACCTGTTCCTTCGGCATGCCTTGAAGCGCTCGACTCAACGCCACAGCAAACACGCGGCATGCATCGAGACATTCGGCGGCGGCGTGGGTTGTCTGCGAACTGAGCGCCGCCATGTCCTGAACCAGTTGCTCGTCGTGACCGAAGCGCAGGGCAATGGGAGCCAGTCGCATGAGGGAGCCGTTGCCCGCAGCTTCCGGATCCGAAGATCCCGAGAGCGCCTCGCCGGTCAGCAGGAACTGATGGATAGCGCCCTTTGTCGTGATCCCGATGTCGAAGCAAACGCCTGTTGAACTCCAATAGCCCCATTCGTACCAGTTGGCGTAGCGGCCCATCTGATCTGCCGGATCGCAGCGACCTGTCTGGATCAGACTCTCCGCCAAGCAGAGCGCCATTGAGGTGTCGTCGGTCCACTGGCCCGGTGCCAGCGAGAAGGGACCGCCGCCCAGCATGTCGGTCACCGGTGCAAAGCTGCCCCTCGGCATGAATTCCACGGTGGTGCCGACGGCGTCGCCGCAGGCTAGGCCCAGCAACGCACCCCGGTATCGATCAATAGCGTCCATCGTTGTCGCCCGATTCAGTCGGATGCCAACCGGGCGCGCACTTCCATCAGTGCGAAGCCCAGCAGGTTCAAACCACACCACGAGCGCGGCTCCAAGGCGCGTCGATCGTCCGCTGCCAGGCCAATTCCCCAGATGCGGTCCACGGGGCTGGCCTCAACAAGCACGCGGTCTCCAGTGGTGAGCAGGTAGTCCCGCAATGCCCGGTTCTGCGAAAACTTCGCTTCGTTGGCGCGGACGACGATGTCAAAACGCGCCCGTTCCCAAAGCGCATCGTCAAACCCCGTCACGCCTCGCCCCAGCTTCTTTGCCTCTGCGGGCGTTCTGGCTGCCAAGATGCCGGCGCGTGTCCCCACGTCGCCGAAGAGGCGGGCCTTCTCGGCCATCATGAAGTGCTCTGCCGTCAGGTAGGGCTGGCCATCGACCTCGAAACTCGCCTCAAACCACTGACTGAAGCAACCCTTGCCGATGGAACCGTCAGCGTTGGGCTGGTGTCCCCAGAAGAGCATGTACTTCGGTGTCGCGCCGGCTTCAAGGGCACGCAGCAGGTCTTCGACGCTGCGGAGATTCAAGATGTCAGTCATGGTGATGTCGTTGGTATACGTGCTCAAGCGGGGTCGTCAGTTGCGGGTGGTCGTCCTGGGCGTACTGGCGTTGGTCGGCTACAAAGTCGGTCATGTCGATAACCTCCATCAGTTCGGTCGTCGCGAACGCACGCAATAAGCTACCGCGCAGTCCGAGCTGGATGGCACGACGCGGTAGCTTGGCGCCGCTGGGCGCATGGTCGGGATCCCACTGCCGGCGCACTTCGGAGGTGGCGACGGCGTCCTGCCAATCCTGCTGGGTGGCATAGCGCGTCTGATCGAAGGACGACGACACTGCAGCGTCGAGCAACTTGTCGAAGAAGGCCCGTCGAATGCGCAGGCCCAGGATGACTTCTTGCCCCTCCTTCATGCCCCAGCCGCAGCGATACATCATCCACAGGAAGTTGGGCTTCACCCAACTCATGCGGCTGAAGCTGTAGTCCGGGCCGCCGAAGTGCCCATGCTCGATCGCGTAACGACCAATGGACGGTCGATAGGCCTGATAGACGACAACGCTGGTGTCGTCATGGTGGGCAAGGATGTGCTCGCCTTCTTCGGGCCATTCGGCGGCTTGCTGCAGGTGGGGAGCGGTTGCGAGTTTCATGTTCCGTTCTCGTTTTTGTTCTCGGGGAAGCGCCGGATCACTTCGATGGTGCTGACAATGTTGTCGTTCAGGGTTTCCAGTTCCCCAGCCGGCACCCACCACTCCGTGTGATGGGCGGCGCCCACTTGATGGACGGTATAGCGCTGCATGAACGCCTCACGCACCTCGAAGCGAGTCACGAAGCCGGCGCCGCTTGCGGGCACGTTCCAGTCCCGCGCGATCTCAACGGCGTAGGCCGCGTTGGTCACCGGATAGAAGATGGGCTGATCCGGCAGCCGCGGCGGCCATCCACGATTGCCACTGGCTTCCACCAGCGCAAGTTCCTTCGGCCCGGTGGGGCGGTAGAGGGTGACGGTGTCATTCATGGACATCCCTGAGCGTTATTAGTTGGTCTATACAACCTTAATTAAGTTGCACAATACAACTCGAAAAGAATTCCGTCAAGCAACGTGCATCCATGACCACCAAGAAAACTCGGCCCCAAGCCCCCTCGTTTGACTTCCCGTTGCCATTCACGACAGTGGACGTGGTCATCTTCACGGTCGCGGACGACGCCTTGAAGGTGCTGCTCGTGCAGCGGCCTCAGGACAAAAAATCTGAGCCCTTTCCGGGCTGGTGGGCGCTGCCCGGTGGATTCGTGGACGTCGCCGTCGACCAGGACCTTCTGGCATGCGCCGAACGCAAACTCCGCGAGAAGACTGGTGTTCTCACTCCCTACCTGGAGCAGTTGGGTAGCTGGGGCGGCGCGGCGCGGGACCCACGCGGATGGTCGGCCACCCATGTGTACTTCGCATTGATTCCCAGCCGAGACATCGAGCTTGCAAAAGGGGCGAACGCGGCTGACGTGGCCTGGTTCGCAGTGGAGGATGTCCTTGCAGACCCTAGGCTCGCGTTTGACCATGCAGCCATCCTGCAAACCGCTGTGGAGCGCCTACGTGGGCGGGTGGAATACACCTCGCTGCCGGCATTCTTGTTGCCGGAGCCTTTCACGTTGCCGCAATTGCAGCGCATCTACGAGATCGTCCTGAATCGCGCCGTGGACAAGAGCGGGTTCAGAACGCGCATGTTGGCAGCGCAGTTCCTCGTCGAAGCCGGTCATGTCGAGGGTAGCTCGAACCGCCCGGCCATGGGGTACCGGCTCGCAGACCGTCGGACGCCGGTGGTATTTCCCCGGACCTTCAGCCCCCGGGACTGAGAGGCACTGCAACGTTGGCCGCCCACCGAAGGCGGTATCGCCGTGTACGAAGGCAGCGGCGAACCTAGACTTTTCTCATCGCAAGCAAGTAATTGACGCCCATCCAGCGGCCAAGCCCGAAGGACTTGGTGACGGGGTTGTAACGCAAGCCTTTCTCATCGCAAAGCGTGAGCCCAAAGCTGGCAGCCGTTGCCTTCAGCTCCGCTGGTTTGATGAACTTCGCGTAGTCGTGCGTACCGCGGGGAAGTACCTTGAGCACACGTTCAGCGCCGAAGATGGCGACCAACCAGCTCAATGGGGAGCGGTTGATCGTCGAGAAAAAGGCCCAACCGCCTGGCTTGAGCAGTGCCGAGCAGGCTGCCACGACTTGTTCCGGATCGGGTACGTGCTCGAGCATCTCCATACAGGTCACCACGTCGAACGAGGCAGGCATCTCGCGCGCAAGCTCCTCCGCGGCGATGTGCCGGTAAGCCACCGAAGCCTTGCTTTCGGCCGCGTGCAGAGCCGCCACCTTCAGCCCTTTGTCCGCCAGATCGATGCCCAGCACGTCGGCGCCGCGATGTGCCATCGACTCGGCCAGGATGCCGCCGCCGCAGCCAACGTCCAGCACCCGCTTCCCGCGCAACGGGGCCAGGCTGTCGATCCATTCGAGCCGTCGCGGATTGATGGCGTGGAGCGGCCAGAACTCGGACTCGGGATCCCACCAGCGCGAGGCTAGCGCCTGAAACTTAGCGAGCTCGGCGGCATCGGAGTTGGTGTGCGTGACCATGAACTTCCTTGTGTGGGTGGATCACCAGTGACCCTGGCGGCGGTTCCAGCGGTAGAGCTGGCGGGCAAACAAGACGTAAGCCCAGGAGGTCAATCGGCGAATGCCGGGCCAGCCGAGCGGCTTGAGCAGCCAGCCCCAGCGAGGTTGAAGCGACCACGTCGTTAACAGCGCCGGCGCACCCACTTGAAGGTGGCCGCTCGGGTCGACCACGTGCAAGCGCTCTCGCACGTCTTCCAGATCGAGCCCCAGGGGGACGAGGCGCTCCGGATTGCGGTGCACATCGACCCATTCGACGTCCGCCTCGGCGATGCGGTCACGCATTGCACACACGCCCGCATCGCAAACCGGGCAGGCGCTGTTGTAGTAGACGACGTGGGGCCTTGACACCAGTTTGTCGGCAGGATGAGGAACAGGGGATGGCAATGTGTCAGACACGCAGGCTCCCAGTGGCTTCATCCTGATTGTGCATCGGATTTAGCTAAATAGCGAAATGGAAAATTAGCAAAAGACGACATCCACTTGCTACGATCACGCCATGGAAAAGATCTTCGAAGCGCTCGCCTCAACGCCGCGGCGCAAGATCCTGGCGTACCTCTCCGAGACCGAGCTGTCGGCGGGCGATATCGCGAGCCGCTTTGACATGACCAAGCCGTCCCTGTCCAAGCACCTGAAGATTCTGGAAGCTGCTGGCCTGGTCAAGTCGGACAAGCGCGGCAGCTTCGTGTTCTACAGCCTGCAGAAGGACAGTCTCGCCAACACCCTCACCAGCTTCGTCCAGCAGGTCTGCCCGGTGTCGACGAAGCTTCGCAAGGAGAGCAAGGCGATCGCCGCCACCAAGACTGGCGGCGTGAAGGGGGCGTGAAGGCGGTTTGAAGCAGCCAGGCAGCGGTCGCGAGTCGCACCCATGCGCATGCCCCTGACCGTCGCTGCCTCGCCTCAATCCGAGCGATCAATCCCACCGATCAATCACATACACCTGCGATCGCCCCGCCGAGGTGACGCGAACCGTGACCGGATACGAACTCCCGCCCTTGCGCAAGTCGATCCCCACCGCGCTGCCCTCATCCAGCCCCTGCATCTGCGCGTCCTTGGAGTGCGCCTCGATCGTCGCGCGCACGCCGTGCAGCTCAGAGCGCAGCAACGACGGGAACAGCGCTGAGCCGCTTTGCCGCGTCTCGCGCGCACCGGCCAGCAGCAGGATGATCCCGTCGCCTTGATGCTTGAAGCGTTCCGCGTCATCGCCCCACCGAGCGGGCAGGCGAGTGATGCCGCTCAGCGTCAAGCGGCCTGGCTTCAATCCGTACTGGCTCGCCGGGGCGCCGCCATGCCAGACATACCAAGAGACCGGGTGATCCCACTGGAACAACCTCGGCGCGTCCGCATTCACCGCGGTGGTGAGACCAATGAAGGCTTGATTGCCCGCAGGCAACTCCATCTCGATGCTGTCTGCATCAGGCATCACTTCGCGCAGGAACTTCTCGGCCGTCATCGTGATGGCGGGAATGGTCAATGTCGACGCCGCACCGGTCGCCTTCGTCTTCAGCCGAGAGAAGATCCCACCGCCTGCCGCCGCAGCGGGTTCGTCTGCCTTGGGTGACCACAGCAGCGGAATCTCGTCGAGGCGGGCCATGCGCCGATCCAATGCCGGTGCGAGACCCAACTGAGCGAACAGCTTCTCGGCTTGCGCCACGTTGCCCGCCGTCGGCAGGGCCTGTGGACGCTGGTAACGCAGCGGGTGCATCTTGGCGGCAAATCGCTGGGCGATGTCGCTGAACGGCAGGTCCGCGGCGATGTCCTCCAGCAACGTCCCGATCATCGAACTGCGCGGATGGCAAAAACCCGCCGGTGCCTTGGCGATGGCCGACCACACCACCGCCGCCTTCCCATCCCCCGTTGCGGCAGCGCGCGCCGCGTGCAGCTGGTACAGCCACTCTGCCTGCCCCAGCACGCGCTCGCTGCTGTAGAGGTGATCCGACTTCAACAGCCTGACCGCTGTCTCGATCATGGGCTGCGTGAATTCATTCAGCGCATGCATGACCGTCTTGAAGTCTTCCCGCTTCTCGGCCATTGCCTGTCCGGGCTTCAACACCACGCCCTTGTAGCGCATCGATTCCGGCTGAGTGAGCGACAGATGCGCCCATCCACCCACCTCCGGAACGCCCAACACGGCATCCCGGCTGAGGAACGGACTGACGATCTTGGCACGGCGCACCGCACGGTCCAGTTGCGCGACGGCCGCGGCGTAGGCATCCGGCGCGTCATCCGCATGCCACAGCGCCGAATGAACGACGCCGTCATCCGCCACGATGGCCAGGTGGCCGAAGCGCTCGATGAATTTGCGGCATGTCGAGCAGTTGCGGATCTGGCGCTCCACGGGATCGGCGAAGCTGTCCAGATAGAGTGACCACAGGTCGCCGGCATCGGTCAGAAACACGGCGCGATCGCCGTCCTCGGTGCGCAACTGGAATCGCGTCTGAATGCGGGCCAGGAACGCGCGGTAGTCCGTGTTGTCGTGGCGATGGGGCGTGGTGCCTTCCACTGCATGTGATTGCTGCATTTTTCCTCCGTGTATTGGCCGCCGGCGGCTTGTTTGATTTATAGGTTGGTTGAGCCTGAGCCCCGCGCCGTCAAGATTCGGCAGCATCGGCCCATGGCGCAAAGTCGTGGCTTCATTGTGGCGAACGGGTCGCCATTTGATCGGTCAACTTGTCGAACACGACATCGACTACTGTCCTGAACGGCACGCCCCCCCACGCAGGCTGTTGGTCGATGAGTTCCAGGAACTCGGGCCGCAGCAGCTTGTCGCAGAAGACGCGTTGATTCGTCGGGTCCATCATCCAGGCGCGAACCTTCTGCTGAAACCACGTGCGCCCTTCCGCAAACGCGTTGGTCACGTACCCGTCTTCCGAAACGTGCCAATAGCGTTCGTCGACATACTGGACCGTGGATTGCAGATCCCCGCTATCGAGCCAGAAGGCCAGCAATGGGCGGATATCCAGGCCACCGATATCAAACATCAAAAGAATGGAGAGCGGGTCTTCCAGAAGTCGTTCACGCCCAGCGTTCAGGTGGTTGGCGAAGTGCTCCAGCGCAAAGCGATCGAGCACGGCGCGCTGCGACGCATCGAAGGTGCCTTCCGAGCAACGTCCGACGCGGTCGAAAAACAGCTCAATCGAGTGATGGACCTCTTCGCCCTGGGCAATGAGCTCCAGCAAGCGAGGCAGGAGGTACTGAATCTCCGCGGCCGGCTGTACCTCGCTCTTTGCGGCGCTGTTGTATTCATAGAAATGTTCCCGTGTGAGCGCTCGCAGCGGCAGCGTGCGCATCTGCAGCTCCAACGCAGGATCCATGCAGCACGCCGTGCAGGCGTCCAGAGGTGTCTGAGGCGGGCCGAACCGGCGGAAGGCCTGGTAGGCGTCCGCGATCACGCGTTTCATGGCCGGGCGTTCAATCGATGGAAGAAACATGATGAGGGCGAAATCAAAGGACGCGGCGACGCGTGGCCGCCGTGCATCTCAAAAAAAGAGCGCGACAAGAATTGGCAAGACAGAGCCGCTGGTTGCCCAGTTGGGGATTCGAACCCCCGGCGTACCGGATGTAGTCCTGCCGGCATTCGCGCAAAACCTGAGGCTCCCCGCGTGGCGACAAACAGTCGGTGAGACACGTTCAATGGCGTCCCATCTGCATTCGCCACGCGACGACGCATTGGTTGTAGAGAGGTTGGTGCCCCGGGCGACAAGAGTTGCAAGCGCGGCCTACGGGTTCTCCGTTGCGGGCCTGCCGGCCCGCTCGGCCTGGATGCGCTGTACGCCTGCAGGCATTCGCCCGGGATACCTTCCAAGGAGTGGGCCGTGGCGCTACTGCGCAGCCAGCGGCACCTTGTCGATTTCACCCACCCAGTGCGCGGCCTCCATCGTGCCGGCAGCGAAGTTCGCCACCAGGCTGAACACCGCGTCCGAGAAGCCGCCCACATTCAGGATGTCGGGCCGCTCCGAGGCCTGGGTGGTCGCCGCCGGCTGGATGTCGATGCAGACCAGACGCGCCTGCGGATGGCGCTGCTTCAGCACCGCCCACTCACGCATCGTCGGCGTGGCGCCGTACCGGTGCGCGCCACCCCAGGACTCGTTGTCCGAGACCAGGATCATCAGGTCCACCGCCGCCCGTTCCCGATTCAGCAAGGCCAGCGGCGCGCTGCAGTTCGTGCCACCGCCCCCGACATTCGCCAACGCCTGCGCATTGGTCATCACCGAATCGCGCGCATTCAGCCGCAGCGTCACCACGTCCTGCTCAAACGGCAGCACACGCGCGTCGGGGTTTTTTCGCAGCACCGCAGCAGCCACCAAAGCAGCCACATCGATGCAGCGCACGCTGGACGACGCCGCGCCGCGATGACCGGTCACCGGCGAGCTCATCGAGCCCGACACGTCGGGACACACCACAACACGACCCGCCAGCGTCGGCACGTTCGACAGCGACAGTTCCATCGCCGTCTGCAGCGCATCGCGCACCGCCGCCGGCACAGCCTCGCCGGCTGCCGTGAACGCGGCCATCAACTGGTACGGCATCACCCGCGCCTTCGCCACGGCCTGCGGGTCGCTGAGCTTGGCGGCCACCGCCTCGGCCATGCTGGCCTGTTCTAACACACCGTGGCGAGCGAAGGCATTCAGGTTCTGACGCACCATCTGCCACGAGCCCTGGCGAGCGATCTGGGCCCACTGCGCGGTGCTCAGCGCCAGTGCCGTCAGCATCTGGAAGGGGACGTCAGGCACCTCGGTCGCCTCGCCTTGCGCTGCCTCGCGCTTGAATCGCTCGAAGGCCTGGGTGATGGGCGGAAGGGCCGCTTCATCGAAGGGTCGACCAATCAGCCACGCGAACCACGCCGCACGCCAGGCCTCTGCCGGCTTGGGGTGAACCATCTTCACCACATCGGCCAGCGAGGGCGTGTTGCCGACGGCGGCATTCAGCAGCTGTTTCTCGGTGGCCGTGAGCAACCAGTGCTGCACCAGCTTCTTCGGACGCGAGCCCAGCGACTTGCGACCGACGGCCCCACTGCGCAGGATCTGCACGAAGTTGCGCAGCATCTTGCCGTTGTCGACCACGCGAGAGAACACCTGGCTCAGCAGGCCGACGTCGCGCACCGCCAGCGTGGCGGCCAGCAGGGCGGGCATGTCCTTCATGTAGCCGGTCTGACGGCCATAGATCGCCGCCTTGGCAATGAAGGCCGGCTCCAGCTGCTGCGTCAGCGCCAGCGCTTGATCCAGCTGATCGTCGGCATTGGCGTAGAAGGTGCGGCTCAGGCAACCCGTGGCCACCAGTTGCGCCAGTTGATGGCGCGGGCTGAACCCATAGGCCGGCGCCTGCTCGGCATTGCATGCCGTCGCGGCGGGCAGCAGGGTGCCTTTGTTCGTGGGGAAGAGCTGGGGGTTGACCATGAGGGTTCTCCTCTTTTGCTTTCAACGTCTTGTGTATGCCTCCTTCATTGCAACGGTTGTGCCAGGTCTTGCCAGCTGGCTGGATGAGTCGCTTAAGCCCTTGATTACACGCGGGAAATTTCTTCTCACGCCCCCAGCGCTGCCCGACAGACCCGCGCGAACCTGCCCGCCCACTAGCTGCGTCGCTAGCAAGTTATCTGAATGCAGTCGTCGTTCGGTCGAGGAGCGGACGTAGGCGCCCCGCCTCCGCCTGCGGTTTGACGATGAGCTTGCGCCCGCTCACCCAGCCTTCGCCAGCGAATGTGGGCCGCGCCGGCTGTTCGGTCAGTTGTGCTTCGTCGGACGTGTTGCGGATCTTGAACCAACCGTTCACAGCGTCTGTCACTTCAGGACGAACGCGAACCCTGCGTTGAAATCCAAGGGCCCTCCCTGCCATCACGCAGCGGAGGGCCCTTGGGCACCGGCAGGTTGACGCGCATCAGCCCGGCACACGCTCTCTTGTCGCGACCTGCGGGCCGGCATGCAGCATCGGCCCCGCGGCAGCGCAGCGATTGCGCCCGGCCGCCTTGGCGTCGTAAAGCGCCCGGTCGGCCGCGGCCATCAGGCTCTCAACCGTCATGCGCGATCCCTGGCGATCGGGCGTACAGGACACCACGCCCAGGCTGACGGTCACATGATCGGCCGTCAACGACGCCTCATGCGGAATCGACCGGGCGGCCACTGCAGCGCGAATTCGCTCCGCCGCCTGCAGCGCACCGGCCTCATCGGTATCCGGCATCAACACCGCAAACTCCTCGCCACCGATGCGCGCAGCCAGGTCCGCCGGACGTCGCGCCTGGTCCCGGATGGCCGCCGCCACTTCGCGCAGGCAACTGTCGCCGGCCGGATGGCCGTAGTGATCGTTGAAGCGCTTGAAGTGGTCCACATCCATCAACACCAACGTCAGCGCCGACCCCGTCCGGACCGCACGCGCCCATTCGGCATCCAGTCGCTGATCGAAGCTGCCCCGGTTGTCGAGCCCGGTCAGCGCATCGGTCGTGGCCGACCGGCGCAGTTCATCGGTCAGCCGCTTGAGCCTCAGCTGGGTCCGCACCCGCGCAATGAGCAGCGGCTCACTCACCGGCTTGGAGATGAAGTCCACCGCGCCGCAGGACAGGCCTCGCAGCTCCGCGCCCAAGTCGTCATGCCCGGTGACGAAGATCACCGGCACCAGGTCCAGTGCGGGATCGCAGCGCATCACCTGGCAGAGGTCATAGCCGCTCATGCCCGGCATCTCCGCATCCAGCAGGACCAGGTCCGGCGCATGCTGGCGCATCTGCGCCAGCGCGTCTTCGCCGCTGGTGGCGAAGCGCACCTGTCCCAGCGGCGCGAGCATTCGCGCCATCACGGGGATCAACTGCACGTTGTCGTCAACGATAAGAAGCGAAGGCATGGCGGTGTGTGGAGCGAGACGGAAGCGAGGGGGCGTTGGCGCCCGGCCTTGGGATTGCCCGCTCACGCGCAGCGAACAAACTTGCCCGGGGTCAACTCTAAAAAACGCCCCGACACCGGACAAGCCGCGCTTCGCTGAACCTCCTGTGGTCGATCTACCTACGCGCCACGGCCCTCGCCGCCAAGGCCGCCCCGGCCGCCAACACCGCCACCGCAGCGCCCACAAAGCCCACACTGCCCACGCCCCACCACGGGATGCTCGCGCCGCCCAGCACCGCCCCCAAGGCGATGCCCCCATTCGCCGCCGACACATTGAGCGTGCCGGCCAGCGCCTGCGCCTGCGGCGCGGCCTTCATCACCCGGATCTGGCAGACCGGATAAAGCGCGGTGTTCGCCACGCCCCAGACGGTCAACGCCAGCACCAGGCCGATCGGGATGCGCGCCAGCAGCACCGTGGCCACCATGCCAGCGGCCAGCAGCATGCAGAACGCCGCCGTGGTGAGCAGCGGGCGGCGATCCACCCACAGCCCGCCCAGCCCGTTGCCGATCAGACCCACGGCGCCGAATCCCATCAGCCACCAGCCCACTTGTGCCGGCGGGATCTGGGCGACCCGCTCCAGCAGCGCCGCGAGGTAGGTGTAGCCGGTGAACATGGCGGTGAACACCAGCACCGAGATCGCGACATTCGCCACGAAGTTCGGATCCCTCAGGATGCGGGCCTGTTCGGTCATCCGCACCCGAGGCCCGGGCGTCAGGGTGGGCATCAGCCAGTGCAACAGGGCCGCCACCAGCAGCGACAGCGCCGCCAGCATCCAGAAGGCGCCGCGCCAACCGAGGACTTCGCCGGCCAGGGTGCCCAGCGGAATGCCCAGCAGCATCGCGCCCGAGATGCCCAGGTAGACCCTCGACACCGCCCGCCCCGCGCGACCGGGGCCGGCCAGTTGCGCTGCCGTGTCACTGGCCGTGCCCCAGAAGACCGGCAACGCCAGCGCCGGCACGATGCGCGCAATGCCCAGCACCCACAGGTTGGGCGCCATCGCCGCCACCGCATTGGCCACGGCGAACAGGACCAGCACCGACAGGAACAGCCCCTTGCGCTCGCGGTGCGACAGCCAGGCGGTCAGCACCGGTCCGAAGACCATCACCACGACGGCGAACAAGGTCACCAACTGTCCGGCCGCTGACACGGTCACGCCAAGGTCGCGTGCCAGCGCGGGCAGCAGGCCCACCATCAGGAATTCAGTGGTGACGATCACGAAGGCGGCAATCGCCAGGATGACGATGGACGCCTGACCGCGACCTGCGGCCGGCAAAGCCGCCGAGGCGGGAATGGGTTGGGAAGACATGGCGGGCACGATTGACCAAAGAGGGTCGACAGCCTATTGGCGATCCCAGCGCTCGTCTCGGATCATTTTTCCATCGAATCTAGAATTCAGATCCTTAATTGCGGAGGTGACGGCATGCACGACTCGGAGCGGCTCAAGGGCATCGACGTCTTTGTCGCGACCGTGGCAGCCGGCAGCTTCACCGCGGCGGGCGAGCGCTTGAACCTCACCAGCTCCGCAGTGGGCAAGGCGGTCGCACGGCTGGAAGCCCGGCTGGGCACCCGGTTGCTGGAGCGCACCACCCGTCGGCTGCGGCTCACCGATGCGGGCGCCGCGTTTCATCGCATCTGCGTGCGGGTGTTGGAAGAGCTGGAATCCGCCGAGCGCGTGCTGGCCGCCGATGCGGCCGAGCCGTCGGGCCGGCTGCGTGTCGATCTGCCCGCCACCTTCGGCCATCTGAAGGTGATGCCCGCGCTGATCGACTTCGCCCGCCGGCATCCGGCGGTGCAACCGCATGTCGGCTTCACCGACCGGTTCGTCGATGTGATCGACGAAGGCATCGACGTCGCCGTGCGGATCGGCGGGCCCGACCACTGGCCGGCCAACATGGGGCATCGACGCCTCGGCACGGAACGGTTGATCTTCTGTGCCGCGCCGAGCTATCTGGCCCAGCACGGCGTGCCGCGCACGCTGGAGGATCTCGCTGATCATGAGGTGGTGACCTATGGCCGGGCAGACGGCACCACCAGTCCCTGGTGGATCAACACGCCCGACGGCGTACCGATGCGCCGCAGCGTCGACAGCCGGTTCGTGGTGGGGCATGGCGAGGCGCAGCGGGATGCAGTCGTGGCCGGCCTGGGCGTGGCGCAACTGGCCACCTGGCTGGCGGACGAGCCGCTGCGCGCCGGTCGGCTCGTCCCGGTGCTGCCCGAAGAGACCTGCGACGGGCTGCCACTGCATCTGGTCTGGCCGCTGGGCAAGCAACTGCTGCCCAAGGTCGACCGCCTGTTGGCGCATCTGGCCGACACCCTGCGCATTCGTTAGCGCAGCGACAAGCGCGTCCGATGGGGCTCGCGCGCCGTGGACCGGGTCAGGTGTTGTTCTGACGCGTTGCGCGCTAACCCGCAGGGCGGAGGCGACCCGGCCTTTTTATCATCGCCCCCAGCACCTCGCTCTTGGCGATGTCTCCCCCGTCCCCGCCACGGCTTCCCACATCGGCCCCTCGATGACGCATCCTTCCAATCCCACGGCCTGCCCGAACTGTCATGTGGCGCTCCCATCGACCGCACGCTTTTGCCCCGGCTGCGGTCAGGAGACCCCGCTGCATCCCGCCTCCATGCGGGAATTCATCCATGAGTTTGTCGGCCATTACGTGGCGCTCGAGGGACCGCTGTGGCGCTCGCTGGCCGCGCTGGCCTTCCTGCCGGGGCGACTCACGCGGGAATACTTCCTGGGACGACGCCGGCGGTATGTGCAACCGTTGCGGCTCTACCTGAGCCTGAGCTTCGTGTTCTTCATCACCCTGCACCTGGTGGGCGACGCGGAGTTCCGCATCAACTTCAAACAGCCGGTCACGGTGCAGCACGCTCCGTGCGCCACCGAAGGCGACACCGGTCCCGACGTCGGCCGTTCCTGCGGCTGGTTCGAGCGCAAGATGATGGACGTCGGCAAGCGGCTGGTGACAGCCAAGCCGGAGGAGATCCAGGCCCGCATCGACCGTTACTCGCCCTACGCCCTGCTGCTGATGCAGCCGGCGTTCGCGGCATTGCTGGCGTTGGTGTTTTTCCGCCGGCATCTGAAATACGCCGAGCACTTCGTCTTCGCGCTGCATCTGCATGCGTTCTGGTTCCTGGCCTTCCTGGCCTCGCTGGCGGCCTCGTGGCTGGCCTACCTGATCGCGCCGTGGGCCCTTGTCTATGGGGTTGCGGCGCTGCGCCGGGTCTATGGGGTCAGTTGGTGGGGCGGGATCTGGCGAAGCACCGTGCTGTCCGCGCTCTATCTGCCGTTGATCAGCGTGGGCGTGGCCGCGCTGGTGGTACTGACCTCCCTCTCGGCGGGTTGACCGCGCCATGACCATGAGCAGGCCCGTGACCATGACCGTTCCCAGACCCGAGTCCCTGCGCCGGCCCGCCGCCACGCCGATGCCGCTCATGGCGCGCCTGCGCACCGCCCTGCTCGCGCTGCTGATGCTGCCGGTCTGCAGCTGGTCGGCGCCGGACAAGCGCATCGTCATCACCATCGACGACCTGCCCTTCGCCTCCGCCACCCCGATGACGGTGCCGGAAGCCGCGCGCCTCAATGAGGCGCTGCTGCGCACCTTGCAGCGACATCAGGCACCGGCGATCGGCTTCGTCAATGAAGACCGGCTGCTGGTGCCCGGCCAGATCGATCGCGGCGTGGCCATCCTGGACGCGTGGCTGGACGCCGGCATGGCGCTGGGCAATCACAACTTCGGCCATCTGGGTCTGTGGACCTCCAGCGTGGCGGAGGTGCAGGCGGCGGTCCTGCGCGGCGAGGTCTTCACCCGCTGGCTGACCACGCGACGCGGCGCGCCCCTGCGCTACTACCGCCCGCCCTTCACCCAGACCGGCAGGACCGAAGCCGACCGCCTCGCCTTCGAGACCTTCCTCCAGGCGCACGGCTACACGCTGGCGCCCTTCACCGTGGAGCATGACGACTACCTGTTCGCTTGCGTCTACGACCACCTCGACGGCACCGATGCCGCGGCCACACGCCAGATCGTGGAGGACGAGTACGACGCCCATCTGCGGCGGGCGGTGGCGGTGTTCGAATCGATGTCGGCGCAGCTCTTCGAGCGCCAGATTCCGCAGATCTGGCTGATCCATGCCAATCGGCTGAATGCGGACACCTTGGATCGCTCGCTCACCACGCTGCGGTCGCTGGGTTACCGGTTCATCTCGCTGGACGAGGCGCTGCAGGACGAGGCCTACCGCACGCCGGCGCTGGCCAGCGGCAAGTTCGGGCCGTCATGGCTGGCGCGATGGGCGCGCAGCAAGGGCGTGAAGCTGAGCGTCTATGGACAGCCGGATCCGGACGGACAGACGGCCGCTCTCCATCGCGAGCATTGCGGCCGGTAAGCGTTTCAGGCGTGGCCAGCGATTCAGGCGAGGCCGCTGTCAGAGGTCCGAACCTGCGCTCTGCGATGAGGCACGCCTCGCCGCTTGGCGCGGCTAGCGGTTCACCATCACGATGCCCGCCGCCAAGCCCGCCAACGCCAGCATCAGACGCGGCGTGATCGGCTCACTGAGCAGCAGCGCGCCGGCCAGCAGGCCGAACAGCGGCGTGCTCAGAGTGAAGCTGGACAGCTTGGTCGCGGGATAGTGCCGGATCAGCCAGAACCACAGCAGGTAGCTGATGAAGGACACGATCACGGCCTGGAATCCGAACAGGCCCAGCAGGCGCCAGGACCACTGCAGCGGCATGGATTCGCCCGTCGCCAGCGCGCCCACCGCCAACGCCAGGGCCGACACCGCCAGCTGATAGAGCAGCGTCTTCTCCGCGCTCGCCGAGGACAGCCGCGAGCCGCGGATCGCCAGCGTCGTGCCGCCCCACAACAGCGCGGCCAGCACGCCCAGCGTGTCGCCCAGCCACTGCATCGGCCGATCAGCGCTGCCATGCAGTCCTTCGCCGAAGGCAAAAGCGACCGCGCCGAAGGCGATCAGCAGGCCCAGTCCCTGGCGCAGATTGAGCTTTTCCGACGGCGAGATCAGCGGCATGCCCAGGGCCACGACAAATGGCGACAGATAAAGGAACACCACCATCCGCGACGCGGTCGTGTACTGCAGCCCGATGAAGATGCAGGCGAATTCCGCCGCGAACAGCAGCCCCGCCAGCAGCCCGCCCGGCAGGCTGCCATCGCGCTGGAACAACCGAATGCCACGCGCGGTGGCGAACAACCACACCAGCACGCCGGCCACGCCGGAGCGCAACGCCGCCTGCCAGAGGGGTCCGATCTCGGTCAGGGCAGCCTTCACGGCCACCTGGTTCAGCCCCCACAGCAGGCAGCAACCCAGCAGGATCGCCACCGCCGCGCCATCAAGTTGGTGCTTGCGTTGCATGCGCGCGATCATGCCGCCGACGCGCCCACCAGCGCGCGGCCCACGCACACATCAGTGCCATCGCGACACCGGAGAGCAGCCCGGTCAGGTGAGCCAGCGGGGCGATGGCGATGTTCCAGCCGTCCCAATGCCGCAGCGGCGGATGGGCCAGCGGTCGCTCGGCAGCGACCTTGGCGATCAAGCCCAGCCCGACCAGCAGGCCGATGACCCGCTCCCGCCCGTGCGCATGCGGCGCCCGCAGCATCGCCAACGCCGCCACCGCCACGCCCGCATGCAGCACGCCGGACAGGCCGCCATAACGCAGCAGGTCCGGCGCCCACAGCAGGCCGTATTGAGTCAAGGGCCAAGCCAGCAGCCAGGCGATGGCGTCGCGGCGCTCCAGGCGGGCGGCCACGCCCAGCAGACCCAGCACCGCACAGCCGGCCAAGTTGGCGATCAGGTGCTGGGGGCTCCAATGCAGCAGCGCCGCACTGAACGCGCGCCAGGGTTCGCGCCAGGCCAGGGCCGGTTGCCATTCCATCGCGGCCTGGACCGCCGGCGGTTGCACCCAGCAGAGCAAGGCGCCCCCGGCCAGCAGCAAGGCCATCAGCACCCAGGCGCGTCCCGGCATGGTTCGCTGTCGGCGGGGACGGGCCCGCGTCAATCGCCGAACACGGCGTGCCACAGCGCCAGCACCGCGTCGCGCTGGGGCTGGATGGCCTGCGCGGACTCGCCGTCCAGCGCCGTGGATTGCTCATTGAGTCGCGCCCGGTGTTGCACCCGGCGCAGCTCGCGATAGGCATCGGCTGCAGCACGGCCGACGCCCGCCGGCAGCAGACCGGCGGACTCGGCCAGTTGCAGCAGCGCGATGTTGCCGGCATTGGCCAGCAGTTCCGGATGCTGCGCCGAATGCGCCAGCACCAGGAACTGCAGGGCGAACTCGGCATCGACCATGCCGCCCGGGCTGTGTTTGACATCAAAGAAGCCGTCGCGCACCGGTCGAGCCGCACGCAGCTTGTCGCGCATGGCCACCACCTCGTGCCGCAGTGCCTGCGGATCGCGCGGCGAGCTGAGCACCGCGCGCCGGGTGGCCTCGAAGCGCTCGGCCAGCGACGCATCGCCAGCACAGAAGCGGGCCCGGGTGATCGCTTGGTGTTCCCAGGTCCAGGCCGTGTTGCTGCCGCGGCCGGTCTGGTAGTTCTCGAACGACGCCAGCGAGGTCACCAGCAGCCCGGAGTTGCCGTTCGGCCGCAGCGCGGTGTCGATGTCGAACAGCTCGCCCGCAGCCGTGCGCAAGGTCAGCCAGGTGATCAGCTTGCGGATGAAGGCGCCGTAGATCTCGGAGGCGTTGTCATCGTCGTCATCGAACAGGAAGACCAGGTCCAGATCGCCGCCGTAGCCCAGCTCCTTGCCGCCGAGCTTGCCGTAGGCGATGACCGCCAGCCGCGGTGTGGGCCGGTGCTTTTGCTTGAGACGGTCCCAGGCCCAGTCGATCACGCATTGCAGCGTGGCATCGGCCAGCAGCGACAGTTCATCGGCCACCTGCTCGACGCTGATCTGGCCCTCGACATCCCGCACCAGCGTGCGGAAGACCTCGGCATGGTGGGCGCGACGCATGCTGTCCAGCAGCGCATCCTCGCTGGCTTCGCCGTGCTCGGCCCAGGCGTCATGGCGCGCCTGCAGATCCTGGATGAAGGCGGCACCGTCGAAGCGCTCATGCAGCAGGCGCGCATCGGCCAGTTCGTCGATCACGCCGGGATGCTGCATCAGATAGCGCATCGGCCAGCGGGCCAGGCCCAGCAGCCGCAGCAGACGCCCCTGCACCGCCGGACGCTCCACCAGAAGCGCCAGATAACTCTCGCGCCGCAGCAGCGGCTCCACCCAGTCGACAAAGCGCTGCGCCGCATCGAGGGTGCATTCACCCTGACGCACCGCCAGCGCCGCGCGCCCCACCAGCTTGGCCAGCCGCAGCCGGGATTCCTCGCGCAGGTTCTGCACCCGGGGCTGCTGCGCCCAGCGACGCACATTGGCGGCGAGCTCGGGCTGCAGCTTGTCGAGGAACTCCTCGCTGTCGATCGGCAGCGGCGGCCCGCCGCACATGCCGCCCTTGCAGCCGCCGGAGGACGGCGCCACGCCGTCATGCAGCAGCGCATCGAATTCGGTGGCCACCAGCTCGCGGACTTCCAGCAGCCGGTCCATCAGCGGACAGGCGGCGCCTTTGCAACTGAGCCCCATGCTGCGGGCGATCCAGCCGATGTCCTCATCCCCGCCGGGCAGGCAGTGGGTCTGCTGGTCGTCCAAATACTGGATGCGGTGCTCGACCCGCCGCAGGAAGTCGTAGCCCTTGGCCAGCGCGATCGCGGTGTCGGGCTTCATCAGGCCGCGGGCGGCCAGGCGGTTGAGCGCCTTGAGCGTCGAGCGGGTGCGGATCTCCGGGAACTGCCCGCCGCGCACCACCTGCAGCAGCTGGACGATGAATTCGATCTCACGGATGCCGCCGCGCGACAGCTTCACATCATTGGCCCGCTCCGGCCGGCCGGCGGCGCGGCGCTGGGCCTCGTCGCGGATCTTGCGGTGCAGTTGCCGCAGCCCTTCGAAGACCCCGTAATCCAGATAGCGCCGGTACACGAACGGTGTGACCAGGCTGCGCAACTGCATCGCCCGGCCATTGGTGACACTGGCGCGCGGGGCGACCACCCGGCTCTTGAGCCAGGCGAAACGCTCCCATTCACGGCCCTGGACCAGGAAATATTCTTCCAGCATCGCCATGCTGACGGCCGGCGGCCCGGAGTTGCCGTTGGGCCGCAGCGCCAGGTCCACGCGGAAGACCTGGCCGTCCTCGGTGACGTCGCCGATCAGGGTGGACAGCCGCCGGGAGAGATGGGCGAAATACTCGTGGGCGCTGATGCGCTGCGGGCCGTCGGTCTGGCCGTCGTCCTCATAGACATAGATGAGGTCGATGTCGGAGGAGACATTCAGCTCCCGCCCGCCCAGCTTGCCCATGCCGACGACCCAGAAGTCGATCTCCTGGCCGTCGGCGTCGCGCGGCTTGCCGTGGATCGCATCCAGCTCAAGCCGGCAGTGCTGCAGGCCCAGGTCCAGGCTGACTTCCGCCAAATGGGTCATCGCCTGGGTGACGTCGGTCATCGCCGCGCCCTGCTCCACATCGAGCACGGCCAGGCGCTCCATCACCAGTTGGCGCATCACCCGCAGCGCGGCGGGGAGCAGGCGCCCCGATTGCTGCAGCCGGGCAACCAGCTCGCGCATGACCGTGTCGACCGGCAAGCCGGGCGGCAACCAGCCCAGTTCAGCGGCATAACGACGCCGGATGCGTTGGACAAAGCGACTGTGGTCGGCGGGTGCGACGGGCGTCGAAGACGCCGAGGTCGCATCGGTCGTGACCGGGGCAACTGATTCCATCGGTAAAGAAAACTCTCGCTGGCTGATGGCCCGAATGGCTGTGCTAGATTCGGCGACCGCCGTTCCCTCTTACATGTCCTCTCCCGCCGATTCCCGCACTGCCTCCGGCCCCACGGTCGCATCGCGACGCTGGTGGACCCGCTGCGCGCTATGGATGGGCGGTCCGCTGCTGGTCTTGCTCGCCGTGCTGTTTTCCGCATGGCTTGCCTTGCATTGGGCGATTCTGCCGCACATCGATGACTGGCGCCCCAACCTGGAAAAGCAAGCCACCCAGGCATTGGGGGTACCGGTCCGCATCGGCAGCATCAGCGCCAGTTCCGGGGGCTGGATCCCGACGCTGGACCTGCGCGATGTCCGCCTGACCGACGCCCGAGGCCGCGACGCCCTGGTGCTGCCGCGGGTCAGCGCCTCGCTCTCCGCCCGCTCGCTGCTGGCGCTGGAGCTGCGCTTCTCCCAACTCTTGCTGGACGGCCCGGAGCTGCTGCTGCGCCGCGATACCCAGGGCCGGGTGTTCGTGGCCGGCCTGAGCATGGACGGGCATGAAGACACGCCCACCTCCGAGGCCGCCGCCGACTGGTTTTTCCAACAGCATGAGTTCGTCATCCTGCATGGCCGCATCCGCTGGGTGGACGAACTGCGCGCCGCGCCCCCGCTGGAACTCTTCGATCTGAACCTGGTGCTGCGCAACGGCCTGCGTCGCCATCAATTGCGGGTGGACGCCACACCGCCAACCGGCTGGGGCGAGCGGTTCAGCCTGCGCGGCCAGTTCACCCAATCGCTGCTGGAGCGTCCCGGTGCGCTGCAGCACTGGAGCGGCCAGCTCTTCGCCGACCTGCCCCGCACCGATGTGCGGGAACTGCGCCGCTACCTGGACCTGCCCTTCGAGCTCAACGAGGGCGACGGCGCGCTGCGCGCCTGGCTGGACATCGAGCAGGGCCAGCCCCGCAACCTGACGCTGGACATGGGGCTGCGTGCGGTCAAGCTGAGGGTCTCGCCCACGCTGCCGGAACTGGATCTGGCCCAGGTCGGCGGCCGGCTGGTGATGCAGCAGACCGCCAAGCGCTTTTCGCTGGAAGCCAAACAGCTGGGCTTTCGCGCCGGGGATGGCCTGGACTGGCCACGCTCGGACTGGGCGCTCCATCTGCAACGCAATGAGAAGACCGGCACGGTCACCGGCGGCGACTTCCAGGCGCAGCAACTGGACCTGGCCCTGGGCGCGCAGATCCTCTCGCGCCTGCCCCTGGCCGAATCGCAACGCGAGCTCATCGGCGACATGAAGCCCGGTGGCGCACTCAACGGCTTGCAGCTGCAGTGGGAGGGTCCGCTGGAGGCGCCCCACCACTACCGCGCCAAGGGTCAATTGCAGCAACTGCAACTCACCGCCGCCGCGCCGGTCATACCGGACGATCCGGCCTCCGCGCCGCCGATCGGCCGGCCCGGCGTCCGCGGCGCCGAGGTCCAGTTCGATGCCAATGAGCAAGGCGGCAGCGCCACGCTGGCGATCAACAACGGCCAGTTGACCCTGCCCGGCGTCTTCACCGAGGCCGCCCTGCCCGTTCAGCAGGCGCAGGCCACCTTGAACTGGCGTGCGCAACGCCTGCCGACAGCCACCTCGGCCGTCCCGACCGCCGCCGCCCGCTCGCCCCTCACGCAATCCGGCCCATCCAGCGTCGGCGCCCCGGCCAGCGCGCCCGGCACCGCGCCGATCACCCGCCAGTGGACGGTGCAATTCAGCCAGGTCAAGCTGGTCACCGACGACCTGCGGGCCGAGGTGGACGGCGTCTGGCAAAGCGCGCTCACCCGTCGGCCGCATGACAGCGGTCGACTGGACCTCACCGGCCGCATCGACGAGGTGCGTGCCCCGCGGGTGCTGCGCTATCTCCCGGCCTCGCTGGGCCCCGACGCCCGCCGCTACATCCGCGATGCGATCCAGGACGGCACCGTCCAGAAGATCCAGGTCCGGCTCCTGGGCGATCTGATCGACTTCCCCTTCGATGCGCCGCGCAGCAAGGGCCAGTTCCACATCAGCAGCCAGGTGCGGGACCTGACCCTGGCCTATGTCCCCAGCCATCCGGCCGAGAACGGCCTGCCGGCCTTCACCTCGCCCTGGCCGGCGATGGAGCAGCTCCATGCCGAGCTGGTGTTCGACCGGGCTGCGATGACCATCCGCAACGGTCGCGCCCGACTGATGGGCGTGGAACTGACCGATGTGCAGGGCCACATGGCGGACCTCTATCACCATGCACCGGTGCTCGACATCAGCGGCGACGGCCGCGGCGCCTTGGCCGATGCGCTGCGGTATGTGCGCAGCTCACCGGTTTCGGAGCTGACCAGCCATGTGCTCGATCCCACCGTGGCCAATGGCCCGATGACCTTGAAACTGGGGCTGCGGCTGCCGCTGGCCCACATCGACGGGACCACGGTGAAGGGCCAGGTCATGCTCACCGGCAACGACCTGCGGTTGAGCCCGGATGCGCCGATGTTCACCCAGACCCGCGCCCGCATCGACTTCGACCAGAAGGGCCTGCAGATCCGCAGCGGTCAGGCCCGGGTGCTGGGCGGCGACACCACCTTCGACGGCGGCACCCAAGCCGACGGCAGCCTGCGCTTCATCGCCAACGGCACGGTCACCGCCGAGGCCATGCGCAACGCGCCAGAGCTGGGACTGGGCGCGCGGGCGGCCCAGGCGATGACCGGGCAGACACCGGTGCGGTTCGAGCTCGGCATCCTCAAGGGCCAGCCGGAAATCACCCTGACCAGCACGATGCAGGGCATGGGCCTGGACCTGCCGGCCCCGCTTCGCAAGACGCCCGAGGAGAGCTGGCCGCTGCGCGTCACCACCCGGGCCCTGCCCGCGCCCACCGGCAGCCAGCGCGAGGAGCTGCGCATCGAGGCCGGGCCGGTCCAGGCCCTCTATCAACGCGATGTCACAGGCGAGCCCCGGGTGCTGCGCGGCGCGCTGGCGCTGCAAGAGAAGCTGCCCGAGCTGCCGACGCAGGGCGTGGTGGCACGGGCCACCTTCCAGCAGCTCAATGCGGACACCTGGCAGACCGCGCTGCCCGCCCTGATGGGCAGCAAGGACAAAGACAAGGAGAAGGACAAGGAGAAGGACAAGGACGCCACCCGGGAGGCGCCCGCGGACAGCGACGCCGCCCTGGACGGCGCCATCGAGGGCGGCTATGCGCCCAGCCAGTTGGCGCTGAAGGTGCAGACCTTGCAGGCCTCGGGCCGGACCCTCAACCGCGTGGTGGCCGGCGTCACCCGCGACAGCGCCACCGCCGGCTGGCGCGTGTCGGTGGACGCGGAGCAGCTCAGTGGCTTCATCGAGGTGCGCACGGCGCGACCCCATCGTCCCGGCCGCGTGTTTGCCCGCCTCTCCCGGCTGTCCGTCCCCAAGACCGACGCCGACACGGTCGAGCAATTGCTGGATCAGCAACCGCACTCGGTGCCGACGCTGGACATCGTGGTCGACGACTTCGAGCTGCGCGGCAAGCGGCTGGGCCGGCTGGAGATCGAAGCCCAGCAACAGGCCGAGGTGCGGGACTGGAAGCTCAACAAGCTGCTGCTGAAGAACCCCGACGCCACGCTCAGCGCCGCCGGACAGTGGGCGCCGGAAGCAGGCCGCTCCACCCGCCGGACCGAGCTGGACTGGAAGCTGGACGTGGTGGATGCTGGCAAGTTGCTGGAACGGCTGGGCCAAGGCCAGGTGCTGCGCGGCGGCAAGGGCCAACTGACCGGCCAACTCGGCTGGCAGGGGTCTCCGATGTCGCCCGACTATCCGTCGATGCGGGGCAAGCTGGCGGTGGCGATGGACTCCGGCCAGTTCCTGAAAGCCGAGCCGGGCGTCGGCCGGCTGCTGGGCGTGCTGAGCCTGCAGTCGATTCCGCGCCGCCTGGTGCTGGACTTCCGCGACGTGTTCTCCGAGGGCTTCGCCTTCGACAACGTCGGCGGGGACATCCAGATCGCCAAGGGCGTGGCACGCAGCGACAACCTGCGCATGCGCGGCCTGCAGGCGGCGGTGCTGATGGAAGGATCGGCCAACCTCGCCGCCGAAACCCAGGACCTGCATGTGGTGGTGGTGCCCGAGATCAACGCCGGCGGCGCCGCACTGGCCTATGCCGCCGTCAATCCCGCCATCGGCCTGGGCACCTTCCTGGCCCAGTGGCTGTTGCGCAAGCCCATCGTCGCGGCCAGTACCGAGGAATTCCGCGTCACCGGCACCTGGACCGATCCCAAAATCGAGCAAGTGCCGCGGGGTTCGCAGCCGTCCGGCAGCCAGGCCCCCGACACCGCCACCGGCCAAGGAGACAGCGCCCCATGAAGATCGCCGCCATCCAGATGGTGTCCGGCACCCGGCTGGACGCCAACCTCGAACGAGCCCGGCACTGGATTGCCGAGGCGGCCGCGCAGGGCGCGCGGCTGGTCTCGCTGCCGGAATACTTCTGCCTGATGGGCCAGCACGACACCGACAAGCTGGCCTTCGCCGAGCGCCCCGGTGACCTGACGGCGCCCATCCAGGGCCTGCTCAGCCAGGCGGCCCGGACCCATGGCCTGTGGATCCTCGGCGGCACGCTGCCGATGGCGATCGACGGCGCGCCGACCCCGGCCCAGCGGGTGCGCAACACCACCTGCGTCTTCGCGCCCGACGGCTCGCTGGCCGCGCGCTACGACAAGCTGCATCTGTTCCGCTACGACAACGGCCGTGAACATTACGACGAAGGCCGTGTGCTGGAGGCCGGCGAAGCGCCGGTCACCCTGCGCGCGGACCTGACGGGAATCGGCGCAGACGGTCAGGGCCATGGCCAGAGCGCGGGCGGCGGCCTGTCGCTGCGGATCGGGCTGTCGATCTGCTACGACCTGCGCTTCCCCGAGCTGTACCGCGCGATGAGCTTCGCTGACGGTCAGGCGCCGCTGGACCTCATCAGCGTGCCTGCCGCCTTCACCTACACCACGGGCCAGGCCCACTGGGAACTGCTGCTGCGCGCCCGCGCGGTGGAGAACCAGGCCTATGTGATCGCGGCCGCTCAGGGCGGCACCCATGAGAACGGTCGACGGACCTGGGGCCACAGCATGGTGGTGGATCCCTGGGGCGAGGTGCTGGCCTGTGTGCCGGAGGGCGAAGGCCTGGCGCTGGCGGACATCGATCCCGCGCGGCTCGCCCAGGTCCGGCATCAGTTGCCGGCCTTGCAGCATCGGCGGCTCTGATCAGGTGGGGTCGCTGCTCGGGTGAGTCGCCGCTGCGGTCGCCCCGGGGCATCCCCATTGGCGCTGAGCGCTTGGCGAAGCGCGGAGACCAGTCGACGATGCCGCGCGCCGGCCGCTGGGACCGCCCGGGTCCATCGCGCTGACGTCGGTCGATTCCCGCCCTTTTTCGGCGATCAAACCCACCGCGCCCCAGGCAAGATGCCGCCATGATCGACCGTTGCCCCGCCCGTTCGCTCCCGTCGTCCCGCCGGCCTCCTCGCGCCGGGCAGCGGTACCGTGTCGTCCGCGTCGCGTTCGCCTGCGCGCTCTGGGCGGGGGCGGCAACCCTGTCGGGCTGCGGCGCGCCGGCCCGGCCGCTGGAGTTGTCGATCACCGACATGGATTCCCTGCAGCTGCGCTCCTGGGTCAGTCCCCAGCTGCGCCGCAATGTCAGCCTGCTGCCGGTCACCGGTGGCCAGGAGACCTCGCGCTGGTGGGGCACCCGGATCAGCGACATGAGCCTGAACCAGGCCTACCAGGAATCGCTGCGCCGTCTCGGCCTGATGCCGGACCTGCCCGATGGCGGCCGCTATCAGCTGCAGGTGGAACTGCTGGCGATGGCGCAGCCCAACCTGCCCTTGGGACCGGAAGTGGCGATCGCGGTGCGCTACACCCTGACCGAGCGCGCCACCAATGCGCCGCTCTACCAACGCGTGCTGCGCACCACCCAGAAGGCCGGCATGGACGACAGCCTGAATCCCACCGAGCAATTGCGCATCGCCACCGAGTCGGCCCTGCGCAACAACATCGGCGAGCTGATTCGCGAACTGGCCTCCCTGCCGCTGCCGAACTGAGCCCTGACTGGACAGCGGGCCTCGATCCCGTGGGGCCTCGCGTCGGCCCGTCCTCCGGCGAAGGCGGGGTCGCGGATATACGAAATCCGCAGATTTCCCCGCTCGGCATATGCATATGAAGATTCAATGCTTGCCAAATCACGGGTAATCCCTAAGGATCGCGGGTTTCGCCCAGAAGCGGCTTCACGCCGGCTTCTGCAGCCAGACGCCCGGATCTTCCCGTGATCGAACTCGAACAGCTTCATAAATCCTACGACGTCGATGGACGTCGCATTCCCGCGCTTCAGGGCGTGGACCTGCGGGTCGAAGCGGGCGAGGTGTTCGGCATCATCGGCGCGTCGGGCGCGGGCAAGAGCACCCTGCTGCGGGTGATCAACCTGCTGGAGCGGCCCGACAGCGGCCGGGTGGTGGTCGCCGGCCAGGATCTGCAGGCGCTCGACGCCGCCGGCCTGCGCGCCGCGCGGCAGCGCATCGCCATGATCTTCCAGCACTTCAACCTGCTGAATGCCCGCACCGTGGCGCAGAACGTCGCCTGGCCGCTGCGCATCGCCGGTTGGGAGTCTGCCCGCATCGCTCCCCGGGTGCAGAGCCTGCTGGCCCGCGTCGGGCTGACCGCGCATGCGGACAAATATCCGGCACAGCTGTCCGGTGGCCAAAAGCAGCGGGTGGGCATCGCCCGGGCGCTGGCCCTGGATCCGCAGGTGCTGCTGTGCGACGAAGCCACCAGCGCCCTCGACCCCGAAACCACCCGCGCCATCCTGGACCTGCTCGCCGAGCTCAACGAGGAGCTGCGCCTGAGCATCGTGCTGATCACCCATGAGATGGACGTGGTGCGCCGCGTGTGCGACCGGGTGGCGGTGCTGGAAGGTGGACGCATCGTTGAACAGGGTCCGGTGGCGCAGGTGTTCCTGCACCCGAAATCGGAAACAGCGCGGCGCTTCGTGCTGGCCTCGGAACATGTCGACGAGGGCACCCAGCGCGACGACTATGCGCATGTGAAGGGCCAGCTCTGGCGCCTGACCTTCTACGGCGAGCGCACCTACGAGCCGCTGCTGGGCGAGATCGCCCGCCAGACACAGCTCGACTTCGGCATCCTGGCGGGCCGCATCGACCGCATCAAGCGCGAGCCCTACGGTCAGTTGACCATTGCCGTCAGCGCGGGTGATCGCGCGGCGGCCCGGCGCCTGCTGGCCGATCGCGGCGTGCAGGTCGAGGAGCTGCGGGCATGAGCACCACCGCCTCGCTGCTGCAGACCGTGGCCGCCATCGACTGGACCGAGATTGCCTGGGCCGGCTCGGACACCCTGCTGATGCTGGGCGGCTCGCTGCTGTTCACCAGCTTGCTGGGCCTGCCGCTGGGGGTGGCGCTGTACCTGTTCGATCGCGGCCGGCTGCTGGCCTCGCCGCGGCTGTACGGCCTGCTGTCGCTGCTGGTGAATGTGCTGCGTTCGCTGCCGTTCGTGATCCTGCTGATCGTGCTGATCCCGTTCACCCTGCTGATCACCGGCACCTCGCTGGGCGTGGCCGGCGCGATTCCGCCGCTGGTGGTGGGCGCGACGCCCTTCCTGGCCCGGCTGGTGGAAACCGCGTTGCATGGCGTGGACCGGGGCATCGTCGAGGCCGGCCAGGCCATGGGCGCGAGCACCCGCCAGATCGTCTGGCAGGCGCTGCTGCCCGAGGCGCTGCCGGGCATCGTCTCCGCGCTCACCGTCACCGCGATCACCCTGGTGTCCTACACCGCCATGTCCGGTGTCATCGGCGGCGGCGGGCTGGGGGATCTGGCGATCCGCTTCGGCTATCAACGTTTTCAGACCGAGGTGATGGTGGTCACCGTGGCGCTGCTGCTGATCCTGGTGCAGGCCCTGCAGATGCTGGGCGACTGGCTGGTCAAGCGCGTGTCCCACCGCTGATCTCCACCATTGACTCCTACCGTTGATTCGTTGACGCCGGGAGCCTGTCGTCTCGTTCGTCTCGTTCGTCTCGTTCGTCTCGTTCATCCCATTCGTTCCATCCATTTGTCAGCCTCCCCGCTTTCAAATCCTCGCCGTGTCGATCGGCGTCCTTTCAGGAGTTGTGCATGAAGAAGATCGTTGTTGCCGCCTTGGCGGTTCTGGCCCTGGGTTCGGCCTCTGCCGAGAAGTTGAGCGTGGCCGCCACGGCGGTGCCGCATGCGGAGATCCTCAACCTGATCAAGCCCGAACTGGCCAAGCAGGGGGTGGAGCTGGAGGTGAAGGTGTTCACCGACTACGTGCAGCCCAATGTGCAGGTGGCGGAGAAGCGCCTGGATGCCAACTTCTTCCAGCACAAGCCCTATCTGAACGAGTTCAACAAGGGCAAGGGCACCGACCTGGTCGCGGTCGCGGCGGTGCATGTGGAGCCCTTCGGCGCCTATTCCACCAAGCACAAGACCCTGGCCGCCTTGCCTGAAGGCGGCACCGTGGCCCTGCCCAACGACCCCACCAACGGCGGCCGCGCCCTGCTGCTGCTGGACAAGGCCGGCGTGATCAAGCTCAAGGACAAGTCCAACATCCTGGCCACCACCAAGGACATCGTCGAGAACCCGAAGAAGCTGAAGTTCCGCGAGATCGAAGCCGCCACGCTGCCGCGCATCCTGCCGCAGGTCGACCTGGCCCTGATCAACACCAACTATGCGCTGGAAGCCAAGCTCAATCCGGCCAAGGATGCGCTGGCCATCGAAGGCAGCGAGTCGCCCTATGCCAACTGGCTGGTCACCCGCGCCGACCACCAGAATGCGCCGGCCGTGAAGAAGCTGGCCGCCGCGCTGCAGACCGAGCAGGTCAAGCGCTTCATCCAGACCCAATACAAGGGCGCGGTCGTTCCGGCCTTCTGAGCCCCCGCAGGCCGGCACGAACCGGCTTTTCTCCACAAGACGCCCCGCAATCGCGGGGCGTTTTTCATGGCGGCGCGGCAGGCGCGGATTTGTGCCGTGCAGCGGCAGGACTTTCACCCGAACATCCCGGGCCCGTGTTCCGTCCCGGTCATTCGGAAGGTTGGCGGGCACGCTTTTCTGGACTTCCCGGGCCTCCCCCGTTCGTCACTGTGTCCGATCTCGCCGCGGTCCTGCCGCAGTTCTTCCTGTTCCGCGACGGTGCGCCGACGCTGCTGCTGACCGGCCGCTACTCGCTGTCGCTGGTGCTGCTGTCCGTCGTCGTGGCGGCGATGACGTCCGCCCTGGGCCTGCAGGGCGCGGGCATGGCGCGACGCGCTTACGGCTGGCGTCGTCAGTTCATCCTGGGCAGCGGCGCGATCGCGCTGGGCGGCGGGGTGTGGGCGATGCACTTCATCGGCATGCTGGCCTTCGAGCTGTGCACCGTGGTGCGCTTCGACCCGGTACTGACCGCGCTGTCGATGGTGCCCGCACTGGCGGCCTCCTGGGTGGCGCTGGCGCTGTTGTCGCGCGGCACGCTGAGCCGGCGGTCCTGGAACATCGGCGGGGTGCTGGTGGGCGCCGGCATCGGCGCGATGCACTACGCCGGCATGGCCGCCATGGAAATGAGCGCCGAACTGCGCTACGACCCGGTCTGGTTCGCCGCCTCGATCGTGGTGGCCGTGTTGCTGGCGATGCTGGCGCTGTGGATCGCCTTCGGCCTGGAGGGCCGGTTGCGTCCGGGCTGGGCCGTCGCGCTGGGCGGACTGGCGATGGGCGGCGCCATCGCCGGCATGCACTACACCGCCATGGGCGCGGCCCGCTTTGTCGGCATGGCCGACGGCCCCTGCAACACCGGCCTGCAAAGCAACGGCCTGCTGGCGATGGCGGTGACCGTGGTCGCCCTGGCGATCAGCGCGATCACTGCGGGCGCCAACGGCCTGCTGGTCTACCGACGGCTCAATCGTGAATTGATGGACGAGCGCCAGCGGCTGCTCGACATGGACCGCGCCCTGCGCGAAAGCGAGACCCAGTACCGCACCCTGATTGCCAACAGTCCCGGCGTGACCTTCCGCTGCCGGCTGGATGCCGACTGGAGCATGCTGCTGGTGAGCGAGGCGGTGGAGACCCTGACCGGCTGGACGGTGGCGGACTTCATCGAAGGCCGCCAGCATTGCGGTGCGCTGATCCACCGCGATGACTGGTCTGCGGTGAATGACGCAGTGTCCGAAGCGGTGCGGGCCGACGCGCCCTACACCATCGAATACCGCATGCACACCCGCGACGGCAGCGAGCGCTGGGTGTCCGAACGGGGCCGCCCGGTGCGCGACATCTACGGCATGCCGCAATGGATCGACGGCGTGATGCTGGACATGACCGAGCCCAAGCGCCTGCAACTGCAGCTGGAAGAGGCGAAGGAACGCGCCGAAGCCGCGGCCGCCGCGAAGAGCGCCTTCCTGGCCAACATGAGCCATGAGATCCGCACGCCGATGAACGCCATCCTGGGCTTCACCGAACTGCTGCTGGACACGACGCTGACCGAAGCGCAGCGCCGCCACCTGAGCACGGTGCGCGGCTCGGCCCGCTCGCTGCTGGCGCTGCTCAACGACATCCTGGACACCGCCAAGCTCGACAAGGGCGCGATGGCACTGGAGCAGGCGGACTTCTCGCTGCGTACCGTCTGCGAGCAGGCGCTGAACTCGCTGCGACTGCTGGCGCAGCGCAAGGGCCTGGCGCTGACGCTGGACTATCCCGAGTCGATGCCGCAGGTCTTCGTGGGCGACCCGCTGCGGGTGCAGCAGGTGCTGCTGAATCTGGTGGGCAATGCGATCAAGTTCACCGAGCAGGGTGCCGTCACCCTGCGCATGTCCCATGAACGGGGCCGCATCCATCTGGCGGTGATCGACACCGGCATCGGCATCGCGGAAGACCGCATCGACCGGATCTTCGACGCCTTCGCCCAGGCCGATGCGACCACCACCCGGCGCTTCGGCGGCACCGGGCTGGGCACGACGATCTCACGCCAGTTGGTGGAACGCATGGGCGGTCGCATCACCGTCGACAGCGTGCTCGGAGAAGGCAGCACCTTCCATGTCTGGCTGCCGCTGCCGGCGGGCGATCCATCGAGGGTGGCCGTGTCGCCTCAGGACGCAACTGCGGTCAGCCTGCCGCCGCTGAAACTGCTGGTCGCCGACGACGTCGCCCAGAACGGCGAGCTGCTGCAACTGATCCTGAGCCGTGAAGGCCATCAGGTGCGGGTGGTCAGCGACGGCCTCCAGGCGCTCAAGGCCTTCACCGAAGACCGCTTCGATGCGGTGCTGATGGATGTCCACATGCCGGAACTGGACGGGCTGGGCGCCACACGACGCATCCGGAACTTCGAGCTGGCGCAGGGCCGCAGCCACACCCCCGTGGTGGCGCTCACCGCCAGCGTGCTGGAGGAGGATCGACAGGCCGCACTGGCCGCGGGCATGGATGGCTTCGCGGTCAAACCGGTAGAGCCTGCGCGCCTGTTCGCGGAGATGGGTCGGGTGCTGGGGCTGACGCTGCCCGCGGGTGCTGCGCCCTCGCCTCGCTCCGCCCCCATCGAGGACAGGCCCCTTGGGCATGGCGATCGTGGTGAGGATGGCGGCGGCGACCCAGTCGACACCTCGGTGCTGGACTGGCACCAGGGCCTGAGACTGTGGGGCAGCATGCAAGCCTGGCAGCGCGGTCTGCGCCGCTTTGCCAGTGATCAGCAGGACGGCGTCACCCGACTGCAGACCTTGGTGCGGTCCCGTCAATGGCTGGACCTGCGGGCGCTGGTGCATCGCTGGCGCGGCGTGTCCGGCAGCCTGGCGCTGCCGACGCTGCTGAACGCCAGCGGCGCCCTGGAGGAGGTGCTGCGTCAGGACCGGATCGAGCAGCTGGCGCCGCTGATCGACACGCTGGCGATGGCGCTGTCCGACGTGCTGGACGCGATCGCCGAGATGGATGCACCGCCGCCCACCGCACCGGCTCCCCTGGACCTGCTGGCGCCTGAGCAGCGCGATGTGGCACGCCTGATCCGGCGGCTGGCCACCGCCTTGCGCGGCAGCGAGCTGGACGACGACGCGCTGCGTCAACTGCGGCTGCAGCTGGGCGCGCCGCGCTGCGCGGCGCTGGTCCA
This sequence comes from Roseateles amylovorans, assembly GCF_025398155.2. Classification (NCBI taxonomy): domain Bacteria; kingdom Pseudomonadati; phylum Pseudomonadota; class Betaproteobacteria; order Burkholderiales; family Sphaerotilaceae; genus Roseateles; species Roseateles amylovorans. Next base: position 5,829,458 of record NZ_CP104562.2, read on the forward strand.
GGCCATCGACGATTTCGACTTCGATGCCGCCTTGCAGGCGCTGCAGGGCCTCGACACCGCGCTGGCGGCGGGCGCGCTGCCCCACCAACCGCCGCGCCCCTTCTCTTCCACCTTGTCCTGATGAGCACCGTCGACACCCGTCCCAAACTGCTGCTGGTCGACGATGAGCCAGCCAACCTCCAGGTGTTGCGGCATGCCCTGCAGGACGACTACCGGCTGCTGTTTGCCCGCGACGGCCACAAGGCGTTGGAGCTGGCACGCGCCGAGATGCCCCATCTGGTGCTGCTGGATGTGATGATGCCGGCGCTGTCGGGCCTGGACGTCTGCCGGCAGCTCAAGTCCTTCGAGGCGACGCAGGGCATGCCGATCATCTTCGTGACCGCCCTGGCCGATGCGGGTGACGAGACGGCCGGCTTCGAGGCCGGCGCGGTCGACTACATCACCAAGCCGGTGAGCCCGCCGGTGGTGCGGGCGCGGGTGCGCAACCATCTGTCGCTGGTGCGCGCACAGGAGCTGCGCGAGACCCGGCTGCAGATCGTGCAGCGCCTGGGCCGGGCGGCCGAATACAAGGACAACGAGACCGGCTGGCATGTGGTGCGGATGAGCCACTACTCGCAGATCCTCGCGCGCGCGGCGGGCTACGCCGAGCATGAGGCCGACGACCTGCTGCATGCCGCCCCGATGCATGACATCGGCAAGCTGGGGATTCCCGACGCCATCCTGCAGAAGCCGGGCAAGCTGGACGAAGCGGAATGGGCGGTGATGCGTCGCCATCCGCAGATCGGTGCGGAGATCCTGGGCGAGCAGTCACACGGCCTGCTGGGCATTGCCCGAAGGATCGCGCTGGCCCACCACGAGAAGTGGGACGGCACCGGCTATCCGGAAGGGCTGGCGGGCGAGGCGATTCCGGAGGAGGCGCGCATCGTCGCCATTGCCGATGTCTTCGACGCGCTCACCAGCGTGCGGCCCTACAAGCCTGCCTGGCCGGTGGAGCGCGCGGTGGAGCATCTGCGCGAACAGGCCGGCAAGCATTTCGAGCCGCGACTGGTGGAGCTGTTCATCAGCGTGCTGCCCCAGGTGCTGGAAGTGCGGGAGCGCTTCCTGGAAGCGGGCTGAACGGGCCGAGCGGGCCGCCAGGCGCGGGCCGACCGTCGAGGGGGCGATGCGGTGTCGCCTCGGCGGCCGTCGGCGTCCCCGTTGGCGGCGTCGTCGTCGCCGTCGCCGCGATGGCTGCCGTGCCACTCGGGGCTCCCGTGGCCTTCATCCCCTGGATCACCTGACGGCGGTCAGGAAGCCGAGTGCCGAGAAACGCCCACCAGGCGTTGTCGCGCTGATCGATCGGAAAGGCGCCATAGCCCCCGTCGCCGTCGCGACGGATCAGGCGGAAGAATTCGATCTGCCCGCTGACTGGGTGCTCGCCGAGATAGATGTCCCCCTCGGTGGCGTACGGATCCTGCGCCGCCCAGGCGCCGGTGCCCAGCACGGACCGCGCCAGATCGATCGCATCGGCACGCAGCCCGTGCTGCAACAAGGTCCGGAAGACCCAGGGCCAATGGGCGCTGAGCCGCGTTTGCAAACGCGCGCCTGACACCGTACCGACCAGCCACTCCGTGCCCGCCGCGTCAATGGCGAAGAGGCCGCCGCCTCGGTCGCCATCGGCCTCGTTGATCGGCGAAACGATGGCCTGCGCCGGATCCTCGCCGCTGAACGCGATGAGTTGGGCGTCAGCCTCTGCGTCGCTGAACTGCAGCCCGCCGGCGCTGACGGGTGCGGTGTAGATCCGGGCATAGAGCCCGGGCGCGAACAGGCCGGTCTGCGGCCCCATCCACCAGGGCTCATGCCGGCGCAGCCAGGCGAGGGATCGATAGGTCAACGGGGTCGCATCCGGATAGGGCGCGCGGCCACCGGCGCGGTTGAGATAGGCCGTCAGACGGCGTGCGCCATGTTTGAAGTCCTTGGACACGCCGTCCGCCGCATAGACCGCCAGCGCGGTGCCCTGCGCGCGATCGTCGGGCTGACCGTCGGGCGCGGGACCGGGATCGCTCAGCAAGGCCTGCTCGTCCCGGTAGCTGGGCACCGCGGCGAGGGCCACCGGCTCGACCTCGTCGAACGGCGCACTGAGCAGGATCAGGCCCACATCGCCGATCGGCCCGATGTGCGGCACGCCCCACACCGCCAGCCCGCCGTAGCTCCAATCGGTCTTGCGGTGATGGGTGCCCGTCCATTGCGAATCCACCACGCACTGCTGGCTGGTCACCACCACCCGAGGGGTGATCAGGGTGCCCGAGCAGCGCGCATTGCCCACCGCCCAATCGGGCACCGCCGCCCCGGAGAGTGCGGTGCCCCCCAGCGCCGCCCAGGCGGGCACCGTGCTCAGGCTCAGGCTCAGGCCCAGGCTGAACGAGCGCGTCCATTTCATGACCTTCCTTTTCTAACCAGACTGCGGACAGACGCCAGACCGCCCCGGCACGCCCCGCACGCCTGAGCGCCTGTGACGCCCGCCCTCTGTCAACAGGCGCACGGCTCGCGATCACCACACCAATTCACCATCCGCGCCGGGTTATGCCCTTGAATCAATCACTCATGCACGTATTCCCGTGGTCAGCGCGGCAAGCCGCCCATCCACCGGAATAATCCGCGCCATGGTTCTGAACTACATCTGGATCGGGTTCTTCCTGATCGGCTTTCTGGTCGCACTGGCGCGGCTGCTGCAGGGCGACCTGACCATCTTTGCCCAGGTGCTCAGCGGCATCTTCGACACCGCCAAGACCGGCTTCGACATCTCGCTCGGACTGGTCGGCGTGATGAGCCTGTGGCTGGGCATCATGAAGATTGGCGAACAGGCCGGCGTGATCCAGTTGTTCGCCCGGGCGATGGCGCCGTTCTTTGCGCGCATCTTTCCGGAGGTGCCACGCGGGCATCCGGCCGGTGGGTCGATGGTGATGAACTTCTCGGCCAACATGCTGGGCCTGGACAACGCGGCCACGCCGCTGGGTCTGAAGGCCATGGCCGAGCTGCAGGAACTGAATCCGCGCAAGGACACCGCCAGCAACGCGATGATCATGTTCCTGGTGCTCAACACCGCGGGCATCACACTGATCCCGACGTCGGTGATCGCCATCCGGCAGGCGATCGCGGTGGACCAGGGCCTGGTCGGCTTCAATGCGGCCGACATCTTCCTGCCCACGCTGGTGGGCACCTTCATCTCGTTCGTCGCGGGCCTGGTGGCGGTGGCGGTCTATCAGCGGATCAACCTGTTCACCGCGCCGGTGGTGGCCTTCTTCGTGGGCTTCATCGCCCTCATGGCCGGCGTCTTCGCCTGGCTGCACAGCTATCCGCCGGCGGTGATGGCGCAGACCATCGGGCTGCTGGGCAGCCTAGTGATCCTGAGCATCATCGTGATGTTCATCGCGGTGGGGGCGTGGCGGCGGATCAATGTCTACGAGAGCTTCGTCGAAGGGGCCAAGGAAGGCTTCGGCGTGGCGGTACAGATCATTCCCTACCTGGTGGCGATCCTGGTGGCGATCTCGGTGTTCCGCACGACCGGCTGCATGGACTATGTGGTGCGCGGCATTGCCGCCGCCGTGGGTGCGATGGGGCTGCCCACGGACTTCGTCCCCGCCCTGCCGGTGGGCCTGATGAAGACGCTCTCCGGCAGCGGCGCGCGCGGCCTGATGGTGGACGTGATGAAGACCTATGGCGTCGACAGCTTCCAGGGCAAGCTCGCCGCCATCATCCAGGGCTCGACCGAGACCACCTTCTATGTGCTGGCCGTCTACTTCGGCAGCGTCAACATCCGCAAGACCCGTTATGCGCTGACCTGCGGACTGATCGCCGACGGGGTGGGGTTGGTGGGCGCGATCCTGGTGGGTTACTGGTTCTTCAAGTGAGGGCGGGCGGTCCCACGCGCGCCGAAACCGGCACGCGCCTAGGGACCTGCCCCTCGACAAGAACCGGAGTTTGAGCCCGAGCCGGAGGCGGAACCGGAACCGGAACCAAGGGGCTCATCGCCGCTCAGTGCAAAAGCTTCAAGCCCAGGATACCGACCACGATCAGGGCGATGCAGCCGATGCGCGCCAGCGTGGCGGGCTCATTGAACAGCAGCATGCCCAGCGCGGCCGCGCCCACCGCGCCGATGCCGGTCCACACCGCATAGGCGGTGCCCACCGGCAGGCTCTTGAGCGACAGGCCCAGCAGCCAGAAGCTGGCCCAGGCGGCGACCAGGGTGATACCGGTGGCCAGCGGCTTGCTGAAGCCCGCCGATGCCTTCATGCTGATCGACCAGACGATCTCCAGCACGCCGGCCACGGCCAGCAACCACCAGGCGGAGACGTTGGCGAGAAACGCGGGCATGGAAGTCCTTTCCTGTTGCGGGATGACGAGCGCGACATCGTACTCAAGCCCGGGGTCGCAGCCAGTGGTGATCGAGAGAGAAGATCGCGCGGGTTGGCGAGAAGATCCCGCACCCCATGCCGATCCCCCCGTTGGGGCCATGGCCTCCCTCGTGCGGTTTGGTGTCCAATGCCGGCATTCCGCGACGGAGACTCCGATGAGCTACATCCTGCTGATCAATGAACCCGTGGGCCAGCGCGAGGCGCGCACGCCCGAGGAAGGACAGGCGTCCTACGCCCGCATGACGGCCTTCGCCGAGCAGTTGCAGGCGCAGGGGCTGCTGCACAGTGCCCAGTCGCTTCAATCGGTGAACGGGGCCACCCGCCTCACCAAGCGCGAGGGCCGTGTCAGCACGGTGGACGGTCCGTTCGCCGAGGCCAAGGAAATGGTCGGCGGCTTTTTCTGGCTGAAGGTCGACACCCGGGAGGCCGCGCTGGCCATTGCCCGCGAGTGCCCGGCGGCGGAGTGGTGCACGGTGGAGGTCCGCGCCCTGGCGCCCTGCCACGAGGAATCGAAGTCCGGCTGAGCGGCGCAGTCCTGGCGGCGAGCGAAGGCCATCGACCTACCCCCACGCGCGCAGCTGAAAAAACGCGGATGTGACGCGCAGGCTGTCGAAATGCGCTGCGGTCGCGCGTCGTGCTCCTGTCGACCCAGGAGGACGCCCATGCGCTACATGCTCATCATCAAGGCCAGCGAGCCTGTCGAGCCCACCGAGTCCGCCCAACCCGGTGGCACACCGGCCGCCCCGCTCGACCCCGAGCTGGCGGCCTTCCGTGACGACATGGCGCGCGCCGGTGTGCTGCTGGAACGCATGGACCTGCGCCCCAGCCGCGACGGCTGGCGGATCAGCATCGACGCGGCCGGCCATCGCCAGATCGTCCCGGGGCCGTTCACCGCTCCCCAGGCCCAGGCGCTGATCGCCGCCTACCTGCTGATTCAGGTGCGATCGCCCGAGGAGGCGCTGGAGTGGGCTCGCCGATGCCCTACCCCGCAGGTGACGGGCCCGGCGGCGGAGATCGAGCTGCGACGGGTCCAGGAGATCGAGAGCCTCGCCCCCACCGGACCGATCCTGCATGGCCATGAGGTCGGCCTTTGCGATTGAGCGCCTCGCCACATCGATCTGCGGCCTGGCCCTTCACCCCCTCTGCGGCCACTCTTCGGTCCTGACCCTTCCATCCATCCATCCACCCAACGCAACGCAACGCCAGGAGCCCCCATGCGTCATCAACAGATCTTCGTGAACCTCCCGATCAAGGACCTCGAGCGCACCCGACGCTTCTACAGCGCGCTGGGCTATGCGTTCAATCCGCAGTTCTCCAACGACCAGGCGGTGGCGATGATCATCTCGGACGACATCTACGCGATGCTGCTGGTCGAGCCCTTCTTCCAGACCTTCACGCCCAAGGCCATCGCGGATGCACACCAGACCACCGAAGTGCTGACCTGCCTGTCCTGCGAAAGCCGCGCCCAGGTGGACGACCTGATCGCCAAGGCCAAGGCCGCCGGTGGCACCATTCCCCGCGAGCCGCAGGACATGGGCTTCATGTACTCCCAGGCCTATGCCGATCCGGATGGCCACATCTGGGAGCTGATGCACATGGACCTCTCGCAGTTCCCGGGCGCCTGACCGACCCGCTGCGATGGCGAGCGAGAAAGCCCATGCCCTCATGACCGACGACCTGCATCGCACCATCACCGCGGTCTGGCGCCTGGAGTCGGCCAAGATCATCGGGGCCGTGGCGCGCATGACCCGCGATGTGTCGCTGGCGGAGGAACTGGCGCAGGACGCACTGGTCGCGGCGCTGGAGACCTGGCCCCGACAGGGGCTGCCAGACAAGCCGGCGGCCTGGCTCATGACCACGGCCAAGCACCGGGCGCTGGACCGGCTGCGGCATGCCAAGCTCAGCGGCGAGAAACTCGTGCAGCTGGGCCATGAACTCGACGCACGGGAGGCCATGATCGTGCCCGACTTCGTCAATGCCCTGGACGAGGACCGCGCCGCCCGCGAGATTGGCGACGACGTGCTCCGCCTGATGTTCTGCGCCTGTCACCCGGTGCTGAGCCTGGAGGCCCGCGTGGCGCTGACGCTCAAGCTCGTGGCCGGGCTCTCCACCGCCGAAATCGCGCGGGCCTGCCTGCAGTCCGAGCCCACCGTGGCGCAGCGGCTGGTCCGCGCCAAGCGCACGCTGGGCGAGGCCCGTGTGCCGTTCGAGCTGCCTCGGCGCGAGCACCTGTCGGAGCGGCTGGTCGCCGTGCTGGAGGTGATCTACCTGATCTTCAACGAGGGCTACACCGCCACCAGTGGCGCCCACTGGATGCGCACCGACCTGTGCGACGAGGCGCTGCGGCTGGCGCGCATGCTGGTCACCCTGGCGCCGCAGGCGTCGGAGGTTTACGGCCTCCAGGCCTTGCTGGAGTTGCAGGCCTCACGCGCGGCGGCGCGGGTCGATGCCCAGGGCGAGCCGGTGCTGCTGCTGGAGCAGGACCGCAGCCGCTGGGACGCCCTGCTGATTCGCCGCGGCCTGGCGGCCCTCGAACAGGCGGGGATTCTGGCAGCGGCGGAAGACGACGGGCTGGGCTTGGGCCCGTATGCGCTGCAGGCCTCGATCGCCGCCTGCCATGCGCGCGCGCAGCGTGCGCAGGACACCGATTGGGCCCGGATCGCCGCGCTGTATGAGGCGCTGGCGATGCGGCAACCCTCCCCGGTGGTGGCGCTCAATCGCGCGGTGGCGGTGTCGATGGCGTTCGGTCCGGCAGCGGGGCTGGCCTTGGTCGATGACTTGATGGAGGAGCCCGCGCTGCGGCAGTACCACTGGCTGCCCAGCGTGCGCGCGGACCTGCTGGCCAAGCTCGGTCGGCCCGCCGAGGCGAAGCTGGAATTCGAGCGCGCCGCGGCGATGGCCAGCAACGAGCGGGAGAAGGCCCTGCTGCTGCGCCGGGCGGGCGAGCAAGGCGATTGAGCCGGGCGAGGCTGACGGATCAGTCCGGCGTCGAGCCTTCCTCATCGGTCATCGTTGCAACCTGCAGCGCATCGACGGCCGCATGGCGCTCGCGCTTGCTCGCATACATCGCGGCATCGCTGCGGGCGAGCAAGGTCTCCAGGGTGTCGCCGTCCTGGCATTGAGACACCCCGATGCTGATGCTGACCGACAGCCCTTCCGACACCGACGACCAGTCGTGACGCCGCACCGCCTCCGCCAGGCGGTGGCAGGCCTGCTGGGCGATCTCCACCGTGGCGCCGCGCAGCAGCAGCACGAATTCATCGCCGGCCAGACGCGCGGCCAGGTCCTGCTCCCGCACATGCTGGCGCATCAGGCGGGCGATCTGGTTGAGCACCTGGTCGCCCACCACATGCGAGTGGTGATCGTTGACCTGCTTGAAATGGTCGACATCGATCAGCGCCAGGCTCAGCACGCCCGCGCCGTCCGCCCGTGCCAGCTGGGCGCGGGCCTGCATCTCGAAGCTGCGACGGTTGTCCAGGCTCGTCAGCGGATCTTCCATCGAAAGTCGCGCCAGGCGCTGCGCTTCGTCCGCGAGCCGGGCGCGATCCCGCTCGCTGCGGCGGGCGTCCAGCTGCCACTGCACCGCTTCGGCCCGGCTGGCCAGGCTGGCAATGCGAACCCGTGCCTCGCGCTCGCGCAGGTCGCGCATGCGCTGCAGCGCGCGCTGCGGTTGACCTTGTTGTTCCTCGATCTGACTCGCGATCAATTCGCCCAGCTGCGCCAGCGGCTCATGTTGACCCTCATCGGCCAGCGCGACCAGTTGCGATGCCGCGCGCCGGGCTTGAGGCCACAGTCGGCGTGACCAGGCCAGCTCGGTCTGCACCCATCCGGCCAGCGCCGCCAGCCAGTGGCGCTCCTGCGCGGGCAGCAGCGCCAGGGCCTGCTGCAGCTCGGGCTGGGCCAACGCCGAGGCGCCCTTCCAGATCTGGGCCAGTGTCTGCATCAGCGTCCACCAGCATTCCCATTCGCGCACCTGCTCGCGGTCCGCCTCATGGTCGCTCTCACGGGCCTGGGCGGCATCGCCATGGGCCAGCAGGTGCCGGGCGTTGATCAGGTGGCCTTCGAGCGCGCCACGGGTGGGCAACTGGCCGCGTTGTTCCCGTTCCCCCGCCATGCGCAGCAGCTCGCCCAGCGCCAGCCACAGGCAGGCACTGAGCGGGCTTTGAGGCGGCTTGCAGGCATTGGCGGCATCGGCCGCCTGACGCAGAACTTCGGCCGCCTTGTCGAAACTGCGCGCCCAGACATAGCAGGCGCCGAGGTCTCGCAACGCCACCGCCAAGGCCGCGCCGTCGCCGCGCAGTTGGGCCAGACGAAGCCCCAGCAGCGCCGCCTCGATCGCTTCCTCATGGTGGCCGGCCAGCGAGGCACTGTGCGCCAGCACCGACAGCGCCCCCGCCTCACCCTGCGCATCCCCGTGCTGCTGGAACAGCCGGGCGGCAACCTCGCTGCGCGGACGCGCGTCGCCGGGCCGATGCATCGCCCGGTCGCAGCGGGCCAGGTGCAACAGGGCGTGGGCCTGCTGCACCTCGTCAGCCTGCTCGAGCGCGAGCAGCAGCCATTCCTCGCCGGCGGCATGGGCGGCGTCGGCGTCCCCCGCCAGCAGGGCGGCTCGGGCTTGTTGGGGCAGAGGGTGCAGGTCCAAGACAGGCGATCAGGCAGAGCGGTTCGGCGTCGATGGGTGGGAGGATACCGGTATCAACCGCGGCGCCAGCAAGGCGGCGAGCCATTGCATGAACGCCTGCACACGGCGAGGCAACTGGCGCCGGTGCGGATAGAGCAGATGAACCGGCATCGGCGCGGCGCGATGGTGCGGCAGGATCTCGCGCAGATGGCCGGCATTCACTTCGATCTGATTGCCGTGGCGGGGCACCTGGATGATGCCCAGCCCCGCCAGGCAGGCGGCGGCATAGGCTTCCGAGTTGTTGACGGTCAGCGTGCCGCCCATCGGCTCGAAATGAACCTCGCCCTGTGCGTCCTGCCATTCGAAGCCGGGCGAGCGCTGGCCCAGCGTCGACACATAGTGCACGAGCCGGTGGGTGGCCAGATCGGCCAGGGCCTGGGGCTCGCCATGCGCGGCGAGATAGGCCGGACTGGCGCAGTTCATCATCTCCAGCACGCCCAGGGGCCGGGCGACCAGACTGGAATCCGTCAGCATGCCGACGCGCAGCACGCAGTCGAAGCCCTCGCGGACCACGTCCACGCGGCGATCGGTGCTGCTGAGTTCGATCTCCAGCTCGGGGTGGGCAGACAGGAAGCCCGGCAGCGCCGGAATCACCAGATCGCGGGCGAAGCGCATCGGCAGATCGACCCGCAGCCGTCCGCGCAGGCCGCTGGTGGCGGGCTGGAAGAGGGTCTGCATCTCATCCATGTCGGCCAGCAAGTCCTTGCAGCGGTCCAGGCAGACCTGGCCGTCCTGGGTCAACTGGACCCGACGCGTCGTCCGATGGAACAGCCGGGTACCCAGCGTGGCCTCCAACCGCTGCACGGCGGTGGAGACGCTGGCCTTGGGCAAGCCGAGGCTGGTGGCCGCCTGGGTGAAGCTGGCCAGTTCGGCGACACGGACAAAGATCTGCAGGGTCTCGACGGACGGCAATGGGCTCGCCATTTGTTCACCTCGCGCGAACAGTTCAATCAGATCGAGGCAGTTTATCAATCCGATGTCGATCAATAGAGTCACGTCATTGCCTCAGCGTTCATCCCACAAGGAATCGACATGACTCACCCTGCCACCTCTCATTCCGCCCACACATCGACCGCCTCCACCGTTCGCGGGGAGCCTCAGATCGCGGTGATCACCGGCGGCAGCCGCGGCCTGGGCCGCAATGCTGCGCTGCAACTGGCGCACCGCGGCATCGACAGCGTCATCACCTACCGCAGCCAGGCCGAGGACGCCCGCGCGGTGGTAGCCGAGATCCAGGCCCTGGGCGGCCGTGCGGCGGCCCTGCCGCTGGATGTGGGTGACAGCGCGAGCTTCCCCGCGTTCGTCGATGCACTGCGCGAGGTGCTGGCGCGCGAGTGGTCGCGGGACCGGGTGGACCATCTGGTCAACAACGGCGGCGTCGGCCTGCACTTGCCGCTGGCGCAGACCAGCGAGGCGCAGTTCGACGAGATGATGCGGGTGCACCTCAAGGGCCCGTTCTTCCTGACACAGGCGCTGCTGCCGCTGATCCGCGACGGCGGCAGCGTGCTCAACATCTCCTCGGGCCTGACGCGTTTCTCCATCCCAGGCTACGGTGCCTATGCCTCGATGAAGGGCGGGCTGGAAGTGCTGTCGCGCTACCTGGCGAAGGAACTCGGCGGCCGCGGCATTCGCGTCAACACGCTGGCGCCCGGTGCGATCGAAACCGATTTCAACGGCGGCGCCTTGCGCAACACGCCGGATCTGAATCGATTCGTCGCCAGCCAGACGGCGCTGGGCCGCACCGGTCAGCCGGACGACATCGGCCGGGTCGTGGCCGCGCTGCTGTCGCAGGACAGCGGATGGATCACCGCGCAGCGGATCGAGGCGTCGGGCGGGATGTTTGTCTGATCGGTCGATAGGCTGAAAGCAGCGGCGCTTGCACCTCCCCGCTCACCGCACCGCTTGCCACCGATGCCGACGCCAGCGTCGCTGCGCATTCAGTGCCCGCAGCGCCAGCCAGGCGCGGGCGAGCAGCGAGGGCGGTCGCTCGCACAGGCCGCCGAAGAATTCGTACTTCGCCGTGTAGCGGGCGGCTTGACGGCCATAACGCGCCAGCACGCGACGCTCGTCTTCCTTCGGATCGGCATCCGGGTGGTTCTTGTAGAGGTCGCCGCCGCGCACCGGACGGGTGTGATGCACCGGCGTCGCATCCAGCACCGCTATGGCGCGGCGGTCCGGGTTGTCGATCAGGCCTGGCCAGACAAAGTCCAGCCCCCAGCCGATGCGGCTGAAATGGAAGCTCTCCCGGCAGCGCCGCAGCGCCTCGCGCGAGAACAGCGGCGCCATGACCTCCACAAACCCCATGTGCCGCAGCACATAGCCCGGCTGCTGCAGCAGGGTGTCGAAGGTGAAATAGGAATCGCGGGTCAACGCCGGCTGCGCCAGTTGCAGACGGTGCGCATGGAAGAGATCGAACATCCGCACCAGCGTGGCCGTGTCGACCGCCAGGTCGTCATCGGGCAGCCAGATGGCGTCGTATTGGTCGACCAAATGGGGATGCTCGTCCAGCAGTTCGCCCAGGCACGGCCATTTGGGGCCGCGACGGGTCTCATAGAGGTCGCAGGTGTCGCGATGGCGGTCCGGCAACTGGCCGTAGTAGGACACCATCAGGTCGAAGTTGCGGTCGGCATCGGCAATCCACTGCGGATGCAGCGATTGATCGCCCGCGCGCAGGATCACAAGGTTCCGGCGCGGCCGGTGAGGCAGGAGGAGGATTCGCATTGCAGCGGTTGAACGCAGGCGCCGACGGGCGCCCCACACCGCCATTGAAAAGCCGCAAGGTAAGCGCCGATTGGCTGGCACTTGTCAGCGCTGACACATCGGCGCACCCATCCAGCTGGAACCGCGCCCCACCGCAGTGAAGCCGCACTGAACCCGCGCTGAAGTCGCCCCAGCCTGAAGACCCTCGCCCCAGCGGCACCCGCCCCTCAGTGGCCTCCGCCCAGATACGCCGCCTTGACTGCGGGATCTGTGCGCAACTGCTCGGCCGGACCATGCAACGAGATCCGACCGTTCTCCAGCACATAGCCGTAGTCGGCCACGGCCAGCGCTGCAGCGGCGAACTGCTCGACAAGCAACATCGTCACGCCCTGGGCCTTCAGACGCTCGATGATGCGGAACACCTCTTCCACCAGGATCGGCGCCAGGCCCATCGACGGCTCGTCCAGCAGCACCACCTCGGGATTGAGCATGGTGGCGCGGGCCATCGCCAGCATCTGCTGCTCGCCGCCGGACAGCGTGCCCGCGAGCTGCTGGCGTCGCTCCTTGAGCCGGGGGAACAGCTCCATCGCCCGTTCCAGGTCGGCCTCCACATCCCCGCGCGGCCGGGCGCCGGTGTAACGCGGGAAGGCGCCGAGCCGGAGGTTGTCGGTCACGGTCATGGTGGCGAACACGCGCCGGCCTTCCGGCGAATGGGCCAGCCCCAGTCGGGCGATGTGGAAGGATTCCAGCCCGTCGATGCGCTTGCCGTTCAGGGTGATGGCGCCGGCACTGGGCGCGATCATTCCGGAGACCGCGCGCATCGTGGTCGTCTTGCCGGCGCCATTGGAGCCGATCAGGGTGACGACCTTGCCTTGCGGCACGTCCACCGAGATGCCGTGCAGCACCTCGACCTTGCCGTAGCCGGCATGCAGTTGATCGATCTTCAACATGTCTGTGTTCCCGGTTCAGGCCGCCTGGCCGCCGAGGTAAGCCTCGATCACCTTCGGATCCGCCTGCACCTGCGCGGGTCGTCCCTCGGCAATCTTCTGGCCGAAGTCCAGCACCGAGACCGTGTCGCAGATGCCCATCACCACGTCCATGTGGTGCTCGATCAGGATCACGGTGATGCCGTGGTCGCGGATCTTGCCGATGATGCGCATCAGCTCCTTGATGTCGGGCGCGGTCAGGCCGGCGGCGGGCTCGTCCAGCAGCAGCAGCTGCGGATCCAGCGCCAGCGCGCGGGCGATCTCCAGCAGCCGCTGCTTGCCGTAGGGCAGGTTGCGCGCTTCCTCCTGCGCCAGCTCGCCCAGGCCGACAAACTCCAGCAGACTCAAGCCGCGGGCGCGGGCCGCGGCGTCCTCGGCGTTGTAGCGCGGCGAATGCAAGGCCACCTGCACCAGGTTGCTGCCGAAGCTGTGGTGCAGCGCCACCATCACGTTGTGCAAGGCGCTCATCTCGCCGAACAGCTGCACATTCTGGAAGGTGCGGGCGATGCCGGACAAGGCGATGTCCGACGAGGTCCGCCCCACCAGCGAGCGATCGCCGAACTTCAGCGCGCCCGCGGTGGGCACGTAGATGCCGGTGAGCACATTCATCATGGTGCTCTTGCCCGAGCCGTTGGGCCCGATCAGACCGTGCACCGTGCCGCGTCGGACCTGCAGGTCGACATTGTTCAGCGCCTTCAGGCCGCCGAACTGCATCAACACGCCGCGCGCATCGAGCAACACCTCGTCCTGCCCGGCGCCCTGGCCGCCTGGACTGCCACCGGCATTGGCAATGGCATCGGTCGGCTTCTCGCCGACCGGGCCGCCCTCGCCCACCGGCTTGGCCTTGAGATGCAGCGCATTGCGCACGAAGCCGACGATGCCGTCCTGCAGGTAGTAGACGACGAACAGCGTGATCAAGCCGAAGATCGACAGCCGCCAGTCGGTCATGGTCTGCAGCACGAAGGACAGCCCCGCCAGCGCGATGCTGCCCACCACCGGAATGGCCGCCTGCACCCCGCCGACCTTGCCGCGACGAAACGCCACCGTGGTGGCCGCGACCACCAGGATCGCGAAGATCACCGACACCCAGCGGAACAGCGACACGTCATCCAGCGCCTTGGGCAGCAGCACGATGATCGCCGCACCCAGCAAGGCGCCAGTGCGGGTCTTGCGGCCGCCCATGATGATGGCCAGCAGGAACATCACCGTCAGCTCGAAGTTGTAGGTGTTGGGCGAGATGTACTGTTCCGAATAGGCATACAGGCCGCCGGCCAGACCGGCGAGCCCGGCGCTGATCACGAACGCATAGACCTTGTAGCGATAGACGGACACGCCCATGCAGTCCGACGCCACCGGGCTGCCGCGCAGCGCCTCGAAGGCCCGGCCCAGGTGAGAGCGCAGGATCCGGTGCACGAAGACCAGCGAGGCGATCAGCAGCACCGCGACCAGCCAGTAGTACTGGTCCTCGCTCATCGGGCTCTCCCCCAGCTTCGGCTTGGTGAGCGTGATGCCCATCGGTCCGTTGGTGAGGAAGTCCATCTCGTTGATCAGGATCTGGATGATGGTGCCGAAGGCCAGCGTCACCATCGCCAGATACGGCCCGGTCACCCGCAGCGCCGGCAGTGCCAGCAACGCGCCGAACAGCGCCGAAACCGCCACCGCCGCGGGCAAGGTCAGATAGACCGGCAGGCCCAGCTTCATCACCAGCACGCCCGCGGTATAGGCGCCCACGCCGAACAGCCCTGCATGCCCCAGCGACACCTGGCCGGTGTAGCCGACCACGATGTCCAGGCCGAACAGCACGATCGCATAGATCATGATGGTCTCGACCAAGTGGATGTAATACGGATTGCCCGACGCCAGCGGGAAGGCGAACAGCGCGACGGCCGCGACCACGCCCGCGGCGATCTTCTTGGGATTCATCGATGCATTCATGGACGGTCAGACCTTCTTGATCGCGGTCTTGCCGAACAGGCCGGCCGGCTTCAACGCCAGCACGATCAGCAGCAGCACCAGACCGGGCACATCCTTGTAGCCGGTGGACAGGTAGAAGCCGGTGGTGGTCTCGGCAATGCCCAGGATGATTCCGCCCACCACGATGCCCATGCCCGAGGTCAGCCCGCCGATGATCGCCACCGCGAAGGCCTTCAGGCCGAGCACCGCGCCCATGGTGGCGCCGGTGAGCGTCAGCGGCGCGATCAGCACGCCCGCGAAGGCGGCGGTGAGCGAAGACAACGCATAGGAGAAGGTGATCACCAGCCCGGTGTTGATGCCCATGAGCTTGGCGGCATCGCGGTCGTTGAAGGTCGCGACCACGGCGCGCCCATAGATCGAGCGCCGATTGAACAGCTCCACCGCCAGCATCATCGCCAGCGCGCCGACGACGACCAGGATCTCCATCGGCAGCACATTCGCGCCCAGGAACTTGAGCGGCGCTTCGGGCAGCGGCGACGGGAACTTCAGGTCATCGCGACCCCAGACGTTTTCCGCCACATTCTTGAAGATGATGCCCAGCGCGATGGTCGACATGATCCAGCCGAACTCGGACTTGATCTTGATCGCCGGCCGCACGCCGATGCGTTCGACGAAGGCGCCCTGCAAGGCACCGAACAGGCACACCAGCGGAATCATCAGCCAGTAGTTCACGCCAAGGCCGACCAGCGTCAGGCCGACCAGCGCGCCCAGCATCAGCGCATCGCCCTGGCCGAAGTTGAGGGTGTCGGAGGTGGAGAAGGTCAGCTGGTAGCCGAAGGCAATGACCGCATAGATCATGCCGAGCGCGATGCCGCTGAACACCAGTTGGGTCAGGATCTGCATACGAAGTCCATGACTGCGAGGACGACGCCCGGCCCCTGCCGGCGCGCCGCCCGACCGACGCCGCCGGCCACGCCCGCAGGCGCGCCGTGCGACGCACGAGAAAACGGCCGCTTGCGGCGGCCGTTGGCGGGGATCACTTCTTCTGGGTCAGGGCGCCCTTGGCGTTGACGTCCTTCACCCGGACTTCGGAGGCCTTCTTGAAGTCCTCCGGATAGGCGTAGACCACGCGCTGGCCCTTCACCTCGCCGAACACCGGGATGTTGGCGGTGATGGCCTCATGGTCGGCCTTGGAGAAGGGCTTGTTGTAGGTGGTGACCACGCCTTCCACCGGCGTCTTCAGATCTTCCAGCGCGGCCTTGACCTTGGGACCTTCGGTGCTGCCGGCCTGCTTGATGGCGGCGGCCAGCAGGTAGATGGAGTCATAGCCCTGGGCCGCCGACACCGGGGAATCGATGCGGCTGTTCTTCGGATTGAACGTCTTCAGGTAGGAGACGATGAAGGACTGGCGCTTGGGCGTCGTCGGCTCCTGGATGAAGGTCTGCGGCATGCGCGCGCCTTCGCCGCCAGGGCCGGCGTTGTCGATGTAGTTGGCCATCGACAGCGTCCAGCTGCCGATCATTGGCACCTTCCAGCCCAGCTTGGTCATGCCGTTGGCGATCTGGGCCAGTTCGGGGCCGATGCCGTAGGTGAGGATGGCCTCGGCGCCGGCCTCCTTGGCCTTGAGCAACTGGGCCGTCATGTCGACGTCCTTGATGTTGAACTTCTCCACCGCGACCGGCTTGATGCCCTTGAGTTCCAGCGCCTTCTCCAGGTCGGCCCGGCCCAGCTGCCCGTAGTTGGTGGAGTCGGCCAGGATGGCCACCTTCTTGAAGCCGCGCCGACCCACCGCCTCCTCGACGATCATCGGCGCCTGGATGCTGTCATGGGCGGCATTGCGGAAGACGTAGTTGTCCGGCGCGTCCTTGAACTGCTGGGTGATGACCGAGCCGGTGGCCACGTTGTTCATCACCGGGATCTTGGCGTCCTGATAGAAGCGCTGAGCGGCCAGGGCCACCCCGGTGTTGATGAAGCCGACCGTGGCGGCCACCTTCTCCCGATTGATCAGCTCCTGGGCGATCTGGACCCCGCGTTCGTTCTTGGCCTCGTCATCCCGCTCGACGAGCTGGATCTGGCGTCCCAGGACGCCGCCTGCCGCATTGATTTCCTGGGCGGCCAGCCGCACGCCATCGCGCATGCTCACCCCCATCGAGGAGGAGCCCCCGGTGAACGGCCCCGATACACCGATCTTGATCGGATCGGCCGCCTGAGCGCCCAGGCTGGCCATCGCCAGCACGGACGCACCCATCCAACGCACGCTGAACTTCATGTTTTGTCTCCGTATGGTCTAGTGAACATGAGGGGCGGAGGGCCGGCCCTATCGCGTCAACCTGGAGAGATCCGACGCACCCGATGCCAGCATTTCCTGAAACATGGTGCATCAAGCCAGGCCGATTGCACACCTGGGAATACGTACTCGGAAACCCCGATCGGGGTGTTCAGGATGGTGTCAGCAAGTGGCCGCCTGCCGCTGGACGCCTCACGACTGTGCGTCAGGGCATCGGACAGCGGCCGGGATGCGGCGGTGCAGCACGGGGTCGCGCACGGCGTCGCGACGAAATGCGCGCAGGAATGCACACGCAGGAATGCAGGGCGACCTCGGCAAGCGGGAATCGGCGCCCCAATGCGCATGGTGCTCGGCGCGCCCGTCAGCATGCCCATTCGCATGCCCATCAGCACGCACAAAGGCGGTACGGCTCAGCGCTGCCGGCGTCGCAGCACGCCGGCAGTGACCGCCGCCACGCCCAGCAGCGCCAGCGCATAGCCGGCCAGGGCCGGCCATCCACGGTGGTCCCAGAACCAGCCGCCCACCGCGCCCAGCAGGCTGGAACCGATGTAATAGGCCAGCAGATACAGCGACGCCGCATGCCCCTTGCTGCGCCCGCCCAGCGCGCCGACCCAGGCGCTGCTCACCGAGTGCGCGACGAAGAAGCCGATCGTCAGCAGCACGATGCCCAGGATCACCGCCGGCAGCCAGGTCGACAGGCTCAGCAGCACACCGGCGATCGCCAGCCCGATGCCGGTCAGCAGCGCCGGGGCGCGGCCGAATCGGTCGGACATGCCGCCGGCGGTCGCCGAGGCCACGATGCCGAAAAGGTAGGCGCAGAAGATCAGGCCGATCGCGCTCTGGCTGAGCGAGAACGGAGGCCGCATCAGCCGGAAGCCCGCATAGTTGTAGACCGCCACGAAGGTGCCCATCATCAGGAAGCCCATGGCGAACAGCAGCGGCAGCGAGCGGTGCGTCAGGTGGTCCTGCCAGGCCTGCACATGCTCGGCGAGCTTCACCCCGGTGCGTCGCACAAAGTGCTTGGAGGGCGGCAGCAACCACCAGAACCCCACCGCCGCCAGCAGACCCGCCACGCTGACGATGAACAGCGCGGGCCGCCAGCCGAAGGCATCGCTCAGCAAGCTCACGCCCACCCGGCCCATCATGCCGCCGAAGGCGGTGCCGGCCACATACTGGCCCATCGCGCGGCCCAGGCCGCCGGCATGGATCTCCTCCGCCAGGTAGGCCATGGCCACGGCCGGTACGCCGCCCAGCACCAGGCCTTCGATCGCCCGCGCCACCAGTAGCGCATGCCAGCTGGGCGCGACCGACGCGATCAAGTTCAGCACCGCCGCAGCCGCCATCGAGCCGAACATCAGTCGCCGACGATCCATGCTTTCCGACAGCGCACCGGCGCACAGAATGGCGAAGGCCAGAAAGCCGGTGGCCAGCGAGAGCGACAGCGCACTGGCGGCTGCCCCCACCTGGAAGGTCTGCGCAAACAGCGGCAGCAAGGGCTGCACGCTGTAGAGCAGGGAGAAGGTGGTGAAGCCCGCCAGGAACAGCGCCAGGGTGATGCGGCGGTAGGCCGGCGTGCCGGGTTGGGCCCCGTCGGAGGCCGGGGCGGCGTGTGACCGGTCGGCCGGCGCGGGGGAACTGCTCATGGGCGGATCGGCGGCGTCAGCGGCGCGCGGTGAGATCGGACAGGCGTGGGATCGGCCAGGGCGGCCGGGGCATCCACGCGGTGGGACAGGTCAGACGCTGGGGCCTGTCGGGCGCAGAGCTTCCAGCGGTTCAGCGGTTCAGCGCTTCAGCGACGACCAAACATCATCTGTCCGGCCAGCGCGCGCTTCAGCGGCGGCACGGCCTGCAGCGCGGCCAGCCCCAGACCGCGAACGGCCGGCAGCCCCGGCCAGCGCCAGGCGAAGGTGCGGGCGAGGAAATCGGTGGTGACGATGGTGGCCCAGCGGTCCGGCGCACGCTGCCATTCCACACGCCGCAGCGCGCGGTCGATCTCGTGCTCGCGGCGCAGCGCCTCGACCAGTGCGAAGGCATCGCGCAGGCCCAGGTTGAGCCCCTGACCCGCGACCGGGTGCAGCGTCTGTGCCGCATTGCCGATGCGGATGCGGCGCCCCTCGACCAGCGTGCGTTCGGCATTCAGGCCCAGCGGGAAGCACTTCAGCGCGCTGATATCGAGCAAGGGGCCGACGGCCTCGGGCAGTTGATGCCGCAGCACCGCCAGGCGCTGCGCATCGCTGAGTTCGGCCACCTCATCCTCGTCCTGAGGCTGACACCAGACCAACGCCGCACGGCGCTGGCCACGCTGGTCCGGCAACGGCAGCAGCGCCAGCGGACCTCGGCGGGTGAAGCGCTCCACCGCCACGCCCACCGGGCTGTCCGGCGCCAGCGTGACGGTGCCCACCCACGCGTTCTGCCGGTAGTTGTGGCTGAGGGACTTGCGTGCCTGGTCGGCGAAGACGCCGCCTTCGGCCACGATGGCGAGATCAAAGTGTTCAGCGATGCCGGCGTCGACCTCGACCTCATCCGGCGCCGTCTGCTTGATGCCGGCCACCGGCTGACCGAAGCGGCTGATGAGGCGTCGCGGCTCACGCGCGCTGGCGTCCTGCCAGGCCGCTTGCAGCGGGGCCACCAGTTGGCCGTAGGCGAGCACCGCGCCCAGTTGCGGCACCGATTGTTCTTCCGCAGTGATGCGCACCTGCGGCTCGCCACTGGCCCCGAACCATGGCCCGTTGAGCGTCGGTGGCGCCTGGCTGACATGGACTTCGCGGATCGCCTGCGCCTGCGCGGCCGGCCAGACATTGAGCCGCTGCAGCAGTTGCACGCTGCCTAGCGACAAGGCCAGGGTGCGGGGGTCGCCGGAGACGTCGCGCTCCAGCGGTCGGGCGTCAAACAGGCTGATCTGCGCCTGCGGCAGATAGCGCGCGGCCAGCAGCGCCAGCGCCAGGCCGGCGGGGCCGGCACCGATGACGGCCAGCCGAAGCGTCGGTGCGGCGGATTCCGGCGAGGGAGCTGAGGCGCTGCGGGCGCCTGGAACATTCGTGGCGAAGGGCTCGGACATGGCGATGGACCCGTACTGCAGAGCGCCGCGTCAGGCGGCGGTCGTGGGGACTATAGCGCTGCCGTCCAGGTGCGGGTTGCCGTGGCGCACGCGCTTCGCCCGAGGTCGGACCGTGCAAGACGCGAGACGCAGGGCGGGATCGGGATCGGGATCGGGACCGTGCCCGCTTCGGCGCCCCGATGGCCGTCGTGGGTCCGTGGGGTCATTGCGTCGACGGTCGTCACCTCGTGTCGTCAAACCCGCTACCCTTGCGCGCGGATCGCGGAAGAGGAACGGCGGCGCCTGGGCGCGCCACTTCCGTGCACCGGACAACGCCACATCCAGCGAGAGGAATCCGTCATGCAATACCGTCGACTGGGCCGCAGCGGCCTGCAAGTGTCTGAACTGTCCCTGGGCTCCTGGGTGACCTATCACAACCAGGTCGACACCAAGGGCGCCACCGAGATGCTGGCCGCCGCCTTCGATGCGGGCGTGAACTTCTTCGACAACGCCGAGGTCTATGCGCAAGGCGAGAGCGAGGTGGTGATGGGCCAGGCCTTCAAGGCCTTGAAGTGGAACCGGCTGGACTACATCGTCTCGAGCAAGTTTTTCTGGGGCCTCACCCGCGAGAGCAACACCACGGTCAACCGCAAGGACACGCTCAATCGCAAGTACCTGATGCAGGCGGTGGACGGCTCGCTGAAGCGCCTGGGCCTGGACTTCATCGACCTGATCTACTGCCACCGCCCCGATCCGCACACGCCGATCGAGGAAACGGTGCGCGCCATGAGCGACATCATCACCCAGGGCAAGGCGCTGTACTGGGGCACCAGCGAATGGAGCGCGGCGGACATCCGCGCCGCCTGGGAAATCGCCGAGCGCCATCATCTGCACAAGCCGGTGATGGAGCAGCCGCAGTACAACCTCTTCCACCGCAAGCGCGTGGAGCAGGAATATGCGCGCCTGTATGAGGACACCGGCCTGGGCCTGACCACCTGGAGCCCGCTGGCCTCCGGCCTGCTCACCGGCAAGTACCGCGACGGCGTGCCCGCCGGCAGCCGCGCTTCGCTGGAAAGCATGGGCTGGATGCGCGAACAACTGCAGGACCGGGCCAAGAATGCGGCCGTCGGACAGTTGGCCGGCATCGCCGATGAACTCGGTTGCTCGCTGGCCCAGCTGGCCATCGCCTGGATCAACCGCAATCCGCGGGTCTCCACCGTGATCCTGGGCGCGAGCCAAGCCTCCCAGTTGCACGACAACCTGGGCGCGCTGGCCGTCACGCCGAAGCTGACGCCGGAGATCGTGGCCCGCATCGACGCCATCACTCAGCCGCTGGCGAGCTGATCGGCGGCCTCCCAGCGCGGGGGGCTGGAACGCGAATTGCCCCGGCGACGCGTCGCCGAGTGCGAGGCATCGCGGTTGGGTCCCAACGCCCTGGCTTCAGCAGTGCGGGGAGTCGCCAGGGCGCCGCACTGCCGCTGGCTGGGTGGGTCGGCATCGTCGGTCGATCTTGTGGGCTCGGCTTGGCAGGCCGGCCTTGCAGGTCCGAGGTTGCTGATCGAAGGTGTGGGGCGGTTTCATGGGCCGGTCAAACGGATCGGTCGTGTGGGCCGGTTGTGTGGGCCGGTTGTGTGGGCCGGTCTTGTGGATCGGTCTTGTGGGCCCAACTGCAGACCGCCATCAGATTTGCACTGAGACGCCGACCGAGATTTGCACGCGGTTGACCGCGTACAGTCCGGCGGCAAGTCCTGGCACCGGCGATGGAATCTGGCGTCGATGCACACGCGTCTCGAAGGGAATGCCTGGGGCGCATCGTGAGGAAACGGCAGGGCCGCACCGGCATGACCGGCGCGGTGTCATTGGCAGGCCATCGCAGGACAGGACACTAGAATGGCCGGCCGTCCACGAACCGAGGAAACCTCCGTTTTGATGAACGACCTTGCGAACTTTCTGCAGTTCACCACCTGGCCGCCGCGGGCGGACTGGCTGTTCTGGGCCTCGCTGATCCTGGTGGCCGCCGGCTTGCTCGGCGAATTGGTCAACCGCCGACTGGGCCTGCCCCGGGTGGTCGGCTACAGCGTGGTGGGCATGCTGCTCGCGGCCACCGGCCACGGCATCTATTCCAACGGCGCGCTCGATGCGCGGCTGCGGCTGGTCGTGGACCTGGCGCTCGCGTTGCTGCTCTTCGAGATGGGCTCGCGCGTCAATCTGCGCTGGCTGCGCAACAACAAGGCACTGCTCTGGGCCAGCGCGGCCGAGGCGACCGCGAGTTTCGTGGCGGTGGGCTTCGGTCTCACGCTGCTGGGCGTCGACCCGCTGATTTCGATCAGCTGCGCGGTGCTGACGATGGCGGCTTCCGGCGCGGTGATCGGCCGGGTCGGCGCGGAACTGCAATCGGCCGGCCAGGTCAGCGAACGCATGGTGGCGATGACGGCCCTCAACACGATCTACGGCGTGTTGGCCCACAAGCTGCTCATGGGCTGGCTGCAGCTGGAGCAAAAGGGCGATTGGCTGGAGGCCGTCGCGCAACCGTTGTATGCCTTCATCGGCTCGGTGATCGTGGCCACCTTGCTGGCACGCCTGATCGCCTGGCTGATGCGCAAGCTGGACCTGCGCAACGAGAACTCGGTGCTGATGCTGCTGGGCCTGGTACTGGTGGCCCTGAGCGTGGCCCGGGTGTTGAATCTCTCCACGCTGCTGGTGCCGCTGATGGCCGGCATGGTGCTGCGCAACACCACCGAACGCCCCTGGGTGTGGCCGCGCCACTTCGGCACCGCCGGCGGTGTGCTGGTGCTGTTGCTGTTCGTTGCAGTGGGGTCGGCCTGGACGCTGCAGGCGCTGGCGGCCGGTGCGGTCCTGGCCCTGGCGCTGCTGCTGCTGCGCCTGCTGGCCAAGGCGCTGGCGCTGGTGGGTCTGGCGCGGGTCAGCGGCATCGATGCGCGCCAAGGCGTGGCGTTGGCGGTCTGCCTGAGCCCGATCTCGGGCTCCACGCTGGTGCTGTTCAGTGAAGTCCAGGCCCGACATCCAGACATTGCCCTGCAGCTCGCGCCGGTCATCCTGTCGACCATTGCGTTGATGGAGTTGGCGGGTCCGATCGCCGTCCAATGGGGCCTGCGACTGGCCGGTGAACAACAGCCGCATGCGGCACCGAACCGGGAGGCCAAGCGATGAGCCTGGAAGCCTTCGCCACCTCGCGCCCCTTGACCATGGGCGTCGAGCTGGAACTGCAAATCGTCAACCGGCACGATTACGACCTGATGCCGGGCTCCAAGGACCTGCTGCGCGTGATGGAGGGCGTGGCCCTGCCGGGCGATGTGACTCCGGAGATCACCGACAGCATGATCGAGCTCTGCACCAATGTGTGCGACAGCTACGACCAGGTGCTGGAACAGCTCACCATCACCCGTGATGCGCTGGTCCGCAGCGCCGACAAGCTCAACCTCGGCCTGTCGGGCGGCGGCACGCATCCCTATCAGCACTGGAGCAAGCAGCGCATCTTCGACAAGCCGCGCTTCCAGGAGATCTCCGGCCTGTACGGCTACCTGAGCAAGCAATTCACCGTGTTCGGGCAGCATGTGCACATCGGCTGCGAGGGGCCGGACCAGGCCTTGCGGCTGCTGCACGGCCTGTCGCGCTACATCCCGCATCTGATCGCGCTGTCGGCGTCGTCACCGTATGTGCAGGGCAACGACACCGGCTTTCATTCGGCGCGGTTGAACTCGGTCTTCGCCTTCCCGCTCTCGGGCCGAGCGCCCTTTGTGCTGACCTGGGACGACTTCCTCATCTACTTCGAGAAGATGACGCGCACCGGGGTGGTCCGCAGCATGAAGGACTTCTATTGGGACATCCGTCCCAAGCCGGAGTACGGGACGATCGAGGTCCGGGTGCTGGACACGCCGCTGACGATCGAGAAGGCCTCTGCCTTGGCCGCGCTGATCCAGTGTCTGGCCCGTTGGATCAGCCACGACCGGCCATTCGAGCTGGCCGAGGACGACTACCTGCCCTACACCTTCAATCGTTTCCAGGCCTGCCGATTCGGGCTGGATGGGACCTTTGTCGATCCGAAGTCCGGCGAACACCGCAGCCTGCGCGAGGACCTGAACGTCACCCTGCATGCGCTGGAGCCGCACGCGGTGGCGCTGCGCGCCGAACCGGCGCTGCGCTACATCCGCGAGGAAATGCGCTGGCAGGGCAATGACGCCACCTGGGCGCGCGGGGTGTTCGAGAAGGAGCAACTGCTCAACGAGCTGGTCCGCCAGCAGTGCGAGCGCTGGGCCGGCCGGCCGATCTGAGCGCGCGAGGACCGCAGGGGCCGGGCGCTCGACCGAGCTCCCGAGCTCCCGTGCTTCCGAAACCCGCGGCCCGCGGCCCCTCATTCAGACTCGGGCATCGACTCGCGCTTGGACCTGCGCATCCGCCCGACTTACGCCGCGGCGGCGGTGGCGGCCGTGACGGCCACCGCGCCGTCATTGGCGCTCGGCGCCGGCGCATGCGGCGGGCTGATGGTGGCGGCACCCTCGCGGCCCTCCTCATCGACACCGCATTCGATGAGTCCGAGCATGCCGAGCCCTTCGCGCTGAAGTTCTCGCACGATGCTGACGGCGTCGCGCATCGGGTCGCCTTCGTGGCCGTTCTCGTCGATCACGGCCAGCATGGAGGCGCTGCACATCAGCACCCGGCGGAGGTTGGCGAGGGCGGAGCCGACGGAGAGGTCGGTCCTCACGCAGAGCGCATCGGCGCCGAGGCGATGGCCGAAGACGCGCGCCTCGCTCATGCCCCAGGTCTGCTGCAAGGTGACGACGGTGCGTTCATCGCATCCGGTCAGAGGCTTGCGATCACGCAGGCGCTTGATGCGGTCGGCGTTCATGAAGGGGCGACAGATTGCTTCGAAGGATTCCATGGGGGTACTCCAGTGAACGGAAGGACCCGGTCGACGTGCCGGGACTTTGGATCGGAGTGTCTTGACTCACCGGCGCCAATGGTCCGACGAGCGAAGGATGGAATCTCTGACGAATTTCAAGTTCACCGGGCGTTCCCCAGCAGTGGGGAAGCATGGGGGGATGGTGGGGGGGCCCGCCTTCCGGCGCGACTCCATCACATCAATGCGTGATTGCGGCGACTCGGCGGCTTCAGGCGATGTCGTGTCACACGCTGCACTGCGGGTGATGTCGTTCAGGGACGCCAAGCCAGCCGCTGAGGTGAGCGCGGCCTGCGCAAGTGCAGGCTTGCATCAATCAAGTGGTGTAGAGGCTGCTGCGCTGAAGCCGGTCCAGTGCGTAGGCGACGGCTTCCGCGTCGAACAACTTGCGCTTGCGCGCGCCCGCACCAGCCGCATTTTCAGCTGGCCAATCGGACAGCGCGTCCAACAAGACATTCACCTCGGGACGCGTTTTTTCTTGGCTCAGAAGCCAATCGACAGAAGCCAGTAGCTCCATGCCAAATGGCGACTGAAAACCATCGATAAGCTGGTCCGTCGCTTCCAGGGCAGGCAGGAGGTGTTTGACTTCGCTCTTCAAGAACGCCAGCACCACGGCCTTGCGCCCGTCGTCAAACCAAATCACGTTCGCGGGATCCGCATCGGCGATACGTTTGTCGCTATGCAGATAGCTGCCGTCAAGACTGTCGAGCAACTTGTTCAGATTCATCGCATACGGTCCGTATCGATGCGCCTTGAAGTTGAACTTCAGCGGGTTGTCGAGCTGCAGATGCTTGAGGTGACGTTCGAGAAACCACGCCAGTTTCTGCACTTCCAGCAGGCTGCAATCCATGCCCAGCACGCTGTAGCGTCGCACCATCTCGGCGACCAAGGCCCGCGCGGGGGTCAACGTCTCCACACCCGCCCGCTTGGCTACGTTCTGATATTGGCTGGTGGGCTCGTAGACGGTGACCTGCACATCCTTCAGATCGCCGAGCGCCGCCTCGATGCGCGCTCGGACCGTCGGCCAGTCCAGGCCCCCGTTGCCTGCTCCCAGCGGGGGCACTGCGATGGACTTCACTTGACGAGTGACGAGGAAATCGCGGAGATCATCGAGTCCGGCGTCGATCCATTCCAGCTTGGATGGCGAGCGCCAATGTTGCTTGGTCGGAAAGTTCACGATCCAGCGGGGGCCGCCAAGCTCAGCGGGTTCGGTCACGAACATCCGACCCACCTCGACCTCTTGCGATTTGCAAGCTTCTGAATACAGCTGATAGTTTCGGGCGAACCGTTCCTTGAACATCAAGGCGATGCCCTTGCCCATCACGCCGACGGTATTGACCGTGTTGACCAGCGCCTCAGCGCCAGACTCCAGCAGGTTGCCTTGGGTATAGGAGATCATCAGAAGTACCAGTTGGGGCGGGAAGCTCCTGGTTGCCGATGCTCACCCACTCCGCATGCCGGACCTTGCTGCTCGCGCAATGGATGCCGTGGCCAAGAATCCAATCCACGTTATCTCGGTGGGTGATGCGCCAGATCAACGCCTTCGCGGAATTGAGTTGGGTATAAATCACAGGGGCGGATGAAGTAATTGGGTGTGACACGCGCTGCGCCTGCGAAAGCATATGCGCGCGCACGGCATCACGAAGTGTGATTGAGCAAACCCAACTGCTCCGGCGACCCCACATTCGCCCAAGCCCCTTCATACAGCTCAGCCGTGACGGCCCGCGCCCGGATCGCGCGGTCCAGGCTCAGGCGGATGCGCTGATGCTGTCCGGCTGGCACACCGTCGAAGAAGGCGCGGCGGTACAGCCCGATGTTGCTGTAGACCTGCAGCTCGCCGTCCAGCGTGGCGAACCCTTGCGGATCGATTCCGAAGTCGCCGACCGGATGCCGAGGTTGCGGCGGTACGAACCACAGATGCGCCAACTGCGGACTGGCCGCGAAGGTCGCCGCGATCGAGGCGTCGAAGCAGAAGTCGGGGATGAAGATGTCTGCGGAGACCGCCCAGAAGCAGTCGTCGCCGTCTGCGCAGAGCAGGTCGAGCGCCGTCGCGATGCCGCCGCCGGTCTCCAGGGCCTGGCCGTAGCGCTGGCCCTCATGGCTGTAGTGCAGCCGCACACCGAAGCGCGCGCCATCGCCCAGTGTGGCTTCGAACTGCTCCGCCAGCCAGGCCGTGTTGATCACGATGTCGTGAATGCCGGCGGCAGCGAAGGCCTCGATGTGCCATTCGATCAAGGGCTTGCCGCGCACCTTCAGCAAGGGCTTGGGGGTGTGGTCGGTCAGCGGCCGCATGCGCTCGCCGCGCCCGGCCGCGAGGATCATCGCTCGCATCGTCATCCCGAAAAATTCTGGCGAAGTGTAGAGGCCTGTCCCGCCAACTCATCGAGGCGGCGGCTGGGGGGCCGACACCTGCATTCAGGGGGAGGGCCTACAATTTGGGGTTTGCCCCAACAACTCCTGCCCGGAACCAACATGGCCGAGACCCGCGCTGCCGCCGTCACCCCAAATACCACCCAGATGGCCAACGCCATCCGTGCCCTGGCCATGGACGCCGTCCAGCAAGCCAATTCGGGCCATCCGGGCGCCCCGATGGGCATGGCGGAAATCGCCGTGGCGCTGTGGAAGCGTCATCTGCGCCACAACCCGGCCAATCCGCACTGGGCCGACCGCGACCGCTTCGTGCTGTCCAATGGCCACGGCTCCATGCTGATCTACGCGCTGCTGCACCTGACCGGCTATGACCTGCCGATCGAGCAGCTCAAGGCCTTCCGCCAGCTGCACAGCAAGACCCCGGGCCACCCGGAAGTGGGCATCACCCCCGGCGTCGAAACCACCACCGGCCCGCTGGGCCAGGGCATCACCAACGCCGTCGGCCTGGCGCTGGCTGAAAAGCAGCTCGCCAAGGAATTCAACCGCGACGGCCACACCATCGTCGATCACCACACCTATGTGTTCATGGGTGACGGCTGCCTGATGGAAGGCATCAGCCATGAAGCCTGCTCCCTGGCCGGCGCCTGGAAGCTGAACAAGCTGATCGCGATCTACGACGACAACGGCATCTCCATCGACGGCCAGGTCGCCCCCTGGTTCGCCGACGACACCGCCAAGCGTTTCGAGGCCTACGGCTGGAACGTGGTCGGCCCGGTGGACGGCCATGACGTCGACGCCGTGGATGCCGCCATCGCGCTGGCCAAGACGAGCAAGGACAAGCCCAGCATCGTCATCGCCAAGACCCACATCGGCAAGGGCAGCCCGAACCGGGCCAACACCTCCAAGGCCCACGGCGAACCGCTGGGCGCCGAAGAAATCAAGCTGACCCGCGAGGCGCTGGGCTGGTCGCACGAGCCCTTCGTGCTGCCCGCCGAGGTCTATGCCGACTGGGATGCCAAGGCCGCCGGCACCACCGTCGAAGCCGCCTGGGACGACCAGTTCGACGCCTACGCCACCGCCTTCCCCGAGCAGGCCGCCGAGTTCTCGCGCCGCATCGCCGGCGTGCTGCCGCCCAACTTCGCCGACGTCGCGGCCCAGGCCGTCATCGGTGCGCACGACAAGGCCGAGACCGTGGCCACCCGCAAGGCCAGCCAGATCGCCTTGGAAGCCTTCACCGCCGCGCTGCCCGAGCTGCTGGGTGGATCGGCCGACCTGACCGGCTCCAACCTGACCAACACCAAGAGCACCGCCGCCTTCCGCCTGGAAGCCGACGGCAGCTCCAACGGCGGTCGCCACATCAACTACGGTGTGCGTGAGTTCGGCATGGCCGCGATCATGAACGGCGTGGCGCTGCACGGCGGCTTCATTCCCTACGGCGGCACCTTCCTGACCTTCAGCGACTACAGCCGCAATGCGATCCGCATGGCCGCGCTGATGAAGCTGCGGGTGATCCATGTCTTCACCCATGACTCGATCGGCCTGGGCGAGGACGGCCCGACCCACCAGTCGGTGGAACATGTCTCCAGCCTGCGCCTGATCCCGGGCCTGGATGTCTGGCGTCCGGCCGACACCGCCGAGACCGCGGTCGCCTGGACCATGGCCATCGCCAATGCCTCGCGCCCCAGCGTGCTGGCCCTGAGCCGCCAGAACCTGGCCTACGGCGTCAAGACCGGCGCCGCCGTCGACGACATCACCAAGGGCGGCTATGTGCTGAGCGAGCCGGCCGACATCGGCCTGAAGAAGAAGGCCCAGGCCGTGATCATCGCCACCGGCTCCGAAGTCCAGCTGGCGATCCAGGCCCAGCAGCAACTGGCCGTGGCCGGCATCGCGGTCCGCGTGGTCTCCATGCCCAGCACCAGCGTGTTCGACCGCCAGGACGCCAAGTACAAGAAGAGCGTGCTGCCGGAAGGCCTGCCGCGCGTGGCCGTGGAAGCCGGCGTCACCGACTACTGGTGGAAGTACGGCGTGTCGGCCGTCGTCGGTCTGGACACCTACGGCGAATCGGCGCCGGCCAACGTGCTGTTCAAGTACTTCGGCTTCACCCCGGAGAACGTCGCCGACACGGTGAAAGTGGCCATCGGCCACGCCCGACTGAAGGGCTGATCCACGCCAAGCCAAAGGGGTGCCTCGTGCACCCCTTTTTCATGGCGCACGCCGGCCTTGGATCGCCCCCCATGAATGTGCCAGGCCGTAACCGGAATCGCTGGCCACGATCTGTTCAAATCAGCGGTTTCGACGGCGTCCAGGCCGTCACCGTCCTCAACACCTCCAACGCCACACCTCCCTCCGTCCAGGTCCCAACGTCCATCAAGACCACGATGAACTTCGATCTCCAGCGACATGCCCCGGGAGTGGCGCCTCTCTCCACATCGCCCCGCCGTGGCGGCCACCGAGCCAGTGCACGCAGCCTACCCGCCCGATGGGCAACGACGGCAGGGAAGCCGAAGGGGAAGGCGAAGTCGGCCCAGTACGCGCTGACGGCGCTGAAAGCACTGGCGGCCTGGGCCACGCTCTGGCTGGCCGCCGGCACCGCGCAGGCGCAGACGGCCGCACCGACCGACATCACGCCCGCGTCCCCCGCGCAATCGCTGAGCTGCCTGCAACGGCCCGAGCGGGCCCCGTCCTATCCCCAGCGAAGTCGCTACGACCGCACCGGGGGGTTGATGCGACTCAAGCTGCGCTTCGACAAGCCCGATGCCCCACCGACGGTGGAAGTGCTGGCCAACACCGCGCGCGAGAACATGCAAGACATCGTTCGGCATTACGTCGCCGGCTATCGGCTGCCCTGCCTGACGCCGGAGGACGGTGCGGTCGAAGCGGTCCAGGAGTTCCGCTTCAACAACTCGAGCGCCGAACCGCTGCCCGAGCCGATGGCCGCCACCGCTGCCCGCCAACGGCTGTGCCCGGTACGTCCCGCCGAAGACCTGACGGTGCGCGCGTTCGGGCTCGGCAACGAGCCGCAGCACGTCGTGCTGGCCATGACCTTCGCCGGCGACGGCAACCAGCCGCCCGAGCTCAAGGTGCTCTACAGCAACGCCGATGCGTTGGTGCAGGACCAGATGCTGACCTGGGTGCGGGGCTATCGGATGCCGTGCCGCAAGGCGGGTGAGCCGGCCCAGGTGGTGCAGCAGGTGCTCACCATGCGGCCTCACGGCAAGGCCCGTTATGCGCTCAAGCAGGACAGCTTCACGCTGGTCGAATTCCTTCGCATGACCGAAAAGCCGGAGACGCTGAAGGCGGATTTCGACTTCGACACCATGCACTGCCCGTTCAAGGTCAACTACCGCTATTACGGTGCCGCGTTGCCCAGCGAGGTCAGCGCCGGCCGGCCGGTCGACCCCAATCGCATCGCCTTCCTGCGCTGGCTGCGCGAGCGCAAGCTCGACCTCACCGAGCGCCAGGCCAACGACCTGTTCAGTTCGACCCTGCAGATCACCGTGCCCTGCGGCTCGATGACGCTGGATCCCGCCGACGCCTCGCCGCCCGCCGCGCTCAGCGCGGCGTCCGCGCCGGGCTGACGCGCCGGGTCCAGCGCCGACGGCGATCGCAGGCCACTCTCTTTTCACTTCACTCCAGGAGACTTCCTCATGACCATCAAGATCGGCATCAACGGTTTCGGTCGCATCGGCCGCATGGTGTTCCGCGCCGCCGTCGCGAACTTCAAGGACATCCAGATCGTCGGCATCAACGACCTGCTGGAACCCGACTACCTGGCCTACATGCTCAAGCATGACAGCGTGCATGGCCGCTTCGACGGCGAAGTGGCGGTGGACGGCAACACCCTGATCGTCAACGGCCAGCGCATCCGCCTGACCCAGGTCAAGGACCCGGCCGAGCTGAAGTGGAACGAAGTCGGCGCCGACATCGTGGTGGAAGCCACCGGCCTGTTCCTGACCAAGGAAACCGGCGAGAAGCATCTGGCCGCGGGCGCCAAGAAGGTGATCATGTCGGCCCCGTCCAAGGACGACACCCCGATGTTCGTCTACGGCGTCAACCACAAGACCTACGCCGGCCAGGCCATCATCTCCAACGCCAGTTGCACGACCAACTGCCTGGCCCCGCTGGCCAAGGTGCTCAACGACAAGTGGGGCATCAAGCGCGGTTTGATGACCACGGTGCATGCCACCACCGCCACCCAGAAGACGGTGGACGGCCCGTCCAACAAGGACTGGCGCGGTGGCCGCGGCATCCTGGAGAACATCATCCCCAGCAGCACCGGCGCAGCCAAGGCGGTCGGCGTGGTGATCCCCGAGCTCAACAAGAAGCTCACCGGCATGTCCTTCCGCGTGCCGACCTCCGACGTGTCGGTGGTCGACCTGACGGTCGAGCTGAACAATGAAGCCAGCTACAAGGACATCTGCGCCGAAATGAAGGCCCAGAGCGAAGGCGCCCTGAAGGGCGTGCTGGGCTACACCGAGGAGAAGGTGGTGGCCACCGACTTCCGCGGCGACCCGCGCACCTCGATCTTCGACGCCGACGCCGGCATCGCCCTGGACGGCACCTTCGTCAAGCTGGTGTCCTGGTATGACAACGAGTGGGGCTACTCCAACAAGGTGCTGGAGATGGTCAAGGTCGTCGCGCAGTAAGGCGCGCGCCGCCGGTGCGATGCACGGTGGCGACCCGCCGCCGTGTCGACGGGATCGCACGGCGGCAGGCTCGCGAAATGTCAAATGTGACAAATTGCACAGATACGGATCTCCAAAGCCCCGCCAGAGCGGGGCTTTTTTTCGCGCCTTCGCCAGTTGTGTCAAATCCGTAGCAATTTTTGTCAATCGACCGACCTAAACTGAGCAGACCCACGCGTTCCCTGGAGCCGCTCTGATGTCTCTCCGTTTGCTGCTTTCCGTGTCTGCCCTGGCCCTCACCGGCTCGGCGCTGGCGGCGACCCCCGTCGCCAGTCCCGACAACCAGGCGGACTACGCCCGAGTGATCGTTCGATTCAAGACAGAGGCCGGCTCGGTGAAGGCCAAGCCCCTGGCCGCGCGCGCCACGATCTATGAGGCCCGCGATGTCGCCCAGACCCGCGCCACCGTGCTGGGCCTGCGGCACAACGCCGGCTTGACCGCGCGACTGAGCCTGGACACCCGCACTCACGTCTTCACCGCCCGCGGTCTGAGCTCCAAGCAACTGGCCCAACGGCTGGCGGCGGACAGCGAAGTGGAATCGGTGGAAGTCGACCGCTGGTGGCGTCACTACGCCGTGCCGAATGACCCGCTGTACACCACGGCGACCGGCGGCGGTGTGGATGCCGGTCAGTGGTACCTCAAGGCGCCCGACAGCACCCTGATTTCCCCGGTCAATGCGCCGCTGGCCTGGGACATCTCGACCGGCACCGGCGTCGTGGTCGCGGTGCTGGACACCGGCGCCCGGCTGGACCATCCGGACCTGGCCGGCCAGTTCTTGCCGGGGTACGACCTGATCGGCCTCACCAGCCCAGGTTCCTCCGCCACCGCAACCGCCAATGACGGCACGGGCGCCGACAGCGACCCGAGCGATCCCGGCGACTGGGTCGATCAGGCCGACATCAACAGCGGCTCGCTGGGCACCTCCTGCACCAGCGCAGACATCGCCAGCAGCTCCTGGCACGGCACCCGCGTGGCGGGCCTGATCGCCGCCTCCACCAACAACGGCCTGGGCATGGCCGGCCTGGCCTATGGCGCCAAGGTCCTGCCAGTTCGGGTGCTGGGCAAGTGCGGCGGCTGGCAGTCGGACATCGAAGCCGGCATGCGCTGGGCTGCGGGCCTGTACGTACCGGGTCTCCCGCTCAACACCAATGCGGCCAAGGTCATCAACCTGAGCCTGGGCAGCGACGGAGCCTGCTCGTCCGGTTACCAATCGGCCGTCAATGCCGTCGTCGAAGCGGGGGCCGTGGTGGTGGCCGCGGCGGGCAACGGCGTGGAAGCCGCGGGATCCTCCCAAGGCGGCGGCATCGCCGTGGGCACACCGGCCAACTGCGCCAATGTGATTGGCGTCGCGGGCCTGCGCCATGCGGGCACCAAGGTCGGCTTCTCCAACCTCGGACCGCAGGTGAGCATCAGCGCCCCCGGGGGCAACTGCGTCAACGAGACCGGCGCCTGCCTCTATCCGATGCTGTCGACCAGCAACAGCGGCACCAAGGGACCGGTCGCCGCTGACAACACCTACAACTACTCCGGCGTCGGCACCAGTTTCTCGACGCCGCTGGTGAGCGCCACTGCCGCGCTGATGTTCGCCATCAAGCCGAGCCTCACGCCCGCCCAACTGAAGAGTTTCCTGACGAGCTCGGCCCGCGCCTTCCCGGCGGCCCCGTCGGGTGTGGCGCAATGCGTGGCCGGCAACAGCGCATCCCCTCAGTTGGAATGCGCCTGCACCACCACCACCTGCGGCGCCGGCATGCTGGACGCCAACGCCGCTGTCCGCGCCGTACAGGCCTCCCTCACGACCACACCCACGCCGACGCCGACACCAACCCCGGCACCCACCACACCCACCACCGACACGCCCACCTCCTCCAGCGGTGGCGGTGGCGGCGGCGCGATGAGCGTGCTGTGGCTGGCCGCACTGGCGTCGGCCGCCCTGCTGCTGCGCTGGCCTTCGCGCCGCGTGCCGGCCAGGATCGGCCGCCGCCGCTGACCGATCAGGCGTCAGCAACGCCGGCTAGCAGAAGGAAAGCGGCGGAAACGCCCCCGTCATCGAGACAACCGGCCAACAAGAAAGGGCTGACAGCTTTCAGGCTGTCAGCCCTTTTTCCATGTCTTTGCCCACGAGTAGATCCGCGGGGCATCATCCTGTGCAGCGCCTCATCTGCTGCCCGTCAGGCTTCAGCGCGAAGGGATCAGCGTGACGCGGCCTTGGCCGCCGTGCTGGCGCCTGCTGCGCCGGAAGCGGGGGCACTGGCCGGCGCCGAGGCGCCCGCCGCCGTGGCGACCTCGCAGCTGTTGCGCGCGCCACCCCAGGGTGGATTGGCAATCGCGTCCAGCTTCGAGAGCTGCAGCCCGTCGATGTTCGGCAGCCGCAGCGTGGTCTGCTGGCGCGGTGCCTGCAGCGCCAGGACGCGCAGCCCCTTGTAGTTCCGCCGCGTCATGCCGTCGAGCGCCGCTTGGGCGGCGGCTTCGCTGTCGTGCCGGCTCAGCACCAGCGTGGGTTGCTCATCGGGCAGGCCGACGAGCGGCTCGAACGCGATCCGGGCGCTGCGGTAGGTCTCTTCCTTGCGGGCCTGGAAATCCTTGCTGGGCATCTTGATCGTGGCGAGCGCCCAACTTCCACCGACAGTCGCCGTCTGCGCCTGCCAGGCCGAGTTGGACAGCCCCGCCTTGGTCAGCGCAGCGGTGGCCTTGCGCAATGCCTCCTCGCCGTCCAGCGGGCCGATGTCCACGCAGGCTTGGGTGGCCAATTGGGTGACCGCCTGCTGGCCCAGCAGCTTCATCTTCTCAGGATGCACCTGCAGGCTCAGGCGCGAGACCGGCGCCGCACCGGGGGCGATCCACCCCTGGTGCCAGGCCAGGGCCAGGACGTTGGCAACGAACAGCAGAACAACCAGGGCGCGCAGCATCGGCGGCTTACTCCTGCACCGGGCCGGCCAGGCGCACGCTGACCTCGCCACCGCTGACCACCTGGATGCCCTGCGGCGTGCGCACCAGCAGCTCGCCCCGCTCGTTGACGCCGTCGGCCACGCCCTCGAGCGTGCCGGCGGTCACCGGACGGCCCAGCAGCAGGTCGCGGCGGGCAAAGCGCTCGCGCCAGGCCGCGAAGCCTTCGGTCGAGAACGCCGACAGGGCCGTCACCAGCGTGGGTGCCAGGCGCGTCAGGGCCTGCGGCGGCGTGACGCCGGGGATGAACTCATTCAGCGCGGCGAAACCGGTCGTGAGCTGCGAATCGGGGACACGCGCGTCATCGGAAATGTTCAGTCCGACGCCGATCACCGCCATGCGCTGGCTGCCGGCGGGCACGGTTTCGATCAGGATGCCGCCGAGCTTGCGGTCATCCAGCCAGAGATCGTTGGGCCACTTGAGCCGCAGGCGTTCGCCCGACGGATCCAGCCCTTCAGCGATGGCCGCCCCCACCACGAGCGACAGACCGGACCAATCCGCCGACTCCAGCGGCAGCGACAGCGAGAAGGTCAGCGACGCGCCGGCGGTGCTGTGCCAGCTGCGCCCCTGACGGCCACGGCCGTGCGTCTGGTGCTCCGCGACCAGCAGGCAGGGATGCAGATCATGCTGGCGACGGCCATAGGGCCGGCCGTCGCTGCGACCTCGCTCCTCGCGGCGCACCCGGTCGATCAGGGCGGCGTTGGTCGACTCCACGCGCGCCAGCACCTCGATGCTGAGGCCCGGCATGAGGGGTTCCAGGTCTTGCCACAGGGCTTCGGCGCCCCATTGTTGGTGTTCTTGTTGCATCGCCGCGATGGTGGTTCTGGGTCGTCGTTCCGGTCGGAGATTGCGGGGAGCGGTGGGCGGTCCGACACGCCAAGGCCATTCCCGATCAAATCCCGCTGAGGTGTCGATGAGGTGCCGTTGAGGTGCCGATGTTGTTCCCGCTGACGCATGGCAGTGTCCGCTATGCGCCCGCCCGATCCTCAGCGCTTGGGCGCGAGCATCGTGCCACGACAGCTCGGACTGCCGCAACGGCACTCGAAGCGCTTCTTCAACTTGGCGGTGTAGCGTTCGTCGATCACCAGACCATAGTCGTAGAACAGCTCTTCGCCAGGGGAAATGTCGGTCAGGGCATGGATGAACACCCGGCCGTCGGCTTCGCGGGCCTCGCAGTTGGGGGCGCAGGCATGGTTGATCCAGCGGGCGCTGTTGCCGCCGACCGCCGCATCGATCACCCGACCATCCTCCAGGTGAAAGAAAAAGGTATGGTCCGGCTGCGCGGGATCGTGCGGATGGCGGCGCAGGGCCTCGTCCCAGTCGATGCGTTCCCCGCGGTATTCAATCAGGCGCTCGCCGGCGGTGAGCTCGGCCACGGCATACACGCCGCGGCCGTGCACACCGGAGGCGCGCACCTGGATGCGGGCGGAGGCGGAGGCGCGAGCGGCCGGGGAACCGGATGGGCTGGCTGACTCACCCTCGTCGGATGTACCGGGCAATGGCGCCACCGTCTTCTTTCCCTTCCCGCGAAGGGGGTCGTTCGCGGCGGGGGGGCTCGAAACGGGGCTTTTTTGCGGCATGGAGCGAGTCCGGTACATTGAATTCATGGGTGCGCGCGCGTATGTGCGCGCGAGGCCGGATTGTAGGCAGGCGTTCGGCAGGTTCGAGCGAACTGATCGAAGACGAAAGAAGCAAGCGCAATGAGCAAGGCATTGGTGATCGCGGAGAAGCCGTCGGTGGCACAGGACATCGTCAAGGCGTTGACTCCGCTGTCGGGCAAGTTCGAGAAACACGACGACCACTTCGAGAACGACCACTACGTCGTCAGCTCGGCCGTGGGCCATCTGGTGGAGATCAAGGCGCCGGAGGAATTCGACGTCAAGCGCGGCAAGTGGAGCTTCGCCCACCTGCCGGTGATCCCGCCGCACTTCGACCTGAACCCGATCGACAAGAGCAAGGGCCGGCTGAATGCGCTGGTCAAGCTGATCAAGCGCAAGGATGTGACCTCGCTGATCAACGCCTGTGACGCGGGCCGCGAAGGTGAACTGATCTTCCGGCTGATCGTGCAGTACGCCGGCAGCGCCAAGACCGCCATCACCAAGCCGGTCAGCCGGCTGTGGCTGCAGTCGATGACGCCGCAGGCGATCCGCGACGGCTTCGAACGCCTGCGCACCGATCAGCAGATGCTGCCGCTGGCCGACGCGGCCCGCTGCCGCTCGGAGGCCGACTGGCTGGTGGGCATCAACGGCACCCGCGCGATGACCGCCTTCAACTCGCGCGACGGCGGCTTCTTCCTGACCACGGTGGGCCGGGTGCAGACGCCCACGCTGTCGATCGTGGTCGAGCGCGAGGAGAAGATCCGCAAGCACGTCTACCGCGACTACTGGGAAATCCGCGGCACCTTCGATGCCGTGGCCGGCCAGTACGAAGGCAAGTGGTTCGACACCGAATGGAAGAAGAGCGACGACCCCGAGAAGCGGGCCGATCGCGTCTGGACCCAGGCCGAGGCCGACGCCATTGCCGCCGCGGTGCTGACCCAGCCCGCCACCGTCACCGAAGAGTCCAAGCCCAGCAGCCAGGCCAGCCCCGGCCTGTATGACCTGACCACGCTGCAGCGGGAGGCCAACTCGCGCTTCGGTTTCTCCGCCAAGACCACCCTGGGCCTGGCGCAGGCGCTGTATGAAAAGCACAAGGTGCTGACCTACCCGCGGACCGACTCGCGCTACCTGCCCGAGGACTACCTGAGCGTGGCCAAGCAGACCGCCGAGATGATTGCCAGCGAGGACCTGCCCGGCCCACTGCAGGCACTCGCCCCGCATGCGCGCACCGCGCTGAAGAACGGCTACATCAAGCCCACCAAGAAGGTGTTCGACAACACCAAGGTGTCGGATCACTTCGCCATCATCCCCACGCTGCAGCCGCCGCGCAGCCTGACCGAGGCCGAAGCCAAGCTCTACGACATGGTCGTCAAGCGCTTCCTGGCGGTGTTCTTCCCGCCGGCCGAATTCCAGGTCACCACCCGGATCTCGACCGTCAAGACGGCGGCCAAGTCCTACAGCTTCCAGACCAACGGCAAGGTGCTGGTCAAGCCGGGCTGGCAGGCGGTCTACGGCAAGGAAGCCACCGACGAGAATGCCGAGCCTGGCACCAGTGGCGCGATGCTGGTCCCGGTCGCACCGGGCGAGGTGGTGCGCACCGAAAGCGCCGACGTCAAAGCCCTGCAGACCAAGCCGCCGGCCCGCTACACCGAAGCCACGCTGCTGTCCGCCATGGAAGGCGCCGGCAAGCTGGTGGATGACGATGAGCTGCGCGAGGCCATGGCCGAGAAGGGCCTGGGCACGCCGGCCACGCGCGCCGCCATCATCGAAGGTCTGCTGGCCGAGAAATACATGCTGCGCGAGGGCCGGGAGCTGATCCCCACCGCCAAGGCTTTCCAGCTGATGACCCTGCTGCGCGGCCTGGGCGTCGAGGAACTGACCAAGCCGGAACTGACCGGCAACTGGGAACACCAGCTGTCGGAAATGGAAAAGGGCCGGCTCAAGCGCGAGGCCTTCATGGCCGAGATCGCCGCCATGACCGAGCGGGTGGTGCAAAAGGCCAAGGAATACGACCGCGA
Organism: Roseateles amylovorans; assembly: GCF_025398155.2. Lineage (NCBI taxonomy): Bacteria > Pseudomonadati > Pseudomonadota > Betaproteobacteria > Burkholderiales > Sphaerotilaceae > Roseateles > Roseateles amylovorans. The sequence goes on from NZ_CP104562.2 coordinate 5,867,989, forward strand.
CACCATCCCGGGCGACTATGCGACCCTGAAGACGCCCTGTCCCAAGTGCGGCGGCACGGTCAAGGAGAACTACCGACGCTTCACCTGCGTCGGCAAGACCGGTCAAGGCGACGAATGCGGCTTCTCGATCCCGAAGATCCCGGGCGGTCGCAGCTTCGAGCTCAACGAGGTGGAAACCTTCCTGCGCGACAAGAAGGTGGGGCCCCTGGAAGGATTCCGCTCCAAGGCCGGATGGCCCTTCACCGCCGAACTGGCGCTGGTGTTCGATACCGAGATCGACAACTGGAAGCTGGAATTCGACTTCGGCGAAGACGCCCGAAAGGCCGAGGAATCCGGCGAGCCGGTGGACTTCAGCGACCAGGCGCCCCTGGGCCATTGCCCCAAGTGCAACGGACGGGTCTTCGACCACGGCAGCAACTATGTCTGCGAGCACGCGGTCGGTGCCCAGGTCACCTGCGACTTCAAGAGCGGCAAGATCATCCTGCAGCAGCCGATCGAGCCGGCGCAGATGACCAAGCTGCTGAGCACCGGCAAGACCGACCTGCTGGAGAATTTCGTCTCCAACAAGACGCGGCGCAAGTTCAAGGCCTTCCTCACCTACGACAAGAAGGAAGGCAAGGTGATCTTCGAGTTCGAACCGCGCGCCGCCAAGACCGCCCCCGCCAAGAAGGCCGCGGCGAAGAAGACCGCTGCCGCGAAGTCCTGAGCACGCGCTGACGCCACGAGGGTCTCCCATTCACCGGAGACCCTCGTGGCACGCGCAGACACCGGATGCGCTTGAGAAGATCGCGAGCGCCATACGGGAAGACGTCCGGAACCGGTCCTCAGGGCGGGACGCGGTCGGCGAATCGGTCCTCCGCGCCGGCGACGCGGTATCGCTGCACCACCTGGCCCCGCCAAACAAATCACCTCTGCGCATCGCCTTTGCGCATCGCCTCTGCAAATCGCCTCTGCAAATCGCCTCTGCACATCGCCCGCCCAGCCGTCTGCGGCCCCGATGACCCGACGAGGTGAACGTGGAGCCAACGGCGCCAAGGCGTCACTGAGCCACTCTCTTCGCCCTTGGAGTGCCTCATGTATGTGCCCACAACCACCGACGCCTCAGTCGCGCCTGGCTTCATCCCTCAGCCGGGCTCGAACCTTGCCGACGATCTGGTCTCGTTGCAGCAGCGACTGGAAGCCTCGCTGCGCGCCATCGAGGACCGGTGCGCTGGGTACACGCCGCTGTGTCGAGATAGGTGGCGAGGCCGCCTGGAGGACTTGCGGCACCTGGTGCATTCCCTGGCGGAGCAACCCGACAGAGCGGCCGTTGAGCAACGTGTCACGCATTTCCACCAGGCAACCAACGCGATCAACAGCCTGCTGCGATGGCCGGAGCCCGAGCTGGAACCGCTGCTTCGGAAACAAGCGGCACTGATGTCGGAAGCCAGCCCGCTGTGGCGCCGGCTGTGGAACGGCAGCGCCCGCGATCGGGAAGAGGCTCAAAACTACCACCGCCTACGGTTGACCGCCGACAAGGCCGCGACACCCGAGGCCCTGGCGCGGGCCCTGGACGACATGGCGCGCGATGTGCTCCGCCTCCACGTGGCCGTGGATCGGGTCAACGCAGAAGCGCTGCTGCGCGGAACATCCGGCACGGCACCGCCCCGGAGCCTGTTGAGGATGCTTGTGGCTGCGTCGGCATGGCCTTCATCCAGCACCGCCGCCTCCGGCTCTGGCGGCCTCCAGATGCCGCAGCTCCCCGAGCAGGCGCCGTCCCTGAAGCGAGCACGGGTGGCCGCACCGGACCTGGCGGATGACGCTGCGGTCGCCGGTCCGTCCGGGAGCTGCTCGGCCAGCTCGGTCAAGTCGCCTCCAACGGGAGCGACGCGTCTCTCCCCGCCCGCGGCGAGGACCCTGGTCGCGCCCTCTCGGGCCAACGACGACCGTCCACCCGCCACGCCCCAGCAGGTCGCAGAGGCCTTTCAACTGCTGTACTTTCGCGTCCTCGAGCAGGATGAAGCGCTCAAGCCGCTCTTGTCCGTCCGGCTCGATTCGCTGAGGCGCAGCGAAGCCGAGCTCAGACAACTGCTCGCCGCACCGCACACCACGCCGGAGCTGAACGCTCGGCTGCAAGAATGCACGGCTCGGTTGGATCGAGAGATCAAGGCACTCGACCAATTGTTGAACCAAGACAGCCAAGCGCTTGCCGTGGCGCTGACCTGCCAGGCGGAGCTGGTCTCGCGCGGCGACTTATACCTTCGGATGCTGGGTCGCGGCAGCGACTGGCATACCCATCAGCCCTTGGCGACTCGATTCAGCCAGACGGTCGACGCGTTGAACGCGGCGGACAACCTGAACGACTGCCATCGGCACCTGGTGGAACTCCTGTACCTCCACATCTCGATGAAATCGCTCGTGAAGCCACGCCCTGCGCCGCTGCAGCCCTCCGGCGGCACGAACCCGCTCCCTGAGCGTCCGCCCGCAACGACCTCCGTCGCCACGTATCCGGACCGTCAGGCATCGTCGCATTTCTGACCGGCGAGTTGCCCGCCTTGGATCGGCCACTGGTGTCGCTGTCTGTCACGGTGAAGGAGATGAAGGATCACCTCCGACAAATGCAGGCGCACCGGGCATCGTCGGCCGAAGCGCGCCGCCATCGGGTGCCGCGCTCGCGCGCGGCGGTGAGGCCGCAGCACCCACCGCAGCCGCCCTTGCGACCGGCGTGATCGCGCCACCCCGTACGGGCACCGGACCACGTGGGGCTGCGCCGGCAGAGGCGGTCTCTGTCGCGCTGCAATCCGTGAAATCCTTGAGCCCGCTCGACCGACACCGACCGGCCGGCGCCTGCATTTTTGCGACACTCGCCCGCAGACATTCCAACGAAGCAGGGAGCCATGGGTCGATCGACGCTGAGTATCCAGACGCGGCTGGTGGCCGCGCTGAGCCTGAGCGCGACGCTGCTGGTGGGCCTGATCGGGCTTTATTGGGTCGACCGCCATGAGCGGGAGCTCAACGCGGCGCTGGTCGAGCGCCAGGAGCGCATGGCGCAACTGGTCGCCCGCGGCTTTGCCGAACCGGTCTGGAATCTGGACAGCGCCGCGCTGTCCGAATTGCTGGATGCGGTGATGGCCGACCCGGAGGTCCAGTCCATCTCCCTGACCGCGCCCGGCCTGGAAACCCTGCGCCGCGAACGCGACACCCCGGCCGTGCGCCCGCTGGAGATCGACTTCGAGCTCAGCCACCGCACCGGCCCGTCGCCCGGCCCGGCCGGCGCGCTGGGTCGGGCCAACATCGTGTTCACCCGCGCCTACATCGACCAGAGCCTGGGCGAAACCCGCCGCCTGGTCGCCAGCCTGCTCGCCACGGTGCTGCTGGCCATCGCGCTCACCAGCTATTTCCTGGTGCGCCGGCTGGTGGAACAGCCGGTCTCGCGCCTGCGCGGTCTCGCACAGCGGGTCGCCAGCGGGGAGCTGGGCGCCCACATCGAGCCGGAACATGCCGACGAAATCGGTGATCTGACCGACCAGCTCAATGCCATGAGCGCCAAGCTGCGCGATTTCGCCGAAGGTCTGCGCAGCAGCGAGCAGCGCTATCGCAGCCTGTTCGAGAACGCCGCCGAGGGCATCTTCCAGGCCAATGGCCACGGCCGGCTGCTGCGGGTCAACAAGGCGCTGGCACAGATGCTGGGACTGGCGCGGCCGGAAGAAGCCCAAGGGCGGATCCTGGGCCGCATGGTGCAGGTCGAGCATGACGAGTACCGCCGGCTCGCCCGCGCCCTGGAGCGCCATCGGTTGCTGCAGCAGGTGCCCTTGCTGGTGACCACGCGGGACGGCCGCGAACTGTGGGTCGAGCTCAGCCTGCATCTGGTGCAGGACGGCGGCACGTCGCGGATCGAAGGCCTGGTCAGCGACATCACCCAACGCCGGCTGGCCGAGCAGGAACTGACCCAGCACCGGGATCATCTGGAAGACCTGGTGACCGAGCGCACGGTGGAGCTGTCCCAGGCCAAGCAGCGCGCCGAGGCGGCCAACCAGGCCAAAAGCCGCTTCCTGGCCACCATGAGCCATGAGTTCCGCACCCCGCTCAATGCCATCCTGGGTTTTGCCCAACTGCTTCAGATGGACGCCAGCCTGACCCCGGCTCAGCAATCCAAGGTCAGGCTGATCCGCGAGTCCGGCGACCATCTGCTGGTGCTGATCACCGACTTGCTGGATGTCGCCAGCATCGAGGCCGGCAAGCTCACCCTGCAGCTCAATCCGCTAGACCTGCGCGGCCTGCTGGAGATGTGCAGCGAATCCATGCGTCCGCGCGCCGCTGAAAAGGGCCTGAACTTCGGCGTGCAGCTCGATGCCCAATTGCCCACCCGGGTGCGCGCCGATGGTCAGCGGCTGCGCCAGGTGCTGCTCAATCTGCTGTCCAACGCCGTCAAGTTCACCGACCGGGGCCATGTCGGTCTGAGCGTGGACCTGGTGGCCCACGGTCCGAGCAGCATCGTGCTGCGCTTCACCGTGGCCGACACCGGCATCGGCATGGAGCCCGAGCAGGTGCAGCGTCTGTTCCAGCCTTTCGAGCAGGTGGCCGACCAGTCTCGCCGCGCCGGCGGCACCGGACTGGGCCTGGCGATCAGCCAGCAGTTGGTGCGCCTGATGGGCGGGCAGATCGAGGTGGAGACCGCACCCACCCAGGGCAGCCGGTTCAGCTTCGCGCTGGAACTGCCGCTGGCGTCCTGAGTCTGCGGGGCACGCAGCACAGCGATCGGTGCTCGGTCAGCCGCGTGGCTTTGAGGGGCGTCAAGGATTGTCCGTTGACGGCTGTCCAGACTGCGCGCTTCTCCATTGCCCAGGTTGCACCCCTCATGTCCTTCTCCTTCATCGCCCCCCGTGCCGTGTCGGCCCTCTGCAGCAATGCCGGATCGATCGATGACGCCCATCCGGCGCCCGCTCACCGGCGCTCGGCGGGCGCCTGCTTCGGCGACGAGACGGTCGACCTGACCCTCGACGCGTGTGGACAAGCCTTGCGCGAAGGCATGGACCACCTGCTTGAACTGGAACACGCGTACGGCATCGCTCCGGCGGCCTTGAGAACCGCGATGCAGCGCCGAATGGCCGATCTGCGGCAATTGCAGGTCGTCAGTTCCAGACTGATCGCGGATGTGCATGAGGGCGATCGCTGCCCTCAGATCCGGGCGCGGGCCGTGACCTTGTTCCGCGACAGCGGCTCGGCGCTTCGCCAGCTGCTCGACCGGGCGCCTCCAGACGCACTGCGCCTCGGCCTGATTCGGGAAAACATCCATCGGACCTTGCTGGAAGGCACCTTGCGGACACTCCACCCCGAGGTCCACCATCGGGTCCCGTCGCTGGAAAAGCATCTGGTCTTGATGCGGCAGGCCGACACCCTGCGCGACATCGACACCGTCATTGCCAGGGTCCAAGAACTGTCCAGTGCCCTGCACGGCCTGAGCGACGAAGTGAAGGCGGTCCGTGCCTCGTTGCGCGTGCAGGACAGGTTGGCGAGCCTCTATCGGGCTGGCGGCCCGGCCCGGACCGAGCCCGCGCCTCCCGGAGCGGATGCACCTGTGCGCGCCGCGCGCGGCAGAGGCCGGCCTCGGCGGCATACTCCGCGGCCATGACTGCCGTCCTGTTCTACAAGCTGCTGGCGATCTTCATCGCCGCAGGCATGGGTTGGTTCGTCGGACACATGCGCTGGCTGGGCAAGGCCGGCGGCGACAACGATCCGGCGCGCGTCCTTTCCAACCTGGCCTTCTACCTGTTCGTGCCGGCGCTCATGTTCCGCACCACGGCGCGGGTGGACTTCGCCACCCTGCCGTGGCTGACGGTGGCCGCCTTCTTCGTGCCGGTGGTGCTGATGCTGATCGGCGTTTACCTGTGGCAGCGGGCGCGGCATCCGGACAACCCGGCCGTGCCGGCGGTGCGGAGCATCACCGCGACCTTCGGCAACACGCTGCAGGTGGGCGTGCCCCTGGTGGCCGGTGTGTTCGGCGAAGACGGCCTGGCGGTGCACATCACCATCGTCAGCCTGCATGCCCTGACCCTGCTGACCATCGCCACCGTGCTGGTGGAATCCGATCTGGCCCGGCACCACCGCAGCGGCGCCAGCTTGTGGGGCATGGTGCTGGTCACGGTCCGCAACACGGTGATCCATCCGGTGGTGCTGCCGGTGCTGGCCGGCTTTGCCTGGAACCTGACCGGCCTGGGCCTGCCCACGGTGCTGGATGAAGTGCTGCAGATGCTGGGCAGCGCGGTGGTGCCGCTGTGCCTGGTGCTGATCGGCATGTCGCTTTCCTATTACGGCTGGCCCAAGGCCTGGCGGGAGATGAGCAGCCTGATCGTGCTCAAGCTGCTGGCCCTGCCGGCCCTGGTGCTGGTGATCGCGCACTGGGGGTTCGGGCTGTCGGGCATGGGCCTGTCGGTGATCGTGATGATGGCGGCGCTCCCGCCCGGCTCCAATGCCATGATGTTTGCGCAGCGCTATCGCACGCTGGAGGGCGAAGCCTCCGGCGCGGTGGTGGTGGCCACCATGCTGTTCGCACTGACCGCACCGCTGTGGTTGGCCGTGCCGGTGTGGCTGTCGCGCTGGGCTTGAGCATCGAGGCGCTGCTCGGCGGTGTTCCGCGGCGTTCTGGAGCATTCGGCGGCAATCGCCTCCGTTGTGTGGCGGGCCACGCCGGTGTGAAGCGGGACGCCGGTCGACGCGGAGGTCCGACCGATGTCCGGTCGCCATCAAGGGGCGACCCTGACACCGATGGGGCCCTGAGCTTCCCGCACTTGTGAGCGGACGCCGCGGTGAGGTAGGGTGCGAGCCACCACATCACCCTCCCCGCACGGGGACACCACGACCATGCGAATCAAGAAGCCGGCCCCCGCCGCCCTCACCCTTGCGCTCTGGAGCGCGCTGAGCCTGGGCGCTCTGGCGCCGATGGCGGCCCTCAGCCCCGCCTGGGCTGCGACCGGCGCCGCCAGCGCGGTGACCACCGACGGCGGCTCGCTGCAGGTCAAGCTGGAGAAGGTCAAGCTGGCCAACGGCTTCGAGGTGATCCTGGTCGAGGACCATCGCCTGCCGCTGATCGCCTTCAACATGTGGGTGCATGCCGGCCCGCGCAACGAGGCCGCCGGCCAGACCGGCTTTGCCCATCTGTTCGAGCATCTGATGTTCGCCGGCACCCGACACATTCCGCGCGGTCAGGCCGACAAGATCGTGGATGCCGCCGGCGGCACCGACTCGAACGGCACCACCGACTTCGACCGCACCAACTACTTCTTCACCCTGCCCTCCAACCAGTTGGAACTGGGCCTGTGGCTGAAGTCCGACATGCTGGGCTACATGATCGACGAGGTCGATTCGGTCGCGCTGGCCAACCAGCAGGACGTGGTGCGCAATGAGCGCCGCCAGTCGGTGGAGAACCGGCCCTACGGCATCGTCGAGGAAGCGGTCTTCCAGGCGCTCTATCCCGAAGGCCATCCCTACCGGGCCTCGGTGATCGGCTCGCATGCGGACATCCAGTCGATCAAGCTGGCCGATGTGAAGGCCTTCGCCCGCCGCTACTACCGCCCCAACAACACCACGCTGGTGCTGGCCGGCGATTTCAATCCGGCCGATGCGAAGAAGCTGGTCGAGAAATACTTCGGCCCGTTGAAAGCCGGCGAGGCGGTGCCACCGGTCCATGTGCCGCAGCCCACGCTGACCGAAGAGAAACGCCTTGCAGTGACCGACCGCATCGAGCTCTCCCGGCTGAACATTGCCTGGCACACGCCGGCGGTGTTCCAGCCGGGCGACGCGGAACTGGACATTGCCTCGCATGTGCTGGGCGGCGGCAAATCCAGCCGGCTGTACAAGACGCTGGTCTATGACAAGCAACTGGCGCAGTCGGTCTCGGTGTCGCAGTATTCGCTGTCACTGGGCTCGGTGTTCAACATCGAGGTGGTGGCCCGGCCCGGCAAGTCGCTCGAAGAGATCGAGAAGCTGGTCAATGACGAGCTGGACGCGCTCTCGCAGAATCCGCCCACGCCCGAAGAGATGGCCCGCGCCCGCGCGGCGGTGGAAACCGGGCTGCTGACGCGGCTGGAAAAGGTGCAAGGCCTGGCCGACCAGATCAACTACTACAACCAGCAGGCGGGCGATCCCAATTACATGGCCAAGGACCTGGCACGCTACCAGGCCATGACCGCCGCCCAGGTGCGCGACGTGGTGGCCCAGCAGTTGAAGAAGACGGCCCGCGTGGTGGTTTACGCCACGCCTGGCGAGCAGAAGCTGGCCGCCGAAGTGCCGACGCCGCCGATGCCCACCCGCGCCGGCAAGGGCGAGCGTGAATCGCTCAATGCCGATGCGGCCTGGCGCAAGACGCCGCCCAAGTCGGGCAAGGCCAAGCCGCTCACGCTGCCCGAGGGCAAACGCACCACGCTGGCCAATGGATTGACCGTGATCCAGGTGCCCAACCCCGGCCTGCCGCTGGTCAGCGCCAGCCTGGTGCTGCGCGCCGGCCAGACCGCCAACCCGGCGGACAAGCCCGGCCTGTCCAGCTTCACGGCGGCCATGCTGCAGCAAGGCACCCAGACCCGCAGCGCGCAGCAGATCGCCGATGAGGCAGCCGCCCTGGGCGCGACCCTGACCAGCGGCGCGGGTCGGGACGAGGCCCGGATCGAAGTCAGCAGCCTGAAGCGCAACTTCGGCCAGAGCCTGGCCCTGCTGGCCGACGTGGCGATGCATCCGGCCTTCGCCGAGGCCGAGGTCGAACGCCAGCGCGCCGAGCGACTCGCAGCACTCGCCCAGCAGCGCGAACAGGCGCCCTCGGTCGCGGCCGTGGTGGCCAACCGGGTGCTCTACGGTGAAGGTCATCCGCTGGCCCGCAGCAGCCTGGGCGACGAGGCCGCCATCCAGGCCACCGACGCCGCCTCGCTGCGCCAGTTCTGGCAGCGCCATTACCGCCCGGACGAGGCTGCGCTGGTGGTGGCGGGTGACCTGTCAGAGGCCGAGCTGAAGTCGCTGGTCGACAGCCTGTTTGCAAAGTGGGAGCGGCCGACAGCGGCAGCGGCGGCCGTCAACACCGCCGCACCGCAGCCGATCGACGCGCGCGTGGTGCTGGTGGACAAGCCCAATGCACCGCAGACCGCGCTGGCGGTGGTGGCCGCCGGACCGAAGGCCGGTGTGCGCGATGCCGCCGACCTCAAGGTGATGAACGCGGCCATGGGCGGCCTGTTCACCTCGCGCATCAACACCCAGTTGCGAGAGGTCAAGGGCTACACCTACGGCATCTACTCCGCCTATTCGATGAACCGCGACAGCGGCAACTTCGCGATCCGCGGCAGCGTGCGCACCGATGTGACCGGGGCCGCGCTGTCCGACATGTTCAAGGAGATCGACGGCATGCGGGCCAAGCCCATGGGTGCGGCCGAACTCAGTCGGGTGCGCAATGCGCAGTTGCTGGCACTGCCGGGGCTGTTCGATACCAACCGCGTGATGGCCGCCACCTACGCCAGCGAATGGGCGCTGGGCCAGCCGGCCGACAGCATCACCTCGCTGCCGCGCCAGTACGGCGCCGTGACCGCGCAGAGCGCCTACCAGGCGGCGCGGACGCGAGTGGATCCCGCTGCGCTGATCGTGGTGGCGGTGGGCGACAAGGCCAAGGTGCTGCCGCAGCTCGAGGCGCTGGGCCGCAAGCCGCTGGCGCTGCGCGATGTGACCGGCGCCCCGGTCAGCGCCGCAGCCTCTGCGGTGCCGGCATCGGCGGCCAAGCCCTGATCGCGCCGGTGCGGACGACCGGGCGATGATGCCCGGCGGATGACGTCGATCGGCGTTGTCCGCCTGCGTTGGACACGGCCCGCGTGGTGCATACCGCGCGGGCCGTTGTCCTTTGCGGCGATAGCGCTAAAGCGCATCGCACGTCAGCGCATCGCATCGCACGTCAGCGCATCACTCGTCAGCGCATCTCTCGCCAGCGCATCACCCGTCAGCGCGTCATCGGCAAGGCGGCGCCCATCAACGCGAACAGCGTGCCGCAGACCTGGTTGAAACGACGGCCACTGCGTTCCAGCCACGGCCGCACGCGGTGTGCCAGGCTGGCGATCAGGATCTCGACCATCGCCTCGACCAGCACGAAGGTGGCGGCGAGTTGGCTGAACTGCAGCAGCAGATCGCGGTTCGGATCGATGAACTGCGGCAAGAAGGCGCCGTAGAACAGCAGCACCTTGGGATTGGAGATCGCCGACAGCAGCCCCTGCCGGAACAGTGACCGCGCCGAGGCCCGCGCCGCGCCGGCGGCACTCGGCGCCAACCTGATGGCCGGCGCTCGCCAGAGCTGAATGCCCAGCCAGATCAGATAGGCGCCGCCGATCACCTTGAGCACCAGCAGCGCGCTGGAGGCGGTCTGCAGCAGCGCGCTGATGCCCAGCATCGACAGCGCAATCAGCGAGGTGAAACCCAGCGCGCCGCCGGCCACCGTCCACAGGGTGCGTCGATGCCCATGCATCGCCCCGTGCGCCAGCACCAGCAAGCTGTTGGGGCCGGGGGTGAGCGACAGACCGATGACGGTCAGCAGATAGAGGGTCCAGGTGTGCAGCGCCATGCACCGATTCTGGACCAGACCGGACCGGGCCGGCGCGGCGGTCGCGGCAGGCGCGAACGCTGTGGCATCCGCGTCACCGCGTCACCGCATCACCGCATCACGGCATCACGGCATCGCCCCGCCGCAGGCCTGCCTTCCGCCATTCCCATAGGCGCAGCGCCCCAGCAGCTTTGAGCAGCGGTCGATGGTCGGCCACGGCCGCCCGCCTGACCCCCACGAAGGCAGCCGTGGCGCCTTGCGATGGCTGACCGACCGGTGCGCCGAACCCCACTCCACGCATCCGTCGGGGTGATGGTTCAGAATGCCGGCATGACCGATCTGAACGCCTACATGACCGGCGTCGGCGAATCGGCCCGCCGGGCCGCAACGCTGATGGCCGCCGCGCCGACCGCCGCCAAGAACCAGGCCCTGCTGGCCCTGGCCCGCCGCCTGCGGGAGGCCGGCCCGGTGCTGGCCGAGGCCAATGAGCGCGACCTGGCCGCCGCCCGCGAGGCCGGGCTGGAGGCGCCGATGGTGGACCGGTTGCGGCTGGATGCGAAGGTGCTGGCCACGGTCGCCGAAGGCTGCGAGCAGATCGCCGCCATGCCGGACCCCATCGGCGAGATCACCGGTGTGAAGCGCCGGCCCACCGGCATCAGCGTCGGCCAGATGCGGGTGCCGCTGGGCGTGTTCGGGATGATCTACGAAAGCCGCCCGAACGTGACCATCGAGGCCGCCTCGCTGGCGATCAAGAGCGGCAATGCCTGCATCCTGCGCGGCGGCTCCGAGGCGCTGCACAGCAACCTGGCTCTGGCGGCGCTGGTCGGCGACAGCCTGGACGACGCGGGCCTGCCGCGCGATGCCGTGCAGTTGATCAACACCGTGGACCGCGCCGCGGTGGGCCTGCTGATCACGATGCCGGCGCATGTCGACGTGATCATTCCGCGCGGCGGCAAGGGCCTGATCGAGCGCATCAGCCGCGAGGCCCGGGTGCCGGTGATCAAGCACCTGGACGGCAATTGCCACAGCTATGTGGATGCGGAGGTCGACATCGACCTGGCCGTGACCGTGGTCGACAACGCCAAGACGCAGAAGTACAGCCCCTGCAATGCCACCGAGTCGCTGCTGGTGCATGCAGCCCAGGCGGCAAGTTTCCTGCCGCGCATCGGCATGGTGTTCTCGGCCAAGGGTGTGGAGATGCGCGCCTGCCCGCGCGCGCTGGCGCTGCTGAGCCAGGTGCCCGGCGACCTGCGCCGCGCCGCCACCGAGGCGGACTGGGACACCGAGTACCTGGCGCCGATCATCAGCATCAAGGTGGTGGACAGCCTGGACGAGGCCATCGCCCACATCAATCGCCATGGTTCCCATCACACCGATGCGATCCTGACGACCAACCACATGAACGCGATGCGCTTCCTGCGCGAGGTGGATTCCGCCAGCGTGATGGTCAATGCCAGCACCCGCTTTGCCGACGGCTTCGAATACGGCCTGGGCGCGGAAATCGGCATCTCGACCGACAAGTTCCACGCCCGTGGACCCGTCGGCCTGGACGGGCTCACGTCGATGAAGTGGGTGGTGCTGGGTCAGGGCGAAGTCCGGAGCTGAGACGGAAGGGCTCGCCGAAGGCGGGCCCGGCGGCCATCGGGCCATCGGGCCGTCAGGCCATCGGGCTGTCGGACCCTCGGACCGTCACGCCGTCAGGCCCGCAGACCGTCGAGCCATCGCGCCCATCAGCCTGCCAAGCCATGTCGACAAATGCCTCTCGGTCCGTCAGGCCGCTCCGGCCCGCTGCGTCTCAAGGCAGTCCATCAACGACCGCTTCCTTCGGCACACTGATGCGATAGACCGCCTGGAATCGCTGCGTCTGCTGGGGCGCCAGCGGCAGTTCCCACATCTGGATGCCGGGCTGATCGCGCCAACCGGCACGGGTCACCGCCGGGGTGAACTGGGTCTGGACACGGATGTCCTCATGCTCGGCCACCGGCGCGGCCTCCAGCACCTGCAAGGTGACCGGCCGGGTGCGCAGGTTCTCGACCAGCCACTGGCGGGTGATGACGCTCTCGCGGCGTGAGCCGATCAGGCCGGTGGTGGCGCCCTCCCGCTTGTCCGGTTCCACCCGCACACGCAAGCGGTCGTCACGGCCGAAGGGAATCGACCAGGTGGTGTCGTCGCCCAGTTGCAGCGGCGTCTGTCCGATCAGGCTGTTGTCGCGAAACAGCTGCACCGGGCCGCTCGGCCAGGAGCCCTGCGGACGCGGCACCTCGGCCACGAGATAGGCCGCCGCCTCGGTCTGCGGCTGCACCCGCGCCAGCAGCTTGGCTTCCATCGAGACCCGCCCGAGGCTGACGGTGGAGCGCTCGCCATTGGCCATCAGGGTGACCGGCTGCGGCAGGTCGTACTCGGCGCCGAACTCACCTTCGAACACGCTCGCATCGAAGTTCACCGTCGCGGCCCGCGAGCCGGTGACCGCCACCTTGAACTCGGCCACGGGCGGCGCGGCAGGGGCTGGCGCGGCCATCGTCGCCATGGGCACACGATCGAAAAGAGAGGCCTCTCTCATGCGCGTCGCCATCGACAGCGTCCACGGCTGCAAGGGGGAGGCGGCCGTGGTCTGGCGCGGTGGCACGGTCGACAAGCGCAGCTTCACATCCACCCAATCTTCTCCGCTGGCCTGGGCAATCTGGGCCAGTCGTTCGATGGACAGCGCGCCGCTGGTGGTGTCCAGCCGGGCGCGGTACTGCGGCTGCCAGCCGGCACCCGACAGTCGATAACTCAGCCCCAGTTCGGTCTGACCAGGGGCCGACAGGCGCAGCGTGACCACCGAGACCTCGCCACCGGAGGCCAGTTGCGCCGCACGCGCGGCCCGCAATTGCAGGTCGATCTCGGTGAGGCGCTCCTGGAGCGCCTGCTGTCGCACGACCAGCTCCTGGCCGTTGCGCCGCAGGGTCTCCAGGCCGGCGGCCAGGCCGGGGCCGGGCTTGGCCTCGCGGTCCGACAGGCCCTTCAGATAGCCGAGCGCCAGATCCACACCGCTGATCTCGGCGTTGACGGCATCGCGCTGCTTTTCCAGTTCGAGCACCTTGGGATCGCGGCGGCGGCACTCCGGCAGCGCATCCCGCGACTGGCGCTCGATCTTGAGCTCGCCCAGATTCACGCCGGCCGGTGCCTGCACCTGCAACGCATCCTGGTCCAGGCCCGCCGGCAGGCAGGAAAACCGGGCCAGGGTGGCGCCCGCAGGCACCCGCAGTTGGCGGTCCACCTGGGCGCCGCCCGGATAGAGCAGCACCTGGCGGATGGTCGAGGTCGGTGCGCCCGCCTGGGCCGCTGCGCTGATCGGCATGACCGCACCGGCGGCTCCGGCCAGCGCAAGAATCGTGAACAGTCGTTGCATCTTGTCCTCCTGGACAATGACGGTAGCACGGCCCTGGCACACTTCCGGGTCTGCGTTTTCAGTCGTCGTCCCATGCCGCCTTCCCTGCCCGCCACGCCGCCCGCCGCCGTCACCGCCTCCAGCCGCAAGGCCCTGGTGCTGTTCTCCGGTGGCCAAGATTCCACCGCCTGTCTGGCCTGGGCGCTGGACCGCTTCGCCGAGGTCGAGACGCTGGGCTTCGACTACGGCCAACGCCATCGCATCGAGCTGGACTGCCGCCAGACGGTGCGCGCGGAGATCGCGGCCCGGTTCCCGCACTGGGCTCCGAAGCTCGGCGAGGACCATCTGCTGGACCTGAGCCTGCTGGGCCAGATCTCCGACACCGCGCTGACCCAGGAACGCGCGATCGAGCTGCAGGCCAACGGCCTGCCCAACACCTTCGTGCCGGGACGCAACCTGCTGTTCCTGACCTTCGCCGCCACGCTGGCCTACCGGCGCGGCGCCTCGGTGCTGGTCGGCGGCATGTGCGAGACCGATTTCTCCGGGTATCCGGACTGCCGCGACAACACCCTCAAGGCGCTGCAGGTGGCGCTGAGCCTGGGCCTGGACACGCCGATGACGGTGGAGACGCCGCTGATGTTCATCACCAAGGCCCAGACCTGGGCGATGACGCAGGCGCTGGGCGGCGACGCTTTGAACGATCTGATCGTCGAGCACACCCACACCTGTTATCTCGGCGAGCGCACCACGCGCCACGACTGGGGCTGGGGTTGCGGCCACTGCCCGGCCTGCGAGCTGCGAGCACGCGGCTACCGCGAGTTCCGGCAGGCCGAGGCCGCGCATCCATGAGCGCGGGCTGGGAGCTCTGGCTGTGGGTGCTGGGCGCGCTGCTGCTGTTCTGGGGCATTGGCGCCTACAACCGGGTGATGCTGCTGCGCAATGAGATCGGCAAGGCCTTCGCGCAACTGGATGACGCCCTAACCCGACGCACCGAGCAAGGCGAAGCCTTGCTGCTGCTGCTGCGTGAACGGCTGCCGAGCGAGCAGGCCAGCCTGGACGCCCTGGCCACCGCCCAGGCGGAGGCCAAGACCACGGCGCAAGCGGTGCGGGTGCGCCCGTATGCGGCCGATCCGATCGCGCAATTGGCGGTGACCTCGGCCGTCCACGGCGCCGCGCTGACCCGCATGGTGTCGCTGGTGGAGCACCATTCGGAACTGGTTTCGGACGCGGCGGTGAGCACGGTGATCGACGAGCTCAAGCTGATCGACCGCCAACGCGCCTTCGCACGCCAGTTCTTCAACCAGGCGGTCCACAACTACAACGACGCGGTGCGTCAGTTCCCGACCCGGGTGCTGGTGAGCTTCTTCGGCTTCAGCGAATCCCGCAGCCTGTAACGCGACGGGCCGCCCGAGCGGACGCATGCGGTGCGCGCCTCGCGCGCCCGGTCGCCGACAGCGGGGGCCCACGATGGCGCGTTCCCAAGCCCGCTCCTACACTCATCGCCGTCGACCGTCGCGCAGCCTGCGGCGGTGGGTTTTGCAAGTTGGGCAAGGTGATGGCCTCGCACGGGGCCGGGAGCACAGCATGGTCCGCGCGCGGTGGTGGTGGATGATCAGCCTCGTCCTGTCGAGCGCCGCCTTCGCGGCGTCGCCGGCCGGTGCGCCGCCGGCCGACGGCGCGGCACCGGACGCCGCGCAGGCGCTGCGGGTGAAGGCACTCGCGGCCACGTGCACCGCCTGCCATGGCACCGACGGACGCGCCGTCAGCGATCCCGCAGTGCCGGGGTTGGCGGGCCGATCGGCGGCCGATCTTGAGGCTCAGATCCTGGCCTACAAACGCGGGGAACGCCCGGGTACCGTGATGCCGCAGATCGCCAAGGGCTATGACGAGGCACAGATCCGCGCCATCGCCCGCTACTTCGCCGCGCAGTCGATGGCCACTGGCCGCTCGCCGTCGTCGCGAGGTGCACAGCCATGATGCGCCGACGCGATTGGCTGGCCGGCACCGGTGCCACCGGCGCGGCGCTGGGTCTGTCATTGGGCATGGGAATGCCGCTGCCGGCGCGGGCGGCGCAGGGCCTGGCCCGCGCCCGCGTGATCGTGGTCGGCGGCGGCATTGGCGGCACCACGGCGGCCCGGTATTTGCGGATGTGGTCGGGCGGTCGGCTGGAGGTCGTCCTCATCGAGCCGCAGGCGGATTTCGTGTCCTGCCCGATGTCGAATCTGGTGCTCGGCGGCTTCCGCGCGCTGGACGATCTGCGGCGTCCGCTGGACAGCCTGCAGCGGCAGCACGGCGTGCAGCTCATTCGCGACCGGGTCCGGTCCATCGACACCCGACATCGCCTGGTGCTGCCGGCCCAGGGCGCGCCGCTGCGCTACGACCGGCTGGTGCTGTCGCCCGGCATCGATCTGGATTGGGGCGCTGTTCGCGGCCTGGAAGCCGCTCACGACGAGGGCCGCGTGTTGCAGGCCTGGAAGGCGGGACCGGAAACGCTGGCCCTGCGGCGGCAGATCGAGGCCCTGCCGGACGGCGGTGTGCTGGCGATCACGATTCCGGAAGCGCCCTACCGTTGCCCGCCCGGACCTTACGAACGCGCCAGCGTGGTGGCGGCCTGGCTCAAGCGGCACCGCCCGCGGGCCAAGCTGCTGGTGTTCGATGCGAATCCGGACATCACCTCCAAGGCCGCGCTGTTCCGCAAGGTGTGGGCCGAGCAGTACGCCGGGCTGATTGAGTACCGGCCCCTGCACAAGGCCATCGCCGTGGATGCCGGACGGGACACGGAGGGCCGCAGCACGGTGCGCTTCGAGCTGCAGGAGCCCGAACGCGTGGACCTGCTGAACCTGCTGCCGCCGATGCGCGCCGGGTCGCTGGCGCGGGAGACGGGGCTGACCGGTGCGGCCGGCCGTTGGTGCGAGATCGACTACCAGACCTTCGCTGCGACCGCCGCGCCGGACATCCATGTCATCGGCGATGCGATCCAGGTGGCGCCGGCCATGCCCAAGAGCGGGCACATGGCGAATGCGCATGCCAAGGTGGCGGCCGCTGCGGTCATCGCTTCGCTGGCAGGGTGGGAGCCCGATCCGGCACCGATGCTCACCAACACCTGCTACAGCCATGTCGACGGCGAACGGGTCATTCACGTGGCCAGCGTGCACCGCTATCTGGCGGGTGAGCGCACTTACCGCGCAGTGCCGGGATCGGGCGGCGTGTCAGACGCGCCCAACGCGCTCGAAGCCCGCTATGCGTGGCATTGGGCGCGCACGCTGTGGGCGGACATGCTGGGCTGAGTGAAGTCCCCGCGCAGGCCCGCGCACGCGTTCACACGCTCATGCGCTCATGCGCTCATGCGCATTCGATCGCGCCGGAGCTGACCAGCTCGTCGAACAGCGCGGTGAGCATGGCGCCGCTCATGCGGTAGGGGTCGAGCTTCTGGGTTTCGCCGTACTTCAGCAGCAGCCCCGGATTGAGCCGGTGCAGATTCACCTGGCCCATCGACCAGCCTGCATAGCGCCGCTCGGAGATCTCCTGATAGGTGAGCAGGATGGGCGCGTCATGGCGGTTGTCCATGACGATGCGCTTGTAGCGCGCATTCACCGGATCCCGGCCGCCTTCGAGCACCTGGATGAAGACGCCGTCGTTGTACCAGAGCAGGCCGGTGATGCCCTCGGCCGGGTTGTGATCGCGGGAGCGGCGAAGGATGTCTTGCAGATCCTGGGGGCTCAGCTCGCGCGAGGCGCGGCTGGCGTAGACGAGACGGACAAGCATGGCGATTCCTGGTTCGTTGAAGACAGTTCGGCAGATCAGGCAGATCAGGCAGATCAGGCGGTTCGGCAGTTCGGCAGATCAGGCGGTTCACCCCTGCGGCGGGTCTGCAGTTCGACGGTTCAGCGGCTCGACGGTTCAACCACGGTGCGGCCATCCCGCGCATCCCGCTTCAGTAGCAAGCTTCAAGCCCGCGGCACCGCACCGAACGGTCGGGCGCGGCCGGCGCCTCGCAGAACCGGGGGTCAGCCCTTGCGGATCAGCGACAGGAACTCCCGCCGCAGGTTGGGATCCTTCAGGAAGGCGCCGCGCATCACGCTGTTGATCATGGTGGATTCCATGTCCTTCACGCCGCGCCAGTGCATGCAGAAGTGGTCCGCATCCATCACGATGGCCAGGCCGTCCGGTTGCACACGGGCCTGCAGCTCATTGGCCAGCATGGTGACCGCTTCTTCCTGGATCTGCGGACGGCTCATGATCCAATCGGTCAGCCGGGCGTATTTCGACAGGCCGATCAAGTTGGAATGCTCATTGGGCAGCAACCCGATCCAGACCTTGCCAATGATCGGGCAGAGGTGGTGGGAGCAGGCGCTGCGCACGGTGATCGGGCCGACGATCATCAGTTCGTTGAGGCGCTCCACATTCGGGAACTCGGTCACTGCCGGCGCGGCGGCATAACGTCCGGCAAACACCTCGCGCAGGAACATCTTGGCCACGCGCTTGGCGGTGTCCTGGGTGTTGTGGTCACCGTCGGTGTCGATCACCAGGGACTGCAGCACCTCCTGCATCTTGGCCTGGACTTCCTTTTGCAACTGATCGAGTTCGCCGGGTTCGAGGAACTCGGAAATGTTGTCGTTGGCGTGATAGCGGCGCTGCGCCTGCACCAGGCGGTAGCGGATGCGCTCGGACGCCGGCAGCTCAGCCAGGGCGTCAGGGCTCAGGATGGGGGTGGCAGTCATGGGTCGTGGGGGTCGGCGATCAAGCCTGCCCAGGTAGTGATGCCGCGGATCGGCGAAGGGTGAGGGGCGATTGTCAGCCCAACCGGTGCTCCGTGCGAACCGTGGGCCCATTCGGAGCCACCCCGACCCCCGGCCCTTAAACTCCGCCGGTGTCTTCCGCCCCTGCCCCCGTTTCCGCTCCCCCGCTTCATCGTCTGCTGGCCCATGGGGCCGACGCCGTCCAGGCCGTCCGCGAGGGCCACTCGCTGACCGACTGGCTGGCCCGCTGTCCAGCCGAGGTGCGACCGGGTGTCCAGGCCCTGAGCTTCACCGTGCTGCGTCGCCTGGGCGCTGCCCAGGCCCTGCGCGCCCGGTTGGCGCCCAAGGCGCCGCCGGCGCGGGTCGATGCGCTGCTGGTCACTGCGCTGGCCCTGCTGTGGCCGGGCGAGACCGCCTACACCGAACATACCCTGGTCGACCAGGCGGTGGACGCCGCTCGCCAGCGCTCGCCCAAGAGCGCGGGCTTCGTGAATGCGGTGCTGCGGCGCTTCCTGCGGGAGCGCGAGGCCCTGGTGGCGACCGTGCTGCGCGAGGATCCGGTGGCGGCGCACAACCATCCGTTGTGGTGGCAGCAACGGCTGCGCCAGGACTGGCCCGACGACTGGCAGGCCTTGCTGGCCGCCAATCAGCGGCGTCCGCCGATGACGCTGCGGATCAATCCGACCCACGGCGACCTGCCCGCTTACCTGGCCCGGCTGCGCGAGGTGGGCATCGAGGCGCGCCCGGCGGGTCCGCTCTGGCCGCAGGCCGCGGTACTGGACTCGCCGCGTCCGGTGCATGCGCTGCCGGGCTTCGATCAGGGCCATGCGTCGGTCCAGGATGCCTCGGCTCAACTCGCCGCGCCGCTGCTGCTGGGCGCGCTCACGCCGCAAGACCTGTCCCCGGGCGAGTCCTGGTCGATGTTGAGCCCGGGCGCCCGGGTACTGGATGCCTGTGCCGCGCCGGGTGGCAAGACCGCCCATCTGCAGGAATTGGCCGGCAACGGCCTCGATCTGCTGGCGTTGGATGCCGACAGCAAACGGCTGGAGCGCGTCAGCCAGAACCTGCAGCGCCTGCAGCTGAACGGCCAGGTCCGCGCGGCCGATGCGCGCGACACGGCCAGTTGGTGGGACGGCCGCCCCTTCGACGCCATCTTGCTGGACGCACCTTGCAGTGCATCCGGCATCGTGCGGCGGCATCCGGATGTGCGCTGGCTGCGCCGTGCCAGCGACATCCCCGCGCTGGCGGCCATCCAGTTGGCGCTGCTGGACGCCTTGTGGCCGCTGCTCAAGCCAGGCGGCCGGTTGCTGTACGCGACCTGCTCCGTCTTCAAGGCCGAGGGCCAAGATCAAATCGACGCGTTTTTGCAACGCCACGGGGACGCGCGTTCGCGTCTGTTCGCACAGGGCGCCGGGCATCTGCTGCCGCTCGCAGACAATGCCCTTCATTCCCCCCAACAAGGTGATGTAGGTGTGACCGACGGTTTCTACTACGCCTTGCTACAGAAGTCCCCGGCTGCGTGAGTCGTCCCTCTTGTTCCGCATCGCTGCGTTCCTGGCTGCGTCGCCTGACCCTGGTCAGCGTGCTGCTGGCCCTGCACGGCTGGACGCTGGCCCAGGGCGTGACGCTGCAGCAGCTGACCGCAGAACGGGCTGAGGATGGCCTGGCCCTGAGCTTCAGCACCCGGTTCGATCTGCCGCGACAGGTCGAGGACGCGTTGCTCAAGGGCGTGGCGGTGTATTTCGTCGCCGAGATCCAGGTCTTGCGCAACCGCTGGTACTGGCGTGATGCCCGGGTGGCCCAGGCCACCCGCACCTGGCGGCTGACCTGGCAACCCCTGACCCGCCAATACCGGGTGAGCACCGGGGGCCTGCACCAGAGCTATGACACGCTGGGCGAGGCCGTCGCCTCGCTGCGGGGCGTGTCCGGCTGGCGGGTGGCCGAGAGCAAGGACATCGAGGACGACGGTCGTTACTACCTGGAGTTCAGCTACAAGCTGGACACCACCCAACTGCCGCGGCCGATGCAGATCGGCCTGGGCGCCAGCCAAGGCTGGACGCTGGCGGTCGACCGCAGCGTGACCCTCAACCTGGAGGCGCCGGCATCGACGCCTCCGCCGAACAAGCCGCAGCCCTGAATCTGTCCATTGATCGCTCCCTGCGCGGCCTGCCCCGTCCCTCCATGTGCCGATCGCTCCGCGTGAGCCACCCCGACCCGAAGGACCTTCATCCGTGACCAAGTCGACACGCCTGGCGTGGTTGATTTCCGTGGCGGCGATCGCCGGCGCCAGCGGCATGCTGGCCTTTCTGCTGTCGATCAGCGCCACGGCTCAGCGCGGCTTCCTGGAGCGCCACTACCTGTGGCTGTTCTGGGTCAACGTGGCGGTCGCGACCGCGCTGGTGGTGGTCATCGGCGTGGCCGCGGCGCGTCTGGCGTTGCGGGTCAAGCGCGGACGTTTCGGCAGCAAGCTGCTGCTCAAGCTGGCGGGGATCTTCGCGTTTGTGGGCGTGGTGCCGGGTGTGCTGATCTACACGGTCTCCTACCAGTTCGTGAACCGCAGCATCGAAAGCCTGTTCGATCAGCGCCTGGCCAGCGCGCTGGAGGCCGGCCTCGCGCTCGGACAGGACACGCTGGAGAACCTGCGCAGCGAACTCTCCGCCCGCACCCGCAGCGCCGCCGAGCGCTGGGAAGACGGCGCGCTGTCGCCTCTGGCGCTGGAGCGGCTGCGCGACCAGCTGTCCGCCCGCACCGTGGCGCTGCTGGGCAGCAACGGCCAGGTCCTGCTTTCCGCCGGAGGTGAAACCACCGCCCTGCCGGAGCGGCCCGGCAGTTCGATGCTGAGCCAGGCGCGGATCAACGGGGTGTCCTCGCGGCTGGAAGGTCTGGAGGATGAGCAACTCGCGATCCAGGGCGAAGCCCGGATGCGCGCCGTGGCCCTGCTGCCCAGCAGTGCCCTGCAGCTGAGCAACAGCGACCGCTACCTGATGGTGGTCAAGCCCATCCCCGGCAAGGTGGTGAGCAATGCGCTGAATGTCTCGACGGCCAACCAGGAATACCTGCAACGGTCGCTGCTGCGGGACGGCCTGCGGCGGATGTACCTGGGCACGCTGACCCTGGTGCTGATCCTGGCCGTGTTCGCCGCGCTGCTGCTGGCGGTGGCGCTGTCCAACCAACTGGTGCAGCCGCTGCTGCTGCTGGCCGACGGCATGCGCGAGGTGGCCTCGGGCGACCTGAAGGCCAAGGCGGTGTTCCGGTCGCGGGACGAGCTGGGCGGGCTGACACGCTCCTTCGCCGACATGACCCAGCAGCTCGCCGACGCGCGCTCGCAGGTGGACCTGAGCGTGGCGCAGCTGGAAAGCGCCCGCACCCATTTGCAGACCATCCTGGACAACCTGACGGCGGGCGTGATCGTGTTCGATGGCGATCGGCACATCGAGACGGTCAACCCCGGCGCGACGCGGATCCTGAAGCTGCCGCTGTCGGCCTATGTCGGGCGGGGCCTGGAGGAGGTGCCCGAGCTGACCGAGTTCGCACGGGCGATCTGGCACCGCTTCGAACTGCAAACGCCGGAAGCGGGTGAGCGCGACCACTGGCAGGATTCCTTTGAACTGCAGCTGGGCGAGCAGAGCACCCTGACGCTGCTGGTGCGCGGCGCGGCGCTGCCGCTGGATGCCCGGCTGATGGTGTTCGACGACATCAGCGAGGTGGTCTCGGCGCAGCGCTCGGCCGCCTGGAGCGAAGTGGCAAGGCGCCTGGCCCATGAGATCAAGAACCCGCTGACGCCGATCCAGCTGTCGGCGGAGCGACTTCAATTCAAGCTGGAATCGAAGCTCGAGGGCACCGACCAGGCGATGCTGGTGCGTTCGGTGGGCACCATCGTCAACCAGGTGCAGGCAATGAAGCAGCTGGTCAACGAGTTCCGCGACTACGCCCGGCTGCCGGCGGCCAAGCTCGCGCCGCTCGATCTGAACGAGTTGGTGGCCGAAGTGCTGACGCTGTATGCGCCGGCGCAGGAGGCCGGGCAACTGGTGGCGGAGCTGGCCGCCGAGCCGCCGGCCATCCTGGGCGATGCGCCGCAGCTGCGCCAGGTCATCCACAACCTGGTACAGAACGCCCTGGACGCGGTCAGCGACCTGCCTCAGGGTCGGGTCACGGTGCGGACCCAGAAGGCCTTCAACGACAACGGCGAACTGCGGGCGGTGCGCCTGGTCATCACCGACAACGGACACGGTTTTGCGGAAAAGGTGCTGAACCGGGCCTTCGAGCCCTATGTCACGACCAAGAGCAAAGGCACCGGCCTGGGCTTGGCCGTGGTGAAGAAAATTGCGGACGAACATGGTGCGCGCATTCGACTCATCAATCTTCATCCAGGTAGTGATACCGAACAGCCCGCGATAGGCGCGCAAGTTTCGTTATCATTTTCAAAACTCGCGACTGCACCGAGCCCTGCGCCAGCCGCGCCTCGGCCGCGTGAACAGTAGGCATACATGGCAACCATTCTTGTTGTTGACGACGAACTGGGCATCCGTGCCCTGTTGTCTGAAATCCTTTCGGACGAAGGGCATTCCATCGAACTGGCAGAGAACGCGCAGCAAGCGCGAGCCTGCCGCGAGCGGATGCGCCCGGACCTTGTGTTGCTGGACATCTGGATGCCCGATGTGGACGGCGTGACCCTGCTCAAGGAGTGGGGCAGCACCGGCCAGCTGACGATGCCGGTGATCATGATGAGCGGTCACGGCACGATCGATACGGCGGTCGAGGCGACCAAGTTCGGCGCGATGGCCTTCCTGGAAAAGCCGATCACCTTGCAGAAGCTGCTGCGCGCGGTGGAGCAGGCACTGGTCAAGGCCGCCCCACGGCCGGCGCCCCCGCCGCCGGTGACGGTGGGTCTGCCCAGCTACGCCCGGCCGGAAACCTTGCCGGTGATGACGGGCGTGGTGACGCTGTCGGGGCCGGGACTGGCGCCGGTGGCGCCGATCCCGCAGCACCAGGGCCTGGCGTCGGAGCAGGTGTTCGAGCTGGATCGACCGCTGCGCGAGGCGCGCGATGCGTTTGAGAAGAGCTACTTCGAGTTCCATCTGGCCAAGGAAAACGGCTCGATGACCCGGGTGGCCGAGAAGACGGGGCTGGAACGCACCCACCTGTACCGCAAGTTGAAACAACTCGGCGTCGATCTTTCAAGAAACAAGCGCGGGGGCGGAATTTAGTGCTATAGTCGCGGTCTTCGTTGTTCAGCACTTCGCTGACACATCGAAGCAAGGCCAAGTAGCTCAGTTGGTAGAGCAGCGGATTGAAAATCCGCGTGTCGGTGGTTCGATTCCGCCCTTGGCCACCAGAATTCACTAGGTGCATCGGTCACTTAGAGCGATAAAAGCCCAGCCAAGCGCTGGGCTTTTTCGTTGGTGACTTCGCTACGTCGCCCTCATGTAGCGTCCAGCGAAAAGCTTGCGTCAAGTAGATCGCCTCATTCGGTATTCGACGATCCGCACTCCCGGCAGCCGGGCTGCAGCGCCTGACTCGCGTAGAGGCGAAATCGACACCCAGCAAGGCGTCAAAGACTGGGTCGACCTACGCAACGCGCTGGTCCACCGCAAGGCTGCCGTAGCGAGTTCGCCGCCGCGCGGGCGCGATGGCGTGTCACTGCGCGGCACGCTTCCAGGTCACAGAAACTCAGGCTTCAGCTTGGCCGCCTCGCCGGCGAGTTGGGTCAGACGGGCGGCCTGTCCCATCACGAAGTCGCGGAGTTGTCCCGCGAAGGCGCGCTCACCGTCGTCGACATAGTCGTCTGCCAGGGCCTGCGCCGGCGCGTGTTGCACGACCAGCTTCGCTAGCCGCGCGGCCTCGCGTTGGAGCAGCTTTCTGTCGATGCCGCATCGCTGCGCAAAGTCCGCCAGTTGGAATGCCCCCACCTCGTTCAGCGAGAAGGCGTCGCCCCAGGCCATCGCCAGCTCGTGGTCAATGTCCGGATACTGCAGCACACTGACCAGGTCGTACCAAGGCGCTGGGTCGAGACCCTCGCGTCGCACGAAGAAAGAAAAGTTCTTGCCATGGGCGTCGCTGTTGCCGATGAGGAACTGGAACAGGGCCCACCTGACCAGGGTCATGCTTGCCGCGGCCTTGTTCACAGTCTGTCCCACGCGCTCGAACAGCATTTCGAAGCTCACGCCTTCCCGGATGTTGCGCACATGCTCACCGCCCCCGAGATTCCGCTCGTACTTGAAGCTTTCAGGCAGGTCTGAAGCCTGGCATGCGTCGATGATGTGCAGGCGCTGCACGGTGGGCTCGTTGGCGCCATGGTCGACACCCTGCCCGACACCCTGCACGACAACCCGGTCGAAGCGGCGCACGACGAGTACCGGCCGCGGCGTCCTATAGATGCTGACTTCCGCGACGGGCAGCGCCATTCGCCTGGCGAGGGCCATGCAGAAGTGTTCGTTGATGACCAGATGGGGCGTGACCAGCCGAGCAGGGTCGGGCTTGAGGATGTGCGTCGATGCCAAAGGCGGCTCGACCAGAAACACGCGCCCACCGTCGTCCAGCGGGCGGTCCAGGTAGACCATCAACTTGTCCTGCACGCCCGCGATGGACATCCGGACCTTGCCATCCCAGACCGCGAACGGAATCTCGTCGCGCTCGGCGATTCGTCTGTCCAGTTCCTCGCGGCTCACTTCACGCGGCGGCTTGGCGGCGACGACGGGTGGCGCTTCGGCCGAGGGCCAAAACCGGAAGGCCCCGGTGGTCTCGGTCCCCAGCGCGCTGATGAGCGCATAGATGTTCGACTTGGAGACCCGGTAAGTCGTGGCGGTGATCTCAAGGGCTCGCCCTTCGGGCAGCAGGTTCTCCACGAAGCGTTTCACGGCGCCGGCGGCATAGCCACCGGCCGGGGGCTGGAAGGGCAGAGCGGGCGATAGCGGAAACGCTGCTGGCGTCGCGACCCAGTCCGCGTCGTAGTCCAGCGACCACCGGTCGTTCATGGGCTCGTAGCCCAGCGTCGCCACCTTCTGGCCATCTGCCCAGAGGTTGAGCGCATGCGAACTCGGGGCGTCGATCCGTGTGCCGGTTGCTGAACTCATGACTTCTGCGGGCGCGCGACGGCGGGACGCGAGGCAGCTTGCATGCCGGGATGGTCCTTCGGGCCGAGCATGAGTGCGAGCCCGAGGCTGTCCAACACGGCCAGCAGCTTGTCCAGTCGAACGGCGCCTTTGCCGTTCTCGAGGCGAGAGAGCAGGTCGACGGAGACGCCACTCAATGAAGCGGCATCGTCAATTCGCAGCGACTGCTCACGTCGACGCGCGCGAATGGCCGGCCCAACAGCGGTGGCGTCGGTCACGCGCAAGAGGTTGGGTGGGGAGGCAGGGGTAGAAGTCATTTCGGAATTCCCGGGATGATGGCCTTCTGTGACTGCCCAGATGGCCGATTTCTTGAATTCCGAAATCATGCCACATCCGCGTTTTTAGAAGCGTTCAATTCATTAAATTCCGAAGCTACACCCCTTTATCGCTGTTCACAATCAAGAAAATCTTAAATTCCGAAATAACTTACGGTCGTGCTTCACATCGGCGAGCGGGCTTCAACCTAGAGGCCGCGAGCACGACGTCCGGAGTTCATGCCGCCGCTTGCGACGCTCTGTTGGTCGCGACGCTGGCCATCCACCAAGCGATGCCCCCCCGATTCCTACCGGAGTGGGGGGCTTTTTGCTTGGTCTGTCTTCTCTTCTGGCGAGCTTCGTCCTGCTTGCTGGGCTCACCGCACCGGCGTTCCCGGCGGCGCGGCGAGTCACTTCATCAGCGAGGCGCCGGCAACACCATGGCCCAGTTGTGGCCCTGCCCGAGGGATCCGAAGGTCATGTCCAAGCGATCCGCCGCCTGGCGTCCCTCAGTGAAATGAATCTCGGGGTTTTTGGAAAACGGTTTTTTACCCACCGCCAACAGATCCGTCTTGCCGGGCCCCGTGCGCCCCAGGACAAACAGTTCTCCGCAGGGCGCCGACAGCAGCATGCACTTTCCCACCGGCAGGTCGTCAATGCCACTTCGGATGATGGCGAGCCTCAGTGCGCTCACCTCTTTGTCAGGATACCCGTCGGGATCAGGTGTCCACTGAAGCCCCCCACTCGGGATCTCCTTGACACCTCGAGTCCAAAACGACGGCAGGTCGATGAGCTCCTTCGGACGCCCCAGCACATAGCGCAGCTTCGCGCCTCGCTCTTCCACCGCCTCTTTGAACAACTGCGGGAGCGAGCTGGAACTGGCGTCGAAGGAAGACGCCTGCTTGCCGCAGCGATCATGCGCTCGCCGAAAGGCCGCATCGAATGCCCGATCATCACCCGTGTTCAGAAACTCCATGGCGGCCATCAAGCCTTCGGCCAAGTCAACGCCTTTCTGATTCGCTTGAGGAATGAAACACCGCACGAGGCGATCGATAAGAGACGGATCAATGTGCCCCTCCACCTGCGACGCAGCCGCCAACGGCGAGGCGTTCGACAGGTCAGCAGCGTCGAAGGCGGCGGATGGCCGACCCAATTGAACGGAGTTGGGGAACATTCGTGGCTCCTTCGCCTCGAAGGGCGATCGATGAGAGGCCCGACCATCAGGCCCCGTCGCCAGCTAGTGCGCCCCGCCAGCGGCCAGGTTCTACGCCATGCCCGGGTGCATCCGCCGCGTGATCACTCCGAACTCGGCAGCACCATCGCCCATCTGGCGCCCCCCTCCTGAAAACTCAGTGCCGAGTCCACACAATGCGCTGCTTCGTAACCCCGGACAAGGCGAAGCTCTGGTCGCGCCCCGAGCGGCCGGTGACCCACCACCAGTTGATCCCACTCCCCGGGCCCGGTGCGTCCCAGCACCAACATCTTTTGCTTGGGCGGCGCGAGCAGCATGCACTTGCCGACCGGAAGCGCATCAATACCAGCGCGCAGAAACGTCTGATTGAAACGGGGAATCTCCCGGGGCGGCAGATCTTTGGGCGTGTCGCTCCATTGCCGTCGCGATCGCGGAAGGTCATCAAAGCCTCGAGTCAATAACGAGGGGCGGCCCTGCTGTTCTTCCGGCATTCCCACCACAAAACGCAGCGCCGCGCCGCGATCCATCGCACGCTTGACCAGCTCGGGAATGGCGCATGAGTCATCTCCAAAGACGAGCTCCTGCTTGCCGCCTCTCGCTTTAGCCCGCGCAAACGCCAGATCAAATCCTTGTTCGATCCCATCATTCAGGAACTCCACCGTCGCCATCAGCGCCTCGGCCAGGGGAACGCCGTTCGCATTGGCCTGAGGCAGAAGCGTCTGCGACAAGTGATGGAGGCGGGCGAGATAGACATGGCCCACCACTTTCGACGATGCGGTCGACGCCTCCATGGCCTGATGGTCAGCCTCTCCAAGCAAAGGGGATGGCTGAGCAGCTTGAACTGGGTGGGGAAACATGGAGGCTCCTTCGCCGCAAGGGCGATGTGATCAAGCGGGCCTCAGGTTCGGACCCGGAGCACGCTAGTGATCAGTGGGTACGGCAGAGTTCTTGACCCTGTCCCAACCCGCCGCCTCGGACACGGCCTGATCAGCGCGTCACGATGTCCCGATGCATCGGCGCCAACAGCGCGAGCAAACGGTTCTGCGTCGTAAACGGGACGCCCTGGGCGTCCATCGCCGATTGGAGATCCTCGACCAGCGCATTGAAATGCGCCTTGGTGATCCCGAGCTTGGCGTGCGAGTTCTTCATGCTCTCGCCGTCGTATTGGCATGGCCCGCCGCTCAACTCACAGAACTGCTTGCGCAACTGCTCCGTGAGGAACTTGGGATTGGTCTCCTGGAAGAGGTGCTTGATGCGGTCGTCCGCATACACCCGCTGGACCAGCTCCGCACTGATGCGCCGCACGCCATCCTCGCCGCCGAGCGCGCGATAGAGGTCATCCTGAGCAGACACGGGCCCGGCAGACAGTCCCAATCCCAGCGCCAATGCAACCGCCAATGAAAGCGCCATCATCCGTCGCCGACCAAGGCGGCTCAAAGCAAGCGCAACGTGCGACATGGCAGACCTCCGGTGCTCACTGCTTTGATTCCCTCAATGCCCCCCTGCACAGCAGCAGGGCTCAGTAGGCCAACTGGATCGACCCATAGACGCCCTGTTGCCGACGCGGCTGAAGGCCCGGCACGATGCGCCCCAGATCCACATAGGCCGCCGTCAGCGACACATGCTTGTTGGGCGCCCAGACGATGAACACATCCTTCCAGTCGTCCTCGCGAAGCGCGTCGCCCAACACCGACGGGTTGAGCTTGTCCGGCTTCATCCGGTATTCAGCCCCAATGGCCCAGTGCCGATTCAGCAGATAGGCCACGGAGACTTCGGGCAGCAGCGAGTACCGATCGCTGGCACTGCCGCCGAACCCCAGCAAGCCGTTCTGGTTGGCACGACTCGCCCGCAAGGTCAGATTGACCAGGGTGCTCTGACCGAGAAACAGCTTGGTCGCGCTGAGATAGACATCCACGCCATGGCGCTTGGCGCCAAGCACGCTGAGCGTCGGATTCAGGCCGCCGCCATCCATGCGCTTGATTTCGACGCCCAGCGCCACCTGCGGAAGCCAGGTGTCCGCATCCAGCACCGCATCACCACCCAGCCGCACCTTGGCGCTGATGAGAGTTTGCTTCAGGCGCAGCCCGGGCAGCCCCAGCGCGGCACCGGTCGAGCCCGCAGAGAAATCCTGCTTGGCGATCGACAACTCGGCGCGCTCGCCCCAGGCGATCAGCGCGCCATAACCGGTCAGGCCGTAGTCCCGCGTGGGCAGTCGGGTCGCGAAGGCGGTGGCGCCGATCTCGCCAGCCGTGGCGTAGCTGCCGGTCAGTGCCCAGGGCGTGAGCCCGCCGCCTGCTGCGCCGTCGATGCTGCTCACGCCGCCGGTGAGCAGCAGCTTGCCCTGCCCTTGCGCCAGACAGGCCACGGGCGCGGCCAGCAGCAGCGGCAGGAGCCGTCGAACCCTTTGCCGCGCCATCACCGATGCCGGCCAAAACGACCGTGGCCTCCAGGGCGACCGGGTCGACAGCAGCATCGACGTCAGCAGCGGCATGAGCTCACCAGCTTCCGGTGTTGGGCATCGAAATCCACGGCTCGGCCGGCGGCAGCGCCGGGCCGTCCTGCAGCAGTTCGATGGAGATGTTGTCGGGCGAGCGGACGAATGCCATGCGGCCATCGCGCGGCGGGCGGTTGATCAGCACGCCGTGATCCATCAGGCGCTGGCAGGCCGCATAGATATCAGGCACTGCATAGGCAACATGGCCGAAGTTGCGGCCGCCGGTGTAGACCTCCGGGTCCCAGTTGTAGGTGAGTTCGACCTGGGCGTCCTCATCGCCCGGGGCGGCCAGGTAGACCAGGGTGAAGCGGCCGGCTTCATGCTCGGTGCGGCGCACCTCCTGCAGACCCAGCGCATCGCGGTAGAACTTGATGGAGGTGTCGAGGTCGGTCACGCGGACCATCGTGTGCAGATACTTCATGGGGCTGTCGGAGTCAGTGGGGACGTCGGGAGACGTCCGTGGGCCAAAGGGAAGAGATGCCCGCATTGTGGCAATACAACCCGTCTCGCGCATGTACCCGGTCTTGTGGTCCAGACGTGCCGGCATGCCAACCGTCCGTCATCGCCTCACGGTCGAACGTCATCGCGGGCCGCAGACCATCACGGCAGACAAAGAAAAACCGCCTGCCGGCGGGAGCCGGGCAGGCGGTTGGCCATCACGGGACGGGATCGCGTGGCCGCATGAAGCGACCACGACCCGATCGCGATCGATTTAGAAGTTGTGGCGGACGCCGACGGCGAACGAGTTGAAATCGTCAGCCTTCCGGGCAGTCGTCGCGTCGATCACGGTGTAGTAGCTGTAGACCTTGGTGCGCTTGCTCAGGTTGTAGTTGTAGCCCAGCGTGTACTGCTTGCCACCGTTACGACCATTGTTGAAGGAGTAGCCACCAGCCTTGGTGCCACCGACGTTCAGGTGGTATTCGGACTGGCCCATGGTGTACATCACCACCGCACGACCGATGGTGCGGGTGTCCTTGGCGCCCAGCGATTGCGCCACGCCGCTGTCTTCGCGCTGCACATAGCCGCCGAAGGTGAAGGCGCCCAGCTCGTACAGGCCGCGCACGGCGTACTGGTTGGCAGAGCCTTGCTTGGAGTAGCCAGCGCCCAGGTGCAGCGGGCCTTGGTCGTAGTTCAGGGCGACGTCGTAGGCGCGCTGGTCGACGCCTTCACCGGCGTGCAGCGACACCTCGGCGTTGAAGCCGTTCAGGTTGGGCGTGAAGTACGCCACCTTGTTGCTTTGCGGATTGCCGTTCGGGGTGAAGAAGCCCACGCCCGAGTACAGCGCGTCGGACGACGAGCCGGTGTCGTGGTTGTGCATCGACACATAGTCGGCAGTGGCGTAGTACGAGCCATTCGTCCAACGGCCCATGCGCACGGCGCCGAAGTCGCCCGACAGCTGAATGCTGGCTTCACGGTTCCAGAACTGGGAGCCGCCGGTGGCCGCGCCGTTGTCCGAATTCAGACCGTGTTCCAGGGCGAAGCTCGCCTTCAGGCCGCCGCCCAGATCTTCCGTACCCTTGAAGCCCAGACGCGACGAGTTGTTGTTGACCGCGACCGTGCGATCACCGTTACCGACCTTCTGGCTTTCCACGGTGGTGTTGATGCGGCCCCAAAGCGTGACAGAGCTTTGAGCAAACACCGGAGCGGACAGTGCCGCGATGGCAGCAGCAGTTGCAATCTTCTTCATATCGACCTTCATGGTTGGAGGTTTTCGCCAGTTGTCTGGGCGGGCTTACTGCAGTGTGTGCGGAGTATAGAAGTGCGATGCCCGCACCTCATCAGCCCGACGCGAAATTGCAACAGTTCCCCATTAGGTGCGAATTGAGGTCAAAAGCCGGGCGATCAGGGATTGACTCGCCAGAAGGCCCATCAACACGGCAATCTGCTCGATCGGTCCCAAACGGTGCGCGTGCCAGAGAAACACGGCCACGCCGCCGAGTACCGCCAGGAACAGCGATGACGCGAGCCATGCGTTCGTCCGAGAGACCTTTGGGTCGAAGAGCGCGCGCTGGTGTGGGTCGTATCCGGGCGCTATGCGAGCACCGTGCCCAGGCTGCCAATGGGCCGGCTCCCACCACAGCCGCAGCTTGTCGCGCCATCGCGGGACGGCGCGCATCTTGCGCAGCAATTGCCCGTAGACCTGCACATTGGCGCGCCACGGACTCCAGTGGGCAAGGGCGTCGCGTGTCCCATAAACGCAGCGCTCATTCGACAATTCCTCCTGGAAGCTCCCAAAGAGCCGATCCCAGATCACCAGGATGCCGCCGAAATTGCGGTCCAGATAGGGATCGTTCACCGCGTGATGGACCCGGTGATTGGAGGGTGAGCAGAACCAGCGGTCGAACCAGCCGAGGCGGTCGATCTGCTGGGTGTGGACCCAGAACTGGTAGAGCAGGTCGACCAGCGCCACCACCGCGAACACCAGCGGCGGAAACCCCAGCAGCGCCATCGGGATGTAGAACAGCCAGCCCACCAGCCAGCCGCTGCCGGTCTGGCGCAGGGCGGTGGAGAGGTTGTAGTCCTCGCTCTGGTGATGCATCGCATGCGCGGCCCACAGCAGCGCGGTGGTGTGGCCCAAGCGGTGATGCCAGTAATAGAGGAAGTCGTAGAGCAGCAGGCCGGTCAGCCACACCCACCAGGCGCCCGGATCCAGGCGCCACTGCGCGGCGTGATCGAACACCCAGGTGTAGATGCCGAGGGTGAACAGCTTGGTCAGCACGCCCACCACCTGGCTCAGCATGCCCAGGCTGATGCTGCTGAGCGCATCGTTGAGTCGATAGGTCTGCCGGCCGCGCCATCGACCGACCAGGTACTCGAGCCCGATCAAGAGGAAGAAGACCGGCGTGGCGAGCACGATGATCTGCGCCTCGGTCATGAGATCAGGCCTTGGCGGTGTCCTGAGGGCGCGCGGGATGGCTGCTGACGGCGTCTTCCCGCCCGACCATCGCCCCCGGCATGAAGCCGGGGACACCTGGATCGTCCAGGGTCAGGCCTTGCAGGTGATGGTCGTCGTTCCATCCGACCAGGCTGAAGCCCTGCGGCGAGTACAGCAGGCGATTGATGCTGGCATTGCCCAATACCCAACTGCGCGGCGCCTGCAGTTCGATGCGGGTGGCCGCGC
The DNA here is from genome assembly GCF_025398155.2 of Roseateles amylovorans. NCBI lineage: Bacteria > Pseudomonadati > Pseudomonadota > Betaproteobacteria > Burkholderiales > Sphaerotilaceae > Roseateles > Roseateles amylovorans. The sequence continues at coordinate 5,900,811 of NZ_CP104562.2, forward strand.
GGTACAGACAGTCCATGACGCCGCCATGGGCCACGATGGCGATGGTTTGGCCGGGATGCGCATCGGCCAAGGAAGTCACCGCCGCCACGCATCGGGCATAGAAGGTCGTGAGGCTTTCGCCACCCGGCGGCTCGAAGACCGGATCGCGCTGGCGCCAGCGCAGAGCGGCCTCCGGGGCTTCGGTTTCGATGTCCACCCAGCGCTTGCCCTCGTAGTCGCCAAAGCTGCGCTCCCGCAGCCGGGCGTCTGTCGTGACCAAAAGGCCATGCGGCGCGGCCAGGTGGCGGGCCGTGACCGAGGCCCGGTCCAGGTCGCTCGCATACACCGCATGCAGGGTCTGATCGGCCAAGGCCTCACCCAGGCGCTGTGCCTGTCGCTCGCCCAGCGCGTTCAGCGGCAGGTTCAGATGCCCCTGCAGCCGCCCTTCGCGGTTCCAGGCGGTCTCGCCGTGCCGCACCGCAATGATCAGTGTGGGCTCCACTCAGACGCCCCAGACGACGTCGGTGTGGGCCGCCTGGGCCGCGCGCATCAGCTCCAGCAAGGGCCACAGTCGCTGGCGCAGGGTGACGTCCGGTCGCTTGGGCGCCTTGGGTTCGTCGTCGGGGGCGTCGTCGTCCGCGCGGGCTGCACCGGTGCGGTCGAGCGACTGCTGCTCTTCGGCAATGGCGGCCTCACCCTGCGCAATCAGCCCGGCCAGTTCGGACTGCTGAAAAATGCCCGTGGGCGAGGGAGAGCGTCCGAGCGCGGACAGGGCTTGGTCGCCGTGGGCGGCCAGCATGATCACATCGGCACCCGCCTTCGATTTGAACTTGTACAGCACGCTTGTCTCCTGGCTGACAGATGACGCAGCCTTTCACGGCATTGTGCCGTCATGGCGAGCCAGCAGGCGAGGGACACGGCAGGGGACAGATCAGGCTTGGCCGTAAAGGCCACAGCGCCCGATGCGCGGGTTGAAACGAGCGACACGCATCACAACCGCGGGGGCGCGGCCCTGGCACTCACGCGCCGCGCAGCAGGCGGACGTTCGACCGCACCGGCGCCGCCGCGCCGTCGGCCGTGGCCGCGGGCGGACCGAAGCGGTGCTCGAAGGCGCGCGCGTCCAGCGCCGGGGCACAGAGGAAGCCCTGGTATTCATGGCAGCCGCAGCGCGACAGGAACGCCCGCTGCGCCTCGGTTTCCACGCCTTCGGCAATCACCTTCAGGTTCAGCGCACGGCCCATCTGGACAATGGCGTTGACGATGCCCGCATCGCTGGCGTCATCCGGCAGGCCGCGCACGAAACTGCGGTCCACCTTGAGTCGCTGAATCGGGAACCGCTTCAGATAACCGAGGTTGGAATAGCCGGTGCCGAAGTCGTCGATCGCGATCAACACGCCGAGTTCCGCCAGCTCCTGCATGCGATGCAACGCATCATCCGCGTCGCGCAGCAGGACGGACTCGGTGAGCTCCAGCTCCAGCAACTCGGCCGGGAGACCCACTTCGCGCAGCGCCTGGGCCACGCCCTCCACGAACTGCGCCTGCTGGAACTGCAGGGCCGACACGTTCACCGCCACGGGGACCCGAAGCCCGAGCTGGAGCCACTGCGCCGCCTGCGCCACCGCCTGCTGCAGCACCCACTGCCCGATCGCGATGATGAAGCCGCTCTCCTCCGCAACCGGGATGAACTCGGCCGGCGAGACCTCGCCCCGCAACGGATCGCGCCAGCGGATCAGGGCTTCCGCGCCGATGAGCTGACCGCTGTCGATGTCGATCTGCGGCTGGAAATGCAGCCGGAACTCATGCTCCTGCAGCGCCTGCCGCATCGCATGGTCCAGCCGCATGCGCGACAGCAGGTCCACATCCTTGCGGGGCTGATGGAACCGGAAGGTGCCGCGACCGCTCTCCTTGACCCAGTGCATCGCGCGTTCGGCGCTGGCCAGCAAGGCTTCCGAAGAGGCGCCGTCGCCCGGGAACACGGCCATGCCAGTGCTACAGGTGACGGTGAAACTCAAGGTGTCGAAACAAAAGGGCTGCGACATCGCCTCCTGCACCCGGCGCGCCGCATGCTCGGCGCCGCGCGCGTCGGCCTGATGGATCAGCAAGGCGAACTGGTCGCCGTCCAGGCGGGCGACGGTGTCCACCTCACGCAGCGAATCCTTCAACCGCAACGCGACCTCCTTCAGGACACGGTCGCCATAGGAATGCCCCAGCGTGTCGTTGATCTGCTTGAAGCGATCCAAGTCGACATTCAACAGCGCGAACGGCGAGGCCTCGCGACGCGCCAAGGCCTGCGCATACTCCACCCGCTCCATCAGCGCGCGCCGGTTGGGCAGTCCGGTGAGCATGTCGTTGTGAGACAGCTCCTCGATGCGCTGGTTCGCGGCCAGGGCTTCGCTGAGATCGCGGAATGAATACACCCGACCGATCGGCCGCCCGCGGCTCCACTGCGGCAAGGACACCCGCTCCAGCACGCGGCCATCCAGCAATTTCAGACGGTCGCTGGTGTGCAGCAGCGTGGCTTCCTGAATGGCGGACAGCCGGGCCGCGTAGGCAGCGCCGTCGACCACGCTGCGGCGCATCCAGGCCTGCACCGCCTGGTCGTTGCGCTCGGTCAGCAGGTGTTCGGGGATGGCCCAGAGCGTGGCCAGGCGCTGATTGAAGTTGCAGATGCGACCGGCCAGGTCCGTGACCAGAATGCCGTCCGCCGTCGATTCCAAAGTGGCCCGCAGTTCCGCGAGCAGGGTGTCGCGCTCCTCGTCCTGCTGGCGTTGCCGGGTGAGATCACGCATCGTGACCATCCACAGCCCGTCGCCTTGCGGCAGCGCCACATGGCTGACGCGGCGAGAGGCCCACAGCAGGTGGCCGTCGGCGTGCCGCATCATGGTGTCGGTATGAAGGCCTTCGCGGCGCCCGACGGCGGCATCCGACCAGAAGAGCGTGTCCTCGGGCGTGGTGGCCAGTGATTCGATGGCGCGGCCGATCAGCGCCCGCGCCGGGAAACCCAGCAACTGCTGCGAGGCGGCATTCGCGGCCAGCACCTGGTGCGTCTGGGCGTCGACCAGCCAGACCGCTTCCTGCAGTCCGTCGATCATCGCCAGAAATGACGGCGGCAGCGCCGTCACGACGCTGGCAGGACGATCCACGATCACGCCGCCAGCTCCCCGGGCGCAGCGGGCAGACCAACAGCTTCGAAGAAATAGGCAATGCGCGAGCGCGGCGACAGGTAGTCCTGTGCGGCGCGCGGCAGTTGCTGAGGCTTGACGCTGCGGCGGATGCCGAGATCCGGCAGCGCTTCCAGGTTCAGGATCAGCGCCTCTTCGCGCGGCACCTTCGGGTCATAGACCATCACCTTGGGCTTGAGCGGGCGCGAGGAATTGACCGCCACCACCATCGCATACCGGTCGTCGGTCAGTTGGACGGCCGAGCCCGGTGGGTAGACGCCCATCATGCGGATGAAGGCATTGAGCATGGTCGCATCGAAGCGGCTGCGCCCCTGGGCGAACATGAGCGACAGCGCCTCGTGCGGTGTCATTGCCTTGGAGGCGACCAGCGGATTGCACAGGCCGTCGAACCGGTTGACCAGCGCCACGATGCGGGCGCCGATGCTCATGCGGTCCGCATTGAGGTGCTGCGGGAACCCGGTGCCGTCCGCATGCTCGTGATGCTGGGCAATGATCAGCAGCGGACCGGGCGTGACGCCCATTTTCTGAGCCAGCACCACGCCCTTGGCCACATGCTGCTGATAGGCCTGGACCTCGGCGCTGGTGAAACCGTCATCCCGATGGCGGAAGCGCGGGGTGACTTCCATCTTGCCGATGTCATGCAGCAGGGCGCCCTGGCCCAGGTCCAGCATCTCATCGCGCACCATGCCGAAGGCACGGCCGAGCAACATGGAAATCACCGCCACGTTCAACGCATGCGCGGTGCCTCGGTCGCCGGCGCCTTCGTTGAGCAGACGGATGTTGATGTCGCCCTCGACCAGCATCTTGTCGAGCAGCGCCCGCGACAGCGCGGCGGAGCGATCGCGCGCATCCAGCGGCTCGCGGGGGACCAGCTCCATCAGGTCGCGCAGGGCGACGGCGGCTTCCGCATACTGCTGTTCGCAGAGCTGCAAGGCATCGCGCTGCTCGGCCAGCAGGCGGCGATGACGGGCCAGCTCCTGGTCTTCCACCTCGACCGTCGCCGCCGGGACGATGACCTCGGCGGCGGGTGCAGACGCCGCCGGCATCGGCGTGGCCTCGATCGGCAGATCGCTCTTGCCCGGACTCCAGCGCACCTGCTTGAGACCCAGCCGGCGAAGAATCAACAGCTGCTCATCCGAGCTCAGCTTGAAGCTGCTCAGCGGAAACGGATGCGACATCCAGCCGAGATCGAGGTGGATGAACATCCCCACCTTGAGCTGGCTTACATCGATCAACGGATCGGCCGATCTGTCCTTCATTTTTCTTCCACGGGTCCGGGTGCCCTCGTCAGTGCTTCGGCGGGCAAGGGGCGCAACTTAAGCGAAATTCCGGCCATTCAGGCGATGTCGCCGACGTTCAACCCGCAAGCGTGCAACTTGTCACGCCTTTTTCCGCCCCCCTATGATCCCCCGAGATCAGCATTCTCATGAAGATTCCGGAGACTGTCATGCACGCCTTCATCTGTGACGCCCAGCGCACCCCCTTCGGCCGCTACGGCGGCGCCCTGTCCTCGCTGCGCGCGGACGATCTGGGCGCCCTGCCGATCCAGGCCCTGATGGCGCGCCATCCGACGCTTGATTGGTCCGCGCTGGACGACGTCTTCTACGGCTGCGCCAACCAGGCCGGCGAGGACAACCGCAATGTGGCCCGCATGTCGGCCCTGCTGGCCGGGCTGCCGGTGGAGGTGCCCGGCATGACACTCAACCGGCTGTGCGGCTCGGGCATGGATGCCGTCGGGACCGCCGCGCGGGCCATCCGGGCGGGAGAAGCCCATCTGCTGATCGCCGGCGGCGTGGAAAGCATGAGCCGCGCGCCCTTCGTGATGCCGAAGGCCGAGAGCGCGTTTTCACGGGCCAACGCCATTTACGACACCACCATCGGATGGCGATTCATCAATCCCAGGATGAAGGCGCAGCACGGTGTCGATTCGATGCCGGAAACGGCCGAGCACGTCGCCGCCGAATTCGGCATCCCGCGCGACGCGCAGGACCGCATGGCGCTGGCCAGCCAGACCAAGGCCTTGGCGGCCCAGCGCGGCGGCGTCTTCGACGACGAGATCTGTCCGGTCACCCTCCCCCAGAAGAAGGGCGACCCGGTGGTGGTGCGCCAGGACGAGCATCCGCGTGAGACCAGTTTGGAGGCGCTGGCCCGGCTCAAGGGCGTGGTCCGCCCGGACGGCAGCGTGACCGCCGGCAATGCGTCCGGCGTGAATGACGGCAGCTGTGCCCTGTTGATGGCCAGCGAGGCGGCGATCGGCCGACATCGGTTGACGCCGCGCGCGCGGGTGCTGGGTATGGCGGTGGCCGGCGTGCCGCCGCGCATCATGGGCATCGGCCCGGCCCCGGCCAGCCGCAAGGTGCTGGCGCAGGTCGGCCTGACGCTGGACCAGATGGACGTCATCGAGCTCAACGAAGCCTTCGCGGCGCAGGGCCTGGCCGTACTGCGCGACCTGGGTCTGCAGGACGACGATCCGCGGGTCAATCCCAACGGCGGCGCCATTGCGCTGGGCCATCCCCTGGGGGCCAGCGGGGCGCGACTCGTGGCCACCGCGGTGAACCAGCTGCACCGCAGCGGGGGGCGGTATGCGCTGTGCACCATGTGCATTGGCGTCGGTCAGGGCATCGCGGTGGTGGTCGAGCGCGTCTGACGCCCTCGGACGCGCACGGACGCCGACCACGGTTCTCGTACGGCCGCCGAACGCGGCCTGTGCGGTCAAACTGCCCTCACCTCTCCACGCGGCCCTCGCCTCTCTATATAGAGGGCCGAAGAGGGCCACCACGTGAGCGCAACCGGCGCTGGTCCTGCGATGGCGTCAGGACGGGCGGCTTGACCTTCACCCGTCCTTTCCGTGGACGCGGGGAGGTTTCGAGCGGCACATTTCGAATGATTTCGTTCCGTTTTCGAACGTACGCCGTCAGGCATCACCAAAACTTAACAGATGCTGAAAAATCATCATGGCATCACGTGGGACCACGTACTCGTTAATCGCACAGTGCATGGGATACTGACTTCGATCGGTGGCGCATATCGCTCATATATGTGAGGTATGCGACCCGCGCGCTGATGTCGGACTGCTTCCTCCCCGCTGAACGCACATCACACCTGCGGCTTCACCCTTTTGTTTTGGATATCGCCCACGACACGCCTGAAAGTAGGAGCGTGGGGCGACATGCGTCACAAAAGAACCAAGTTGGTGCGCAAGTGTGCGAACTTCAGATAAAACGATTGCCTCGGCAAACATTCTTCACGGGGTTGTCCCTATAGTCCTGGACATCACCTGCTTACGCCCAGCAGCTTTGGGCGTCAAACGCACGTTTTGTCTGCCATGTCCGCTGCTCGAGCTCATGATGATCTGACCGCCCTGACGGTCCCCACCACCCCTGACACCCCCGCTGAAGAGCGCACCGGTCCGCTCAAGCGCGACCTGGTGGCCGGCCTGGAGAAAGGCTTGGCGGTGATCGAGGCCTTCGACCAGGAACGCCCCCGGCTGACCATCAGCGAAGTCGCCGGCCGCACCGGCCTGACCCGCGCGGCAGCCCGTCGCTACCTGCTCACGCTGACCCACCTGGGCTTCGTGTCGCAAGACCGAAAGATGTTTGCCCTGACGCCCAAGGTCCTGCGCCTGGGTCAGAGCTACATGCACTCCGCCCGCCTGCCGCGCATCATCGAGCCCGAGCTGCACAAGCTGGCTTATGCGATGAAAGAGGCGTCGTCCGCGGGCGTGCTGGACGGCAACGATGTGATCTGCATCTCCGCGACCAGCGCCGGTCGCGTGGTGTCCCCGACGCTGCAGCCCGGCACCCGGGTGCCGGCCCATTGCACCGGCAACGGCCGCGTGCTGCTGGCGGCCCAGCCGCAAGCCGAGGTGGACGCCTTCATCGCCCGCCAGGAACTGACGGCGCTGACGCCCCACACCATCACCCATCCGGAACGCCTGCGCATCGAGATCGCCCGCGCCCGCGCCCAGGGTTATGCGTTGATCGACCAGGAACTTGAGCAAGGCCTGCGCACCGTCGCCGTGCCGCTGAAGAACTACAAGGGCGACACCGTGGCCGCCATGGCCATCAGCGTGCATGCCTCGCGCATGAGCATGGAGCAGATGGTGGAACATTGCCTGCCGCCGCTGCTGCAGGCCCAGGCCCACCTGCGCATGCTGCTGTAAGGCAGACGACGGCGCAGACGCGCTCTCAAGTTGTTGCGCAAAGAGCGGCCCATGAGGCCGCTCTTTGCATTGGGCCCAGGAAACGACACGTGTCACTCGGCCAGCGAGCCGCCGCCCGGAGCCGCTCGCCGCCGAGCGCGTCCTGCGCGCTTCAGGCGCCCCAGACCCGCTGGTTCAACAACGGACTGATGCGGTAGCGCTCGCTGCGATAGGTGGTGAACAGCCCGTCGAGCAGGTCCACCACCACCGGCGCGCCCACCTGTTCGAGCCACTCGAATGGTCCGGCCGGATAGTTCACCCCAAGCTTCATGGCGGTGTCGGCACCGGCCTCGTCACACACGCCCTGCCAGACCGCATCCGCGCCTTCGTTGACCAACATGGCCACGGTGCGCGCCACGGCCAGCCCAGGCACATCGCGCCAGACCAAGGCCACCCATCCGAGCCGTGCCAGCAGCGCCTGGGCGCGCTCGCGCTCAGGCCGTTCCACCTTCGGGCCAAAGCTGATGGGCAGGCCATCGATCCGATCGGGCGCCAGCGGCCAGTCGATCACGGCCAGCGCAGGCTGCGCGCGCTCATGCGCCAATTGCGCTGCACTGCGGCCGCGCGTGACGTGCAGCTGCAATTCCTCGATCGCCAGGCCTTGCCAATCCGCCGTCGGATCTCGATGGAATGACACCCCGCGGGCTGTCATCCACCCGGCGAGCCGATCGCTCCACACGCCCTGCCCGGCCAGCACGAGACCGCTCGGATCGAGGCTCGCGCCGTCTTCGCCGTCTTCGCCGGGCGTCGCCTCGGCGCTGCGGGGCGCCGCGGCGGCGGGCACACCGTCATAGAAGCCCTTGCCGACCTTGCGGCCGAGCCGACCACCGTCCACCAGCGCCTTCTGCACCAGCGAGGGCTGATAGCGCTTGTCGCCGTAGTTCGCCTCGAACACCGATTGCGTCACCAGATAGTTGGTGTCATGGCCGATCAGGTCCATCAGCTCGCACGGCCCCATCCGGAAGCCGGCCCCGCGCAGCGCCCGATCCAGCGCCGCCGGTGTCGCCGCCTGCTCCTGCAGCAGCTGCAGCGTCTCCGCGTAATAGGGACGCGCGATGCGATTGACGATGAAGCCCGGCGTCGAGGCCGCATGCACCGGCGTCTTGCCCCAGCGACGCGCCAGTTGCTCGATCGCCTGGGCGGCGGAGGCCTCGGTCTCGGCGCCCGACACCACCTCCACCAGCTTCATCAGCGGCACCGGATTGAAGAAATGCATGCCGACCAGCCGCTGCGGCGTCCGCATGCCGTTGGCCAACGCGGTGATGCTGATGGACGACGTGTTCGAGGCGATCAGCGCCTGCGGCGGCAGCAGCGCATCGAGCTCGCGCAGCAGGGCCTGCTTGGGCGCCAACTGCTCGACGATCACCTCGATGACCAGGGCCGCATCGGCGAGCAAGGCCAGTTCGCTCGCGGGACGCAGCCGGGCCAGCACCGCCTCGCGCTCCTCGGCCGCCATCCGGCCCTTGGTGACCAGCCCGCCGAGCGCTTGCCTCACCTGCGCAATTGCAGCCTCGGCGGCGCCTTCGCGCAGGTCCATCAGCCACACCGGATGGCCGGCCTGGGCCGCCACCTGGGCAATGCCGGCCCCCATCACGCCCGCACCGATCACCGCCACTGGGGCTTGTGCCGGGGCGGCCGTGCTCACGCGCCAGTCCAGCGTCGCGTCTGTCATTCCTGTCTCCTCTTGTGATGGTCGACACCGCCGCAGCCTGCGGCGGTGATTCGCACTGATCCTCGCCGAACCGGCCTCAGTCCCCCTGGGGCACCCATCCGGCAGGCCGCTTGTCGAAGAAGGCCGCAAAGCCTTCCTTGGCTTCCGCCCCCATGCGCACCCGCGCGATGGTCTGGGCCGTCAGTTCCCGCACCTGTTCGGTGATCGGTCCCGCGGCGAGTTGTGCAAACAGCGTCTTGATTTCTGCCTGCGCCTGAGGACCGCTGGCCAGCAGATCGCTGACACAGGCGTCAACGGCCAGATCGAGCGCGGTCGCCTCGGCGCCGTCCGCGCCCTCCGTGCCCGGTCCATCGCCCTCGCCCACCACCTGCTGGACCAGGCCCAACTGCAGCGCTTCGCGGGCATCGATGCGCCCGGCCGTCAGGGCCAGGCGGCGTGCCTGCCGCGGCCCCACCGCGTTAATCACATACGGCCCGATCACCGACGGCAGGATGCCGAGTCGCGCCTCGCTGACCGCGAACGTCGCCCTGCCCGAGGCGATGGCGATGTCACAGGCCAGCGTCAGACCCACACCGCCGCCCAGCGCGAGACCATGGACCCGCGCCACCGTCGGCTTGGGGCAGCGGGCGATGCGGTCGAGCATGCCGGCGAAGCGGCGCGCGTCCTCCAGATTCCAGGCCTGCGTCGCCTCGGACGCACGCTTCATCCACTGGATGTCCGCGCCCGCGCTGAACGACTTGCCGGCGCCGCACAGGACGATCACCCGCACCGACGCGTCCTCGGCCAGCGCCGCAAAGGCCGCGTCCAGTTCGCCGATCATGGCCTCGTTGAAGGCGTTGAACACCGCCGGCCGGTTCATCATCACGCGGGCGACGCCCCGCGCATCGGTTGTCATCTGCAAGGTCTCCACGATGCCACTCCATTGTTTGCGGGCAGTATCGCAGCCGACATGGCGGGTGCCTCCGGGGCGCACGAGCCGTCCACAAGCGGTGAGTTCGACAGGCGCGTGGGTTCCGCTGCGTGGTGGACTTCGAGCCCGCACATCGCACCGCGCCCAGCCCGGACGGCCGCGCCCAGCGCAGGGGCTGACCGGCCCGAAACAGAGGACAGCCGGATGAGGGTCTTCCCCGACTCCTGCCTTTTGGCACGCCGTGCCTTTTGGCATAGGCTGTGGGCTTCGTCGGGCCCGGCCCACGCTCAGATTCCTGCTTGCGATGAAGAATGCTCTCCGTCTCACCACCCTGGCCCTGCTGATGCATCTGGGCGGTTCCGCCATGGCGGCGCCGCCGCAGTCCGGGCTGGCGTTGCCCGGTTTCGACAAGTCGGTCCGGCCTCAGGATGACCTGTTCCGCGCCGCCAACGGCCACTGGCTCTCCAGCACCGAGATCCCGGGTGACAAGTCGTCCTACGGCACCTTCGTGCAATTGGGCGATCTGTCCGACAAGCGGGTGCGCGGCATCGTTGAAGAGCTGGCCAAGAAGAAGGGCAAGCCCGGCTCGGTGGAACAGAAGGTCGGCGACTACTACGCCGCCTACCTGAACACCGCCGCCATCGACAAGGCCGGTCTGGCGCCGGTCAAGCCGCTGCTCGACAGCATCGCCGCCATCGAGAACCGCGAGCAGCTCGCGGTCTGGATGGGCCGTCAGACCGGTGTGATCAACACGCCAGTGCCCCTGACGATCGACGCCGACTTCAAGGACCCCACCATCAATCGCCTGGTCACCTGGCAGGGCGGCCTGGGTCTGCCGGACCGCGACTACTACCTCAAGGCCGACGACGAACGGCTGGCCAAGGCCCGCGGCGCCTACCAGAACTACCTGGAGACGCTGGCTCGCCTGGCCCGCATCGAGGACCCGGCGGGTGCGGCCAAGCGCGTGATCGCGCTGGAGCACCGATTGGCCGAAGTGCACTGGGACAAGGTCGAGAACCGCGACCCGGTCAAGCTCTACAACCCGATGACGCCGGCCGAGCTGATCAAGCAGGCGCCCGGCTTCGACTGGAACGCCTTCTTCACCGCCGCGTCGCTGCCGGGCCTGGACAAGCTCTCGGCCTCCCAGCCGAGCTACCTGGTGGGTGCGGCCAAGATCCTGGGCGACGCGTCGCTGGACGACATCAAGCTCTACCTGACGCTGCAGACGCTCGACGGTGCCGCCGACACGCTGCCCAAGGCCTTCCGTGATGCGCACTTCGCCTTCCACGGCGCGGCGCTGACCGGCGCCAAGAGCGAGAAGCCGCGCTGGCAGCAGGCCGTGGGCAATGTGAACGGCGCACTCGGCGAAGCCGTCGGCGAGGTCTATGTCCAGCGCTACTTCCCGCCGGCGGACAAGGCCCGCATGCTGGCCCTGGTCAACAACCTGCTGGCCTCTTACAAGGCGTCCATCGACAAGCTCAGCTGGATGACGCCCGCGACCAAGGCGCAGGCCCAGGACAAGCTGTCGAAGTACATGGTGAAGATCGGCTATCCGGACAACTGGCGCAACTACGACGCGCTGGAAATCCGCGCCGGCGATGCGCTCAACAACGGCCTGCGCGCGGCCCAGTTCGAATGGAAGCGTCAGGCGGCCAAGGCCAGCAAGCCGGTCGATCGCCGGGAATGGCTGATGACGCCGCAGACGGTGAACGCCTACTACAACCCGACAATGAACGAGATCGTCTTCCCCGCGGCGATCCTGCAGCCGCCGTTCTACAACACGAAGGCGGATGACGCGGTCAACTACGGCGCCATCGGCGCGGTGATCGGCCACGAGATCAGCCACGGCTTTGACGACCAGGGCAGCCAGTTCGACGGCGACGGCGCGCTGCGCAACTGGTGGACCGACGACGACCGCAAGGCCTTCGACGCCATCGGCGCCAAGCTGGTCGCCCAGTACGAAGGCTATGAGCCGATCCCCGGCAAACACCTCAACGGCAAGCTGACGCTGGGCGAGAACATCGCCGACCTGTCGGGTCTGCAGGTCGCCTACAAGGCCTATCTGCGCTCGCTGGGCGGCAAGCCCGCGCCGGTGATCGACGGCTACACCGGTGAGCAGCGTTTCTTCATGGGCTGGTCACAAGCCTGGCGCGAGAAGGCCCGCGAGGAACGCAAGCTGCAACTGCTGACCGTGGACCCGCATTCGCCGCCGGAGTTCCGCGCCAATGGCGCCGCGGTCAACCATGACGGCTTCCATGAAGCCTTCAAGACCAAGCCGGGCGACAAGATGTTCAAGCCCTCGGAAGAGCGCATCCGCATCTGGTGAGGCCGACCCCTGCGGGCCTCGCCCGCAGGCGGGTGAGGGGCAGGTCCCCGTCATCCCGACCCGACCCTCGAGGGCCGCAACAGCGGCCCTTTTTCATGGGCGGTGCGCATTGAGCAAGCGCACGGCGCAGGCGCATGTCCTGGCCACAGGGGATGCGCACGCCCGGCGGGCCTGGGCGCCTTCACCAGAGCGGCGTCTCGAAGGCCTGCGTGGGCGTGCCCTGATGAAAGCGCAAGCGCCATTCGCCGCCCTGGCGCTCCCACAATGAGCTGCAGTAGCTGAAGCGCGTCATCGTGCCGTCCGGATGCCGATGGGCGCAGCGATAGGCGAGCAGCAACAGGTCGGGCGAGAGGAAGTTCAATTCAAAGTCCTGCGCCCGGATCTCATTGCCGTCTGCGCGTTCGGCCGGCAGCTTCACCAGCAGATCGACCTTGGTGTAGCGCCGCCCGGAATAGCCGATTTCCACGAACTGCTCATGCAGCAACTGATCCAGCCGCTGCCGGTCTCGTCGGACCTGTGGCCGATGCAGGGTGCGTTCGAGCGCGACCAGGCGATGGAACACCGGGTCCCGAAGCGGCGCACGCAACGGATTCGCCACCACCGGAACAACCGGCGAGCCTGCGGGCTCGGTCCCGCAGGTCGCCAGGGAGGGCGACGCCTCGGCCTCGTCGCCGACCAGCGCCACCAGCACGTCTCCCTCCACCTCTTCGGGCCGATGGTTGTCGGTCTGATGGCGATCCATCAGGCGCCTCATCAATGGCCCACACTACGGTCGAGCGCGCGACCCGCCCCCAGCAGCGCGGCCTGATCGGCCTGTTGCACCACCAGGGTCGGAATCGCCCGAAGAAAGGCCGTGAATCGGCCCTTGGATTCAAAGCGCGCGCGGAACGGACTCTCGTCCAGCCACCGGCCCAGGCGCGGCACGATGCCGCCGCCGATGTAGAGCCCCCCGCGCGCGCCCAGCGTCAGGGCGACATTGCCGGCCACATCGCCCAGCAAACCGCAGAACATGCGCAGCACTTCGCTGCTGAAGGTCTCGCCGGACAACGCGGCCGTGGTGATCGCGGGGGCATCACGGCCCTCACCGGGCGCCAGCACCAGCCCGCGAATCTCGGCCAGGGCCTGATAGAGATTCTCCAAGCCGGGTCCCGAGACCGCGCGCTCGGCGGAGACATGGCCGAAGCGCCGCTGCAGTCGATCCAGCACCGCCTGCTCCTCGGGCTCGTAGGAGGTCAGCGTGACATGACCGCCCTCACCGCCCACCGCAGCCCAGCGTTCACCATCCAGCGTCGGCAACAGCCCCGACACGCCCAGCCCGGTGCCGGGACTGACCAGCCCCATCGGCGCGCCCGCCACCGCCTGCCCGCCGCCAACCTGGCGCAGCGCTTGCGCATCGAGCGCCGGCAGGGACAGCGCCAGGGCGGTCGAATCATTGAGCACCAACAGACGCTCGGCCCCCAGCGCCGATTGCAGCGCCTTGGTGGAGAAGCTCCAGTGGTGATTGGTCATCCGCACATGGTCGCCGGTGATCGCCGTGGCGATGCCGATCGCGCAGCTGTGCGGACGCGCCAGGCCCTCGCGATGCAGGTGATAGAAGATGGCATCGGCCAGGCTGTCGAAATCCCGGCAGGCATAGCGCGCCAGGTGTTCCAACGGCCCCTCCGCCGTGCACTGGCTGGCGAAGCGCACATGCGTCCCGCCGACGTCCGCGAGCAGCCGCGCGGACGATCCACGGCTGCGCGTCGTCGACTCCGACGGGCTCATCGCAGGCGCTCCGGATCACGCCTCGATCGCTGCATGCCCACAACCATTCAACGCGTCTTGAATTGCTCGATCACGCCGCGATACCAATGCGCGCTGTCCTTGGCCAGGCGCTGCTGGGTGGCGTAATCGACATGGAACAGGCCGAAGCGCTTCAGGTAGCCGGAGTTCCATTCGAAGTTGTCCAGCAGGCTCCAGTAGAAATAGCCCCGCACATCCGCGCCCAGCGCCACCGCCTGCGCCACGGCCGACAGGTGGCCGCGCAGGTAGGCGATGCGGGCCTCGTCGTTGACCCGGCCGTCGACCACGCTGTCCGCATTGGCCATGCCGTTCTCGGTGATGACGATCGGCGGCGGCGTGTACTCGCGGGTGATGCGCAGCAGATGCTGGGTCAGCGCCTGCGGATAGATTTCCCAGCCCATGTCGGTGAGCCCGAGCTCAGCCGGCGGCGTGACCATCGACTGCTGACCGTTCTGGCCGTTCAGCAAGCTGCGGGTATAGAAGTTGACGCCCAGGAAATCCAGCGGTTGCTGGATCAGCGCCAGGTCGCCGGGCTGGATCTTCGGGGCGTCCGCGCCGAGGTACTCGATGATGTCGGCGGGGTACTGGCCGCGGAAGACCGGGTCCATGTACCAGCGCACATTGGTGCCGTCGTCGATGCGTGCGGCGCGGCGGTCATCCTCGCTCTCCGGATTGGCCGGGAACGACGGCGTGTGATTGAGCACGATGCCCAGCTGCGCCTTCGGACCGACCGCCCGCATGGCCTGCATCGCCGCGCCATGGGCCATCAGCAGATGGTGGGAAACCTGCACCGCTTCCGCGCGGCTGGTGTGACCCGGCGCGAACTGCGCCGTCTCATAGCCCAGGGTGGCGGAGCACCACGGTTCGTTCAAGGTGGCGATGCTGGCCAGGCGGTCGCCGAAGCGGCGCGCGATCTCGGCGGCATAGTCCGCGAACAGCGGCACCACGTCGCGGGACAGCCAGCCACCGATGCCGTCATCCAGGGCCTGCGGCAGATCCCAGTGATAGAGCGTCGCATGCGGGCGGATGCCGGCGGCAAGCAGTTCATCGATCAGCCGGTCATAGAAGGCGAAGCCGGCCTCGTTCCAGGCGCCGCGGCCCAGCGGCTGCACCCGCGGCCAGGAGAACGAGAAGCGGTAGGCCTGCAGGCCCAGCCACTTCATCAGCGCCACGTCCTCGGGATAGCGTCGGTAATGGTCGCAGGCCACGTCGATGTTGGAGCTGTCCTTGATCCGCCCGGGCTGGGCGCAGAACCGGTCCCAGATCGATTCGCCCTTGCCGTCCTCGCGGGCAGCACCCTCGATCTGGGCGGCGCTGGTGGCGGAGCCCCATTGGAAATCGGCGGGCAGGGCCTGGATCAGGTCGCGGATCAGGGCCGTGTCGGTCGCGGGGGTGGAGTCGAGCGGTTTCATGGTCGGTGAGTTCATGGCGAGAAAGATCGTTGTGAGGGCCGATCGGGCATCAGCCGCGCACCGCGCCGGCGGTGAGGCCGGAGACCAGGCGCCGTGCGCTGAGGACATAGGCGACCAGGAGCGGCAGCATCGCGATGGCGCTGCCGATCATGAGTGCGCCCCATTCGGTGTTGTTGGGGGTCTGCATCGAGCGCAGCGCCAGCGGCAGGGTGTAGTGCTCGGGCGAGCGCATCACCACCAGCGGTGCGACGAAGTTGTTCCAGGAGGCGATGAAAGTGATCAGCCCCAAGGTGCCGAGTGCGGGCTTGAGCAGCGGCAGCACCACGCTGCGGAAGATGCGGAACTCGCTGCAGCCATCCATGCGGGCCGCATCGATCAGGTCGCGCGGAATCGCCGATCCGATGTATTGCCGCATCAGGAAGATGCCCAGCGCGCTGGCGGCCGCCGGCACATACAGCGCGCGGGGTTCGTCGATCCAGCCCAGCGCATCCATCACCATGAAGCTGGGGATCATGTGCAGGAAGCTCGGCAGCATCATCGAGCCCAGCACCAGCGCGAACAGCGGGCGCTTGAAGCGGAACTGATAGATGGCGAAGGCATAGCCAGCCATCGAGCACAGCAGCAGGTTGAGCAGCGTGGTCATGCCGGCCACATACAGGCTCATGCCCAGGTTGCGCCAGAACGGCAGCCGTTCCTCCAGCAGATGCAGGTTGGACAGCGCCTGGCTGCCAAACCACAACGGCGGCGGCGAGTTGAAGATCTCGGTGCGCCCGTGAGTGGCAAACACGAAGGTGAAGTACAGCGGCGCGACCAGCACCGCCGCGCCCGCCAGGATCAGCGTCCAGGCCAGCCAGGGTCGCGACAGCCACGCGCGCCCAGGCCAGGCGTCCCGGCCCGCGGGCAAGGGTTGCGGCATCACGTCAGCCCGCTTCATGGGCACCTCGCGCATCACGGCCGAACAGCCGGGCATTCAGCCAGGTCAGCGCGGCGATGAGGATGAACAGCAGCCACGACACCGCGGAGGCGGTGCCGAAGTCGCCGTCGTTGAACGCGAGCCGGTACATGAAGATCGCGCTGGTCATCACCGACTGGCTCACACCCTTCTCTGAATCGACCAGGATGAAGGGCTCTTCGAACAGCTGCAAGTTGCCGATGAGCGTGAGCGTCACGGCGAAGAAGATCATCGGCTTGAGCAGCGGCAGCGTCACATGGCGGAACTGCTGCCAGGTGGACGCGCCATCCAGGGTCGCCGCCTCGTAGAGGTCCTGGTCGATCACCTGCAGCGCCGACAGATACAGCACCAGGTTCCAGCCCAGGTAGCGCCAGAACACGACGAAGGCCACCGCAGGCCGGGTGGTGTCCGCATCGCCCAGCCAGTCGATCGGCCCCCCACGGGCGAGCTGCGCCGCCTCCAGCGGACTGCCGATGAACGGCAGCCGGGTCAGCTCCGACAGGGCGGCGTTGATCAGCCCGTAGTCCTTGGAATAGAGCGTGCTGAAGATCAGCGCGATGGCCACGCTGGAGGTGATGTAGGGCACGAAATAGGCGCCCACCAGGAGATCGCGGCCGCGCTTGACCTGCCGATGGATGAAGTACGCCAGCGGCAGCGCCACCAGGTGCTGCGGTGCGCCGGACACCAGCGCGAACCACAGGGTGTTGAGCAGCGAGTCGTGGAACCAGGGATCGGTGATCGCGTACCAGTAGTTCTCCAGCCCGACGCTGTGCATCGTGTGCAGACCCTCGGCCGGGTTCCATTGCTGGAAGGACAGGTAGATCGAGAACAGCAGCGGGAAGAGCCCGAAGACCAGGAACACCACGAAGAACGGCGCCAGGAACAGGTAAGGCGCCCAGCCTCGTGCGCGCATGCCGCGTGAGGACGGGCGCGACCCTGTGGACAACGAAGCGCGGCGCATCATGGGCGGCTTTCTTCAGCGGCGGCGCGCGCGGCGCTCCAGCAGCGAGCGCGCATCGGCCAAGGCGACCGCGATGTCCTTGCCACGCGCGATGACCTTCTCGAATTCGTCGCGGATGATGTCGGTGGCCAGCGCATCGAAGCGATGCACCGGAATCGCCGGGATGCTGACCGCCGTGTCGCGCCACATCTGCCGCGCCCGCTGACCGCCTAAGAAGGCGATTGCCTCATCCATCACCGGATCCTGGTAGACCGACACCAGCGCCGGGAAGCTGTCCAGCACCTGCAGCGCCTGCAGCTGAACGCCGGGGTGGGCGGTCATCATGCGGATGAAATCCCAGGCGGCGGCCTTGTTCTGCGCCTTCTTGGGAATCGCATAGAACGACCCGCCATAGGCGGCCTTGACGCCGCCGGGCAGCGGCGCCGCACGCCACAGCCCGGCGGTTTCCGGCGCGAGCCAGTTGCGCAGGTGCCCGACCAGCCAGGCACCGATCATGGTGGTGGCGATACGGCCTTGCTTGAAGCCGGCGGCCCAGTCATTGCTCCAGGCGATGGCGCGCGCATCCAGCCCGGCCCGACGCGCCGTGCGACCCAGCTCGAAGGCGCGATGAAAGCGTTCGGAGTCCACTAGCACGCGGCCCTCGGCATCGAAGTAGATGCCTTCGCCGTCCCGCAGCCCCTGGCGCAGCGCGATGTCGCGCAGGTCGCCGGCATTGCCGAACAGGAAGGCGCCGGTGCGGGCCTTGATGCGTTGGCCAGCAGCGAGGTAGGTGGTCCAGTCGTGGGTGAGCTCCGCCTCGGACACGCCGGCCTTGTCCAGCACGTCCTTGCGATAGAGCAGCGTGCCCGGGCCGATGTCCGCGGGCAAGGCGATCTGGCTGGTCAGGCCCGGTCCGCGGCCCTGCGCGAGTGCGAAGCGGGCGTAGTCCGACGCGTGCGCCGCCGCGTGGTACGGCGCCTGATCCAGGTCGACAAAGCCGCCCGACGCGGCGAACTTGCCGATGTAGCGCAGGTCGATGGCCATCACGTCAGGCAGGCCGGAGCCGGTAGCCAGGGCGGTGGTCATCGCCAGGTGATGGTCGGCGTACTGAAGGGAACTGAGTTTGAGCGGCACGTTCGGGCGCAACGCGGCCCAGCGTGCGGCGGCGGCTTGTGCCGCGCGATCCAGATCCGGAAAGGTGGCCACGCGCAAGGTCGGGGTCGCGGGCGGCTCGTCCCGGCCGAAGATGCCCGCCAGCGCGGGCGCGGCGGGACAGGCCAGTGCGAGTCCCGTGGCGATGGCGGCGGCCGTCACGCGGCGGCGCGGCAACTGCACGGACAAGGCCGACGGCGACGGCGACGGCGACGGCGACGGCGACGGCGACGGCGACGATAAAGACAACGACAAATCCGACGTCATCAACGCCGAGGCCGCCGCCGACGACCACCCACGAGGCGCGACCGCAGTCACCTCCTCGCGGGCCGCCATCGGGGCGGCCTCGGGGGTGTCCATCGAGACAGCGATCGGGTCCATGGGATCGGTGAGATCGGCAGGGACGCCAGGCGCGGGCTCGACGGACGACCTCATGCGGGCATCAGAAGTTGTAGCCAGCGTTCACGCCGAACGTCCGCGGCGGCGCGTACTGTGCGCTCCAGATCGGGTTGTTCGCGTAGCTGCCCGAGCTGCCGGCGCTGGTCTTGATCTTCTCGTCGGAGACGTTGCGAACGAAGCCGTCCACATACCAGTTCTTCTTCGAGCTGTAGCGCAGGCTGATGTCGGCCGTGGAATAGGCCTTCTGACGGTCGCCCTCGCCCAGGTTGAACACCGACAGCCAGTTGGCGGTCTGGTAGTGGAAGCTGATGCGCGGCGCGATCTGATCGCCGTTGGACAGCGGGAAGGTGTGCTCGTACATCAGCTGCAGCGCGAACTTCGGCGCATGCGGCAGGTCGTTGCCGGTGACGTCCACGCAGTTGCCACCCAGGGTCGCATCGAAGCAGGTCGGCAGCGCATAGTCGTTGGACGCGGCCACCAGTTGCCCCAGCTTGGTCTTGGTGTAGCTGGCACTGAACTGCAGACGGTCGTCCGGCGTGATCAGCACGGCGCTTTCCACTTCCAGGCCGGAGACCTTCGCGCCTTCGGCATTGCTGTAGGCGAACTGGCGGTTGCCGTTGACGATGACCGGTGCGCTGAACTGGAAGTCCTTGAACTTCATGTGGTAAGCGCTGACGTTGAAGGTCATGCGGCCATCCCACAGCGTGGTCTTGTAGCCGACCTCGTAGTTGGTCAGCGTTTCCGGACCGTAGAGCAGGCCGCCGTCGCCGGAGCCGCCCGACTTGTAGCCGGTGGCGATGCTGCCGTAGACCATCTGCGTCTTGCTCAGGTCGTAGGCGGCGCGGGCCAGCCAGGTCGTCTTGCTGCCGGTGTAGTGGGCATCGTTGATGTTGCCGGCGGTGTAGCCGTTGGCCGGATCGGTCGGGTCGATCGTCGGGTTCAACGGGATCTGCGGCGCGGCGGCGTTGCCGGCCCAGGTCCAGCCACGGCCACCAATGTTCTTGCGATCGTCGTGCGTGTAGCGCAGACCACCGGTCACATGGAACGCATCGGTGAGGTTCCAGGTCGCCTGACCGAAGACCGCCTTGGAATCGACCGTCTCCTTGGGCTGGATGAACGACCCCTGCCAGCTCACGGTGCCCTGCTGAGTGCCGTTCATGATGGGGATGTCAAAGCGGATGGCATTGTCTTCCGCCGCGTAATACAGGCCCAGCACCCAGTCGATGGTCTGCTTCTCGGTGCTTTGCAGCGTCAGCTCATGGCTGGAGCTGCGATAGCTGGTCCACACGGTGTTGTTGGCCTGGTAGGTGGCGCCGGTGGTGAAGCTGGTCGGCACATTGACGCCGCCGTCCTGGTCGTAGGTGCCCGATCCCTTGAAATGGGTGTAGCCGGCCACATACGCCAGGGCCATGCCGCCCAGGTCGTATTCCATGCGGCTGCGCACCGAGGTGGAATCACGCTTGAGCGTGGGCGCGGTGTCGATCAGCGCGGACCAGAAGTTCTGGCCGGCGCGCGGCGTCTGCATCAGGCTCATCGCGGGCGTGCCGCGATCGGCGAACTGCTCCAGCGACAGGTCCCAGCGGAACTGGCTGGTCGGCTTCCACAAGAAGCTCAGGCGGGCTGCAGTCTGATCCTGGGCGTTGTACTTCGGACCGCCGGTGACGAACAGGTTGTAGTTGATGGGCTGGAAGCCAGCCAGGCTGCCGCCATTCGAGGCCGAGTACGCCGCTTGCTGTTGCGCCAGCGTGTATTGGGTCGGCTTCTGGTAGTCGACGTAGCCATCATGCTGCTCATGCATGAAGGCCACGCGCATCGCGGCGGTGTCGGTCAGCGGGATGTTGACCGCGCCCTTCACGCCCAGGCGGTTGTAGCTGCCGGTGCCGCCTTCGAAGTAGCCGGACTGGTCTTTCAGCACCGGCTTGGCCGTCTTCATGTTGATGGCGCCGACGGTGGAGTTGCGGCCCCACAGCGTGCCCTGCGGGCCGCGCAGGACTTCCACGCCGTCCAGGTCGAACAGCAGCGTGGCCGCGCCTTCGGGGCGCGGCGCGAAGACGCCGTCCACGAACAGGGCGACTTCCGGATCCGCATATTCGGTCTTGGCCGAGTCGTTGCCGATGCCGCGCAAGGTGATGCTGACGATGCCGTGGTCACCCTGGCCGGTGCCCTGCATGCTGGGCACCAGGTTGAACACATCCAGCAGGTTCTTGACGTGGGCGTCTTCCAGGGTGGAGGCGCTGATCGCGGTGACCGACACCGGCGTCTTCTGCAGCGAGCTGGCACGCTTGGTGGCGGTGACCACCACCTGCGGCAGCGCCTTGGATTCTCGAGCGTCGCTCGAGCCCGACGCGGTGGTCGAGGATTCCTGTTGGGGCGCGGGCGCCGGACTGTCGTTGGGGCCGGACTGGGCGTGAACAGCGCCAGCCATCAGCGCGAGAACGGCAAGGTGGACGGGGGTAGCCAGACCGAAGCGCGGCCGGCGGGATGGGGTAGCACTCATGTTGTCTCCAGGGTGGGCTTTTGGAAGCTCTTTACCGCTTGTTCTTGTAATTTGAATACATCGTAGGCAAGCCATGACAACGTTGTCAACGGGAAGATTGACATCGTTGTCATTTGCGGCACTATCATTTACCCGTAGTTCCCTCGTAGTCCCGCTACGCTGTCCCCGAGGCGGCGGCGCGACAAACGATGCATCGGCACCACAAACGGTCGGGATCCCGATGACGACGCGACACTCGGCCCCTTGCAGGGTGTTGGAATCGCGCGATCGACGGACCCGCCACTGCATTGCGGAGACAAGCGCATGAAGCCCATCCAGGACGTTCTCATCGTCGGCGGCGGCACGGCCGGCTGGCTGACGGCCGCCTTCCTCGCCCGCCATCTGGGCACCTCACACGGCGGCATCCGGATCACGCTGGTGGAATCCAGCGACATCGGAATCATCGGCGTCGGCGAAGGCACCTTTCCCTCGATCCGCGGCACGCTCGCCGCCATCGGCATTTCCGAAGCGCGCTTTCTGCAGGCCTGCTCCGCCACCTTCAAGCAGGGCATCCGCTTCGACCATTGGGTGCGGCCGCCCGGCGTGCCCGGTCACGACCATTACTTCCATCCGTTCAGTCTGCCCAGCCAGCGGCCCGGTGCCCCCGAGTTGTTGCCGTACTGGCTGCAGGGCGACGCCGGTCCGGGCGTGGCCTTCGCCGAGGCGGTGACGCTGCAGAAGGCGGTGGTGGACGCCCGCCATGGCCCCAAGCGCGTCGGCGACGCCGACTTCATGGGGCCGCTGAACTATGCCTATCACTTCGATGCCGGCCGCTTTGCCACGCTGCTGGCGGAGCAGGGCCAGGCGCTCGGCGTGCGGCGGGTGGTGGCCACGGTGGATCGGGTCGATCTCGATGAACACGGCGCGATTGCGGCCGTGCACACCCAGGAAAAAGGCCCGCTGACCGCCGATCTCTACATCGACTGCAGCGGCTTCCGGGCCCGGTTGATCGGCGAGGCGATGGGCTCGCCGTTCAAGTCAGTGAACGATGTGCTGTTTGTCGACCGCGCCCTGGCGATGCAGGTGCCCTACGAGCGCCCCGACACGCCGATCGCCTCCTGCACCATCGCCACAGCGCAGGAGAACGGCTGGACCTGGGACATCGGCCTGCAGGAGCGGCGCGGCATCGGCCATGTCTACAGCAGCCGCCACACCGATGACGACGCGGCGGAGCAGGTGCTGCGGCGCTACATCGGCCCGGCGTCGGAGGCGCTGTCACCACGCCGCCTGGTGCTCAACGTCGGTTACCGCGAGACCCAATGGGTGAAGAACTGCGTGGCGGTCGGGCTCTCCGGCGGCTTCCTTGAGCCGTTGGAATCCTCGGGCATCGGCCTGATCGAAACGGCGGCCTACCTCATCAGCCATCTGTTCCCGTTCGACGGCGACATGGCGCCGGTGGCCCGCCACTTCAATGACTTCATGCGGGAACGCTATGCCCGCATCGTCGATTTCATCAAGCTGCATTACGGCCTGACCCAACGCCGCGACACCGCCTTCTGGCGCGACAACGCCGATCCCGCCAGCTTCCCCGACGCGCTGCGCGAGCGCCTGGCGATGTGGCGCAGCCGGCCGCCGCAGCGGCTGGACTTCATCACCGACCTGGAGATGTACCTGCCGGCGAGCTGGCAATACGTGCTCTACGGCATGGAGTTCAAGACCGAGCTCGGCGCCGCGCGCGCCGGATTGCGGCGAGGCACGGAGGCCCGGCAGGAGTTCCAGGCGATCGCCGCGCTGGGTGCCCATGCGCGGCGAGACCTGCCGCCGCATCGTGCCCTGATCGATCAGATGATGAGCAAGGCCGGGGTGAAGCTGGCCGCCTGAGCCGGCAGGCCTGCATCAAGCCTTCTTGAGCCTCGACGGCTTGGCCGACAAGGCGGCCGTCGAATCCCGCACGATCAGCTCATGCTTGAGCACGCGGTGCATCGCGCGGCGCTCGGCCCCGCTCGGCGCGGCGGCATCGCCCCGACCGCCGCCGGCGCCGCCGACCAGCAGGTCCACCGCTGCGCGTGCCATTTCATCCATCGGCTGACGCACCGTGGTCAGCGGCGGCCAGACGCGCGAGGCAGCCGGCGTGTCGTCGAAGCCGACGATCGACAGATCCCCCGGCACCGCCAGGCCCAGCCGCTGCGCCGCCGCCAGCACGCCCAGCGCCATGTCGTCATTGCTGGCAAAGACGGCGGTCGGGCGTTGGCGCCGGCTCAGCAGCTGATAGGCCGCCTCCACGCCGGAATCGAAGGTGAAGTCGCCCTGCACCACCAGGTCTTTGTCGAGCGCCATGCGGTGCGACTTCAGGGCGGCCAGATAGCCTTGGTGGCGCCGCTTGGCGGCCACCTGGTCCTTGGCGCCTTTGATGATGGCGATGCGCTGGTGACCGAGGCTGATCAGCAGGTTGGTGATCTCTTCGGCGGCATGGATGTCATCCATGCGGACGCTGGGCAAGTCCGGGTTGTCGGCCGCCGGCGAGATCAGCACGCACGGCGTGTGGTTGTCGCGCAGCGCCTTGAGCACCTGCGGGTTGTCGCACAGCGGCGGGGTGAGGATCATGCCGTCCGGTCGCAAGGCCGAGACCATGCGGTCCACCTGCATCGCCAGGTCGGGGGCATCGTTGTGCAGGGATTCGACGACCAGGTGATAGCCGGCCTCCCGGCAACGCAGGGTCGCGCCCTGCTGCACCCCGCCGACGAAGGCAGCGCTGGGATCGTAGTAGAGCAGGCCGATCAGGAAGGAGCGCCCGCCCGCCAGGCTGCGGGCCGACTGCTTGGGCCGGTAGTTGAGCCGGGCCACGACCTGCAGCACCTGCTCGCGGGTCTCGGAATGGACGCCGGACTCCTGGTTGACCACGCGGGAGACGGTCTTGATCGAGACCCCGGCTTCGCGGGCGACATCGATGATGGTGGCTGATTTGGGCGGCATGGCAGGGTGAGAGTCCCCAGGGGTGTCGCCGCAGTGTGCCATCGCCGGGCCGCGGGTGCTGGCGAGTCTCAGCTGTCGCGGTCCTCGAGCGCATCGCACAGTGCCTGCAGCCCGGCGCGCACCGTCTGCTCGCGCACCGCATGGCGATCGCCGCTGAAGTGCTCTCGCCAGACCCGCACCCGGGTGCGTCCGTGCATCAACGCCAGCCAGATGGTGCCGACCGGCTTGGCCTCGCTGCCGCCACCCGGGCCCGCCACGCCGGTGACCGCCAAGGCCCAGTCCACCGGCGCGTGGGCCACCAGCCCGCGTGCCATCTGCTCGGCCACCTCGCCGCTCACGGCGCCGTGCAGCCCGATCAAGGCCGCGGGGACACCCAGCAGTTCCGTCTTGGCCTCATTGCTGTAGCTCACCACGCCGCGCTCGAACCACTGGCTGGATCCGGCCAAACTGGTGCAGGCGGCGGCGATCAGTCCGCCGGTGCAGGACTCGGCCGTGCCCATGCGCTCCTTGCGCTGGATCAGCGCCAGCGCGACGCGCTCGATCAGTTCGGATTCTTCGGGTAACAGCATGCCTCTCTCCAATCCTTCAGGTGGGTTGAACGCCGGCAGCGACCCCTCAAGCCATCCCGGTGGCGAGGCTGATCGCACGCGCGACCGCCAACACCACCAGCGTACATCCGGCGGCCACCAGATCGTCGAACAGGATGCCGAATCCCTGCCGCGCCCCGACGGTTTCACCTGGCGCCGTCTTGAAGAGTCCGTCTGCCCAGCGCACCGGACCCGGTTTGGCGGCGTCGAAATAACGGAAGACCCCGAACGCGGCCAACTGCCACCAGAACCCCACCGGCATCAGCAGCCACAGGATGAGCCAGACCGCGACGATCTCGTCCCACACCACTGCGCCGGGATCGCAGATGCCCAGGTGCCGGGCGGTGACCGTGGCGGCCCACCATCCGATGAGCAGGGACACGCCGATCACACCGGCCCACTGCAGCGGCGTCAGCCACGCATTGAGCACCAGGAAACTGGCCCAGCCCCACAGCGAGCCGACGGTGCCCGGGGCCTTGGGCGAAAGCCCGCTGCCAAAGCCCAGCGCGATCCAGTGCGCCGGATGACGGGCCATGAACAGGAACCCGGGGCGTTTCGGCGCGCGGCGCGTCGGTGCCTCGGGCGCGGCAGGCGGTGGCGCCAACGGTTCGCCGTCCTCGGGCGGGAGCGTCATCAGGGGATCGGTCATGACTGGAAGTGGTCGAAGCTCTGCAAGGTCTGGTCGAGCAGGCGGCCGTGGCCGTCCCGCACCCGCAGGCCGGCCGCTTCCTCGATGCGGCCGATGCGGTAGACCGGGGTGCCGGTCGATCGACCCGCATCGAGCACGCGGGCACGGGCGTCGGCGGGCGCGGTGAAGACCAGTTCGTAATCGTCGCCGCCAGTGAGCAGGCAGAGCTGTTGCACCGCCTCCGGCATGGCGCCCAGGACGCTGGAGCGGGGCAGATCGGCCAGATGCAGCTCGGCACCGACATTCGACCGCTTCAGCAGATGGCCCAGGTCCCCGGCCAGCCCGTCGGACACATCGATCGCCGCGGTGGCAATGCCACGCAGCGCCTGACCCAGCGCCACGCGGGGCTGCGGCAGCTCCATCGCCAGGCGGACCGCCTCGAAGGCCTCGCCCGGCAGGGACAAACTGCCGCGGAACACCTCCAGCGCCAGCCGCGCATCGCCCAAGGTGCCGCTGACCCACACATCCTCGCCCGCGCGCGCGCCGGAGCGCAGAAGGGCCGTGCCGGGCGGGGCCTCACCCATCACGGTGATGTTGATGTTGAGCGGTCCTGCGGTGGTGTCGCCACCGGCCAGCACGATGCCATGCGCGTCGGCCAGCTCGAACAGGCCCGCGGAGAAACCGGCCAGGAAGTCCTCGTTGGCGCTCGGCATGGCCAGCGACAGGAAGAAGGCGCGCGGGGTCGCGCCACAGGCGGCGAGATCGCTCAGGTTCACGGCCAGCGCCTTGTGGCCCAACCGCCTCGGTGCGACGGTGGACAGGAAGTGACGCCCTTCCACCAGCATGTCGGCCGAGACCAGCCATTGCCAACCGGGGGTCGGCGTGAGCACGGCGCAGTCATCGCCGATGCCGTGCGTCACCACCCCGCCCTCGGTCCGCCCCGGACGCGTGAAGTAGCGCGCAATCAGATCGAATTCACCCATGGGCGGCATTGTCGCCGCGAGCGGGGCGCTGCCGGGGCGCTGCTTTGGCTCGGAGACACACCCGCACGGTCTTGTGCCTGTCCGTCGCCGTTCCATCCCGCTGCGTACAACCCGCCGGAGCCTGATTGGAAGCCGATGACGATGGGGCGGGCACCCCCACCTTGCGCAGCCTGCCTCCGCCGCGCCGGCAGGCCGCGTCAGCCAGCCGCACCATCCCCGCGCAGCAGATTCGACAGCTCGACCGCGGACTTCACTTCCATCTTCTCGAACACCCGGGCGCGATGAACCTCCACAGTGCGCACGCTGATGTTGAGCTGGTCGGCAATCAGTTTGTTGGGCAGTCCCTGCACCACGAGCTGCATGACTTCGCGCTCGCGCTCGGTGAGTTCGCCGATGCGCTGACCGAGCGCCGAATGCTGGTCCCGGGCATCGATGGCGGCGGCGCTGACGGCCAGCGCCTGCTCGACCCGGTCCACCAGCGCGTTGTCGGAGAACGGCTTCTCCACGAAGTCGTAAGCGCCCTGCTTGACGGCCGCCACGGCGGTCGGGACATCGCCATGACCGGTCAGGAAGATCACCGGCAAGGTCTGCAGCAGACCGCGTTCGATCAGTCGCTCGAACAGGGCCAATCCGCTCATCCCCGGCATCCGCACATCGAGCAGCAGACAGCTGGGCGCGCTGGGCCAGTCCAGGCCCTGACGCGGCAATCCGTCGAGCATGGACTCGAAGGCCTCGGCGCTGCCAAAGCCTTCGGACAGCAGCCGGCGTGATCGCAACAGCCACGACAGTGCGTCACGCACCACCTCCTCGTCGTCGACGAGGTAGACCATCGGCAAGGACTGCGGCTTCATGCGGATGTTTCTCCATTGAGGGTGGGCCGGGGTGGCCCGCCGGTCACATCCTCGCACGGCAGGCTGAACCGGAACTCGGTGCCCGTGGGGGCCTCGGGCGCGCTGCGGCTTTCAAAGTCCATGGCGCCACCATGTTGCTCCACCACCGTGCGGCACAGGCTCAAGCCCAGGCCCATGCCTTCGCTGCGGGTGGTGAAGAAGGGCGTGAACAGCTGGCGTGCCACTTCGGCCGGAATCCCGGGGCCATGGTCCAGCACCGCGAAACTCAACCAGCGCGGCTGCAGCGGCCGGACCCGCAGGATCAGCACCCGATCGGCCAGCGGTGTGGGGCCGTCCATGGCCTGGATCGCATTGCGGGTGAGGTTGAGCAGCACCTGCTCGACCATGGTCCGGTCGCAGCGCACCCTGGGCAGGCCGCGCGGCACATCCAGCTCGATGCGGGTGCCGCTCTTTCGCGCCTGCAATCGCACCAGCGGCAGCACCGCATCCAGCAGCTGTTCCGCGTTCACCCACTCGCGGGACTGCTCACGGCGCCGCACAAAGTCATGCACGCTCTTGATCACCCGCCCGGCGCGCTCCGCCTGCTCGGCGATGCGGGTCACGGCCTGGCGCACCATCGCGGGTGTCTGGGGGTCGTCGCCTTCCCGCACCATCAGGTTGATCGACGCGGTGGCGTAGCTGGCGATGGCCGCGAGCGGCTGGTTGAGCTCATGGCTGAGCAGCGAGGCCATTTCGCCGACCGTCGCCAATCGGGCGGTGGCCTGGAGCCGCTCCTGCTGCTGACGCGACAATTCCTCGACCTTGCGCTGCGCACTCAGATCCAGCACCGCGCTCATCCAGCCGGTCTGCTGGCCCTCGGCATTGAGCAGCGGCGCCTCGTAGATCATCACCGGGAAGCGCTCCCCGGAACTGCGGGCGAACACCGTCTCGAAGCCTTCCCGCGGCGGCAGCCCCGCCTCCCAGCGGGCTTCGCGGTCGTGATGGCGACGCCAGTATTCCTCGGTGAATTCCGGCGGCCAGTAGGGCGGGGCCTGCGGCGGCCGGCCGGTGCCGACCAGCTCCTCCGCCCCGTAGCCCACCATCGCGCAGAAGGCGGGATTCACATAGCTGATGTTGCCGTCCAGGTCGCGCGCCCGCAGGCCGGTGATGAGGGAGTTCTCCATCGCCTGCCGGAACGCCAGCGCTTCGGCCAGCGCATGCTCTGCCTGAGCACGACGCCGGCCGTCGCGCGCAAGCACCAGCACCAGCGCAAACAGCACCAGCGACAGCCCCATCACCAGCGCCGTGGCCAGGTTGGGAATGAGCTTGGGCTTGCCGGTGGCGCTGTCGACCCGCAGTTGCAGGCTCAGGCCCGGCAGATCGAGCAGCCGCTCGGCCAGGTAGTAGCCGCTGCCCCGGGTCAGGCCGATGCGCGCCAGCCGGGTGCCGTCGCCTTCGACAAAAGACATCTCGAACGCCCGCGCCTGTTCCTGTCCCACCGACTCTTCCAGCAGCGGCCGCAGGCCCAAGGTCGCCACCACATAGGACGGCGGCTCGCCGGCGCGCACCCGCGGCAGGCAGAGGTCGGTCACCTCCAGGCCATCGCCACCGGGCAGCGGCACGAAATAGGACCGCGAGAACAACGGCGTGCCCTGTCGCAGCGCCGTGGCGCAGGCGAGCTCGGTCTCCAGCTGAAGCTGGTCCCGGCCCAGGCGCGCGAACAGCGGCGGTGCGTAAGGCGTGTTGACGATGCGCTGCACGCGACGGTGCTCATCACGCAGCTCGATGCGCAACAGGAGCCGGGTCTGCCGCAACAGGCTGGTGGCGTTGTCGCGCCAATCTTCATCCTGGGCCCACATCAGACCTTGCAGGCCTTGCAGGTCACGTCCCACCAACTGCTTGGCCCGGGCGACCACCTCCGCCGCCGCCTGCTCCGACTCTTCCTGGGCGCGAGACGCCTCATAGCTCAGCGTCAGCGCCACCAGCAAACTCTGGGCGATCAGCAGCAAGGCCACCAGCGTGCCCCACAGCAAAGCGCGCCGCCAACGGCGTGGGCGCGGCAAGGGCGGGGTCAGCGAGTGGGAGGACATCGGCGGCGGCATCAAGCGGGCGGGGAACGGCGAAAGGTGCGGACAGCGCCAAAGAGGAGGAATGAGCACCGAAGCGCGCCAAAGCACGGTCAAAGCACGGTCAAAGCACGGTCAAACCGCGTTCTAAGCGTGGCCAAGGCACGGCCCGATGCCGCCAATGGACATCTGTCGCGGTCAGGCCGCCGATGACCATCCCCTCGGCAGGCCGGCAGTATGGCGCCGCAGCCGCAGGTCGGGATGCGCAGTTTCGCGTATCCCGCTCCGGCACGGCCGCATGCAGGATACGCATAGTCCGCACTGACGGTTGTCAGGGCGGCTCCTACAATCCCCGACCCGTCCCGCATGCTGAACCAGCCGGCCGACGGAGGCGCCCAGGCCCCGCCGTCGCGGCCAACCAGATCGAGTCCTTCCATGTCCACGTCCGAACAGAAAAGCGCGCAGCTGCGCCAGGCCGCCCTCGAATATCACGAGTTTCCGACGCCGGGCAAGATTGCCATCGCGCCGACCAAGCAGCTCGTCAACCAGCGCGACCTGGCCCTGGCCTATTCGCCAGGCGTGGCGGCTGCCTGCGAAGAAATCGTGGCGGATCCGGCCAATGCCTTCCGCTACACCTCGCGCGGCAACCTGGTTGCCGTCATCAGCAACGGCACTGCGGTGCTGGGCCTGGGCGACATCGGCCCGCTGGCCTCCAAGCCGGTGATGGAAGGCAAGGGCGTGCTGTTCAAGAAGTTCGCCGGCATCGATGTCTTCGATCTGGAGATCGACGAGAAGCACAACCTCGACAAGCTGGTCGACGTGATTGCTGCGCTCGAGCCCACCTTCGGCGGCATCAACCTGGAAGACATCAAGGCCCCGGACTGCTTCTATGTGGAGCGGGAACTGCGCAAGCGGATGAAGATCCCCGTCTTCCACGATGACCAGCATGGCACCGCGATCGTGGTCAGCGCCGGTCTGCTCAATGGTCTGAAGGTCCAGGGCAAGGACATCAAGAAGGTCAAGCTGGTCACCTCCGGCGCCGGCGCTGCCGCGCTGGCCTGCCTGAACCTGCTGGTGAAGGTCGGCCTGCCTCGTGAAAACATCTGGGTGACCGACCTGGCCGGCGTGGTCTACCAGGGCCGCACCGAGCTGATGGATCCGGACAAGGCCGAATACGCCCAGCCGACCGACGCCCGCAGCCTGCGCGAAGTGATCAAGGACGCCGACATCTTCCTGGGCCTGTCCGCCGGCGGCGTGCTCAAGGCCGACATGGTCGCCACCATGGCCGACCGGCCGATCATCTTCGCGCTGGCCAATCCCACGCCCGAGATCCTCCCGGAAGAGGTCAAGGCGGTCCGCGACGACGCGATCATGGCCACCGGCCGGACCGACTATCCGAACCAGGTCAACAACGTCCTGTGCTTCCCCTACATCTTCCGCGGTGCGCTTGATTGCGGCGCCACCACCATCAATGACGAGATGGAAATCGCCGCCGTGCGCGCGATCGCGGAACTGGCCCAGGCCGAGCAGAGCGAGGTGGTGGCCGCGGCCTACGCCGGCGCCAACCTGAGCTTCGGGCCCGAGTACCTGATCCCCAAGCCGTTCGACCCGCGCCTGATGATCAAGATCGCGCCGGCGGTGGCCCTGGCGGCGGAAGCCTCGGGCGTGGCCCAGCGTCCGATTGCGGACATGAACGCCTACATCGAGAAGCTGCAGAGCTTCGTCTATGCCTCCGGCACGACGATGAAGCCCATCTTCCAGATCGCCAAGCGTGCCAAGCACAAGCGCGTGGCCTATGCCGAGGGCGAAGAGGAACGGGTGCTGCGTGCGGTGCAGGTGGTGGTGGATGAAGGCCTGGCCCGTCCCACGCTGATCGGTCGCCCACAGGTCATCGCCCAGCGCTGCGAGCGCTTCGGCCTGCGTCTGCAGGAAGGCCGGGACTACGACCTGGTGAACACCGAGTTCGACCACCGCTACCGCGACTACTGGCAGACCTATCTGCAGATGACCGAGCGCAAGGGCGTCACCCAGCAGCTCGCGAAGATCGAGATGCGCCGCCGCCTGACGCTGATCGGCGCCATGATGCTGCACAAGGGCGAGGTCGACGGCATGCTCTGCGGCACCTGGAGCAACACCGCGATGCATCTGCAGTACATCGACCAGGTCATCGGCAAGCGTCCGGGCGTCAAGAACTTCGCCTGCATGAACGGGCTGATCCTGCCGGGTCGCCAGGTCATGCTGGTCGACACCCATGTGAACTACGACCCGACCGCCGAGCAGATCGCCGAGATCACCATCATGGCGGCCGAAGAGATGATGCGCTTCGGCCTGCGGCCGAAGGCGGCGCTGCTCTCGCACAGCAACTTCGGTTCGAGCAACTGCCCGTCCGCGGTCAAGATGCGTGAAGCGCTCGCGCTGATCCAGCAGACGGCGCCCTGGCTGGAGGCGGACGGCGAAATGCACGGCGATGCCGCGCTCGACCCGCAATACCGGCAGCAAGTGATGGCCAACAGCACCCTGACCGGTGAAGCCAACCTGCTGGTCATGCCCAACATCGATGCCGCCAACATCAGCTACAACCTGCTGAAGACGGCGGCCGGCGGCGGCATTGCCATCGGCCCGGTGCTGCTGGGAGCGGCCAAGCCGGTGCATGTGCTGACGCCTTCCGCCACCGTGCGCCGCATCGTCAACATGACGGCCCTGACCGTCGCGGACGCCAACGCCGCACGCTGATCGATCGGCCCCCCGCTCAGCGCGGTTCCGGATCCGCCGTGGCGATCCGGAACCGCGTTCGAGGCTCGGCAGCGCCCCGGCGCAGGCGTGTTGCTTTCGCTTCTGCATTCCGCATGACGGGAACCGAAACCCGTTCCACATCGCTGGCGCAACTGTCCATAGCGATCGTCAATCCCGCTTTAAGGTCATTCAAGACCGTTCCTTCGGGACTGCATTAGAAAAAGTTTGTAGTGGCTCACCAGCCGATTTCACCGCGATGAATCTGGCCGTGGACGCGGCTCTCCTTGTATGTAGGCACGCGCTAACTTTGCCGCTTTTTAGGGCATGCTGGCAGACCCTGGCTTGAGCATTGCGGGCCCTTTCTGTACCATTTCGGCTTCAGGATTCAGGGTAAACCCGTGTTTTGGCTCGAAACGTCAGGGCTCGCCCAGTCGGGGCTGAAGGAAATTTCGGCCCGGTCTTCGGCAGTGAAGCCCACCGGCTGGCGCTCGTTGGGCAAGGTGACCCGCTCCGTGTGCACGGCGGCGGCGATCACCGCAGCACTGCTGAGCGGCGGCGGCGTCATGGCTCGGGACAACAACGCCGGCAGCACGAAAGCGCGCTGGGGCGACACGGTGGCCTTGACCGCGCTTCCGGCCGAAGCGCAATCGACCTACCGACTCGTGCTGTCCGGGGGACCCTTCCCCTACGACAAGGATGGCACGGTTTTCGGTAACCGGGAGAGGCAGTTGCCGGCCAAGGCGCGGGGGTATTACCGAGAGTACACCGTCAAGACGCCGGGCGCACGCAATCGCGGTGCCCGACGGGTGGTGTGCGGCGGCAAGCCTCCCACGAAACCTGATGCTTGTTATTACACCGACGACCACTACGCGAGCTTCAGCAAGATCGCGCCGTGAACCGGCGGAACCGCAATCTGTGACCATCTAGGAGGAACGCGACCATGCTTTTGCAGACAGTCCGTCCCAACATCGTGCAGGCCATCAGGGCCTACCGGGTAGAGGACTTGATGCAGGCCGCCCATGATGCCGGCCAACATTTCCTGTATGCCAATCTGTCGCCAGCGGAAACCAAGCAGGATGTGCTGGAGCTCATCGCCAGCGCCTTCCTGTTCCCGGCTCACTTCGGCAAGAACCTGGATGCGTTGTACGACTGCATGACCGACCTGGTGAACAAGTCAGGCGCGCAGCCCGGCTTCGTGGTGGTGCTGGATCAACTCCCTGATCACGCCCGCTTCGACCGCGAAGCCCGCGAGCAACTGCTCGATGTCTTCCGGGAGGCCGCCGACTTCTGGGGCGAACGAAAAGTCCAGTTCCGCTGTTTCTATTCTTTTCAGTAGCCCGCTCCCAAGAAATCGGGTCATGGGAGCGGGCGACTGAGGTGGCCCCCGCAGAGAAGCCGGTGCTCAAGAGCACCAAGACGAATCCAAACCCCAACTTCGGCATGAACATGCCGATGATGTGCAGTGCGTTTGATACCTCCATGTGGCTGAACGCCGCCTGAAGTCCATCACCCGTACCGCCGCAGCGACCGCCTGACCCGTCGCTGAAATAGAAAAGGCCTTCCAGAACCGGAAGGCCTTTTTTTGTTCTTCGCGAATATGCGGGGCAGAACGACACACGGCCAGGTGCCGGACCTGGCTGGCAGCGCGGCACGGCTGTGCAAGTTGGTGACGGTTCGCCACGTGGCGCCGTTCTATGCACTGGCCTGGGCGACAGTCAAGCGCATCGATACCGCCATCTGGAGCGTCAGCTCGGTCCCGTTGATCTGGCAGGGTGCGGGTCATCGCGATGGACGAATTCGCGATCCACAAGGGTCACCGCTACGCGACTGTCATCGTCGAGCCGTGCCGCAATCAAGTGCTCTGGGTGAGCCTGGGTCAGGGACTGGGCCAGGGCCATGCTGGCCTCGAAGCGCCTGGAAATGCTCGCCTCGGATTCGACACGGCCGGCATAGCGAATGGTGATGGGCAGCATACGCAGCGTCCGCCGCGCATGCTGTCCTCTCAACGCGTAATCACGTAGTAGCCCGTGCCGGCGCCCGGGGTAGCGCTGCCGGTCTGCACCAGCAGCACATGGCGGCCGGTCACCGAGTGGAACACCTTGACGCCATAGCTCTGAACGCCGGCGATCATCGGCAGCGACAGGTCGGGCTGCGGCAGTTGCAGCGAGGTCGTGAAGCGCTTGTAGACCGAGGCGTAGGTGCCGATGTAGTTCACGCCCTGGTAGGACGCGCCCGAGGCCGGCTCCAGCGCCAGCGTCTCGTCTAGCGCGGTGTTGTTGCTCAGGCTGTAGATCCCGCGGGTGACGCCGGACAGACGGCCCATGTAGCGCAGGTCGGACGTGCGATAGAAGGTGGCGCCGGCGGTGAACAGCTGGTCCTGGACCTCGCTCAGGAACATCGGCGTGGCCATCGCGAAGTCGCCGTGATAAGGGGACTCGCCCGATCCGGTGAACTTGTGGGTGACCGGGTCGAAACCGTAATAACTGATGTCGGCCGGGGACAGCCCCTGGGAGAGGACGAACACCTTGTTCAGCTTGCCGGCGATGACGCCGTATTGCGTACCCCAGAAGGTGCCGGGGTAGCCGCTGGCCGTGTCCACGACATCCCCGGTGCGGCCATTGATCATGGTGATGGCCGGGCTCACCCACTGGTTGCCGCCGATCAGCGAGACAAAGCCGCCATCATCCACGAACGCATCGGTCTGGGCACCAAAGGTGGTGAAGGTGCGCACCACGGTCAGCGTCTGCAAATCCACCAGCGATGCCAGCCCCTCGTGCAGCACCACCGCCAGCAGGCCATTGGGGCTGAGGCTGTAGTTCTTCACGGCCGCAGGCAGCCCGACCGATTGGGTCACGCCGGTGAACGGGTCGATCAGGCGCAGGGCGGTCGGGCCTTGCGAGGTGACCACGATCTTGTCCAGGCCGCTGTCGTATCGGGCCTCGCCCGGTGTGAAGCCGAGCTGGACCTGGCTGGCGATCGAAGCGAGCGCGCGGATTTCGACGGCGCGCAGCACCGTCGTGCGGCCGTCCGACACCGAGACGGTGGCCTGGTAGACACCGGCCACGTCGGGCACCAGCGACATTGCCGGTGTGGTGGCATTCGCGATCGTGGCAGTGCTGCCGGCGGGGCGGGCGTCCAGTTGCCACTGGTAGGTCAGGGCGTCGCCATCGCCGTCATAGCTCAGGGCGGCGGTGGCACTCACCGTGCCGCCAAGCTCGACGGTAACGCGGGTATGGTCCAGGACCACCACCGGGGCATCGTTGCCGACCATCATGGTCACCGAGCGCTCGGAGAAGGCGCCGGAGGTGTCCGTGACTCGCAGGCGGAAGACGTAGTTGCCTCCCACATCCGGGGTGATGGCGGGCGTGGCGGCGCTCAGGCTGGACAGCGAGGCGGTGCTGCCGTTGGGGCGGCTGTCCAGGCTCCACAGGTAGGTGAGCGCGTCGCCGTCGGCGTCAATGCTGCTGTCGCCGCGGAAGGTCACGATGGTGCCGACCGGCACCTTGAAACCGGGGGCCGTCGGCAGCGCCACAGGCGTCGCATTGGAGGCGATGGCGGCGGTGGGCGCGCGGTTGTTGGCGCGGATCGTGGTCAGCTTTTCCGACTTCGCGCCGGCGGCGTCGGTGACCACAAGCTTGACGACGTAGTCACCCAGGACGTCCGGTTGCAAGATAGTGGTGACCGCCGCGGTGCTGCTCAGGGTCGCGGTGCTGGCGTTCGGTCGGCTGACCAGCGTCCACGCACGAGAGGCGATGGCCCCTTCCGGGTCGCTGGCACTGCTGCTGTCCAGTTGGACCACATAGCCCACTGATGTCGTGATGGTGCTGGACGCGGCTTGCATCACCACCGGGGTCACCTGGACCACCGCGCCGGGCGTCGGCGGGGTGTTGTCCGCCACCACGGTCACTTGCTGCGTGGCCTGGCCGTTGCGGGCGTCAGTAACCTTCAGGGAGAAGACATACGAGCCCAGCACGTCGGGGTGGAACTCCAGCACCTGCACGGCGGCATCGGCAATGGCCAGGGTGCTGCTGGCGGGCTTGCTGGTGAGGGTCCAGCTGTAGGTGAGCGCGTCCTTGTCCGGATCGACGCTGCTGCCGGCATCCAGGCGGACCAAGCCGCCCAGGCTGACGCCCATGCTGTCGCTCGCAGCGTTCGCGCGCACATCGCCGCTGCTGAGCACGGCGACACGCGGGGGCTGGTTGGGGGTGTCCGAGCCGCCGCCGCCGCAGGCGGACAGGGCAAGAAGTACGAACGAAGACAGCAGGGCGTGGTGCGCCTTGCCCAAGAAGCGTTGCATGTGATTTCTCCCTCGAGTCGCCAGGGTCTGACGCCCCGGAGCGGGCGGATTGTATGAAGGATTGCTCGCAGGTGAATGCCAGGTGACACACCCAAAATGGGGAGGTCGATGACGCTACTCCCCCCCCATGGCGCTCGTCACCTCGGACTTTTAATTGGTAGGTGCCTGGCTCGAGGCCAGGTCGAGGAGCCAAATTCGAAGCCCTGTCATCGCAAGATGTCGGGGCTTTTTTTGGTTCTTCACGGAAGAAGGGGATGCCTTGAGTCTGCCCAAGTAGAAGCGCGGTGACTGCTCGGAGATGATGTTTGTGCGACCAACCATCCAATCCGAAAGCACCGCTCCATGGGTAAAGATTACGAGCTGGCTCCCGTTCTGGGAGGGATTCGGCGTCGTCAATGCGTATTCCGACGAACACACTGGGCGTGTGAGACTGGAGCCGTTGCCCAAGCACAAGCTGCACTGCGGGCGATGTCAGCGGCGTGTGAATCGAGTGCACGAGCGCGTCCATCAACGCGTGCGCGACCTGCCGATGCTCGGGCGTCGCGTCGAGTTGCATGTGCAGGTGCAGGTGCTGAGGCTGGACTGCCCGCACTGCGGACGGTGCTTGCAGCAGATGTCATGGCTGGATCGACACAGCCGGCTCACCCGGCGCTTGGAGATGGATGAGCCTGCCCTGTTCAAGGGCCATCGCTACGCCAGCGTGGTCCTGGATGCCGACACGCGTCGGGTGCTGTTCGTGGCCCAAGGTCGCACCAGGGCGGCCATCCGACCGTTCCTTGAATCCTTGGGGTATCGCGGCTGCGGCCGTATTGAGCCGGTGGCCATGGATATGAACACGGCCTACGTTTCGAAGGTCTGCGTTGGGGCTGAGCGCTGCCCCCCACGGGCCACGCTGCCTCAGGTTGCCTGGGAACCGTCAGAGCGACTGCGCCAGCGCGACGAATTCCTGCACCGGCACTTCCTCGGCCCGGCGCTGCAAATCGAATTCGCCCTGGAAGCCGCGCGCCTCGAGCCAGCGCCCCAAGCTGTGCCGCAGCAATTTCCGGCGTTGCGAGAATGCCGAGGCCACCATCTCGCTC
This sequence comes from Roseateles amylovorans, assembly GCF_025398155.2. Taxonomy (NCBI): domain Bacteria; kingdom Pseudomonadati; phylum Pseudomonadota; class Betaproteobacteria; order Burkholderiales; family Sphaerotilaceae; genus Roseateles; species Roseateles amylovorans. Next base: position 5,938,370 of record NZ_CP104562.2, read on the forward strand.
AGCAATGCCTCGTCCAGCGATGCGGGCTGGGCATGCGGGATCATGCGCACGATGGCGGAGTTGACCCGTGGCGGTGGATCGAAAGCCTCTGGCGGCACGTCGAACAGCGCATCCACCTGGTAGCGCCACTGCAGCATCACGCTGAGCCGGCCGTAGTCCTTGCTGCCTGGGCCGCTGGCCATGCGATCGACGACCTCTTTCTGCAGCATGAAGGTCTGGTCCACCACCTGATCCACGAACTGCAGCAAGTGGAAGAGGATGGGCGACGAGATGTTGTAGGGCAGATTGCCGACCACCCGCAGCGACTGGCCGCGCTCGGTCGCCAGCGCACCGAAGTCCACCTTCAGCACGTCGGACTCGATGACGGTCAGGTCCCCGCGCTTGCGCAACCGGGCCGCCAGATCGCGGTCCAGCTCGACCACGGTCAGCGGCTGGCTGCTCGCCGGAAGTTGCGCCAGCAAGGGCAGCGTCATCGCGCCAAGACCCGGGCCGATCTCCACCATGGCCTCGTTCTCGCCGGGGGCGATGGCGTCGATGATGGCGCCGATGACGCTCTTGTCGGTCAGGAAGTGCTGACCAAAGCGCTTGCGCGCGACATGTCCCATGACGACTCAGCCTTGAACGGTCAGTCCAGCCATTCGCGGGTCTCGACGAAGGCGCGCGCGCGCAGGTCCTTCATCCAGTCGCCATAGGCTTCGTCGTACTTGCGCTCACGCAGGGCCTGGCGCGCCTGGTCGCGCAGTTGCTTGGTGTCCAGCACCACATCGCGACGCTCCATCACCTGGATCAGGTGGACGCCGAAACGCGACGGCACCGGATTGCTGATGCCCTTGAGCGGCAGCGCATCCATGGCTTCCTCGAACTCGGGCACGAAGCTGCCCGGCGAGACCCAACCCAGATCGCCGCCCTCCTGAGCACTGCCGTCCTCGGAGTTGGCACGCGCGAGCTGCTCGAAGGTGGCGCGGCCGGATTCGATCGCGCGCTTGAACTCGGTCAGGCGGCGAGTGGCCTGCTCGGGGCTCAGTTGTTCGGAGGGGCGCAGCAGGATGTGGCGGGCCCGGGTCTGCACCACGGTGTTGATCGAGGCCTTGCCGCTTTGGCGCTCGATCAGCTTCAGCACATGGAAGCCAGCACCGGAACGCAGCAGCACCTGGCGCACCTCGCCTTCCTTGAGGTCGCGCACCGCCTCGACAAACACGTCGGGCAGCTTGTCGCCGGCGCGCAGGCCGATTTCACCACCACGGGCCTTGTTCGCATCCTCGGAGACCTCACGCGCCACCTTGGCGAAGTCTTCGCCGGCCTTCACCCGTTCCAGGGCCGCTTCCGCGCGGGCTCGACGTTCTGCGACCAGCGCAGGCGCCGCATCTTCCGGCACCGGGACCAGGATCTGAGCGATGTTCAGTTGCGCCCGGTCCTGCAGCGCGGCTTGGCGTTCATCCAGGTATTTGTCGATCTCGCCGTCGGTGACGCGGATCCGACCCTGCACCTCGCGTTCACGCACCCGCTCGCTCAGCATCTGGTCGCGCAGGTTCTCACGGAAGCGGCGGAAGTCGATGCCGTCTGCGGCCAGACGCTTCTTGAGCTCGTCCATGGACAGCTTGTTCTGCGTGGCCACGTTGGCCACCACGCGGTCCAGTTCCGGCTCGTCGACGCGCGGGCCGTTCTCGCGGGCATAGGTCACCAGCACGCGCTCGTCGATCAGGCTGTCCAGCGCCTGTTTGTGCAGCAGCTCATTGGTCGGCGTGTCGCCGCGGCGGCGGGCCTCGTCACGCATGCGCTCGGTGCGCTGCACGACTTCAGACGCGGCCACGATGTCGGAGTTCACCACCGCGGCAATGTAGTCGCCGGGCTTGAGGGTGCGGGGTTCCAACGGGGGACGGCTCGCGGCGGTGGTCGAGGTGGTGGCCGAGGCTGCTGCGGCCGGCGCGGCGGCGGGTGTCGTGACCTGCGCGACCGCGGTGGGCGCGGCGGCAGGGGGTTGGCTGTCTTGCGCCCACGACGCGGTGCCCGCCATCGCGGACAGGACGAGCGTGGCGGCTGCCACCTGCTTGAAATTTCGCATCGAACGCAATTCAGTCATAAGTGCCAAAGGCCGAGCGTTCCGAGCTCAGCGAACGGTAACCCGGAATATTGTCTCTCAACACTTTCAGCGCATTGGAGCCCAGCGGGGACAGACCGACGAGCTCCAATTGCAGCATCAATCGGGTATTGGTCTCGGCGCGACCGGTCGCCTGGCGTTCCGCGCCGATGCGCAGGATCCAGCAACCAGAGTCGTATTCCGCGCCGATCACGGAATCAGTGAAGCGCTTGTCACGCATCGAATACTGCAGCCGGCCGGCGCCATACCAGGCGCCTTGGCAGCCCGGGCCGCCGGTGACCGCCTTGCGGTCCGGTCCGAACAGCGGCCATTGCCAGGCCAGCTCCAGTTGTTCGCTCTGGCCGCGGGCCAGTCGATAGGACGCGCTCAGCGTGCGGAACGGTCCCGGCGAATAGCGCAGGCGCAGCACGGTTCGCTCGACCTTGCCGTCCGAGGAATTCAGCTGCAGCGTGCTGTCGGTCCACCAGGCCTGGTTCAGGTGGGCGGAGCCCAGCAACACCACATCGGACAGCCGATGGGTCTGCGGCGTACCGTCCGGCGAGATCCGCTGGTCACGCAGCAGATAGCGCTGGACCATGCCCAGGCGCAGTTGCTCTTCGCCGCGTTCGTTCTCGATCCAGCGCGAGGTGGCACCGAAGGCCACCATGTGCGCATCGCTCACCCGGTCGACGCCGGAGAACTGGTTCTCGGCGAACACCGAGTCGAAGTTGTAGTCGCGCGGTGCCGCATCGAAATTGGGAACGAAGGACTGGTCGCGGTAGGGCGTGTTCAGGTAGAGCACGCGCGGTTCCAGCGTCTGGCGGGCGTCCTGGCCGAACAGCGTGGTGTTGCGCTCCAGGATCCAGCCGTGGTCGATGCTGAAGGTCGGGATGGTGCGGCTGATCGAGCGCTGGCCGTTGGCCAGCGTCTCGTCCACGTGATAGCTGGCCGAATTGAACGACACCTTCGGAATCAGCCACCAAGCCGCGCCGCTCATCGGCAGGCTCACATGGCCGAGCATGTGCATCCGCTCGCCGGTCTGCGTCTGGCTGGTCAGGGCGCCGCTGGGCAGGTCGAAGCGGTTGTACTCGACCTCCACGCCCCCTTCCAGACGGGCACCGCGGCCGGTCGGCAAATAGCCGGCCAGCACCGAGTCGTCAGCCTCGGTCTGCAGTCGCACGCCGATCTGCGGCGATCGCTGATACGGGGAGGCGAACTGGTCGACCGTCTCCGTGACCTGCAACGGCTGCCAGCGCTGCACCCGGGCATAGGCCTGGACATCGCCCCAGTTGAAGTCGAAGTCGCGCTGAGTGCGGTAGTCCGACTGCAGCAGACGCGGCGTCTGGCTGCTCATGCGGCGGCGGAAATCCTTCCAGTAGTCGTTGTCGGAGACTCGCTCCGAGTTGATCTGGTAGCGCCAGTTGGGCGTGATGTCGCCGTCGTTCTGCAGCCGCAGGTCCCAGCGCGACCGACCCATCACCCGGTCATTCGGCAGCCAGGCCAGATTGATCTGGCCGCGGTGGGCGGGCTCGAGGAAACGGAACTCGCTGTCCACGCCGGCGCCGCGCTTGGTCATCACATACGGCGTGAAGGTCGCATCCCGATTCGGCGCGATGCTCCAGTAATACGGCTGGCCGAATTCGAAGCCGCTGCGGTTGTCGATGTTGACGTTGGGCGGCAGCAGGCCGGACTTGGGCTGATCGCCCAGCGGGAAGCTCAGCGACGGTGCGGCCAGGATGGGCACGCCCAGGAAGCGCAGCACCGCGCCGGTGGCCTCGCCCTCACCCGCCTCGAAGTCCAGGCGCAGGCTCTTGGTGACGAGCTCCCAGTCGCGCTTGCGTTCGCCGTCCTCGGACACCGGGCAGGTGCTGTAGGTGGCCTCATCGGCCCGCATGCGCTGGTCGCCGAGGAAGTGCAGCGCCTTCGCACTGCCGCTGCCGCCGGTGGTGGAGAAGAAATAGGTGGGGCTGTCGAGCTGACCCTCGAAGCGGTCGACGAACAGGCTGAGCGTCGGTCCGCGCAGGATGGCGCCGTTCTGGCTCAGCTCGACATCGCCCTGCGCCGTGGCCAGGTCCTGGGCATGGTCGTAGGTCAGCGTCTTGGTCTTGAGCAGCAGGTTGCCATAGCGCAGTTGCACATCGCCTTGGGCCTCGGAGCGCTGGTCCACCTCGGTGGTGATCCGGTCCGCACTCAGCGCCATCGCCGGACGCAGGTCCTTGCGACGGGTCTGATTGAGCTGCTTGCTGGGTTTGAGCGCCAGGCCTTCGCCAGCGGATTCCTGAGCCCACGCCACCGGCGACGCGGGCAGCGCCACCGCCAGCAGGACGGCCAGGGGCAAGGGGCGGAGGCGGGGAACCGAGGAGCGCATCAAGGCAGGGCGGCGTCTGGCGGGGGCGTCGTGCATGGGACAGGCGGCCGCGCGAGTCACGCCGCGCTGCCCGGGGGTTTGTAGAATCATTATCCACGAGCCCGGGCTCCGCGCCGGGCCCGCGCTTGCGGTGCCGCCGGGCCGTTGGCCGAATTCAGTGTGCCCCTGTTCCGATTCCTTCGCGCCCTGCGCGTTCACCCCCACCGCCGGCCTCTCGCCCCGACCCCGCATGACTGCCTCCGACTCGCCCGCGCTGTGGCCCGACGCCGACCGTGCCGCCCGGTTCCAGCAATGGCTGGCCCCTTTGGTGGACCGCCTCGGCCTGCGGCCCGACACCCTGACGCTGGCCAGCAGCGATGCCAGCTCCCGCCGCTATCTGCGACTGCGCACCGCCGATGGCGGCAGCCTGGTGGTCATGGATGCGCCAGCCACGCCCAACCAGGTGCGTCCCTTCATGGAGGTGGCCGCGCTGATGACCGGATGCGGCCTGCACGTGCCGCGTCTGCTGGCGCAGGACGAGGACCAGGGCTTCGTGCTGATGGAAGACCTGGGGTCGCTGGGCTATCTGGAGGCATTGCGCGCGGCGCAAGTCGCGCAGGACATGGCCACGGCAAGTTCCCTGATGCGCGACGCCACCACCGCCCTGCTGCGCTGGCAGGGCTGCGCGGCGGGCGCTTCGCTGCCGCGCTTCGATGAAGCGTTCGTGCGGCGCGAGCTGCAGATCTTTGTCGACTGGTGCGTCCAGGCCCATCACGGCAAGCAGTGGAATGAGCGACAGCTCGAACAATGGAACCGCACGGTCGCCCTGCTGGTCGCCAACATCACCGCCCAGCCGATGGTGCCCATGCACCGCGACTACATGGCGCGCAACCTGATGGTCTGCCGCTCGGCGTCCCCCACGTCAGACGACACCGCGCCCACCAACATCGCGCCCGACGCAGCCGCCGCACCGCTCAACCCCGGCATCCTCGACTTCCAGGATGCGGTGCTGGGCCCGATCACCTACGACCTCGCCTCCCTGCTCCGCGACGCCTTCCTGACCTGGGATGAGGCCGAGGAGCTGGACTGGGCGGTGCGTTACTGGGAAGGCGCCCGCAGCGCCGGCCTGTTCGGCATCGATCCATCGACCGCCGCCCACGCGGATGGCCCGGACCCGCACCCCATGGCACAGGACTTCGGCCTGTTCTGGCGGGCGCTGGAATGGACCGCGCTGCAGCGCCATCTGAAGATCCTGGGCATCTTCTGCCGACTCAAGCTGCGCGACGGCAAGCCGCACTATGCGGAGGACCTGCCACGCTTCTATGCCTATGTGGTGAAGACCGCGAGCCGCTACATGGAACTCACGCCGCTGGTGCGGCTGATGGAAGACCTGCAACCGCAGATGATGCAGACCGGCTTCAGCCTGCGCTAGCGGCGGAAGCGGAGATCACGGCCGCATCAGCCGCTGTGTCAGCCGCTGCATCAGCCGCGGGCGACTGAGTGGTCGCAGCAGAGGCGCCCGCCGTCGAGACGGCCCCGGAAGGGGCTGCGGCGGCGGTGCCTCCTGATGCGGTCGACGCGGTGGATGCCGTCGATGCGGCAGCTGCCGCGCGGGTCGCCGCCGCGGCCTTCCCCGCCGCGATGGTCGGACAACCGGCTGCGGCGAGCCAGGGATCCTCGTCCTGGCCGCCGAACACCTCGATCAGGAAATCCAGGAAGGCGCGGGTGCGCGCGGGCACGAACTTGCGGGTCGGCATCGCCGCCCAGAGCGAATAGCTGTAGATGCGCCACTGGGACAGCACCCGTTCCAGCGCGCCCTCCATCAACGCATCGCCCACCACGAACGATGGCAGGCCGGCCACGCCCACACCGTGCAGGGCGCAGGCATATTTGGTGTCGACCGAGGACGTCGTCATCACCGGCCGCGACGGGATGGTGAAGAAGCTCTCGGCCGGCTCGCCGTCGACGCCGCAGCGCTCGAAGGTCACGCCGCGGGAGAGCTCATGGATCGGCGGCAGCACCAGGTCATGCTGTTTGAGCTCGGACGGATGCTGCGGCCGACCGCGACGCGCCAGGTACTCCGGCGACGCGCACATGATCACCTCGGTGCGGGCCAGGCGCTTGGCGATGAACTCGCCCTGCAACGGGACCCGGGTGCTGATGACGGTGATGTCGAAGCTGTCGTCCAGGGTGTCGACCGGTCCCGATGCCACCAGCTCCAGGCTGACCAGCGGATACATCGCATGGAACCGCGCCAGGTGGCGTGCCAGCTGATGCACCGCGATGGCCGGCGGCATCAGCACCCGCAGGTTGCCGCGGGGCTCGGTCACCGCAGCGGTGGCCAGGGCTTCGGCCTCCTCGATGTCGCTCAGGATGCGCCGACAGCGCTCCAGATAGGACTCCCCCACATCCGTCAGCGACAGCCGGCGGGTGGTGCGGTTGAGCAGCCGGGCACCGAGGTGCTCCTCCAGCTCGGCCACCAGCCGCGTCACCACGGCGGGCGCCAGATCCAGGGCCCGCGCCGCGCCGGCGAGGCTGCCTTCGTCGATGACGCGGGTGAACACCCGCATCGCCTTGACCTGGTCCATGACGCTCCTTCCGCCGCCTTCGCGGCCGATCCGCCGTCGATCAGCGGCCGCGCTTACGGATGCGCGGCAATCACCTGGGCCACGGCTGCCGTCAGCCGCTTGCCGTAGGGCACATGCAGGAACTCGTTGGGGCCGTGGGCATTGCTCTTGGGACCCAGCACGCCGCAGACCATCATCTGCGCCGCCGGGAAGCCCTTCTGCAACATGCTCATCAGCGGAATGGTGCCGCCCTGTCCGATGTAGCCCACCGGCGAGCCGAAATGGGCCTGGCTGGCATCGTCCAGCACCTGGCTGAGCCAGGGGGCCAGGTCAGGCGTGTTCCAGCCGGTGGCGCCATAGGCACCGGCGCGACCGTCCGGCACGAAGCTGACCTTGGCGTTGTAGGGCGCGTTGTCTTCCAGCAGCGCCTTGAGCCGCAGGGCGGCCTCATTGCCATCCACCAGCGGCGGCAGTCGCAGCGACAACTTGAAGGCGGTGTAGGGCCGCAGCACATTGCCGGCGCTCTTGAGCTCGGGGAATCCGTCCACACCGGTCACCGACAGCGTCGGACGCCAGGTGCGATTCAGCAGCACCTCGACCGGGTCACTGGTCACCGGCAGCACCGGGCCGCCGTCCGCGCCGCAGGCCCAGGGCATGCGCTTGTAGACCTCCTCCTTGAGGATGGCCGCGGTGGCGCGGGCCTGGTCCAGGCGCGCACCGGGAATCTCGCAATGGAAGCTCTCGGGCAGCAGGCGGCCGGTCTTGGAATCCTCCAGCCGGTCCAGCACCTGGCGCAGCACGCGGAACGACGACGGCACCACGCCCGACGCATCGCCGGAATGGATGCCTTCGGTCAGCACCTCGACCTTGAGGATGCCCGACACCATGCCGCGCAGCGAGGTGGTCATCCACAGGCGGTCATAGTCGCCGGCGCCGGAGTCCAGGCAGACCACCAGCGAGACATTGCCCAGCCGCGGCTTGAGCAGGTCGATGTAGGCCGGCAGGTCGTAGGAGCCGGACTCTTCGCAGCTCTCGATCAGGCCGACGCAGCGCGGGCGCGGCACATTCTGCTGATCCAGCGCCATCAGCGCAGTCAGCGAGGCATAGACGGCGTAGCCGTCGTCGGCACCGCCGCGGCCATAGAGCTTGCCGTCCTCGTACTTGGGCGTCCAGGGGCCCAGGTCGGCGCGCCAGCCGTTGAATTCGGGTTGCTTGTCCAGATGGCCGTAGAGCACCACCGTGTCCTGACTGTCGGTCCGGGTGGCCGGCAGCTCGAAGAAGATCACCGGGGTGCGGCCTTCCAGCCGGATCACTTCGAGCTTGAGCCCGCTGAGCTTCTTGCTCTCGACCCACTGGGCGGCATCGCGCACCACGCGGTCGATGTAGCCGTTCGACTGCCAGTCGGCATCGAACATCGGGCTCTTGGCGGGAATGGCGATGTAGTCGGTCAGCGCGGGGACGATCTCCCGGTCCCAGACTTGTTCGGCGAAGGCGCCCAGGGCGCTCACCTCATCGGCTTGCAGCGGCAACGACGGATCACGTGCGTTCATGCGGTTCTCCTGTGCGGCCGGATCAGCCGCCATGTCAGACGGTGGATTCTAGGAGCGAGCGGCCACCCAGGTCTTCAGACAGCCAAAGACCTGCTCGCGCTCCGGTTCGTTGAAGATCTCATGGAACAGGCCCGGGAAGCCGACCGCCTGCACCCCGGCAGGCGCCGCCTTGGCGAAAGCGGCGCTGCCCGCGGGTGCCACGCAGCGGTCCGCGCCGGCCCACATCAGCAGGGTGGGCACCGGCCAGCGCGGGGCCACGGCCAGCACCGGGGCGCCGAAGTCGGCAATCATCCGGGCCAGCGTCGGGGTGATGCGGTCATGCACCAGCGGGTCGTTCCGGTAGGCCTGGACCACCTCGGGACTGCGGGAGATCCAGGCCGGATTCAGCCCGTTGCCCACCGCCAGGTGCGGCACTGTGGGCAACGACACCGCCAACATCGCCCGCTGCAGGCCGGACAGGCCCGCATCGAGCGCCGGCGAGCTGAGCACCAGGCCCTCCACCGGGCGCGACCAGTCCGGGCGAGCGCTGCCATCCGCCGCCAGCACCTGTCCGGCCACGAATCGCGCCGCCACCACGCCGCCCATGCTGTGGCCCAGCACCAGCAGCGGACCCTGCCCCATCCGGGCATCGGCGCGGACCGCATCGATCACGCAGGCGAGGTCGCGCAGCAGGGCGTCCGCGGTCGGGATGTCGCCGCGGGGCCCGCCCGAGGCACCATGGCCGCGCTGGTCGTAGCCGGCCACATGCCAGCCCCAGTCGTTGAAGCGCTGGGCCACGGCGTCATAGCGCCCGATGTGCTCGCCCAGTCCGTGCACGATCAGCACCGTGCCACGGGCCGGTGTTGATGCGTCGGCGCCCCATTCCCGCCAGTGCAGCGGCAGGCCGTCATGGCCGCTCAGAGTTTTCATGGGACGGGAGTGTAGAAAGCTTGAGGCTGCGGACGGCCGGATCGGCGGGCCTACACTGGTTTTTTTTGCAGGCGATCCGGTTGGCCGGACCCGGCGTGCGCCTGCCACGCCCCTGACCTCGGCTTCATCGCCGCACCGCCATGTCGCTTCCGACGCCCCACGACCACACCATCGACCTGCAACTCGCACCGCCCGACCTGCGCCCCTGGCGCGAGGGCGGCAGCGGGGTGGACCATGTCCATGTGCGGGCGTCGGGCCGCCCGGGGCCGACCGTCATGCTGCAGGCGCTGACCCATGGCAACGAGCTGTGCGGCGCCATCGCGCTGGATTGGCTGCTGCGCCAGGATGTGCGGCCGCTGCACGGGCGGCTGGTGCTGGCCTTCGCCAACATGGCGGCCTTCAACCGCTTTGACGCCCGTTCCCCGTTCGAGTCGCGGTGTGTGGACGAGGATCTGAACCGGGTCTGGGAAGACGCCGTACTCCACGGCCCGGGCGACACCCTCGAGCTGCGCCGGGCGCGCGAACTGCGCCCGTTCATCGACAGCGCCGACGTGCTCCTGGACCTGCACTCGATGCAGGAAGCCGGTGCCCCGCCGCTGGCCATCTGCGGCATGACCGACAAGAGCCTGTCGCTGGCCCGCGCGCTCGGCCAGCCGGAGACCTTGCTGGTGGACACCGGCCACGCAGGCGGCCTGCGTCTGATCGACCGCGGCGGCTTTGCCGATCCCGCCAGTCCCCGGCAGGCGCTGTTGATCGAATGTGGGGCGCACTGGGAAGCGGTGTCGGCAGAGATGGCCATTGACGTCTCGCTGCGCTTCCTTCGCCATCTGGGGATGGTGGATGCGGCCTGGGCCGACGCCCACCTGCGCTGCCCGTTGCCGCCGCGGCAGCGACTGTTGCGGGTTGGCGAAGGCATCGCGGCGCGCAGCCAGGCCTTCCAGTTCCTGATGCCCACCCATCACTTGATGGTGATCCCGCGCGCCGGCACCCTGCTGGCGGAGGACCAGGGCCACCGCTTTGTCACGCCGCACGACGACTGCGTGCTGGTCATGCCCTCGCACCGCGCCGGGCAGGCGGGGCAGACCATGGTGCGGTTGGGACGGTATGAGGCCTAGAGGGTTCGGCCAGCACGCGCCCGACTGGCTGCGCGCACCGGCTGCCACCAGCGCGGCCCGGCTCAGTCCCGATCGAACTTGAACACCGCCATGCTGGCCATCAGGTTGGGCAGCAGGCGCACTGAACGGCCGTTCTGCACGCCGAAACTGTCCAGCACCCGAAGGCCGCACTTGCGGGCCAGCACCTCGAAATCGGCATAGGTGCCGACGCGGATGTTGGGCGTGTCATACCACTGGTAGGGCAGCACACGGGTCACCGGCATGCGCCCGGCCAACACCTGCAACCGGTTGGGCCAGTGCGCGAAGTTGGGGAAGCTGACGATGCCCATGCGCCCCACCCGCGCCGTCTCGCGCAGCATGGCTTCGGTGTTGCGCAGGTTCTGCAGGGTTTCGAGCTGCAGCACCACATCGAAGCTCTGGTCCTCGAAGATCGCCAGCCCTTCTTCGAGATTGAGCTGGATCACATTCACGCCGCGCTGGGCGCAGGCCAGCACATTCGCGTCGTCCAGCTCCACGCCGTAGCCGGTGCAGCCCTTGGCGGCCTGCAGATGCGCCAGCAATTCGCCGGTGCCGCAGCCCAGGTCCAGCACCCGGGCGCCGGCCGGCACCAGCGCCGCAATCATCTCCATCACCGCACGGTCGCTCATGCCGCCACCTGTGCGGTCAAGGGTTGCGAGGGCAGCGGCGGATCAAACTCCGTGGCGATGCGCTCGAAGTAGGCCCGCAGCACGCCGTGGTAGCGGGGATCGTCCAGCAGGAAGGCGTCATGGCCATGCGGCGCATCGATCTCCGCATAGGACACGTCGCGCTTGTTGTCGAGCAACGCCTTCACGATCTCGCGGGATCGCGCCGGCGAGAAGCGCCAGTCGGTGGTGAAGCTGACCACCAGGTATTTGCAGTTGGCACTGGCGAAGGTGCGACTGAGGTCGCCGCCATGCTCTCGCGCGGGGTCGAAATAATCCAGTGCGCGGGTGATCAGCAAGTAGGTGTTGGCATCGAAATACTCGCTGAACTTGTCGCCCTGGTAGCGCAGGTAGCTTTCGATCTGGAACTCGATGTCGTGGGTGGAATAGCCCAGCTCGGCGGAACGCATCTGGCGGCCGAATTTTTCCTCCATCACGTCGTCGCTCAGGTAGGTGATGTGGCCGATCATGCGGGCCACCCGCAGGCCGCGGCGCGGCAGGACACCGTGCTCGTAGAAGAAGCCGTCGTGGAACTCGGGGTCGGTGATGATCGCCCGTCGCGCCACCTCGTTGAAGGCAATGTTCTGCGCCGACAGGTTGGGCGCCGTGGCCACCGCGATGCAATGGCCCATCCGGTCCGGATAGCGCAGCGACCAATCCAGGGCCTGCATCCCGCCCAGTGAGCCGCCCAGCACCGCGGCCAGCTTGCGGATGCCGAATCGATCGAGCACCCGCGCCTGCGCATCCACCCAGTCCTGCACGGTGACCACGGGGAAGTCCGCCCCATACACCCGCCCGGTCTCCGGATTCAGATGCATCGGGCCGGTCGAGCCGAAACACGAGCCCAGGTTATTGATGCCGATGACGAAGAACTTGTCGGTGTCCAGCGGTTTGCCGGGACCGACCAGGTTGTCCCACCAGCCCTCGCTCTTTTCAACGCCCGCATGGGTGCCGGCCACATGGTGGCTGGCATTGAGCGCATGGCACACCAGCACCGCGTTGGACTTGTCTTCATTGAGTCGACCGTAGGTCTCCACCATCAGCTCGTAGTCGCTGATGCGGGCACCGCTGCGCAGCGGCAAAGCCTCGTCGAACAGGAGTCGCTGCGGTGTGACGTCACCGACGGAACCCATAACCCACCTCTTCCTCTGACCGCACCGCGCCCCGGCGTCTTCGTCGGAGCACGGCAACAAAAAACCCGGCGCCGCTGCTTGAAGCGGAACACCGGGTTCGATCTGTGGATCGGGTGTCCCCCTTTAGCTGCATTTCTAAGGCGCCCGCAAGCCGGACAAATCGGCGCCATGGAGAGGAAGTATAGCCACGACCTCGGTCAGATCCTCGACCGCGGCCTTGTGGAGACCGCGAGGCCGCGGATCCCTGGGGATCAGGTCACCGCGATCTGAACGATCCCAGCGATCCCAGCGAGCCCGGTGATCGCGGACCTGACCACGCGCCCCACCGCGCGCGGTCCGTGACGAGACGCGATCAGCACACGCTGCGCACGCAGCGCACGCAGCGCACGCAGCATCTCAAGGCGCCACGCACAGGCAGTGCACGATCGCCTTCACCGGGGCCCTCGCACTCGCCGGGCCTTCGGCCTGGGCACGCGCCTGCTCGGCCAGCCAGGTCATGTCGGCCTGGGCTTCGCGCAGCGGCACGGGCAACTGCGGAATGCCGCCCAGCGCCTGCAGCACGGAGGCCCGCAGCGTGGGCGCTGCGGCATCGGTGACGCTGCTGAGCACCCGCTCCAGCGGGCCGCGCTCCGCCTCGACATAACGCACCGTCGGGGCATCGCCCAGCTTGGCGCGCTTCGCGGCGCTGACGATGGCGTCGTTCAGGCTGCCGAGCTTGTCCACCAGGCCACGCTCCAGCGCCTGGGAACCGGTCCACACCCGGCCCTGGCCGACCGCGTCGATCTGATCGGGCGTCTTCTTGCGCGCCTGGGCGGCCTTGCCGGTGAAGTCGGCATAGGTGTGTTCGATGCTGGACTTCACCACCGCCGCCAGACGCGGATCCAGCGGCCGGCGCGGGTCATAGCCGCCAGCCAGCCAGGTGGTGGTGTAGCCCCCGGTGTGGATCGACAGCTTCTCCATCAGCTTCTCGCCGGTGGGCAGCATGCCCACCACACCGATCGAGCCGGTGATGGTGGCCGCATCGGCGATGACCTCGTCCGACGACATCGAGATCCAGTAGCCGCCCGACGCCGCGACCCCGCCCATCGACACCACGACCGGCTTGCCGACCGCGCGGGTCAGCTCCAGCTCGCGACGCACGAGTTCGGAGGCGAAGGCGCTGCCGCCCGGCGAATTGACGCGCAGCACCACGGCCTTGATCCGGTCGTCTTCTCGGGCCTGGCGAATCAGACGCGAGGTGGAGTCGCCACCAATGCGGCCGGGCGCGGCCTGGCCATCGACGATCTCGCCTTCGGCCACGACGATGCCGACCTGGCCCTCGGGCTTGGGCAGTTGCGGCGGCAACTGCGCCACATAAGCGCCCAGGTTGATGGCGCGCAGTTGCTTGTCGTCCTTGGCGCCGCGCTGCTCCAGCAGCTCACGCACCTGGTCGCGGGTCTTGATGCCGTCGATCAGCTTTTCCTGCAGCGCGAGCTTGGCGCCGTCGCCACCGACCGCCGCCAGGCGTTCCGGCAGTTCCTCGATGGCCTTGGCGATCGCCCCCTTCTCCAGCTTGCGCGCCTTCTCGACGCCGTCCTGATAGCGGGCCCACAGCTCGTTGTAGAGGTAGCTCTCCGACTCGATCGAGGCTTCGGACGGACCGTTGGCGAAGTAGGGTTCGGCGAAGTTCTTGTAGGTGCCCACGCGGATCACGTTGGCGGCCACACCCAGTCGATCCAGCGCGTCCTTGTAGTAGTTGCGATAGCGCCCATAGCCCTCGATGCTCAGCGACCCCATCGGGTGCAGGTAGACCTCATTGGCCTGCGCGGCGATGTAGTAGCTGCGCTGGTCATAGGCATTGGCAAAGGCCACCACCGGCTTCTTGCTCTGCTTGAAACGGGTGAGCGCGGATTCGATCTCATGCAGCGTGGCGGGGCTGGCGCTGCCCATGTTGTCCAGGTCCAGCAGCACCTGGACGACCTTGTCGTCCTTGGCTGCGGCGTCCAGCACCGCGAGCAGGTCACGCAGTCGGGTCTGCTGGCGGGACTCGCCACGCAGTTGCGCCATCGCCTGATCGCGTGCCGACCCCGAGAACTGCTCGACCACGTCGCCCTGGATGTCCAGCACCAGGGTGGTCTTTTCCTGCTGCACCTTGCCGCGCGAGAACATTGCCCACAGCAGCACGATCAACAACAGCAGGAACAAGAGATTCAGCACCACGCGGCGGGTACCGTCCAGCAGCCACCAGAGCCGCCCGAAGAACCAGCCCACCGGCGACAACACACGCTTCAGACCCATTCCATCCTCCCTCGGAAACGCATCCTGAGACATTGAGACCACAGCGGCAAGCGCGTGGCGTCATCCCGCCCAGCGGACGGTCGATGACGCAGCGATTGTGAGGCCAGAATGCGCCACCACAAGCGGTTCCGCCAAGGGTCATGGTCTCTGAAGGGGTGGTCCACCCAAGAGGGGGTGGTCGCCGGACAACCATTGGCTGAGGCACCGCCTCCGCCTAGGTGGCAGTGGGTACTGGGCCGTGCGGGCGCAGGTTCAGGCGCAGGTTCAGGCGCAGGTGCAGGTGCACCTGCGGGTGCAGCAGGTGCAGCAGGTGCAGAGGCTGGTGCCGCCTGCGCGCGGCGGGCTCAGGAGCCGCGTCCGGCCACTCGCAGGCTCAGCTCGCGGCGGGTGGTACCGTGTCCTGGAAGCTCGACCGGGTCATCAGCTTCTCGAAATGACGGGCCAGATTGGGATGCGCCGCACGCCAATCGATGTCGGCGAAGCGGAAATCCAGATAGCCCAGCGCGCAGCCGAGTGCGACATCGGCCAGTGTGAAGTGATTGCCGGAGCACCAGTTCTTGTCGGCCAGGCCTTGGCCCATGGCCTGCAGCGAGGCGCGCACCTTGGCCATCTGGCGGTCGATCCAGGCGGGGCTGCGCTGGGCGTCGCTGCGACCGCTCCAGGTTTCCTCCAGCCGGGCGGCCACGCAGGCGTCCACCAGGCCATCGGCCAGGGCTTCCCAGGTCCGCACCTCGCAGCGCTCGCGGCCGCGTTCGGGGATGAGACGGCCGACCGGGGACAGGGTGTCCACATATTCGACGATCACCCGCGAATCGAACATGGCGCCCGTGATCGAGTCCTGGCCTTCCATGACCAGGCAAGGCACCTTGCCCAGCGGGTTCATCTTGAGGATGTTGTCACTGCCCCAGACGTCCTCCAGCTCGAACTGGTAGTCGAGCTTCTTTTCCGCCATGACGATGCGGACCTTGCGGACATAGGGGCTGGTGAGTGAACCGATGAGTTTCATTCGAATCCGGTGCGACAACGGTGCGACAACCGCTCGTTTCTGCGCCCGATTCTAGCGAGTCGCTTCCGCTGGGTGACGTCGGCACGCCACGTCGCGCATGCCCTCATTTGGGTGTCTTGTCGCTGCATCAGGGCTGGCCCCACACTGTTGCGCGTTCGGCCAGGGTCTGTGTCGACAAATCAGTGCGCCCACCGGACATCATCGATCCTCAGCCAGCGCAGCAGCACAAAACCCGCCAGGAAGCGCCACGACGCTGCCCTGCACGCGGATCGGCAGCGCTTGCGCGGCAGTGTCCCTGCGACAAGACGGGCATTGGTCGAGGTTTGCAGTCGGATCGACGCTGCCTACACTGCTTTGCATGAACCCTTCCGCCCCAACCCATGCTGCCGGCCCGGCCGCAGCGCACGGTGCCGGACCGGCGTCTGACGCCTCCACGTATGTGCTCTATGGCACCCAGGGCTCTGGCTCGGCCATCGCGGAGATCGCCTTGCAATGGTGTGGCCAGCCTTATCGGGTGGTGCACGCGTCGTCGTGGGAAGCGCCCTCTGCCCAGGAAGAACTGAAGCGAATCAACCCGCTGATGCAGATCCCGACGCTGCGAACCCCACAGGGCGAGGTGCTGACCGAAAGCGCCGCCATCCTGATGCATCTGGGCCTGCGCCATCCCGACAGCGGCCTGCTGGGCGCCAATGACGCCACGCGCGACCAGATCCTTCGCGGCCTGGTCTACATCGCCGCCAATTGCTACAGCTGCATCAGCATCACCGACTATCCGGAGCGCTACACCACAAAGGAGGACAGCGAATCCCGTGAAGCGGTGCGCCAGGCGGCACGCCATCGGCTGCACCTGCACTGGACCTTGTTCGCGGATCAGTTTCCCGCACGGCCCTGGCTCAGCGGTGCGCAGCCGGGCGCGCTGGATGTGATGGCCGGGATCGTGTCCAAATGGTCGGGCACGCGGCCCCATCTGGAACAGCATCGGCCCGCCTTCTTCTCGCTGCTCAAGCGCATCGAGGCCCTGCCCCAAGTGGCTGAGGTGCATGCGCGGCATTGGCCGTGACACAGGCCGATGGACTCGCCGATCTCTTGGGGCCCGGCCTGAACGGGCATCCGCGGCGCGCGGTTCAGGCCGCCTGCAACTGCGGGAGCAAGCGCACGTGGGTGTAGAGCGCGGGGCGAAGCGCCGGAGCGTCCCCGTCAATGCCGCCCACCTGAGCGAAGCCGCAACGGGTCCAGAAGTCGGCGGACGCCGAGCTTTCGCAGTTCACATGCAAGCGGCTGAAATGCCCTTGCGCGCTGGCCAGTACCGCGCCGACCAGTCGCCGCGCCAAGCCATGGCTGCGCCAGGCGGGATGCACATAGAAACGACGCATCCGTCCGGTCCCGGGTCGCCCCGGCGCCGGCTCCACATTCAGTCCGCCCACGGCGATCACCTGGCCGTGCGCATCCATCCAGGCCCAGAGTGATTCGCCAGGTTGGTCGTAGCGATTGGCGCCGGTGCGCCATTCGTCCATCAACCGTCGAAGCATGTGCCAGCCCTCGGCTTCGCTGGCCGCCAGCAGCGGGGCCCAGGCCAAGGGGTCGATCTGATGCACTCGGGTCAGGCGGGGTGCGGCGCCATCGGAAGCCAGGGGAACCATGGATCGCGGAAACCAGCAGTGGAACGAGGAAAGGCTGGATTAAGCCGCATGAGGACGTCCCGGACATCGGGGACAACCCGCTTGGGAGCATCACGGGGCACGCCATGGCCCAAAGCGTCACAGGATCGGCCTGGGCCCTGCGCCTAGCGACGGGCGGCGGCCGCCAGACGGCCACAAAAAAGCGCCCCACGGGGCGCTTGGCAGTACCGACCCGCGAGGGTCGTCCGCGGCATGCTCAGCCCTTGCGAGCCAGCGGCATCAGGTAGTTCGCCACCGCGATGCAGCGCTGGCCCAGCTCTTCTTCGCTGGCGCGCAGACCGAAGCCCGCCATCGCGGGCGAGGTCAGGAAACGACCGCCGATGGCCACCGTCGGCACGCCGTCGATGTTGTAGCTGTCCTGCAGCTTGGTCGCCTGCAGACACTTGGTCTGCACGGTAAAGGAGTTGTAGACCTCCACAAACTTCGCCGCGTCCACGCCCAGCGGGGCCAGGAAGGTGGCCATGGCCTTGGGATCGCTCAGGCTTTGGCCGCCGCGGTGAATCGCGTTGAAGATCGCCGGACGGACCTGCGCTTCCTTGCCCATGACTTCCAGGGTGAAGAACAGGCGCTGATGGATCTTCACGTTCTCGCGGAAGGCCACGTGGACCTTGCGATAGACCACATCGGCGGGCAACTGCTTGGCCCAGGCTTCGATGGTGGGCTCGAACACGTAGCAGTGCGGGCAGCCATACCAGAAGAACTCGATCACCTCGATCTTGCCGGGCGTCGAACTCGGGATGGGCGTCTCCAGGCGACGGTAGTGGCGACCCTCGACCGGGCCACCCTGCGCCATCGCGGGCGCGCTGCCCAGGCTCAGAGCGCCGGCGCTGGCGGCCGACAGGGCGGAGAGGGCAGTGAATTCGCGACGCTTCATCTTGGGTTCCTTTGCGGTGGCCGGCGCCAATACCGGCGCGGCGATCCTAGAGAGTCAAACTTAGACCGGTATTAATGCGGGCAGAGTGGGCGGGCAGCGGTGCCAGTCGTTAGTGGAAGTCGTTGGTAGCCGTCGAGCGCGGTCGGACCGCGCTCAGCGCGGTGCCGCCACCAGGTTCGCTTCCACGCCGGCCGACTCCAGTTTCTTCTGCTGGCCTTCCGCTTCATCGCGGCTGTCGAACGGCCCCATGCGGACGCGATAGACGGTGCGACCCGACTGTTCACGCTCCATCACCTTGGCGGAAAAGCCCTGGATGGCCAGCTTGGCGCGCTGTTGCTCGGCATCTTCCATGCGGGTGAAGGCACCGGCCTGGACGAAATAGCTGCCGCTGCGGGTGCCGTCCGCGGGGCGGGCGGTGTCCGCCGGCTTGGCGGTGTCGGCCGTGCGGGTCTCGGCCCGCGCGGCGGAAGCGCGCTCGGCGGGACGCCCCTCCACCGCAGGCGGTGTGAAGGCGCCGCCCTGGGCCGCCGGCGTGCCGCCGCTGCCGGTGTTGTGGCCGGCCGTCGCGGCATTGCCTGCGTTGCCGGTCGCGGCGGGCGGCGTGTTGGCCGGCGGCTGCGCCGGCGTCACCACGCCGGAAGCGGTCTTCCCACCCGCACGGCCAGCCAGCGGCGCATTCGGATCCCAGTTCTTGTTGCGTTCAGCTTCCTGCGCGTCCTGCTCGGCGGTGCGCTGCGGCAGCTTGTTGACGAACGGCACCGGGGCCTTCGTCACATACAGGGCCACGCCCAGCGCAATGCCCAGCCCCAGCAACAGGCCCACGATCAGGCCCATGGCGAAGCCGCCGCGCTGCTTGTCCTTGCTCATTGATGCTCCTGGTTGTCTCGAGCCATCGTGTCCGGCGCCGAGACGCCCAGCACCGCCAGCGCATTGCGCACCACCTGACGGGTGGCGGCCAGCAGCGCCAGGCGGGCACGGGTCAGGGCCAGGTCGTCGCTCAGGACACGTTCGGCCGCATAGTAGCTGTGGAAAGCGCCGGACAAGTCGCGCAGATAGAACGCCACATCATGCGGGGCCAGGTCTTGTGCCGCACTGGTCAGCATGCGGGGATAGTCCGCCAGCTTGCCCATGAGCGCGTACTCGGTCGGGGCGGTCAGCAGCGAGACATCGGCATCGCCCAGCGAGGCGATGTCATGACCCTGTTCCTCGCCCTTGCGCAGCACCGAGCAGATCCGTGCATGCGCGTACTGGACGTAGAACACCGGGTTCTCGTCGTTGGCCTTGAGCGCCAGATCGACATCGAAGACGAATTCCGTGTCTGCCTTGCGACTGATCAGGAAGAAGCGCACCGCGTCGCGGCTGGTCCAGTCGATCAGGTCGCGCAGGGTCACGTAGGAGCCGGCCCGCTTGGAGATCTTGACCTCCTCGCCGCCCTTCATCACGGTGACCATCTTGTGCAGCACGTAGTCCGGGAATCCCTGCGGGATGCCGACATCGGTGGCCTGCAGGCCGCCACGCACCCGGGCGATGGTGCCGTGGTGGTCGGTGCCCTGGATGTTGATGCACTTCGAGAAGCCACGCTTGAACTTGTTGACGTGGTAGGCCACGTCCGGCACGAAGTAGGTGTAGGTGCCGTCGGACTTGCGCATCACGCGGTCCTTGTCGTCACCGTAGTCGGTGGAGCGCAGCCACAGCGCACCGCCGTCTTCATAGGTCTTGCCGTTGGCGATCATGCGCGACACCGCGTCCTCCACCTGCCCGCCGCTGTAGAGCGAGGATTCGAGGAAGTAGTTGTCGAACTGCAGGCCGAAGGCTTGCAGATCCAGATCCTGCTCATGGCGCAGATAGGCCACGGCGAACTGGCGGATGCTGTCCAGGTCCTCGATGTCACCGGAGGCGGTGAATTCGCGGTCGTCGGCCTTGACGGTTTCCTTGCGCAGGAAGGCCTCGGCGATGTCCTGGATGTAATCGCCGTTGTAGGCGGATTCCGGCCAGCCCGCATCGCCCGGCTTCAGCCCCTTGAGACGGGCCTGGGTGGAATGGGCCAGGGTGGCGATCTGCACGCCGGCGTCGTTGTAATAGAACTCGCGGCTGACCCGCCAGCCCTGTGTGGCGAACAGGTGGCACAGCGAATCGCCCAGCGCCGCCTGGCGCGCATGGCCGACATGCAGCGGCCCGGTCGGGTTGGCCGACACGAACTCGACCAGGGCGGAGCTGCCTCGCTCCGGCTGCGCGCCGAAGGCCTCGGCGGCGGCACGCACCTCGCCGATCACCGCCTGGCGGGCGGCGGGCTTGAGCCGGATGTTGATGAAGCCCGGGCCGGCAATCTCCAGCGCGTCCACCCATCGCGCCACCGCCGGCTGGGCCTGCAGCTGTGCGATCAGCGTCTGCGCCAGTTCGCGTGGGTTCTTCTTCAGCGCCTTGGACAGCTGCATGGCCGCCGTGCAGGCGAAATCGCCGTGGCTGGCCTGTTTGGGCGTCTCGAAGGCGGCCGCGGGGGCGGCCGGGATGGCACCGGCGGTGACGGCTTCCTGGCTCAGGGCCTGGAGGACGGTCTCCAGGGCGGTGAGCAATTCCTGCTTGGCTTGGATCATGTGTCGCATTTTAGGGGGCGTGTCCTGTAATAGACCGTCATGCGACTTGCCGGTGAACCCTGCACTGCGGCAGGATCAACCACTTGATGAGCCCGACCGCCGATCCATCGTCCTCCGCCAGCCTTCCCGGCGACACGCTCTTGCCGCCCGGCACCGATCTGCCGGAGCACATCGGCAAGTACCGGGTGCTGCGCCGCCTGGGGGAAGGCGCGACCAGCGATGTCTTCCTGGCGATGGACGACTTCCACAATCAGGAAGTCGCCATCAAGCGCCTGCGCCACTGGTCCGGCCCCGCCAGCGAGGAAGATGCGATGAGCATCCGTTTCTTCGCCGCCGAAGCCGCCCTGGCCGGCCGGCTGCAGCATCCGAACGTGGTGCAGATCCTGGATGCGGTGCAGGACGGCGACGCGCCCTACCTGGTCATGGAATATGTGCACGGGCTGACGCTCAAGCACTTCTGCCGCAGCGACCGCCTGCTGCCCCTGGACCAGATCGTGGAGCTGGGGTTCAAGTGCGCCATGGCCCTCTCCTATGTCTTCCGCCAGGGCGTCATCCATCGCGACATCAAGCCGGCCAACCTGCTGGCGGTGCTCGACAGCGCCGGCCAGGTCACCGATGTGAAAGTCAGCGACTTCGGCAGCGCGCTGAATCTGAATGCGGACATGACCCAGGTGCACCGCGTCGGCTCGCTGGCCTTCATGCCGCCCGAGCAGATCGAGGGCGGCGATGTCGGCGCGCAGGCGGACATCTATTCCCTGGGTGCGGTGCTCTATCACCTGGTCAGCGGCCGCCCGCCCTTCGACGCCCCCAACCAGATGGCGCTGATGCATCAGATCTACCACCAGGCGCCGCAATCGCTGCAGGGGCAGCGCGGCGGGGTGACGCCCGAGCTGGACGCGGTCATCCTCAAGGCGCTGGCCAAGCATCCGCATGAGCGCCATGCCGATTGGGAGTCGTTCGGTCAGGC
The DNA here is from genome assembly GCF_025398155.2 of Roseateles amylovorans. Taxonomy (NCBI): domain Bacteria; kingdom Pseudomonadati; phylum Pseudomonadota; class Betaproteobacteria; order Burkholderiales; family Sphaerotilaceae; genus Roseateles; species Roseateles amylovorans. Next base: position 5,960,148 of record NZ_CP104562.2, read on the forward strand.
CTTGTCGGAGCTGGTGGCCAAGCAACTGGTGCCGCTGGCCCGGCTCAATGAAGTCAAGGATTCGGAACGCTTCAACCTGCTGCGCGGCCTGGAGTTCTTCGCCAGCTTCGGCGATGTGGAATTGTGGGAAGTGGTGCGCCGCGCGCGTTGGCGCCGCTATCCGCTCGATCATCTGCTCTACAAGCGCGGCCAGGAAGGCAACACCTTCCACATCATCGCCCAGGGCGAGGTGGAGGTCTGGCGCGACGGCGCGCTGGTGGCCACCCTGGGAGACGGCACCTCGGTGGGCGAGATGGCCTACCTGGCGCCGAACCCGGAGCTGCGCCGCCACAGCACCGACATCCGGGTGACAAGACTTTGCACAACCGTGTCCTTCACGCCGGACTCGCTGGGACAGCTCAGTCCGGAATGCCAGCACCGTTTCGACCGCGCCTTCATTCAGGTGCTGGTGCGTCGACTGCATCTGGCGCATGAGACCCTGGCCCATCCGCGCCGCATCATGTGAGTCAGCCGCTGCATGACGGACGTCAACCGCTGTTGAGCACTGCCCGTTGCTGTGTTTCACTGCCCGAGAGGTCCGTTCCCCAACCCCCGTAGGAGAGAGTGATGAAGCAAGTCCTGACCCTGATCGCCGCCGCCCTGGTGTCGATGACGCTGCTGGCCCCCGCCCAGGCAGCCGATGAGAAGACCGACAAGACAGCAGAGAAGTCCGCTGACAAGGCCGACAAGAAGCCGCTCACCCCGCAGCAGCAGCGCATGTCCTCGTGCAGCAAGCAGTCCAAGGGCAAGAGCGGCGACGAGCGCAAGGAGTTCATGAGCGCCTGCCTGTCCGGCAAGACCCCCGAGGAGCCACCGAAGACCGCGCAGCAGGAGAAGATGACCACCTGCAATGCGGACGCCAAGGCCAAGGGCAAGACCGGTGACGATCGCAAGGCCTTCATGAAAGAGTGCCTGTCGGCGAAGTAAGCCCGGCTGAGTCTGCTGAGACGGAATGGGGCGTGGCCTGTCCAGGCCCGCCCCAAAGCCCCAGCGACCGACTCGCTCGGCCCGGGTGACGATCCGATTCGTGCCCGACCATTGATGAGCGATCCAAGGCAGACGCTCGGCGATCAGTGCCGCAACCCGGCGAGCGCGATACAGCGATGTCGATGTGCGATGGCCTGCACCGCTGCGACAGGCCGCAGGGGCCCCGTCCTTCGCCGATCAACGCGTCAGCACGCCCTTGGCCAGCATCACCCCGGCGATGGGGAGCAGGATCAGCAGATGCGCCTGCAACAGGATCAGCCGGCGGGTCGCGCGCACCTGATCGTCATCCGGCAGGCCACCGCCGTCGGTGTGGGTCTTGACCCATCGCCGGAAAGTCAGGGTGGGCTTGATCGACAGCAGTCCGATCACGATGAACAGCCCCAGCTTGAAATGCAGCAGCGGCTGATGCCAGTACCAACCACCGCCCTTCATGCCCCACCACGCGCGCGCCAGGCCGGTCAACAAGACCGCGACCGCCGTCACGCCATAGATCGTGTCCAGCCGCACCAGCCGATGCAGCACAGCGGCATTCATCCAGGCGCTCCGGCACAGGGTGGCCTGACTGCTGAGGAACACCACCAGGCTGAGGATGGCCACGATGTGCAGGCCGGCGAGCAGGGCTTCCAGGGTCATGCGGTCTCCAGGGATGACGGGGAGGCGGCGCGGGTCCAGTAGTCCGCACTGCCGTAGTGTTCTTTCAGAAAGTCTATCCACAGCCGAACACGCAGCGGCAGGTGTTTGCGCTGGGGCAGCACACCGAAGATGCCATTCGGCGGCGCGGCAAAGTCATCCAGCACGCTCACCAGATGCCCGGCGCGCAAGTCCGACGCCACCTCCCAGGTGCTGCGCCAGGCCAGCCCCAACCCTTGTCGGCACCAGTCATGCAGCACCTGCCCGTCGCTGCAGTCCAGGCGACCGCCGGGGCGCAGGTGCTGGACCTCGCCGTCGACACGAAACGCCCAGCCGCGGGTCTGGCTGGCGTCCGAGCTGAGGGTCAGGCATTCATGGCGCATCAGCTCCGACGGATGTTGCGGTGTACCGGCCCGCTGGAGGTAGGCCGGCGCCGCCACGCACAGGCGCCGGTTGTCGGCCAGCCGCATGCTGATCAGGCTGGAATCGCTCAGGTCACCCACACGCACCGCGCAGTCGAAGCCCTCATTCACGATGTCGACCACGCGGTCGCTCAGATTGAGGGACACGCTCACATCGGGATGCCGGGCCAGGAACAGCGGCACCAGCGGCGCCACATGGCGGCGACCGAATCCGGCCGGTGCGGTGATCCGCAGATGGCCGCTGGCCTTGATGCCGCCCGCGCTGACGCTGGCCTCCGCGTTGTCGAATTCGACCAGCAGCCGCTGGCAGTCCTCGAGAAAGGCGCTGCCCTCATGCGTCAGGCTCAGCCGGCGGGTGGTGCGCAGCAGCAGCTTCACGCCGAGACGGGCCTCCAGTGCATCGATGCGGCGTCCCATCACCGCAGGGGCGACGCCCTCGGCCTGGGCGGCGGCGGTCAGGCTGCCCTTGGCGGCCACCAGCACAAAGGACTCGATCTGTTTGAGGCGGTCCATGGCTGGCGATTGTTGGACCGTTGCACCGTTTGGCGCAATGAATGAGGCGCCGCTTCGTTGTTATTTGTGCAAAAAAGTCAGGGATCTTCCACGCCGGCCATGCGCAATCGACCACGGCGGGTGGCCTACAGTTGGCTGGATTGAGATCGACATGCCGCCAGGAGACCCGTCATGAGCGCACGCAGCCACCACCATCGCCTCCAGGTCGACGCCGACCTGGCCCGTTTCATCGAGATCGAGGCCCTGGCGGGCACCGGCATCGCCCCGGACGCCTTCTGGTCGGGCTTCGATGCGCTGGTGCATGACCTGGCCCCCAAGAACGCGGCCCTGCTGAAGGAACGCGATCGGCTGCAGACCGAGATCGATGCCTGGCACCGGAGCTTCCCCGGGCCGATCCAGGACATGGCCGCCTACCGCGACTTCCTGAGCCGCATCGGCTACCTGGTGCCCACGCCGGCCGATCCGAAGGCCACCACCACGCAGGTTGATGCCGAGCTGGCCGTTCAGGCCGGACCGCAACTGGTGGTGCCCATCCTCAATGCGCGCTACGCCTTGAATGCCGCCAATGCCCGCTGGGGCTCGCTGTACGACGCGCTCTACGGCACCGATGTGATTCCCGAGGCCGATGGCGCGGAACGTTCGGGCGCCTACAACCCGGTGCGCGGCGCCAAGGTGATCGCCTTCGCCCGACAGGTGCTGGATCAGGCTGCGCCGCTCCAAGGCGCCTCGCACGCCGACGCTGCGGGCTATCGGGTGCAGGAGGGTCAGCTCACCGTGACGCTTCGGGACGGCCGCATGGTGGGTCTGGCCGACACGTCGCAATTCGTCGGCTTTCTGGGTGAGGCGTCGGCGCCGGGCGCATTGCTGCTGCGCCATCACGGGCTGCACATCGAGATCCAGATCGACCGCGCATCGGCCATCGGCAAGACCGACGCGGCCGGGGTGTCCGACCTGCTGATGGAGGCGGCGCTTTCCACCATCCTGGACCTGGAAGACTCCATCGCCGCGGTCGATGCGCAAGACAAGCTGCTGGCCTATCGCAATTGGCTGGGCATTCTGCGCGGCACGCTGACGGAGGAGGTGGCCAAGGGCGGCAAGACCATCGTCCGTCGACTGAATCCAGACCGCCGTTATCAGGGGCCGACCGGCGGCGAAGTCGTGCTGCCGGGACGCTCGCTGCTGTTCGTGCGCAATGTCGGCCACCTGATGACCAACCCCGCCATCCTGATGGACGGCGGCCATGAGATCCCGGAAGGGATCATGGACGCGGTCATCACCACGCTGATCGCGTTGCATGACCTGCGGCAGCTGTCGGGCTCGGGCCTGCGCAATTCGCGTCAGGGTTCGATCTACATCGTCAAACCCAAGATGCATGGCCCGGCGGAAGTGGGCTTTGCCAGCGAGCTGTTCGGCCGCGTCGAGCAATTGCTGGGACTGCCCGCTTCCACCGTCAAGCTGGGCATCATGGACGAGGAGCGCCGCACCAGCGTCAACCTGGCGGCCTGCATCGCTGCGGCGCGAAGCCGGGTGGCCTTCATCAACACCGGCTTCCTGGACCGCACCGGCGACGAGATGCACACCGCCATGCTGGCCGGCCCGATGCTGCGCAAGGGCGACATGAAATCCAGCGCCTGGATCCAGGCCTATGAGCGCAACAACGTGCTGGTGGGACTCTCCGCCGGCCTGCGTGGACGGGCGCAGATCGGCAAGGGCATGTGGGCCATGCCGGACCTGATGGGCGCGATGTTGGCTCAGAAGATCGCCCATCCGCAGGCGGGCGCCAACACCGCCTGGGTGCCCAGCCCGACCGCTGCCACCCTGCATGCCCTGCACTACCACCAGGTCCATGTGGCGGAGGTTCAGCAGCGGATCGAGGCCGAGGCGCCGCAGGTGGATCGGGACGACCTGCTGAACCGCCTGCTGACGATCCCCGTGGTCGACGCACCGAGCTGGACCGACACCGACAAGCAGCAGGAACTGGACAACAACATCCAGGGCATCCTCGGCTACGTGGTGCGCTGGGTCGATCAGGGCGTGGGCTGCTCCAAGGTGCCCGACATCAACGGCGTTGGGCTGATGGAAGACCGCGCCACGCTGCGGATCTCCAGCCAGCACATTGCCAACTGGCTGCATCACGGCGTGGTCACGCGCGAGCAGGTGGTGGCCACCTTCGAGCGGATGGCGGCGGTCGTGGACGGCCAGAATGCCGGGGATCCGCTGTACCGACCGATGGCGGGCCATTTCGGCACCAGCATGGCCTACCAGGCGGCGCTGGACCTGGTGTTCAAGGGACGCGAACAACCGAGCGGCTACACCGAGCCGCTGCTGCACGCCTGGCGCCGCAAGCTCAAGGGCACTTGATCGATGGGGGTGTGCGGCGGCGGCCCGCCTGGCGCACCATCCACCGCCGCAACAATGCACGGCAAACCATGAAAAAACCGCCTGCCGGCTGAGCCGGACAGGCGGTTTTTCTTGGCGTTGGCGAAGACGTCACGCCGTCCCGGAGCGGGGACGGCGAGGCGCTCAGTCGGCCGTCGGTGCCGGAGGCTTTTCGATCAGCTCGCCTGCGGCGCGGTGCCGCCTGCCGGTGCGGCCTGGGCGGCGGCTTGCGCCACGCGCTGCGCCATTTCCTTGCGATAGCGATTGAGCTCCTGAACGCTGGCAAAGCTGCGTTCCATCAACAGGCTCATGTTGTGCAGGATGCGGTCGACGACCTTGTTTTCCCACACGCTGTCGAACTGGATCTGCTTGTCCAGCCAACGCTCCAGCCACTCCGGATCCGGCAGGCGGCTCTGGATGGTGTCGCGCGGGAACAGCTTGGCGTTCACATGCAGGTTGGTCGGGTGCAGCGCCTGAGCGGTGCGGCGGGCGCTGGCCATCAGCACGCCGACCTTGGTGAAGGCCGCCTTCGCCTCGTCGCCGAACTTGGTCATCGCGCGCTTCATGTAGCGCAGGTAGGCGCCGCCATGGCGGGCTTCGTCGCGCGAGAGCGTTTCGTAGATCGCCTTGATCACCGGCTCGGTGTGCCATTCGGCGGCACGGCGATACCAGTGGTTCAGACGGATCTCGCCGCAGAAGTGCAGCATCAGGGTTTCCAGCGCCGGGGCCGGATCGAATTCGAAGCGCACTTCATGCAGCTCGGCTTCGGTCGGGCACATGTCCGGACGGAAGCGGCGCAGGTACTCCATCAATACCAGCGAATGCTTCTGCTCTTCGAAGAACCACACGCTCATGAAGGCGGAGAAGTCGCTGTCGTCCTTGTTGTCGCGCAGGAACATCTCGGTGGCCGGCAGGGCCGACCACTCGGTGATGGCGTTCATCTTGATGGTGCGCGCCTGGTCATCCGTGAGCTTGGACCCGTCGAACTTGTCCCAGGGGATGTCCGTATCCATGTTCCAGCGCACGGCTTCGAGTTGCTTGAAGAGTTCGGGGTAAAGCATGACGCGTCCTCGGTAATGCGAACGATTCTAAACGGGTGATGATGACAATCCCTTACGGCGGACCTTCTGGCCTAATGCGACATCCCGTAAAACCAGGAGCTTTCCTCATGTTTTCACAAGGTCTGCGCACCCGCATGCGCCGCGTTCTGATGATTGCCACGCTGCTGGCGGCGCCCTTTGGCGCGCAGGCCGCGGCGAGTTGTCCGGATCTGCTGCAACGCGACATGCCGCGCTTGCAGGATGAAAAGCCTCAGGCACTGTGCCAGTACGCCGGCAAGGTAGTGTTGGTGGTGAACACGGCCAGCTTCTGTGGTTATACGCCGCAATACAAGGCCTTGGAGGCGGTATCGGCCAAATACGCGGACAAGGGTCTGGTGGTGCTGGGTTTCCCTTCAGGTGACTTCGGTAATCAGGAATACGGCAGCAACAAGGAGATCGCTGAATTCTGCGAGAACACCTTCAATGTGAAGTTCCCGATGTTCAGCAAGAGCAGCGTGTCCGCAGGCAAGACCGACCTGAACCCGCTGTTCGCGGATCTGGCCAAGCGCACCGGTCAGTCACCGAAGTGGAACTTCCACAAATACCTCATCTCGCGATCCGGCAAGGAAGTGATGAGCTTCGCTTCCGGCGTCAGCCCGGACAGCCCGCATTTCTCCCAGGCGCTGGATCGTCTGCTGGCACAACAACCTTGAGCCCCGGCTCGACCCGTCGGCGACTGCCGACGGGTCACCTCGAGATCGCTCTGGACAACCCCTCCATGGGCAATCCGCGCGCCTGTCGCGAAGGGCTCAAGAACTGTCCCGGCTAGCCGGTACACCAGTGACACTTGCTCACTTTTTCATCCCGATTCGGGGTGACAAGGACCGCATTGCACTGCACTATTGTCATCAGTCCACCGCACACCTGAGGGGGCTAGCCACCATCTCGCACGGTCCGCGTGCAGATGCGTTGACCCCGCCGGTGCGCAGTCCGAAGATGAAAACCGAGGACATTCGAGGGTTTCCACCAATCCCGCGCTGATCGGAGTAAAGTCAGCACAGCATTTCAGCCGCAAGACCTGCTTTTCATTAAGCTGCAATCCCGAGGCCTTTCTCCTCCTCCTCCCTCCCTCCCTCGTTGGCCACGGGGCGTCTTGAGGCTTCTTTTCTTCCCAGGGCTTCCGCAAACGCGGAAGCCCTTTGTTTTTGCGCAGGCGCCTGGCAGCCCGGCATGCGACGCGGCTCTGCCCACACCCGTACAGTTCATTGATGCGGGCGAAACGGGCAAGGAGGAAGAGCCCGCCGCTGAGGGCGCAGGCAGATGCGGTCACCCCCGCAGACGCAGAAGCCCCGTCAGGCGACGATGCGGGGACGACGCGGGACCAGGTTCGCCCGCAGACGCGTCAGGCCAGCCAGCCCTTGCGTCGGAAGTAGACGAAGGGGGCCACCACCGACGCCGCCATCAGGCACAGCGCAAACGGATAGCCGTACTGCCACTCCACTTCGGGCATGAATCGGAAGTTCATGCCGTAGACGCTGGCGATCAAGGTCGGCGGCAGCAAGGCGACGCTGGCCACCGAGAAGATCTTGATGATCTTGTTCTGGTTGATGTTGATGAAGCCGACGGTGGCATCCATCAGGAAGTTGATCTTGTCGAAGAGGAACGCCGTGTGCGAGTCGAGGGAGTCGATGTCGCGCAGGATCTGCCGCGATTCCTCGAACTGCTCCGCATTCAGCATGCGGCTGCGCATCATGAAGCTGACCGCGCGGCGGGTGTCCATCACATTGCGACGGATCCGGCCGTTCAAGTCCTCCTCGCGGGCGATGGCGGCGAGCACCTCGCCCGCCTCGGTGTCGTTCACATCCTTCTTCAGGACCCGCTCGCTGACCTTTTCCAGGTTGTCATAGATGCCCTCCAACACGTCGGCCGAATACTCCGCATCAGCGTCATAGAGCTTGAGCAGCACGTCCTTGGCATCCTCAATCAGCGCCGGGATGCGCCGGGCGCGAAGGCGCAGCAGCCGGAACACCGGCAGGTCCTCGTTGTGGATCGAGAACAGCACGTTGTTGAGCAGGATGAACGCCACCCGCACATTGCGCGGCGCGTCCATGTCGTCGATCAGGAAGTCCGAGCGGATGTGCAGTTCGCCGTTGTCCTCTTCATAAAACCGGGCGGACTCTTCCAGGTCTTCATCGACGATGTTTTCGGGAATCACCAGGCCGAAGCGCTGACGGATCCAGTCCTTCTCCTCGGCGCTTGGCGACTCCAGGTCCACCCAGATCGGCTGCCGCTCCGCACCCACGAGCAAGGCCAGGTCGGCGGCGGTGGAGATCTCTTCTTGAACCATGCCGCCCTTCAGGCGGCCGTTGTCCAGGGTGAAAACATTCAGCATGCAGGTCCTTCATCAGCCGCGAGCCAGCTCGCGCAAGGGCGAACGCTCGGGCATGACAGCGCGTGGAGGCGGGTGGAGCGCGTCGACGCAAGTTTCTAGAGCAAGGACGGCCTGAGCGGGCAGAGGCGTCCGGAGGGGCTTTGAAGGGGGCCCGTCTCACTCCGGACAAGCGGCGCGGCGGCGGCGATCGGCAGGGCGGCGACCACTTCGCGGTGGGCGCCGGGTATCGACGGACGGTTCAGCTGCGGCGGATTGACGCTGGAGTGGACGGCCACAGAGAGTGGTCGCTGTCCAAGTGGGACTCCAGTAATCGGGACGCGGAATTATCACATCGCGCCATCGTCGCCAGCAAGCACGGCCCCTGCCGCGCAACATCCGCCATTCCAGCACGGCTCGACGTGATCGGCAAGACAGTGATATTCACCCCCAAACCTTGCTTTTGTTGGCTTGTGTTCGGTGCCGAACGCGCGCAGACTGGATTTGTCCAGGCCCAGTCCGCATCGGTTTCGGATCCGCAGACGTCCCGGAGATCCTCGTCGCCATCGCTGTTGTGGCCGGCGCCGAGGGCCACCCGGCACCGATGGCGCCCGCACCGGTTCCCGTCACGGTGAGGCGATGCGGCTGGCACGACAAAGGTCAACATCCGGTGCAAGGCCGACCCGGCCGAGCCAGGATCAGGTTCAAGCGACGTGCAGACTGAAGTACAAGATGACGAGCAATCTGAAGTACGCCCTGAAGCCCAGCGCCCCGTCCACGGTGCGATCCGTGTCGAGCGCCGTTGCTGCCTCCCCTGATCGAGCCCATCCCTTCCCCCGCATCCCGCCTCCGGCAGCGATGCGGCCGTGTCCGAACTCAACGATCCGCTACATCGCATCCCCGCTCTGACGGCACCGTCATTTCCAGTTCCCCACTCACCGGCCTCAACGGCCCGCATCCTTCCGACACCACACATCCATCCCTCCCCCTCGTACCTCGAAGTCCCCAGCAGCGCCTTGCGCGCCAGCTGTTTTCCGATCAAGCCCTTGTGAAAGGAGGCTTTATGAACCTGACCATCAGCGGCCACCATCTCGAAGTGACTCAAGCATTGCGTGAGTACGTGCTGAACAAGCTCAGCCGGGTGATCCGACACTTTGACCAGGTCGTGGACGTCAACGTCCTGCTCACGGTGGAAAAGCAAAAGGAGAAGGATCGACGCCAACGGGCCGAAGTGACCTTGCATGTGAAGGGACGGGAGATCTTTGTCGAACATTCGCACGGAGACCTCTACGCCGCCATCGACGAGTTGATGGACAAGCTGGATCGGCAGGTCTGCCGCCACAAGGATCGTGTGCAGAACCACCATCACACGTCGGCGAAGCGGCTGGACATCAGTCCTTGATCGCACCCACGGCGCGCACCCCATGACTCGCAACGCCCGCCACACCGTCACCAGCGCCTGCCGGCGTTGACGATGTGTCGTCCGAGTCAGGTCGAAACGACCTGATGTGAGCTCAAGGGGGCGCCGGTTCGGAGCCCGCCCTGCCTGCGCCTCTGCGGACGGCCAGATCCCAGGGTTAACCCCGAACAACCCCACACCCAGCGGCCCTTGCGGCCGCTTTTGCTTGGGATTACCCCGACCTGATGTTGCGATGCAGCACCAATGCCGAGGTTTTCACGAGGGTCGTCGCCGACGGCCTATCGCCGATGGCGACGGGCTTCCTATAATCCTTGCCTTCACCATGGACCTGCGCGCCTTTCGGCCGGCAGGCAGCTTTTCCCAAGCCCTGCCAACCGCTCGATTGGCGCATTGCCCGATGAACCGTCTCGCCGCCATCCTTCCTGCCAGCAACGTGCTGGTCGATGTGGACGCATCCAGCAAGAAGCGCGTGTTCGAGCAGGCGGGCTTGCTGTTCGAGAACAACCACTCGATTTCGCGCGCATCGGTCACCGACAACCTGTTCGCCCGCGAACGCCTCGGCTCCACCGGCCTGGGTCACGGCGTGGCCATTCCGCATGGCCGCATCAAGGGCCTGAAGAATCCGCTGGCCGCCGTGCTGCGCGTGCAGCAGCCGATCGGCTTCGACGCCCCCGATGACGAGCCCGTCACCCTGCTCATCTTCTTGCTGGTGCCCGAGGCTGCCACCCAGCGCCACCTCGAAATCCTCTCTGAGATCGCCGAAATGCTGTCGGACCGCGAATTGCGCGAACGTCTGAAGACCGAGCCCGAAGCCAGCGTCGTCCACCGGCTGATCGCCGACTGGGAGCCGCTCAAGTCGGTCGCCTGACCGCTCGAGCCCCCGACCGCCGCCCGCCTCTCCACCCCACCGCGCGCCGCCCCCACTTCGTGAAACCGACCTCCATCAGTGCCGACCGGCTGTTTGAAGAGCACCGGGAAGCCCTGCATTGGGAGTGGATCGCCGGCCACGCCCATCCCGAGCGCCGCTTCGACGAAGCCGCGCTGCGCGATGCACAGTCCGCCGCCGACCTCGTCGGTTATCTGAATTACATCCATCCCTACCGGGTGCAGATCGTGGGACGGCGCGAAGTCGGCTATCTCAGCCAGGCCTCCGGTGATGTGCTGGATCGACGGATCGCCCGCATCGTCACCCTGGAGCCGCCGGTCATCATCGTGGCGGACGACCAGCCCGCGCCCGACCGCCTGGTCGCGATGTGCGACCGCGCCGAGATCCCGCTGTTCACCACGGCCGAATCCGCCGGCCATGTGATCGACCTGGTGCGTGCCTATCTGGCGCATGTCTGCGCCAACCGCACCACCCGCCACGGCGTGTTCATGGACATCCTGGGCCTGGGCGTGCTGCTGACCGGTGAGTCCGGCCTGGGCAAGAGCGAACTCGGATTGGAGCTGATCTCACGCGGACACGGCCTGGTGGCCGATGACGCGGTGGATTTCTACCGCATCGCCCAGACCGCGATCGAGGGCCGCTGCCCGGATCTGCTGATGAACCTGCTGGAAGTCCGCGGCATCGGCCTGCTGGACATCAAGGCCATCTTCGGCGAGACGGCGGTGCGTCGGAAGATGCGCCTCAAGCTGATCGTGCATCTGGTCCGCAAGGAAACCATGGAGCGCGACTTCGAACGGCTGCCCTACGAGCCGCTGTATGAAGACGTGCTGGGCATGCCGGTGCGCAAGGTGGTGATTGCCGTGGATGCCGGCCGCAACTTGGCGGTGCTGGTGGAGGCCGCGGTGCGCAACACGATTCTCCAGTTGCGGGGCATCGACACCTATCGCGAGTTCGTGGAACGCCACCAGCGCGCGATTGAACAAGGCTTGAACGACGACGCCAGCTGACGGCGACGTCAACGAACGGCGCACGTCGCCACTCCGTCAGCTGTCCGAGCCGCGCCATCCGAGCCGCTGCACTTGCCGCCACGGTGGCAACCACAGCTGCCGTCAACATGGACGTGTGCGCCGCCTCGGTCCGCCGGAGCGCCCAGCAGAGGACAACCGGCCAAACAGACAGCGGGACAGCGAGACAGCAGGACAGCGCGCCTCAGCGCTCCATCTTGTGCGGGCAGTCCTTCTTCATGCAGTTCGCATACAGCGCGAGCGAATGCTCCTGCAGCGCAAAGCCGCGATCGGCGGCGATGGCATGCTGGCGCTCCTCGATCTGGGGATCGTAGAACTCTTCCACGCGGCCGCAGTTCAGGCAGACCAGATGGTCATGGTGATGACCTTCATTGAGTTCAAAGACCGCCTTGCCTGACTCGAAATGATTGCGAGACAGCAGCCCCGCCTGCTCGAACTGGGTGAGCACGCGATAGACCGTGGCCAGACCAATGTCCGCCCGCTCATCGAGCAAAGCTTTGTAAACATCTTCCGCCGTCATGTGGCGGCGCTGAGCCGTCTGGAAGATCTCCAGGATCTTGATCCGGGGCAGCGTGGCCTTGAGGCCGCTGTTCTTGATTTCGTCGGAGCGATTCATGGGGTTTGCGACCGCGAGAGTGCGGGAGCCTCCCGCTAGAATTCCGCTCATCATAGCCCTTGACCCCTTGCGAAGCCCCGCCATGTCATTGAAATCCCAAATCGCCCTGATTGCGCGACTCGGCGTCGCCATCGGCGGCCTGGCGTCGCTGGGCGCGTGCTCGCAGATGCCCACCTTCGACGCCTTCTCCGTCAGCGGCGACAAGGTGCTCGGCCTGGTTCGACCCTACCGCGTCGAGATCGTGCAAGGCAACGTGGTCACCAAGGAACAGATCGAGCGCATCAAGCCCGGCATGACCCGGGCCCAGGTGCGCGACCAACTCGGCTCGCCGCTGCTGACCGATGTCTTCCACGAGACCCGCTGGGACTACATCTTCACCATCCGGCGCCAAGGCGCAGCGCCGCAGAATCGCCACATCCAGCTGACCTTCGACGGCGACCAGCTCGCCAAGATCGACGCCCCGGGCGACCTCCCGACCGAAAACGAATTCATCGCCGCGATCAACACCGCCAAGGTGTCCGGCAAGGCGCCGAAGCTGGAAATGACCGAGGAAGAGCGCAAGGCGCTGCCCCCGCCGGTCAAGCAGGCCTCCGCCACCCCGGAGCCGGTCGGCCCGGTGCGCGACTATCCGCCGCTGGAGGCGCGTCGATGAGCGCAGGCGCCGTGCGCATCGCCATCACCGGGGCCTCCGGCCGCATGGGCCGCATGCTGATCGAAGCGGTGCTGAATGCACCCGACCTGCGCCTGACCGCCGCACTGGACCGCGAGGGCAGTCCCACCCTCGGCCAGGATGCGGGCGCCTTCCTGGGCCAGCACACCGGCGTGGCGATCACGACCGATGTCCGCGCGGGCCTGAGCCAGGCGGATGTGCTGATCGATTTCACCCGTCCCGAAGGCACGCTGGCCCATCTGGCCTTGTGTGCCGAGCTGGGCGTGCGCACCGTCATCGGCACCACCGGCTTCAGCGACGCCCAGAAGGCGGAGATCCAGGCCCTCTCGCAGCGGGCCGCCGTCATGATGGCGCCCAACATGAGCGTGGGCGTGAACGTGGTGCTGAAGCTGCTGGAAAATGCCGCCAAGGCGCTGGCCCAGGGCTATGACATCGAGATCATCGAAGCCCATCACCGCCACAAGGTGGATGCGCCCAGCGGCACCGCACTCAAGATGGGTGAAGTGGTGGCAGACGCCATCGGCCGCGACCTCAAGACCTGCGCGGTCTACGGCCGTGAAGGCGTGACCGGTGAACGCGACCCGTCGACCATCGGCTTCGCCACGGTGCGGGGCGGCGACATCATCGGCGACCACACCGTGCTGTTTGCCGGCATCGGCGAGCGCATCGAGATCAGCCACAAGGCGTCCAGCCGGGCGACCTTTGCGCAAGGCAGCCTGCGCGCCGCACGCTTCCTCGCCACGCGGGCGACCGGTCTGTTCGACATGAACGACGTGCTCGGCTTGGCCTGAGCCCCAGGGGCCTGCTGACGATGCGTGAGCTGTTCGATCTTTGGCATGCCGGCGACAGCGTCGGCCGCCTGGTGGCCCTGGTGCTGCTGGTGATGTCCGTCAGCAGCTGGGTGCTGATCCTGTGGCGCGGCTGGACCCTGGTCCGCGCCCGCCGCGACCTGCAACGCGGGCTGCCCATCTTCTGGGCCGCGGGAGAACTCCCCACCGGCCGCGAGCAGCTTCAGGCCCTGGACCGGGAAGCCCTGATGCTGCCGCTGGTCGATGCCGCCTTGCTGGACAGCCCGGTCGGCACGCTCGCGGCCTCCGGCCGTCCCCACGCCCAATTGACCCGCCGCCTGCGCGATGCCCTGCATCAGGTGCTGGGCGGCCTCAACCGGGGCCAGGTGGTGCTGGCCACCGTCGGCAGCACGGCGCCGTTTGTGGGCCTGTTCGGCACGGTCTGGGGCATCTACCACGCCCTGCTCAGCATCTCGTCGACCGGCAACTTCAGCCTGGACAAGGTGGCCGGCCCGGTGGGTGAGGCCCTGATCATGACCGCGGCCGGTCTGGCCGTGGCGATTCCGGCGGTGCTGGCCTACAACCTGTTCGGCAAATGGGTGGGCGCCTGCGAAGCCGAGCTGGAAGGCTTCGCCCACGACCTGCGCGAACTGCTCGTCACCCCATGAGCTTCGGCCGGCTCGAGCGCCGCGACACGCCCAAGCCGATGGGCGACATCAACATGACGCCGCTGATCGACGTCATGCTGGTGCTGCTGGTGATCTTCATCATCGCCGCCCCCCTGATGGGCAGCGCGCTCAAACTGGAACTCCCCAAGAGCGACGCCGCAGCCCCCGGGCCCGCCGCGCGCTTCGTGGCCATCGCCATCACGCCGGACGGCCGCTATTTTCTGGGCGAGGACGTGCTGGAGGCGGCCGCGCTACGCGCTCGCCTGGTGGCATTGGCCGTGCGTCAGCCCGACACCGAACTGCGCATGACGGCCGACCGCAACGTGCCGTACGGACAGGTGGCGCAATTGATCGGATGGGCCCAGGCGGCGGGGCTGAATCGCATCGCCTTTGTCGCTGAAAACGGCGAGGGCGGCGAAGGCGGCAAGGGCGACGACGCCCGTGGCGGGGACGCCGGCGGCAACCGCCGCGCAGGCCCGCCGACGCCCCCCGGCGCTGCCGCCGCACCACCCCGTCCCCAGACGGCGCCGCGCACAGGCGCGACGCCGGACCCCGCGCCTCGCTGAGCAGCGGCCTGCCCGCGCGCTGGCCTGCGGCAGGTCTCCTTCAGTTGCACGACGGCCGCATCCATCGCCGCATCGATCGCTGCATCCATGGCCCCACCATCGCCATACGACCGCCGCCTTCCAGCGGCACAGCATCCGCATGCCATCGGCATTCGGGCCGCGTTTCGACCTTCGCCAGACGCGCACGGCGGCACCGGGGCCAAACCGCGCCCAGCCGCACGCGCTGGGCTCCTACAATCGCCCGATCCGTCCCCCGAGCCAACATGAACGAGAAATACGCCCCCTCCGAGGTCGAACAGGCCGCCCGCGACCATTGGAACGCCCGCGACGCCTATCGCGTCGTCGAGGACGCCAGCAAGCCCAAGTTCTATGCGTGCTCCATGCTGCCCTACCCCAGCGGCAAGCTGCACATGGGCCATGTCCGCAACTACACGATCAACGACATGTTGACCCGGCAGCTGCGCATGAAGGGCTACAACGTGCTGATGCCGATGGGCTGGGACGCCTTCGGCCTGCCCGCGGAAAACGCGGCGATGAAGAACAAGGTGCCGCCCGCCGCGTGGACCTACGACAACATCGCCTACATGAAAAGCCAGATGCAGGCGATGGGCCTGGCGATCGACTGGTCGCGCGAGATCGCCACCTGCAAGCCGGACTACTACCGCTGGAACCAGTGGCTGTTCCTGAAGATGCTGGAGGCCGGCATCGCCGAGCGCCGCACCCAGGTGGTGAACTGGGACCCGATCGACCAGACCGTGCTGGCCAATGAGCAGGTGATCGACGGCAAGGGCTGGCGTTCCGGCGCGGTGGTCGAGAAGCGCGAGATCCCCGGCTACTACCTGAAGATCACCGACTACGCCGAAGAGCTGCTGGCGGCCGTCGCCGATCCCTCGGACAAGAACTTCCTCGCCGGCTGGCCCGAGCGGGTGCGCCTGATGCAGGAGAACTGGATCGGCAAGAGCGAAGGCGTGCGCTTCGCCTTCCCGCACCAGATCCAGGATGCCGGGGGGCAACTGATCCAGGGCGGACGTCTGTACGTCTTCACCACCCGGTCCGACACCATCATGGGCGTGACCTTCTGCGCCGTGGCGCCGGAGCATCCGCTGGCCGCGCATGCGGCGGCGTCCAATCCCGCTCTCCACGCCTTCATCGAGGAATGCAAGCAGGGCGGCACCACCGAGGCCGAGCTCGCGACGCAGGACAAGAAGGGCATGCCCACCGGGCTGTTCGTCACCCACCCGCTGACCGACGCGCAGGTCGAGGTCTGGGTCGGCAACTATGTGCTGATGAGCTATGGCGACGGCGCCGTGATGGGCGTTCCCGCTCATGACGAGCGCGACTTCGCCTTCGCGAAGAAGTACGGCCTGCCGATCAAGCAGGTGGTGGCGGTCGAGGGCGAGACCTTCTCGCTGGACGGCTGGGCCGAGTGGTACGGCGACAAGCACAAGGGCGTGTGCACGGCCTCCGGCGTGCTGGACGGGCTGACCCACAAGCAGGCGGTCGACAAGGTCGCCGAGCTGCTCGGCGCGCAGGGCCTGGGCGAGAAGAAAACCACCTGGCGCCTGCGCGACTGGGGCGTCAGCCGCCAGCGCTACTGGGGCACGCCGATCCCGATCATCCATTGCGAGACCTGCGGCGCCGTGCCGGTGCCGGAGAAGGATCTGCCGGTGGTCCTGCCGGAAGACTGCATTCCCGACGGCAGCGGCAACCCGCTGAACAAGCGCGCCGACTTCCTGAACTGCAGCTGCCCCAAGTGCGGCGCCGCCGCCAAGCGCGAGACCGACACGATGGACACCTTCGTGGACAGCTCGTGGTATTTCATGCGCTATTGCGACGCGTCCAACCAGGGCGCGATGGTCGGCGCCGGCAGCGACTACTGGATGCCGATGGACCAGTACATCGGCGGCATCGAGCATGCCATCCTGCACCTGCTGTATGCGCGCTTCTGGACCAAGGTGATGCGCGACCTCAAGCTCATCAAGTTCGACGAGCCGTTCAAGAACCTGCTCACCCAGGGCATGGTGCTCAAGGGCGCCTTCTTCCGCAAGCCGGAAGACGCCGGCAAGAACTATTACTGGGAGCATGAGGTCGACGTGGTCCGCAACGAGCACGGCCAGCCGCTGGGCGGCACGCTCAAGGCCGACGGCCTGCCGCTCGAGTACGAGATGACGACGATGTCGAAGTCGAAGAACAACGGCGTCGACCCCCAGGCCCTGATCGACGAGTACGGCGCCGACACCGCGCGCCTGTTCGTGATGTTCGCCTCCCCGCCGGAACAGACGCTGGAATGGAACGACGCCGGCGTCGAGGGCGCGCACCGCTTCCTCAAGCGTGTCTGGGGCTTCGGCACCCGGCATGCCGACGCGATCAAGGCCGCGGGCGCGGACTTCGCCGCGCTGAGCGATGACGGCAAGGCGCTGCGTCGCGAAGTGCACCTGGTGCTCAAGCAGGTCAGCTACGACTACGAGCGCATGCAGTACAACACCGTCGTCTCCGGCGCGATGAAGCTGCTGAATGCGCTGGAGGGCTTCAAGGCCGCCGAAGCGGGTCAGGACGCGGCCGCCCTGCGCGAAGGCTTCTCGGTGCTGCTGCGGGTGATCTACCCCGCCTGCCCGCACATCGCGCATGCGCTGTGGACCGAGCTCGGCTTCGCCGCCGAACTGGGCGAGCTGCTGGATGCGGCCTGGCCCACGGTCGACGACGCCGCCCTGGTGCAAGACCAGATCGAACTGATGCTGCAGGTCAACGGCAAGCTGCGCGGCTCGATCAAGGTGGCCGCCTCGGCGGACAAGGCCGCGATCGAGGCCATCGCCCTGGCCAGCCCCGACTTCGAGAAGTTTGCCGAAGGCAAAACCCCGAAGAAGGTGGTGATCGTGCCGGGCCGTCTCGTCAACCTGGTGGTCTGACGCCATGCAACGCCGTGATCTGCTGTCGCTGGGTGCCGTGGCCCTGTTGTCGGGCTGTGGTTTCGAACTCCGGCGCGAGCCGGACTACCACTTCAAGACCCTGGCCCTGACCGGCTTCGTCCCGCACTCGCCGCTGGCGCAGGAACTGCGCCGGCAGGTGCTGCGCAGCCCGCTCAAGCTGGTGGAGGACCCCAACCGTGCCGACGTCATCATCGACGTCGAGCGCGAGATCCGCGACAAGACCTCGGTGGCCACCACCACCGCCGGGCAGATCACCGAATGGCAACTGCGGCTGCAACTGGACTATTCGCTGCGATCGGCCGGCGGCGACATCCTGCTGCCCCGCACCGAACTGCGGCTGACCCGGGACATGAACTACAGCGAAAGCGCGGCCCTGGCCAAGGAGCAGGAAGAGGCGTCGCTGCAGAAGGCCATGCAGGTCGAGGCGGTGGGCCTGCTGCTGCGCCGGCTCGCGGCCGTGCGGCTGTCCGCCTGATCCGCCCGGCACCCGGTCATGCAGATCAAGGGCGACGCGCTGGCGGGCCACCTGTCCAAGGGGCTCAAGCCGGTCTACACGGTTCACGGCGATGAGCCGCTGCTGGCGCAGGAAGCCGCCGACCTGCTGCGCGCCGAAGCGCGCCGGCAGGGCTTCGGCGAGCGGCAGGTGTTCACCGTCTCGGGGGCCTACTTCGACTGGGCGCCGGTGCTGGCCGCTGCGCAGGCGATGAGCCTGTTCGCCGACCGCCAACTGATCGAAATCCGCATTCCCAGCGGCAAGCCCGGCAAAGACGGCTCGGACGCGCTGCAGCGCTATTGCGAGGGGGTGCAGTCTGATGTGCTGACCATCGTCACCCTGCCGCGGCTGGACAAGACCCAGCTCTCCAGCGCCTGGTTCACCGCGCTGGACAGCGTGGGCGTGACGGTGAAGGTCGACCCGGTTGAACGGCGCGAGCTGCCGGCCTGGATCGCCCGCCGGCTGCAACAGCAGGGGCAGCAGGTGGCCGCCGGACCGGAAGGCCAGCAAGCGCTGGAATTCTTCGCTGACCGGGTCGAGGGCAACCTGCTCGCGGCCCATCAGGAGCTTCAGAAACTGGCGCTGCTGCATCCGCCGGGGGAACTGGGCCTGCAGCAGATCGAAGCTGCGGTGCTGGACGTCGCCCGCTTCGATGTGTTCAAGCTCAGCGAAGCCCTGCTCAGCGGCCGGGTGGCCCGGGTGCTGCGGATGCTCGAGGGCCTGAAGGCCGAAGGCGAAGCCGCCGTGCTGGTGCACTGGACCATGGCCGAGGACATCCGCGCCCTCAAGCGGGTGCATGACGCGGTCGCAGCGGGCAAGCCGTTGCCGATGGCGCTGCGCGAGGCGCGCGTCTGGGGCCCGAAGGAGCGTCTGTTCGAACGCATCGTGCCTCAACTGGGCGGCGCCGCGCTGTCCCGGCTGCTGGTCGCGGCCCAGGTTTGCGACGGTATCGTCAAGGGCCTGCGGCATCCGGAATGGCCGGCCGATCCGTGGGAGGCACTGGCCCGTCTGGCGCTCATGCTGGAGCAAGCCCTGCGTCCGCCGACACCCAAAACCCGCTATGGTTGATGTCTGGTCATTCACCTGACATCCGCCATGCCCCCCCGCCCGACCTCTGCGCCCTTCACCGTGCGCCTGCCGTCCCTGATGGCTCTGATGGCCCTGACGCCCCTGACGGCCCTCTTGTCGGGGCTGGCGGGAGCCGCCCTGGTCACTCCTGCGCAGGCGGCGCCCTGGACCCTGCAGGTCCGCGACGGCAGCGGCCAGCCACTGCCTGACACCGTGGTGGCGGTCGAGGTCAAGGGCCAGCCCAGCCGCGCGGCGGCCGGCACGGCCGCTCAGATGTCCCAGCGCGACCGGCAGTTCCAACCCCAGTTGCTGGTGGTCCAGACCGGGACGGCGGTGAGCTTTCCCAATTTCGACACGGTCCGCCACCATGTGTATTCGTTCTCGCCAATCAAGCGCTTCGAACTGAAGCTCTATGCCGGCACGCCGGCAGAGCCGGTAGTGTTCGACCAACCCGGCGTGGCACAACTGGGCTGCAACATCCATGACCGGATGACTGCCCGGATCATCGTGGTCGACACCCCGCTGTTCGCGACCACCGATGCGCAAGGCCAGGTGAAGCTGGATCTGCCCGCCGGTGAACACCGGGTGCGGCTGTGGCGTGCCGCGATGGGCAATGCGGCGCCGGTGGCGCAGCCGCTGCAGATTGGCGCCGGGGCCTCCGGCAACTTGAAACTGGAATTACGCGACTGATGCGCTGGCCCGACTTCCTCAACCTGCGACGCCTGGAAGGGCGCATCGTGGCGTTGTTCCTGGCGCTGCTGCTGGTGGTGCAGCTGATGAGCCTGGCCTTGCTGAACCAGGGCATCGTCCGCAATGCCCGCGGCTCGGTGGACGAGGAACTGGAAGCGGGCGAACGCATCTTCACCCAGTTGCTCTCGCAGGATGCGGAACAGCGCGGCCTGGTGGCGGACCTGCTGCAGTCCGACTACGGTCTGCGCCAGTTGGTGGCCGCCGGCATCCAGGGCGATGAGCTGCGCACGATGATGGAGGATGTCTTCACCAACCTCAGCGAGCGGGGAGACGCCAGCTTCATCGGTTACGCCAACGACGGCTTCCAGCTCATGGCAGCCACCAACCCGTTGGCCACCCAGGTCGCTCCGCTGCTGCGCGGCGTCACTCGCCAGCAGCAGAGCCGGACGCAAAGCCAACTGGTGCTGGTCGGGGGCAAGGCCTATCAGGTGGTGGTGGCCAAGATGCGAGCGGCCGGACTGGGCGGCTGGGTCTTCATGGGCTTCGAGCTGCGGCAAGAACAGCTCACCGAGCTGAACCGCATCGTCCACATCGAGGGCGTGCTGCTGAGCCGGCCGCCGCAATCGGGATGGCAGGTGCTGTCGAGCGTGCTGGACGAAAAGGCCAACGCCGAACTGCTGGCCAGCATGCCGGACGTCGTTCGGCCCTTGCCCACCGAGCCCTTGTCCTTCGCCATGACCTTGAACGGCGAGCAGTTCCAGGCGCGCCTGCAGCCGCTGGCCCACGGCGGCGGCGACGGCGACCATGCGATGGCGGTGCTGCTGCTTCGTTCGGTCGATGAGGCCCTCGCGCCCTACCGGCAACTGCAGTACACGCTGCTGGCGCTGAGCCTGGGCGGCGTGGCGGTGTTTGCGCTCGGTGCGGTGGTGACGGCGCGCCGCATCACCGAACCGGTGAAGGCGCTGGCCGGCGTGGCCCGGCGTCTGGGCGGGGGCGACTATGCCAGCCCGGTGCCCCGCACCTCGCGCGACGAGGTCGGTGATCTGGCCGAAGCCTTCGAGGCCATGCGCCAGAGCATTCGGCAGCGCGAGGAGCTGGTGAACCGGCTGGCGTTCTGGGATCCGTTGACCGACCTGCCCAACCGCGAGCAGTTCAGCCAGACGGTCACCCGCCGCATCGCCGACAGCTCGGTGCGGTTCGCCGTGCTGATGCTCAACCTGGACCGCTTCAAGCATGTCAACGATGTGCTGGGCCGACCGTTCGGCGACCGCCTGCTGCGCACCGTGGCCGACCGCCTGCAGCAGCTGTTGAAGGATGACGTCCGCCTGATCGCCCGGCTGAGCGGGGACGAATTCGTGATGCTGGTCGAGGGTGCGGGGGCGACCCGTGCCGAGGCGGTGTGCCAACGCATCCAGCGCAACTTCGAACGCGCACTGACCATCGACGACCAGACGGTGGATCTCTCCGCTGGCATGGGCATTGCGCTGTATCCGCATCACGGACGGGATGTGACCATCCTGCTGGGCCGCGCTGAACTGGCCATGCATGCCGCCAAGCGCAGCCAGACCGGTTGCCAGGTCTATGCCCCGAGCATGGACGCCGCCAGCCAGGAATCACTGTCGCTGCTGAGCGAACTGCGCCAGGCCATCGATGCGGGCGAGCTGAGGCTGTACCTGCAGCCCAAGGTGGATCTGCACAGCCAGCGGATTGCCGGCGCCGAAGCGCTGGTGCGCTGGCAGCATCCGCAGCGCGGGCTGGTCCCGCCGATGGAATTCATCCCCTTCGCCGAGCAGACCGGCTTCATCCGCCAGTTGACGGCATGGATGCTGCACGCGGCGGCGCAGACCTGGATCGATCTCAAGCGGCAGGGACTGGCCTTGCCAATCAGCGTGAACCTGTCGACCCGGGACCTGATGGATCAGGACCTGCCGATCAAGATCGCCGATCTGGCCGCCGGCGTGCCGCCCCAGGCCCTGTGCCTGGAGATCACCGAAAGCGCCATCATGGACGATCCCCAACGGGCGCTGCTGACGCTGGAGCAGTTGCATGCGCTGGGATTCAAGCTGTCCATCGACGACTTCGGGACGGGGTATTCGTCCCTGGCCTATCTGAAGCAGCTGTCGGTGGATGAGCTCAAGATCGACCGCAGCTTCGTGATGGGCATGGAGCGCGATCTGGACGATGCCAAGATCGTGCGCTCGACCATCGAGCTGGCGCACAACCTGGGCCTGAGCGTCGTGGCCGAAGGGCTGGAAACGCCCAAGGCCTGGACGCTGCTGCAGACCCTGGGCTGCGACCAGGGCCAGGGCTATCTGCTGGCCCGGCCGATGCCCGGCGAACAGTTCGCCGACTGGCTTCGCAGTTGGCAGCCGCCGGACCTCGGCGACGCGCGCGCCAACACGGTCTTGGCGGGGTTGTAGGGTCCCCCCCCTACCGGCTGACGCCGGCCCCCCCAGGGGGGCGAGCGGGAGCCAGGCAAAGCCCGATCTCCACGCTCCGCTTGATTTTTCGGTCGCCCTGCGGGGACCTCACGGAGGCTCGCGGCACGACCGTCCTTCTGGCCGGCGGCGGTCTGGCGGAGCCCGATCTCCACGCTCCGCTTGATTTCTCGGTCGCCCTGCGGGGACCTCAATTTGACTTGCCGCGCGACTGTCCTACTGGTCAGCGGCGGTCTGGCAAAGCCCGATCTCCACGCTCCGCTTGATCTTTCGGTCGCCCTGCGGGGACCTCACGGAGGCTCGCGGCGGCGCACGAGGGCGGCTTTGCGTTCGCGGTTGCGCTCACGTCAACGCCATCAACACCTCGCGCAGCCGCTGGGCGTCGATGGGCTTGGTCAGAAACTCATTCATGCCCGCAGCCAGTGCCTCGTCACGCTCCTGGACCAGGGCCGCCGCCGTGAGCGCAATGATCGGAAGCTGTTGGGCGTCGTAACGCCGACGCAGTTCGCGGGTCGCCTCGTGGCCGCTCATGATCGGCATCTGGACATCCATGAGCACCGCATCGAAGGCCTTGCCCATGCTCGCCGCCGCATGCACCGCTTCGACCGCCTGGCGACCGTCGCTGGCCTGGGACACCTCTGCACCCCACTGCTCCAGCATCGCCACCGCAATCATCATGTTGACCGGGTTGTCCTCCACCATGAGGATGCGCCGCCCCTGCAGTTCCTGCGCCACCGCCGCCGCGCTGTCCGCCATGCGTCGCTGCGGACTCGCCGGCGCCGACGCCGCCGGCAACGGCAGCTCCGCCCAGAAGGTGGCCCCCTCGCCCGGTTGGCTCTCCACGCCCACGTCGCCCCCCATCAAGGTGGCCAACTCCCGGCAGATCGACAAGCCCAGCCCCGTACCACCGTACCGACGCGTGGTCGATTCATCCGCCTGGGTGAACGGCTGGAACAGCCGCTCCTGCATCGCCCGCTCAATGCCCGGCCCGGTGTCGCTGACCTCGATGCGGATGCGTCGATCGTCCAGGCTGCGCACCCGCACGCTGACCGCGCCCCGCTCGGTGAACTTCAAGGCATTGTTCAGATAGTTGCTGAGGATCTGGCGCGTGCGCACCGGGTCGCCCACCACCCACGCCGGCACCGCATCATCCACCGCAATGCCGAAGGACAGGCCGCGCGCCTGCGCCAGGGTGAGGTAGCCCATGCGCATGGTGGCCAGCATGTCCCGCAGCGCAAAGGTCGCCGTGTCCAGCGTGAGCCGACCGGCTTCGATCTTGGACAGGTCCAGGATGTCCGACATCAACCCCGACAGGCTTTCGGCACTGTCCAGCATCTGGTCCAGGTAATGGCTGCGCGTGTCCGACGCCAGGTCCGATTGCTGCAGCAGCCGCGCCAGACCCACCAGACCATTGAGCGGGGTGCGGATCTCATGGCTGATGTTGGCCAGGAACGCACTCTTGGCACGGCTGGCCGCCTGGGCCTCGTCCTTGGCCTGCGCCAGCGCCGCCTCCACCCGCCGACGCTCGGTGACATCTTCCAGGATCCAGATGGTGCCGCCGCGGCTCGGATGGGTCGGATCCACGGCTCGCGCCAGGATCCGGCACAGGAAGCGGCTGCCGTCGCGTCGACGCATCCGCCGCTCCACCTCCACCTGCTCACCCGCCGCCAGACGCGGCCCCAGCTCCAGGCCGATCGCCTCGTAATCCTGCGGCGTCGGCCAGACGACCTCGCCCGGCTGGCCGATGAGCGCGCCCGGGGGCCAGCCGAACATTTCCTCCACCAACCGGTTGGCCTGGACGAAGCGTTGCTCACGCGTCAGCGCAATGCCGATGGAGGCGTTCTCCAGGATGGCGGCATGGACCAACCGGGTGCGCTCGGTGTCGGTGACGTCCCGCGAATTCACGACCAGATAGGACATGCCGTCCATCACGAAGGGCGCCGCCGAGATCAGCATCGGCACCACCTGACCGTCACGGGTGATGAACGAGGTCGGCAGGTCGCTGACCCGGCCATGCTGCGCGATGCCCTCGATCAACCGGTCGCGGTCGCCCAGGTTCTTCCAGATGCCCAGTTCCTCGGTGGTGCGTCCCAGCACCTCGTCGCTGCTGTAGCCGGTCAGCAGTTCGAAGGTGCGGTTGACCATCACATAGCGGCCGGTCGCGGTTTCGGTGAGCGTGACCGAATCCGGGCTGGTGGCAAACAGGTGCGACAGCAAGGCCTCGGACCGTCGCAGCGCCTCCTGAGCGCGGGAGGCCTCGGTTTGGTCGATGAAGAAGGACAGCGTGGCCGGCCCGCTGGCTGCATCCACCCGCACACTGGTGGCCTGCACCAGCCGGCGTCGACGCGACAAGGTGCGCAGCTTGAATTCGGTCATCGGCAGCATGGCGCCGACAGGCATGTCCTCGATCTTCGCGGCCCGCTGCCGGCCGCGCTCCTCGTCGCCGCCCTCGTAATGCGCAAACAAGTCCTGGCCGACCATCGATGAGCGCTGGGTATAGCCGAACATCGCCATCGCGGCGGGATTCGCATCCATCACCCGGCCCCATCGATGCAACACCAGCGGCGACGGCGAACGCCGGAACAGTTCGCGGTAGCGGGTCTCGGTGGCGAGCATCGCCTGCTCGGTCTGGACTTCGTCGGTGACGTCGCGCCCCACGCCCCAGTAACCGCGGAAGTTGCCCTTGGCATCGAAGCGCGGCTCCCCGCTGATCGACACATACCGCAGCGTGCCGTCCGCCTCGTCATGGCGGCGCATGACCAGCCCGCGGAAGGGACGGTGCGATTCGAGGTCGGCGCGGTGCGCATCCATCTCCTCGTCGGACAGGCCCAGGTTCTCCACCTCCCAGGGCGTGCGCCCCAGTCGGGATTCATGCGACAGGCCCGAACTGCCCGGGTGATGTTCCGCCAGATGGGTGAAGCGGAACTGCCGGTCCATCTCCCAATACCAGTCCGCGGCCATGTGCAGCAGGTGGCGGAAGCGGGTGTGGCGATCGCCGACCTCCTGCAAGGTGCGGCGAATCAGCTTGGAAGTGCCCACACCCACCACCAGGCCGGCCACCAGCAGCATGAGTTGAGTCACCCACCGCGCGGCGACGCTGTCCGACGGCGGCGCCGCCAGCGGCCAGCCGTTGAGTTCCGCGAAGGCCAGGCCGCTGAGCATGCTCAGCGCGAGACCAAACACCGACAGCCCGGCCCTCAGGCTGACCAGCGCGGTGGCCATGGCCACCATCAACCCCATGATGCCCAGGCTGGTCGCACCCAGGCCCTCATGACGCGACACCGCAACCGACAGCGACATCAGCAGCGCCAGGCTGAGCATGGCCAGCACCGCGCCCGGCCCACGCCGCGACGGCAACCGCCACAGCAACGCCACGCCGGTCACCGCGGTCAGCAGCGCCATCAGCGGCGGCAGCAGGCCCGCCAGGGGCTCTCCCGGCTGGGTGCTGAAGGCCAGCAAGACACCGGCCACAGCGGCCAGCATCACGCAAGCGGCGATGAACAGCCGCGCCGCGCGCCATTGCAGGCCGGGCGGTAGCCGATCGTTGTGCGTCAGCTCCTGCCCAACCAGGCTGCTGAGGTCATCCTGGGAATCCGTGCTCACTCTGTCGTGCCCAACTTGTTGTTATCGGACTCTTGTGAGGTCCGGTAACGAAGTCTCGGCGAGAGGACAGCGAAGTGAAGAGCGGCCTTACCCCCAAATCGGGGCCCAAATGCGCGTGCTCGCGGTTTGTGCCAATTAATTGGCGGGGACTCGCCACCCCGCTGCAGGCATCGGTGCGGTCACATCGAGGACTTGCAGCGATCGGCGGCGCGCAGCGGCACGCGCGCGGCACCGAGGCTGAATGGCTGCGGGCATTGCTTGCGGCGACCGGGGCACGGCCGGGACGTGGCCGGGCGCAGCCGTCGGGGCAGCCGTCGGGGCGGCCTCAGGGACGGCGTCTCGTGAGGCCGCCATCCGGCATCAGTTGCGGAGGCGGGGGCGAAGCGCGTCCCGAGTCTCTTGAGCCACCCGACGGGCGGCGGCGGCGAAGTCTTCGCCCGAGGACGCATACAGCACCGCGCGAGAGGAATTCACGATGACCGTGCCGCCGCCCTTGGCCACCCGCCAGCCGGCCGCCACCGTGGCCTGCGCATCGCCGCCTTGGGCGCCCACGCCCGGAATCAGCAGCGGCAGATCCGGGGCCAGGGTGCGCACCCGCTCGATCTCCTTCGGATAGGTGGCGCCCACCACCAGGCCGAGCTGACCGTTCAGATTCCAGTCTCGACCGGCGAGCGCGGCCAGGTGTTCGAACAGGCGGGGTTGGCCGGGGACGTCGGCCAGCCGTTGCATCTGCCAGTCGTCACCGCCGGGGTTGGAGGTGCGGCACAGCAGGAAGGCGCCCTTGTCGGGATAACGCAGGTAGGGCTCGATGCTGTCGCGGCCCATGAAGGGCGAAAGCGTGACCGCATCCGCCTGGTAGCGTTCGAAGGCCTCGCGCGCATATTGCTCGGCGGTGGCGCCGATGTCGCCGCGCTTGGCATCGAGGATCACCGGCACCTGCGGCGCAGTGCGTTTGATGTGGGCCATCAGCTGTTCGAGCTGATCCTCGGCGCGATGGGCCGCGAAGTAGGCGATCTGCGGCTTGAAGGCGCTGACGAGGTCCTTGGTCGCATCGACGATGGCGGCGCAGAAGTCGTAGATCCGGCTGGCATCGCCCTTCCAGTGCGTGGGGAACTTCGCCGGATCGGGATCCAGGCCGACGCACAGCAGGGAGTCGTTCAGCCGCTCGGCGGCCTGCAGTTGCTGCATGAATTTCATAGGTGGTGCGGGCGTTCGTGTGGGGATCGGGCGGGACCCGTGGCGATCGAGGATCGATCCGGCGGGCCGCCGGGGTGCGGTATTGTCCCGCTTTTGCCTGCGGGCGCGGTGGCGCGCGCGGGAGAGCTCACACCGCTGGAGACCTGGATGGACGTGTTGAGGACGGCGCGCCTGCGCCTGCGCTGGTTCAACGAGGCGGATGCGCCCTTCGTTCGGGAACTGCTCAATGAGCCGGCCTGGATCCAGCACATCTACGATGCGGAGGTGCGCACCGACGCGCAGGCCGCCCAGTGGATCCGCGAACGATTGGTGATGCGCTACTGGCTGCTGGGCTTCGGTTTCTGGGCGGTGGAGCGGCTGTCCGATGGCGAACTGCTGGGCCTGTGCGGCGTGATCAAGCGCGACGGGCTGGACCATCCGGACATCGGCTATGGCTTCCCTGCCCGATGCTGGGGCCATGGCTATGCGCGCGAAGCCGCTGCCGGGACCTTCGATTACTGTCGTCAGGTGCTGGGCCTGCGCGAGGTGATGGGCACCACCGGCCCCGAGAACCACGCGTCCGGCCGGGTGCTGTTGGCCATCGGCCTGGAGGATGAAGGCGTGCAGCAGACGGCTGCTCATGAAGGCCTGTCACGGGTCTACCGCTGGCGCGATACGCAGCCCGCCGATGACGACGCCCAGATCGCCGCGCTGCGCTGGCGCTGGCAGGCCGCCCTGCAGGGCCCGGCACGGGCAGCGCTGACCGCCTGCGTGGCGCCCTCCACGCTGGAAGCGGTGATGAACGGCCGCGCCGATCTGTCTCCGCCCGCCTATGACGACCTCGCGCGCCGATGGGCACCGCTGGCCGAGGACGTCTCGATCCCGGCGATCCGGACGCCGGCGGGCTGGCGGCTGCAGGTGCCCGCGCCCTGACAGGTTCGGCCCGCGGCGCCGGGGCCACGTCTTGCAACCTGGACGATGCCCCTCGCACAAGCCCCGGCGCAGGCGAATGACGGGGCACTCGCCTATGCTTGCATCCCATGAACGTCCCGGACATTCCCCGCATCCTGCTGATCGAAGACGACGAACGCCTGGCCCAGTTGGTGGCCGATGCGTTGCGCAAGTCGCACTACCACGTGACCCTGTGCGCGGACGGGCTCAGCGGCGAGGCGTTGATGAAGCAGGAGAGCTTCGACCTGGTGCTGCTGGACGGCCATCTGCCGGGCAAGGACGGCTTCGACGTGCTGCGCGACACGCGGCGCGATTTCACCGGCCGCATCGTGATGCTGACCGCGCGGGATGACGACATCGACCAGGTGCTCGGACTGGAAGGCGGCGCGGACGACTACATCACCAAGCCGGTCGCCCCGCGGGTGCTGATGGCCCGGATCAAGGCGCTGCTGCGGCGCGATGCGCTGCCGGTGACCCATCCGATCGGCGAAGCGATGCAGTTCGGTCACCTCACCTTGCTGCCGCAATCCCGCGAGCTGCGGGTCAACGGCGAGCCGGTGCCCCTGACCACGGCCGAATATGAGCTGCTGAAGTTCCTGGCCCAGCGTGCCGGCGAGGTGGTCAGCCGCGACGACATCATGCAGGGCCTGCGCGGACTGGAGTTCGACGGCCTGGACCGCGCCATCGATGCCCGCATCTCCCGACTGCGCAAGAAGATCGGCGACGACGCGCAATCGCCGACGCGGATCAAGACGGTGCGCGGCCAGGGCTATCTCTTCGCGGTGGACTGATGCGGGCCCTGTCGCTGCGCGCCTCCCTGCTGCGGATGGCGTTGGGCCTGGGGCTGGCCGTGCTGGCGCTGGCCCTGCTGGTGGAGGCGCTGGTGCTGATCGGCGCTTCCGAAGTCACCGACGACTATGTGCGCAACTTCATGCGCGGCACCGTCGACCTGCTGGTGCGTGATCTGGCCCCGCTGGATCCGTCCGCCCGGCGGGAACGGCTGCGGGAGCTGGACGCGCAGTTCGACTATCCGGTGCGGCTCATCCCGGCCGCCCGGGAGCGGCTCACACCGGCGCAGCGGGATCGGCTCGCACGCGGCGAGGTGATCGTGACCGGCTTCAATCGCCGCATCTATGCCGCGCTGCCGGGCGAGCCCGACCAGTTGCTGCTGCTCGGTCCGCTGGACTCCAAACGCGCCGGCGAGCTGCCCAAGGAGCTGGCCTCGCAGCTGGTGGTGGCGATGGTGCTGGCGCTGGCCGTGGCGATCCTGGCGTGGTGGCAGTTGCGGCCGCTGTGGCGCGACCTTCGCGGCTTGCAGCGTGCGGCGGAACGGCTCAGTGCGGGGCGGTTCGACACCGAGATGCCGGCCCTGCAGAGCCGGCTGTTTGCGCCGGTGGTGGTGGCCAGCCGCGCCATGCTGGAGCGTCTCGCCAACGCCCTGGCCACGCAGCGCGAAATGACCGGCGCCATCTCCCACGAACTGCGCACGCCGCTGGCACGGCTGCGGTTCGCGGTGGACGCGCTGGTCGAGGAGGACGACCGTGAGGCCCGCGAACGCGCGGTGCAGGCCTGCGAGCGCGACATCGACGAACTGGATGCCCTGATCGACGCCAGCCTGACGCTGACGCGGCTGGACATGGGGGCGATGCAGCCGGAGCTTGCACGCGGCGATCTGGCGGCACTGCTCACGGCAGAAGCCCGCTCGCTGGAGCCGCTGCTGGACGGCAAGGCCCTGGAGACCGATCTGCGCCTGCCGCCGGCCTTGCCCTTCGACGAGCGGCTGGTGCCCTATGCGCTGCGCAACGGGCTGCGCAACGCGGCGCGCTATGCGCGTTCGCGCATCCTGCTGTCGGCTTGGGTGGAGGCCGGTCAGCTGTGGCTGGCCATCGACGATGACGGCGACGGCGTGCCGCCCGCGCAACGCGAGGCGGCCTTCGTTCCGTTCAAACGGCTGGAACGCAAGGGCCGGTCGGCCACCCACGGCTTCGGCCTGGGGCTGGCCATCGTGCGGCATGTCGCCCAGGCCCACGGCGGGCAGGCCCGGCTCGGCGAGGCCCCACGCCTGGGCGGGGCGCGACTGTTGCTGCACTGGCCGGTGACATGAAGGCAGCCGCGGTCGGAAGCGGCATTTCCGGCGGCATCGGCATCGGCATCGGCATCGGCATCGACGCCAGCGCTCGCCACTGCAACTGCAACTGCAACTGCAACTGCGCAGACATCTGCGGCGACATCATCCCCGCCGTCCACTGCGGCGACAGCGACGCTTGAACGCACAAAGGTAAAGCGCGCGTCAAGCGCACGGCGGTCGGCTGTCATCAACCGTCACACAAGCGCCCAACTCGGTCCACAGACGCGGAGGACCGGGATTCCCACAATGCATCCATGTCGAGAGCGAATCTCACCGGATCTTCCGGAACCCGCCCGACGACATCGTGAAACCCACGCACGACTCGCGATCTCCGCGTCCGTTGCGAATGCTCTGAAGGAGTCCTCACATGAACCGCAAGAACAACAACACCCGCACGATCGTCAACGGCAAGAAGGCCGGCCTGTTTGCTGCCGCCGCGCTCGCCCTGACCCTGGGCTCTGGTCTGGCCATGGCGGCTGACACGCCTTACTACCTGGGTGGCGACGTCGCCAAGTCGACCAGCCGCGTGGACGGCAATTCGCAGAAGCGCACCGCCGACAGCTACAGCATCTTCGGTGGCTACAAGTTCAACGAGAACTTCGCCGTGGAAGCCAACTACACCGACCTGGGCCGCATCGACTTTGGCGGCGTGAGCGCCAAGAACAAGGTCTATTCGCTGGATGGCATTGCCCGCGCGCCGCTGGGCAACAACTTCGGTGTGTACGGCAAGGTGGGTCTGGCCTACGCCCAGCGCGACTTCAACAACGGCCTGGGCAATGAAGACAAGACCGGCCTGAAGCTGGGCGTGGGTGTCGACTACGCGCTGACCAAGAACGTCTCGCTGCGTGCGGAAGCCACTCGCTTCAACAACATGCCGGACGCCAACGGTTTCAACAAGAAGGTGGACCGACTGGGCGTCGGCGTGGCCTACCAGTTCTGATGTCCTGAGGACATCGGCGCTTTCCGGTTGCGCTCCTACGCATCCTCCTCCCTCCCGAACGCCGGAAAGCGAAAGGGCAGTGCCTCGGCACTGCCCTTTTTTCGTTGGCGATCAGGCCGGACCCACCATCAGGTCCCGCCATGGCGGCACGCTGACCTCTCTGGTCGGTCGAGTGCGGCGGGGGTCAGATCCGTCGCGCCAGCGCCTCCGCCTTGCCGATGTAGTTGCCCGGCGTCATCGCCAACAGGCGCTGCTTTTCGGCCTCGGGCAGTTCCAGGCCCTGGATGAACGCCTGGATGGATTCGCGGGTGATGGTCTTGCCGCGGGTCAGTTCCTTCAGCCGCTCATACGGATTGGGCAGCGCATAGCGGCGCATCACCGTCTGGATCGGCTCGGCCAGCACTTCCCACGAGGCGTCCAGATCCGCGTCCAGCGCGGCGGCGTTGAGCTCCAGCTTGTCCAGGCCCTTGCTCAGGGAGTCATAACCCAGCAACGCATAACCCAGCGCCACACCCATGTTGCGCAGCACCGTTGAATCGGTGAGGTCACGCTGCCAGCGGCTGATCGGGAGCTTCTGGCTCAGGTGGGTCAGCAGCGCATTGGCCAGGCCGAAATTGCCTTCGGCATTCTCGAAGTCGATCGGGTTGACCTTGTGCGGCATGGTCGAGGAACCGATCTCGCCCGCCTTGGTGCGTTGCTTGAAGTAGCCCAGCGACACATAGCCCCACACATCGCGCGACCAGTCCACCAGGATGGTGTTGGCACGGGTCACGGCATCGAACAGCTCGGCCATGTAGTCATGCGGCTCGATCTGGATGGTGTAGGGATTGAAGGTCAGTCCCAGCTGCTTCTCGATCACCGATTGGCTGAAGGCTTCCCAGTCCTGCTCCGGATAGGCCGACAGATGGGCGTTGTAGTTGCCCACCGCGCCGTTCATCTTGGCCAGCAGCTTGACCTCGGCAATGACGACCCGGGCCCGGCGCAGGCGGGCGACGACGTTGGCGATCTCCTTGCCCACCGTGGTCGGGCTGGCGGTCTGGCCGTGGGTGCGGCTGAGCATCGGCGCGGCGGCCATGGCCTGGGCCATCTCGGTCAGCTTGGCAATGACGCGGTCCAGCGCCGGCAGGATCACCTGTTCGCGCGCGGCCTTCAGCATCAGGCCATGGCTGGTGTTGTTGATGTCCTCGCTGGTGCAGGCGAAGTGCACGAACTCGCCGGCCGCTTCCAGTTCCGCATGGCCGGCGAACTGCTTCTTGATCCAGTACTCGACCGCCTTGACATCATGGTTGGTGGTCTTCTCGATGTCCTTGATCGCTTGCGCATCGGCCTCGGAGAAGTTGGCCACCAGGGCACGAAGTCGCTCGCGGGCGGCGGCCGGCAGTGGCTTGAATTCGGCCAGGCCGGCATCGGACAGGGCGATGAACCATTCGATTTCCACCTGCACGCGGCGGTGCATCAGGCCGAATTCCGACAGCAGCGGACGCAACGACGCCATGCGCGAGGCATAGCGACCATCCAGGGGCGACAAGGCGGTGAGGGCGGAGAGATTCATGGCGGGGCGGCGCATCGGCCAGGGCTGGGGCAAACCCGCAGATTCTACAGAGCGGCCCCAGCCGGGTGTGGCCAACGCCTGCTGGCGTGACGGGCTTCCGGTTCCCGACGCGCGTCCGCCACGCCGCCCGCAGCACCAGCGGCGCCAGACGCGACAATGCCGCGGCAGACCAACACGACGTGGACGAGGAACGAGGGATGGGCAAGCGCGCGACAACGATGGGCCAATCGAACGAGGGCTCGGTGCCGGACCTGGCACGGACGACCCATCGGCCCACGCACCGCGGCGGCCCCGGCGCTTCGACCGGCCTGGGAGCCGCGGCGGCCGTGGTGCTGGCCCTGTCCACCGCGCTGTCCGGCTGCCAGAAGTCCGCCGATCCGCAGGCGATCCAGCCGGCCGTGGCGGCTTCGGCCAG
Source organism: Roseateles amylovorans (assembly GCF_025398155.2). NCBI lineage: Bacteria > Pseudomonadati > Pseudomonadota > Betaproteobacteria > Burkholderiales > Sphaerotilaceae > Roseateles > Roseateles amylovorans. The sequence continues at coordinate 5,993,546 of NZ_CP104562.2, forward strand.
CCCGACCGTCAGCGCCACCTTGCGCACCCAGGCCGATCAGGTGCTGGCGCGCTACCGCCAGATGATTGTGCTGATGGACGGCGAGTCCTCGCTCAAGCCCGCGGAACGCGAAGCGGTGCATGCGGTCGGTCTGATGCTGTTCCACGACATGCATGAGAGCGTCGAGGCGCTGGGTGCCACCGCGGCAAAGAGCCAGGATCCGGCCGGTCTGGCCGCACTGTCCGAGCTGCTGGACCGCATCGAGCAGGAACCAAGCTGGTTCGATGCCGACCGACTCGCGTTCAAGGAGTTCCTCACCCAGTTCGGTCAGCAGATGTCCACCTCGCAAAGCATCGCGGGGCTGAAGCTGGCCAAGCGGGCGAATGAGGACCTGGCGGTGCTGGCGGAGGTCGAGCAGGCGTATGCGCAGGAACTGCGCGACACCTTCGGTCGCTTCGCCCAGCGGGGCATCACGCTCAAGCGGGAGAAGTGGGCAGACTATGTGGCCAAGCTCAAGGGGCTCTACACCCGCGAAGGCATCCTGAAGGATTACGCCACCGTGCTGCCCGATCTGCGGGCCCGTCCCAGCACCGACAACAACGCGACCACCACCACCGCAGCGGCGCCCGAGGGCGAGCCGGCGTCGGGCGCGACACGCGGGCCGGCCACCGCCAAGGCCGAGCGGGAATTCTTCGGCCTGCAGTTGCCGCCCAAGACGGTGTTGCTGACCTTCGATGACGGTCCGCACCCGCGCTACACCGATGAAATCCTGGAGATTCTCAAGCGTTACCAAACGCCTGCGGTCTTCTTTCAACTCGGGCGCAACCTGGGCACGGTCGACAAGGACGGCAAGGTCAAGCCCGGCCCGGGCTCCCAGGTGGCGCAGCGGGTGCTGGCGGCGGGTCATCCGATCGCCAACCACAGCTTCACCCACGGCCTGATGTCGAAGTTCCAGCTCGATCAGGTGCGCAGCGAAGCCAGCAGGACCGAAGCGCTGCTGGACAACGCCGGCCGCAATGGCCAGGCCCTGTTTCGATTTCCCTATGGCGCGCGCAATGATGGGGCGCTGGGCGTGATCGAATCGCTGAAGCTGCGGTCGATGATGTGGAACGTGGACTCGCTGGACTGGTCCGATCCGATCCCGAAATCGATTGCTGCGCGGGTGTTGAATGAGCTGTCCAAACAGCAGCGCGGCATTGTGCTGTTCCACGACATCCATGCGCGCACCGTCGAGGCGCTGCCGCTGGTGCTGGATCAGCTCAAGGCGGAGGGCTACCGCTTCGCGGCCTGGAAGGACGGCAAGATCCAGCCGCTGGACGCGCCTGCGGGCGGCGAAAGCGCTGCGGCGCCCGAGCTGGCGGGTGCCAATCTCTACCGCGACAGCTATGCGCTGGTGATCGGCATCGACCAGTACAAGAGCTGGCCGCGCCTGCAGCACGCGGTGCGCGATGCACGCGCCGTGCAGGACACGCTGCAGACCCAGTTCGGCTTCCGGCCCGAGAACGTCGTCACGCTGACCGATGGTGAGGCCACCCGCGCCAACATCCTGCGCGCACTCAATGGCCTGGTGCGGGACAAGGCGGGCTCGTCCAAGCTCAAGCGGGACGACCGGGTGTTCGTCTTCTTCGCGGGCCACGGCAGCACCCGGCGGTTGCCGAGCGGCCGGGATGTGGGCTACATCATCCCGGTGGACGCCGGTACCGATGACTTGCAGACCGACGCCATCGCCATGCCGCAGTTGCAGGAGCTCGGCGAAGCATTGCCGGCCAAGCATGCCTTCTTCATCATCGATGCCTGCTATTCCGGCCTGGGCCTGACCCGCGCCGGCTCGGCGGGCGGCAGCGCCAACTTCGTGCGGGACAACGCCCGCCGCATGGGTCGCCAGATGATGACCGCCGGCGGCGCAGACCAGCAGGTGGCCGATGACGGCCCCGGCGGCCATTCGGTCTTCACCTGGACCCTGCTGCAGGCCCTCTCCGGCAAGGCCGACCTGAACGGTGACGGCCTGATCACCGCCACCGAGCTGGCCGCCTATGTAGCGCCAGCAGTCTCGGCCATTGCGCACCAGACACCGGCCTTCGGCAGCCTGCCGGGGTCCGAAGGCGGCGAGTTCATCTTCGAGCTCGCGTCCACGCCGGAGCAGGCCTTGAGCGGGGACAGCAACCAGTTGGACGCCAAGACCAGCGCGCTGGCCAAGCGTGCCGACGACGCGCGCAATGCGCAGCTCCAGCCGGTGGCCTCGCCTGCTGCCGCCTCCGCCACACCGGGCGCAGCACCGACCACGACCACGACCACCACCGCAGCGGCCGGACAAGCGCCCGCAGCGAGCGCGGCCTCGGTGCAGATCGTGTTGAAGGGCCTGGACGGCAAGGACACGGCCATCGCCACCAGCGCCACGGCGGTCTCGATCAGCCCCCGCGTCGCGGCGCAGCGCGCGAATGATCGTGGCCTGCAGCTCTACAAGGAGCGCCGCTATGACGAAGCGGAGGCCGCCTTCACCGAGGCCCTCAAGCTGCAGCCGCGCTTCGCGCTCGCCGCCAACAACCTCGGCTTCATCTACTTCAAGCGCGACAAGCCGGTCGAAGCAGCCCGCTGGTTCCGCAAGGCCATCGAGATGGACGGCAGCCGGGCCCTGGCTCACCTCAACCTCGGCGATGCGCTGCTGATGGCCAACGAGGATGCGCAGGCGCAGGCGGCCTATCGCAGCTTCATCGAACTCTCGCCCAAGCACGCCCGCGTGGCCGAAATCCGAGCCTGGCTGGAACAGCCCGATGCGGCCCATCGGCCGGCGCCTCCGCGGTGAGGCTCTGACGTTCGGAGCGTGATTCAGTCGGACAAGCGAATCAACGATTCAACGATTCAACGATTCAACGATTCGACGAATCATCAAACGAACGAACGGATGGATGGATGGCGAGACCGCGTCTTGCGGGGTGGGTGGGTGCTGCTTGAGCGGTTGAAGTGGGATTGGGTGCAGGGCAGGGTGGCTCGGATCGAAGCGACCGGGGGCCACTTTTCGGAGGTCAAGGAATGAATTCGGCGGACGTCAGTCCGACGAAGAAGGGACACGGAGAAAAGTGGCCCCCGGTTGCTTCGATCGTGTTTGGCGTGGGGAGGGGGCTCTGCCCTGGGCCAGTGAAAGGGGCAGCAGCCACAGATTGCACTGGGGCCGCAATCGCGCCTTGCCCGCTGACGCCACAACACCACGCGCGGGCCTCGGCAGCGCCCCGCCCGCAGGGCTAGAATGGCCTGCAAGTTTTGTGCCGTCAGGATTCCCACATGCCGTTCCGTCGCTCCCTGCTGTTGACCGGCGCCCTCGCGCTGGGCCTGGTCGCGCCTTGGGCTCACGCCGCCAAGGATGACCGCCAGAAGCCGCTGAACCTGGTCTTCGACAAGCAGGGCGAGGTGGACAAGGTCAAGCAGCGTGCCGAATTCAACGGCAACGTCATCATGACCAAGGGCTCGCTCATGCTGCGGGCCGAGCGCATGGATGTGCAGGAAACCAGCGACGGCTACTACCAGGCCTATGCCACCGGCGCCACCGCCCGGCAGGTGCAGTTCCGCCAGGACCGTGACACCCCCGGCGAGCGGATCGAAGGCCGCGCCGACCAGATCGAATACGACACCCGCAGCGAAACCATGCGCCTGGTCGGCAATGCCGAAGCCAAGGTCATGCGCGGCGACCAGCTGATGCAGACCATGTCCGGCGCCTCGCTGAACTACGACAACCGGACCGAACGACTGGTGGTCGAAACTGGCGCGAGCTCGCCGCATCCGAGCGGCCGCGGCCGCGTGGTGCTGATGCCGCGCAATCCTCCGGCCGAACCGGCGCCGGCTGCGAGCGAGCCGCTGGGCCTGCGTCCCAGCATGAACCTGACTCCGCGTCAGCCCCAGCCATGAGCGACGCCCGCCCCGCCCTCCCCCGCAGCCGACTGCAGGCCTGGGGGCTGCAGAAGACGTATGGCGTGCGCAAGGTGGTCAAGGATGTCCACCTGGATCTGCACAGCGGCGAAGTGGTGGGTCTGCTCGGCCCCAACGGCGCCGGCAAGACCACCAGCTTCTACATGATCGTCGGGCTGGTCCGCGCCGATGCCGGCGAGATCCAGATCGACGGCCAGCCAGTGCAGCGGCTGCCGATCCATCAGCGTTCCCGCCTGGGTCTGAGCTATCTGCCGCAGGAAGCCTCGATTTTCCGCAAGCTCAATGTCGAGGAGAACATCCGCGCCGTGCTGGAGCTGCAGCTGGACGACAAGGGCAAGGCCTGGCCGACCGCCCGCATCGATGCCGAGCTCGACAAGCTGCTGCAGGAGCTGTCCATCGAGAAACTGCGCGACACCCCGGCGCCTGCGCTGTCCGGTGGCGAGCGGCGTCGGGTGGAGATCGCCCGGGCCCTGGCGACCCAGCCGCGCTTCATCCTGCTGGATGAGCCGTTCGCCGGCGTGGACCCGATCGCGGTGCTGGAGATCCAGCGGATCATCCGGTTCCTGAAGCAGCGCGGCATCGGCGTGCTGATCACTGACCACAATGTCCGGGAGACCCTGGGCATCTGCGACCGTGCCTACATCATCAGCGAGGGCACGGTGCTGGCCGAAGGCACCCCTCAGCACATCGTGGACCACCAGGATGTGCGGCGGGTCTACCTCGGCGAACATTTCCGGATGTAGGCGGCGAGGCGCGCAATGAGGCCGACGCTACAGGTACGCCTGTCCCAGCATCTGGCGCTGACGCCTCAGCTCCAGCAGTCCATCCGTCTGCTGCAGTTGTCGACGCTGGAACTGCACCAGGAAGTGGAGCAGATGCTGGCCAGCAATCCGCTGCTCGAGACCGATGAAGAGCATGACGCCCCGTTGCCCGCCGCCACCCAGGAACGCCTGACCGAACGCGAAGAGCGCGAAGAGCGCAGCGCAGGCACGACCGAGGGCGGCGTGGGCGAGAGCACCGGGGAAACTTCCGGCGACGGGGCAGCGGCCGACGAGATCCGCGCCGAGGACTTCGGCACCACCGAGCGCGACGACTGGGAAAACGGCACCGAGGGTGACGACTTCGACGGCATCCGCGAGCAGCCCGCAGGCGCCTCGCCGGGAAGCGGCGGCGACGACGATGAGCGCCCGGAGACCGAGGCGCCCGACGCGTCGCTCCAGGACGTGCTGCGCGCGCAGATGGCCGGCATGCAGCTCGACGAGGTCGAGCGCGCCGCGCTGTTGGCGCTGATCGAGTCCCTCAACGACGACGGCTACCTGGAAGACACGCTGGAAGAGCTGGTGGTCGCCTTGCTGGGCGAGGACGGCGACGAGGAGCAGCGCGAGCAGTTGCTCGCCCACTTCAAATGTGCGCTCAAGTGGCTGCAATCGATGGAGCCCGCCGGTGTCGGGGCGCGCGAGCTGTCGGAATGCCTGGAGCTGCAGCTTCGCACCCATCCGCGATCGCCCGAGCAGGCGCTGGCGATCGTCATCTGCCGACGCCACCTCGAGTTGCTGGCCAAGCGCGACTGGCGCCGCCTGATGTCCCTGACCGGCGCGGACGACGAGTTGCTGCGCGGTGCGCAGGCCTTGATCTCCGGTCTGGAGCCCAAGCCCGGCCGGCGCTATGCCCGCAATGACAACCGGCCGGTGGTGCCCGATGTGATCGTGCAGAAGGCCGGTCGAAACTTCCGGGTGATGATCAATCCGGATGTGCTGCCCAAGCTGCGCATCAATGATCTCTATGCCCAGGCCCTGCGGGCGACCCGGGGCGGCGTGAGCAACTCGCCCCTGGGTGGCCAGTTGCAGGAGGCGCGCTGGTTCATCAAGAACATCCAGCAGCGCTTCGACACCATCCTGCGGGTCAGCGAGGCGATCGTCGAACGCCAGCGCGGTTTCTTCACCCATGGCGAACTGGCGATGAAACCGCTGGTGCTCCGCGAGATCGCCGATGAGCTGGGTCTGCATGAATCGACGATCTCCCGGGTCACGACCGCCAAGTACATGGCCACGCCCTGGGGCACCTTCGAGCTGAAATACTTCTTCGGCTCCAGTCTCTCCACCGAAGCCGGCGGCAATGCCTCCAGCACCGCCGTGCGGGCGTTGATCAAGCAGTTCATTGCGGCGGAGGACACCACCAGTCCGCTGTCGGACAGCCAGTTGTCGACCATGCTTGGCGAGCAGGGCATCACCGTGGCCCGGCGCACCGTCGCCAAGTACCGCGAGGCGCTCAAGCTCGCGCCCGCGAACCTGCGCAAGGCCCGCTGAGCAGGCTCGCCCGCCGGCGATCCTGAGGCGGTGGGACAATGCGGCGCTCGACCCGATCCCGCACGGCCCAGCGCCGCTGACGCCATCGGCTGTTCGTCGATTCTCCCTGCCGCATCGCCCCATGTCCCTGTCCGCGTCCTCGTATCACCTCTTCCTGCCCTGCCCTGCCGGTGTTGAAGCCTGGCTGGAGGAGGAAGTGCGCGACATCCTCTCCCCCGCCGAATGCCTGCAGGGCCCCAAGGCCTTCCGGGGCGGCGTGGGCCTGCTGGGCACGCTGGAAGCGGTGATGCGGCTCAATCTGCACAGCCGACTGGCCCAACGGGTGCTGATCGAGGTGGCGCAGGAAGACTATCGGCATGAGGACGACATCTATGCCATGGCCCGCCGCATCGACTGGGGCCAGTGGATCTCGCCGGAGCAGACGATCCGCGTGGACACCACCGCCCAGCGCTCGCCGCTGCACAGCCTGAACTTCGCCACCTTGCGGGTAAAGGACGCGGTCTGCGATGTGCTGCGGGACCAGACCGGCGAACGGCCCAGTGTCGACACGCGCTGGCCCGATCTGCCGCTGCAACTGCATCTGACCGAATTCGACGCCACGCTGTATGTCGACAGCTCCGGCGAGCCGCTGTTCAAGCGCGGCTGGCGTGAGGACAAGGGCGACGCCCCGCTCAAGGAGACCCTGGCCGCGGCCATGTTGGCGGCCGCCGGCTGGAAGGGCACGCCTGAGGAAGGCGGCGCGCTGCACGACCCCTGCTGTGGCTCGGGCACCATCGTGGTGGAGGCGGCGACCATTGCCTGCGGCATCGCCCCCGGCATCCAACGCCGATTCGCCTTCGAGAAGCTGCGCCCCTTCCAGTCGATGCTGCCGGCGTGGCGCCGCATGAAGGACGAGGCCCGCGCCGCCCAGCATGAGCCCGAGGTGCCGCTGTTTGCCAGCGATGTGGCCTTCCGGATGGTGGACTTCGCCCGACGCAATGCCGAGCGGGCCGGTGTGGCTCAGTACATCCAGTTCAACGGCGGCGACGCGCTGGAGCGTCCGGCACCGAAGCTGCCGGACGAGCTGCCCGGCACGCTGATGCTGAATCCCCCGTATGGCGAGCGGATCGAAGTCCGCGGCAAGGCGGGCACCGGCTCACGGGCGATGGAGGACGGACCGCTGTCCGAAGAGCGCGATGCCGGCGACGACTTCTTCCCTCGCCTGGCCTCTCATTGGAAGCGGGCCTACACCCAGCATCCGGCGGGATGGACCGCTTGGCTGCTGTGTCCGGAAATGAAACTGCCCAGCAAGATGCGGCTGAAGGAATCGCGCCGCATCCCGATGTGGAACGGCCCGATCGAATGCCGGATGTTCAAGTTCGACCTGGTCGCCGGATCGGCGCGTAAGCAAGCGCCGACGACCGAGTCGGAGGACTGAGCCTGAGTCCGATGGCGAGCCGGGGTGCACCCACGCCGGCGACGCCTCGTGTGGCGTGCCTCGTGTGACGGGCCGTTGCCGCGAACCATCGGGACGGGGCCTGAGACGATCAAGGACCGAGCGTCCTGGTCCGCTCAGGCGCCGGTGTCGCTCAGGGCCAACCACCCCAGCACGGCCAAGGGTGCGGTATCGGCACGCAGGATGCGCGGGCCGAGCTTCACTGCAGAGAACCCGCGAGCGCGTGCGGACTGCTCCTCCGCCTCACTGAGCCCGCCCTCCGGTCCGCTGAGCACCAGGATCCGACGTTCGCCTTCGGCGGACTCGGATGGCACCTCCGCCAGCGCCGACAGCGGCTGTGCCGCCACCGGACTGAGCAACCAGCGCGGCCCATCGGCCTCGCCCAACTCGGCCAACCAGGCGCCCAGCGTCTTGACCGGCGCCACCTGCAGCGGCCGGGTGCGGCCGCACTGCTCGGCCGCCGCAATGGCCACGCCCTGCCAATGGGCGCGCTTCTTCTCGGCGCGGTCGCCGGTCAAGCGCAGCACCGAGCGTTCGCTCATCAGCGGCTGGATCGCGACGGCGCCGAGTTCGCAGGCTTTCTCGACGATGCCATCCATGCGGTCATTGGCCGGCATCACCACCGCCAGGGTCACGCGGGGCCGCAGCTCCCTGTCGACCGCATGGCGTTCCCGCAGCACGACCCGGACCTCGGACCGGCTCATGGCGGTGACCTCGGCGGTCCATTCGTCGCCGCTGCCGTCAAACAGCGTGACCCGATCGCCGGGTTGAAGCCGCAGCACCTGCACATGCCGTGCGGCGCCCGGTGGGAGATTGAAGTCGGCGGCCGCTGCCGCGTCAGCCTCCGAGGAGACCGATGACGCGGGAGAAGCTTGGAGCGATTGCTCGACAAAGAGGCGGGCTGGCACGGCGGGAATCGTTGGCGGCGAAGGCAGCGGGGCTGCTGCCACACAGGAAAGAGGAAAGAGGAAAGAGGAAAGAGGAAAGAGGAAAGCGAGGAACGGCGAGCGGCCGCAGTGGCGCAGCTCGCCTGCAGTCAGCGGATCAGGCCGCCTTCTGCTTGCGGATCCAGGTCGAGAAGGTGGCCAGGAACTTGCGCAGGAACGCTTCGGTGTCGGGCTTGGCGATCGCCCCGTCCGCCGTGAACATGTCCGCGGCGCCGCCTAGATACATCTCGGGCGTGGGCAGGGTGGCCACATTCAGGCAGACCAGGACCTGACGCAGGTGATGGTGGGCGCCGAAACCGCCCAGTCCGCCGGGCGACAGCGTGACCACCGCACCGGGCTTGCCCTCGAAGGCATTCTGGCCGTAGGGCCGCGAGCCGACATCCAGCGCGTTCTTCAGCGCCGCAGGAATCGACCGGTTGTATTCCGGGCTGACGAAGAGCACCGCATCCGCCGCCTTGATCGCGGCACGGAACTCGCCGTAGGGGGCGGGCGGCGCGGCGGCCTCGTCCTCGTTGTAGAACGGCAGATGGCCGATCTCCACGATGCGCAGTGCCAGCTCCGGCGGCGCCAGGGCCTGCAGCGCCAGGGCCAGCTTGCGGTTGAACGAGGCCTGGCGCAGGCTGCCCACCAGCACCGCAACTTGATAGGGGGTCGAGGTCGACATGCAATCTCCCGAGAAAAGGACGGCTCAGGGTCAGGACATGCGGTCTCGGTCCCTGAACTCAGTGAAAACCCAGTGTCGCACGCAGTTCATGCGCGGCCGCATCGCCCTTGGTGGCACGCACCCGGTCCACCACATCCAGCGCCAGCACCTGCAGCTGCGGCAAGTCCTGGCACTGCTCCACCTCCAGGGCCAAGCGGTAGCCCTTGAGCAGGCCCTGCTGTTTGGCGAAGGTGCTGAGCGCGGTGTAGAGCTGGCCGAAATCCAGCGACGACTGCGGCGCGCCCGCCAGCCGCGACACGGCCGCCCGTGAGCCCGTCTGGGTCGCCGGACCGCGTGGCGACCCGATGGTCGAGGCCGGGCCCGACAACGGCGCCGGACGACTCAGGGAGGCCAGTGCGGGGGTCGGCATCACCAGGCGGTGTTGCAGCAGCAATTCCAGATCGGCCGGGGTGGCGCCTTGCACCATGCCCAGCCATTCTTCACCGGTCCTGGTGGCGTCGATCACCAACAACAGATTGCGCGCCACCCGCGCCTGCACGAGCGAGCGCGACTTGATCTCCGCTCGCCCGGCCTCTGACTTTTCATAACGTTCTTCTAGCACGGCCTTGCTTCCTCCTCAGGAGCGCGAAGCTTAGGCGGTGTGCGCCGCGCAGCCCCCAGGGAAACTGCTACTTTTTGTCGCGCAATTCTCGGCGCAGCACCTTGCCCACCGGTGTTTTCGGGAGTTCGGTGCGGAACTCGATGATCCGCGGGCGCTTGTAGCCAGTGAGGTTGGCTTCGCAGTAGGCCTTCACATCCGCCTCGGTGAGCGCGGCATTGCGCTTGACGATGACGACCTTGACCGTCTCGCCGGCCTTCTCATCCGGCACGCCCACCGCCGCACATTCCAGAATGCCCGGCATTTGTGTCAGGACATCCTCGATCTCGTTCGGATAGACGTTGAAGCCGCTGACCAGGATCATGTCCTTCTTGCGGTCCACGATGCGGAAATAGCCCCGCTCGTCCACGGTGCCGATGTCGCCGGTGCGGAAGAAGCCGTCGGCGGTCATCACCTTGGCGGTTTCGTCCGGACGCTGCCAGTAGCCGGCCATCACCTGCGGGCCCTTGATGGCGATCTCACCGGCGCCGCCCGCCGGGACTTCCCGGCCATCGTCATCCAGCAGACGCAGTTCGGTACCGGGCAGCGGCAGGCCGATGGAGCCGGTGTAGGCGGTGCTGTCGGTCGGATTGCAACTGGCCACGGGCGAGGTCTCGGACAGTCCGTAGCCTTCGACGATCGGGCAGCCGGTCTTGTCCAGCCATTGCTTGGCGGTGGCTTGCTGAACGGCCATGCCGCCGCCCACCGAAATCACCAGGCCGCTCCAGTCCACCGTGCCGAAGGCCGGGTGATGGGCCATGGCCATGAACAGCGTGTTGACCGCCGGCAGGCTGTGGAAGCGATGCTGGCTGAGTTCCTTGAAGACCGCGGGCAGGTCGCGCGGATTGGGAATCAGCACATTGCAGCCGCCCACTCGCATCGACAGCATCAGGTTGGTCGTGAAGCCGAAGATGTGATATAGCGGCAGCGCGCAAATGCTGACCAGCTGTTCATGCTTGGGAATCTTGCGCAGCGCGGGTTGGTACCAGGCCTCGCACTGCAGCGTGTTGGCCACCAGGTTGCGGTGCAGCAGCACCGCGCCCTTGGACACGCCGGTGGTGCCGCCGGTGTACTGCAGCACGGCGATGTCGTTGGGCCCCACGGCCGGACGGCGGTATTGCTGGTGGCGGCCCTTGGCCACCGCGTCGTTGAAACGCACCGCGGTGGGCAGTTCAAACGCCGGGACCAGCTTCTTGACCTTGCGCACCACGTAATTGACGACGGTGCCCTTGATCAGGCCGAGCATGTCGCCCATGGCGGCCAGCACCACATGCTTGGTGGGCACATGGGCCATCACCTGCTGCAACGTGGCGGCGAAGTTCTCGACAATGACGATCGCCTTCGCGCCGGCATCCTTGAGCTGGTGTTCCAGTTCCCGCGGGGTGTAGAGCGGGTTGACGTTGACCACCACAAAGCCCGCACGCAGCACCGCAGCCACGGCGACCGGATACTGCGGCACGTTGGGCATCATGATCGCGACGCGATCGCCCTTCTCCAGCCCCAGGCCCTGCAGGTAGGCCGCCAGCGCGCGGGACGCCTCGTCAATCTGCGCGTAGCTGATCGAGCGGCCCAGCATCTTGTAGGCCGGCCGGTCCGGAAACTGCGCGAACGCGGCTTCCATGAGCTCGATCAGCGAGGGATAGACATCCGCATCGATCTCGGCGGGCACGCCTGCCGCATAGTGCTTCAGCCAGAGTTTCTCCATTGTTATGTCTCCAAGGTACGGCGCGGATTCTCGCCGATCCCCGGAAGCGCCCCATCAGGGGATTCGATACACCGCACAACGCCGGCAAAAGAAACCCAGAAGGCCGCAAATGGAGTCAGAACGGCGCGGGTTGGTACCGGTACACCTTGCGCGCGACACGCGGAAGCAACCCGGCCGACCCCTTCGCGCCGGGCCCGGGTGGCGGCGTCACTCCACCGCCTTGAGCATGTCCTCGACCACCTTCTTGGCGTCGCCGAACACCATCATGGTCTTGTCCATGTAGAAGAGTTCATTGTCCAGGCCCGCGTAACCGGCCGCCATCGACCGCTTGTTCACGATCACCGTGCGCGCCTTGTAGGCTTCCAGGATCGGCATGCCGTAGATGGGACTGCCCTTGGTCAGCGCTGCCGGGTTCACCACATCGTTGGCGCCCAGGATGATGGCCACATCGGTCTGGCCGAACTCGGGGTTGATGTCCTCCATCTCATGGACCTGGTCGTAGGGCACTTCGGCCTCGGCCAGCAGGACATTCATGTGGCCCGGCATGCGACCGGCCACTGGATGGATCGCATAGCGGACCGTCACCCCCTTGGCGATCAGCTTCTGTGCGAGCTCCTTGACCGCATGCTGGGCGCGGGCCACGGCCAGGCCGTAGCCGGGCACGATGATCACGCTCTCCGCATTGCCCAGGATGAAAGCGGCGTCATCGGCACTGCCGCTCTTGACCGGCCGCTGCTGCGTGGCCACCGCCGCTGCACTCGCCTCGCCGCCGAACCCGCCCAGGATCACGTTGAAGAACGATCGGTTCATCGCCTTGCACATGATGTAGCTCAGGATGGCGCCGGAGCTGCCCACCAGCGATCCCGCAATGATCAGCATGCTGTTGTTGAGCGAGAACCCGATGCCCGCGGCGGCCCATCCGGAATAGCTGTTGAGCATCGAGACCACCACCGGCATGTCCGCGCCGCCGATCGGGATGATCAGCAACACGCCCAGCGCGAAACCGAGCGCCACGACCAGGATGAAATCCATCCAGCTCTGCGAATGCCAGAAGCCAACGATGAAGAACGCCGCCGCCAGACCCAGCGCCAGGTTCAGCCAGTGCTGGCCAGGAAAGCTCACTGGCGCGCCCTGGAACAAGCGGAACTTGTACTTGCCGCTGAGCTTGCCGAATGCGATGACGGAGCCGGAGAACGTCACCGCGCCGATGAAGCAGCCCAGTGCCAGCTCGATGCGGTTGCCGCCCGGGATCGGATCCCCATGCACTGCGATGCCGAAGGCATGGGGCTCCGCGACCGCCGCCACCGCAATGCACACCGCAGCGAGGCCGATCATGCTGTGCATGAAGGCGACCAGCTCCGGCATCTTGGTCATCTCCACCCGCTGGGCCATCACGGTGCCGATGCCACCGCCGACGACCAGGCCGCCCAGCACATAACCCAGCCCCAGCACCTGGCCGTCGGCCAGTTTGAGGATGAGCGCCCCGGTGGTCAGCACCGCGATCGTCATCCCGACCATGCCGAAGACATTGCCGCGGATCGAGGTGGTCGGATGCGACAACCCTTTCAGCGCCTGAATGAAGCACACGCTCGCGATCAGGTACAGCAGCGCGACGAGATTCATGGACATGCGGTGTTCTCCCCGGTCGATGGCGCGCCCTCATGCAGCGCGGCTGAGGATGCGGATGCGGATGCGGATGCGAGTGCAAATGCAAATGCAAATGCAAGTGCAAGTGCAAGTGCAGATGCAGATGCCGCCGAAACTGCGGCTGAGCACGCCCCCTGCGGCCAGGCGCGCGCGGCCCGATGTCCGACAGAAGGCGCCTGCCGTCGCGCAGCAGGCCAATGACGATGGCTCATTGCTTGCGCTCCTTCTTCTTGAACATCTCCAGCATCCGTCGGGTGACGAGGAAGCCGCCGAAGACATTCACCGCCGCCAGCGCCACCGCAAAGGTGCCCATGAACTTGCCCAGCGGGGTCTCGGTGAGCGCGGCGGCCAGCATTGCGCCGACGATGACGATCGCCGAGATGGCATTGGTCACCGCCATCAGCGGGGTGTGCAGGGCCGGGGTGACGGTCCAGACGACGTGATAACCGACGTAGATCGCCAGCACGAAGATCGTCAGGTTGATCAGGGTGGGAGAGACGGCATCCATGAGAGAAACCTCCTGTGAGCGGTGGATTCGGTGAACCGTGGCCGGGTACCGATCGATTCGAGGGCGCGGGATCCCGCAGAGACTGGGGGCTGTCGATCGTCCTTTCGGATTCCGACCGGCCTGGGCCTGCGGGGCTCGACGTCGCGTCGATCAGCCGGGTCGCAACACCTGGCCCTCGTGGGTGACGAGGCAGGCGGTGACGATGTCGTCGTCGGCCGGCAGGGCGAAGCCGCCCTCCTTGGTGAGGATCAGCTTGAGAAAGTCGAGCAGGTTGCGGGCATACAAGGCGGAGGCGTCCGCCGCCACCAGCGAGGGCAGATTGGTCTCGCCCACCAGCATGACGCCGTGCTTGCGCACCGTCCGGCCGGGCTCGGTGAGCGGGCAATTGCCGCCGGCCGGCGCGGCAATGTCCACGATGACGGAGCCGGGTTTCATCGCCCGCACCATCTCCTCGGTGACCAGCACCGGGGCGGGGCGACCAGGAATCAGCGCGGTGGTGATGACCACATCGGCCTGCGCCACCCGCTTGGCCACCTCCAGCTGCTGGCGCGCGAGCCAGCTCGGCGGCATCGGCCGGGCATAACCGCCGACCCCTTCCGCCGCCTCGCGTTCCTCGGCGGTCTCGAAGGGCACGTCGATGAATTTCGCGCCCAGGGACTCGACCTGCTCCTTGACGGACGGTCGGACATCGGAGGCCTCGATCACCGCGCCGAGCCGCTTGGCCGTGGCAATCGCCTGCAGCCCGGCCACGCCCACGCCCAGCACCACCACCCGTGCGGCCTTGATGGTGCCGGCGGCGGTCATCAACATCGGAAACAGCCGCTGATAGTGGAAGGCGGCCAGCATCACCGCCTTGTAGCCGGCCAGGTTGGCCTGGCTGGAAAGCACATCCATGCTCTGCGCGCGGGTGGTGCGCGGGGCTGCTTCCAGAGCGAACGCGGTGAGCCGGGCCTGCGCCAACCGCTGCAGGCCGTCGCGGTCGAAGGGGTTGAGCATGCCGGCGAGCAAGGCGCCGGGTTTGAAGAGCGCCAGTTCCTGCGCGTCGGGCGCACGCACCTTGAGCACCAGGTCGCTGCCGAAGGCCACCTCCCGCGAGACGATCTCCGCCCCGGCGGCGGCGTAGGCCTCATCGGTCACACTGGCGTCCAGGCCGGCGCCCTGCTGCACCCGCAGGGCATGGCCCTGGGCAACGAGCTTCTTCACCGTCTCCGGTGTTGCGGCCACGCGCGCTTCCCCCGCAGTGGTTTCTTGCGGCACACCAATCAGCATCTGTTGGTCCTCCATCTTGGCTCAGCGTCGGTCGAGCTTACCCGCGCTCCCTGAGAAGCGCGGCATTTGGGCGACAGGGGATTCACTAGGGCGGTCCACGCACAAGGCAATCCGTTGTTTTCAGGTGACCAAATCTTGTGGGAACGACACTGCAGCAAGGCAGAGCGGCAGGACGCCTTGACATCGCTCCACTTCGAGGCCAGCGCCGCAGGCGGAAGGGCCCGTCGGCCGATCGACGCCGGTGGCGCTCCGGGCAAGGTAGTCGGCCGCGGATGCTCAGGGTTCCTCGCATCATCGATGTCAGAACGTCGCGGCGGAAGCCGACACGCTCGAACGAGCGCCGCACGACCAGCGCCCCATGACGAGAGCCGCATGACCAGAGCCGCACCGGGCCGCGCCACATGCCAGCGCCGCTCCCCCTACCCGGCCACGTGGCGCATGGGCAGAGAAACAAAACAACATGTTGTTCGCAGTTGTATACCGGTGTGCACCGCACCGGACATCCAGGCGTTGTGTCCAGGTAGAAAGGAGCCACCATGCTCATCCACAAGTTCCTCCTCTCCGGCGCACTGGCCTTGGCCGCGTTGGCCGCGCCGCTGGCGTCCCAGGCCGCCGATGTCGGCGTGTCCGTCAGCATCGGTGAACCCGGGTTCTATGGCCAGATCAACATCGGCAATACCCGTCCCGAAGTCGTCTACGCCCAGCCTGTGATCATCCATCGCGTCCAGGCACCACCGCCACCGGTGTATGTGCGTGTGCCTCCCGGCCATCAGAAGAACTGGCGCCGTTACTGCGGCCAGTACGGTGCCTGCGGACGCCCGGTGTACTTCGTACGGGACACCTGGTACCGCGACGTCTACGCGCCGCATTACCGCCATGAACATCCGGAAGGCCCGCGCGGCCGTGGTTGGGATGACCGCCGCGGCCCCGCTCATGGTCATGGCCCTGCTCACGGGCACGGGCACGGGCACGGGCACGGCCCCGATCACGACCATGACCGCCGAGATCGCGACGATCGAGGAGACCGTGGGGATCGCGGCGACCACGGACGTGGCCGCTGAACGTGCGCTGAGTTGATCGCCCTGGCGCAGGAGCCGTCGCTGACGGACACCCCACGCTGATGACCTGGAGCCGCCCGCCAAGCTGGAATCACCGGCTTGGCGGGCGGCTTCGTTTCATGACCCCCAGGGCCCCTGCACACGAGGATTGCGCCGCTGCCCTGCCCCGCGATGGACAGGCGACGAGCGTCGGCACGGAAAGCGTCATCAAGACCAAGCACAATGTCGGCCCATGAGTGAGACCGATCCGGCCGAGGCGCATGCCCTGGGCGCCACCGGCGCACTGCGGGCAACGCGCCTGCGGGCCGATGCGGACCGGGAATCGCCATGCGCGCTGCGGCTCGGCCAGGACGAGCGGCGGCGCCAGGATTTCGAGCAGGCCCCCATGCGGGTCACCCGCCCGGTGAGGGCCGGCCTGCGCAGGAACATCGCGTCTTAGGGGAGCCATGACCGAACGCTTCAAGCCCAACGTCACCGTCGCCGCCGTCATCGAACAGGACGGTCGCTATCTGCTGGTGGAGGAACTGACCTCCGGCGGACTGCTGCTGAACAATCCGGCCGGCCATCTGGAACAGGGCGAGTCACCGATCCAGGGCGTGATCCGTGAGACGCTGGAGGAATCCGCCCGCGACTTCACGCCCACAGCCTGGCTGGGGGTGTACATGTCGCGCTTCCTGCGGCCGGCCCGCAACGAAGACGTGACCTATGTGCGGATCGCCTTCGTCGGCCAGGTGGGGGAACAGATTCCCGGCCGCGCCTTCGACACCCCGGTGCAGCGCACCCTGTGGATGACGCTGGACGAGGTGCGCGCCAGCCGGGACCGCCACCGCAGCCCCCTGGTGCTGCGATGCATCGAGGACCACGCCGCCGGACGGCGGTTGCCTCTGGAGGCGCTGGTCAACGATCCGTCGTTGTTCGAGGCGCCCACGGCGCCGGTGCCACCCGCGGCCTGAAATCGGCCGTTCGCGTTCTGACCCGTCGCTGAGCGCGAGGTGGAACCAGTGAGCGGAGCTCGTCGCCTGGCCACCTGTCCGGCAGCCCCGGCATGCGCCCCGCATCCATCCGACGTCGGCCCGACATCCGACAGGCAAGCACCGGATCGCCCCAGGGTTGCCGAAGGTGATCCCGGCGGCCGATTCAGGCCGTCATGGCGGCACCCATCAACCGAGCGACCGGACCGGGCTGGCGCGTGGCTTCGAGCTCGTTGATCGCGCAGCGCGACAGCGTCAGCAGGGCCTCCCGCTGGCGCTCGCGCAGGCGGCGAGGCAGCCGGTCCAGCACGCACAGCGTGCCCACCACATCGCCACTGGACAGCGCCAGCGGCACGGCGGCATAGAAGCGGACATAGGGCGCACCCTGCACCAGCGGGTGGTCGGCAAAGCGGGCATCCTGCCAGGTGTCCGGCACCTCGACCACCGGGCCCTGATGCATCACCTGGGCGCAGAAGCCGCGCGAGCGCGGCAGCGTGGAGAGGGTCAGGCCGGAAGTGCCGATGAAGCGTTGCTGCTCGGCATCGATCAGGCTGATGGCGGCCATGCCGCTGCCACTGATGTCGCAGGCCAGGTCGGCCAGCTCATGGAAGGCGCCGTGCTGGCCGGGCGAGACCTCCAACTGGCCCAGTGCCCGCAGACGCTGGGACTCGTCGCCATAGACCGGCGGCAGCCAGCTGCGCATGAGGGCCAGGGCGTCCTCGGTCTGGTGGCTCTTCTCGAAGAATCCGGAGATGCCGTGCGCCGCGCAGGCGCGCCGCATCTCCTCGTAATAGCTGTTGCTCAGCACCACGACGCGAGCGCCCACGCCCAGCTGACGCACCGCGCGCAGCACCCGCAGGCCGCTGCCGGGCTGGAGTGCCAGGTCCATCATGATCACGTCGGGCTGCGTCTGGGCGATGACCCGGATGGCCGACGCCTCATCGGCGGCCTCGCCCACGACATGGATGCGCTTCTCGCGCGCCAGCAGCGCCTGCAACTGGTTGCGGATGGTGACGGAGGATTCAACGATGACGACGTTCATGAGGCGACTCCCTTTGACGCCAGTGTGCGACGCCGCCTCCGCGACGGACAGTGGCGGTTGGCGATGTCTGCTGTGCGCAATGTCGGATCCGCTCGTCAGCGATTTGCCTACAGGCGGGGGGATCGTGGGGGATAGACAAACCGAGGGATTGCACGGCCGAACTTCCCCCACCGGCCTTCCATGGGGCCGCCGGTGAAGGTCACCGCCCTCACGCCAGGCCCGCTCCGCAGAACGCAGCCTGGACCGGCCTCCGTCGTCGAGCGTCGTGCGTCGTGCGTCCAGTGTCGAGCGTCGTGACGCTTCGCACGGATCGCGGCGCCTGCGGGGTGACGGGCGACGGGCGCCGGGCCGGCACCGACCTGGGGCGAAGTCTCCCCAGACGAGACGGGGCGCCGCGGCATCGCGGACAATCCGTCCCCATGAATCCCAAGAAGCAACGCATCGTCGTCGGACTGTCCGGCGGTGTTGATTCCGCCGTGTCCGCGTGGCTGCTGAAGCAGGCCGGGCATGAGGTCGTCGGCATCTTCATGAAAAACTGGGAAGACGACGACGACAGCGCCTACTGCTCCTCCAACATCGACTTCGTGGACGCCGCCGCGGTGGCCGACGTGATCGGCATCGAGATCGAGCATGTGAACTTTGCGGCCGAATACAAAGACCGGGTGTTCGCCGAGTTCCTGCGCGAATACCAGGCGGGCCGCACGCCCAATCCGGACGTGCTCTGCAACGCCGAGATCAAGTTCAAGGCCTTCCTCGACCATGCGATGCGCCTGGGCGCCGAGAAGATCGCCACCGGCCATTACGCCCGGGTGCGTGAACGCGACGGTCGGGTGCAACTGCTCAAGGGACTGGATCCGCTCAAGGACCAGAGCTACTTCCTGCACCGTCTCAATCAGGCGCAATTGCAGAAGACCTTGTTCCCGGTGGGCGACCTGCCCAAGACCGAGGTGCGCCGCCTTGCCGAGGAGATCGGCCTGCCGAACGCGAAGAAGAAGGACTCGACCGGCATCTGCTTCATCGGCGAGCGTCCGTTCCGGGAGTTCCTGAACCGCTATCTCTCGCATCAGCCGGGTCCGATCAAGGATGACCGCGGCCGCAAGCTGGGTGAGCACGTCGGACTGTCCTTCTACACGCTCGGCCAGCGCCAGGGCCTGGGCATCGGCGGCGTCAAGGAGAAGGGGGCGCCACGCGGGGCGGGTGCTCATGAGCCGTGGTTCGTCGCTCGCAAGGACCTGGACACCAACACGCTGATCGCGGTGCAAGGGCATGAGCATCCGCTGTTGCAGAGCCGCAGCCTGGTCGCCCAGGACCTGAGCTGGACCGACGCGCCGCCCGCCTTCGGCGGCTTCGGCGCCAAGACCCGCTACCGTCAAGCGGATGCGCCGTGTGCGCTCACCCCGGGTGAGGGCCAGATCCGGCTGGACTTTGCGCAGGCGCAATGGGCGGTCACGCCTGGACAGAGCGCGGTCGTGTATGACGGCGAGGTCTGCCTGGGCGGCGGCGTGATCGCCGAGGCGATCGCATAGCGATCGAGGTTCACGGTCTCACGTGACGACGATGGCCCCACCCCGCCCGACGTAATCTGTTGTCGATTCATCCCCCGGATTGAGGCGCTCGTCGCATCGGTGGCGCCACGGGGGAGGCGCTCCCGCGACAATCCGCGTTGTTGGTTGGCCCTGCCGCTTGTGGCGGCAGTGCCGCCGTGACCTGCTCTGGATTGTTGCCCCTTGGACCGACTGCTCGCCCGCATTGCCCAACCCGCCTTCGTGCTGCGTATCGCCGCGCTGGCGGTCTGCCTGCTGGAATTGGCGTCGGCGGTCTGGGGTCTGATGGGCAATCCCACCGAGCCGTACGACGGCATGCTGGCGAGCCTGTACCGCCGCCTGGGCGGGGACACCCATGATGCGCCGTTCGTGCTGGCCTGCCTGGCGCTGGTCACGCTGTTTGCCTGGCACTTCTGGCGTCTGGCGCGGCAGCAGCATCTGGATCTGCCGCCGCGCAATGCGATGTCGCGCGTGCTGCTGCTGGACCTGCTGGCCCTCACCGTCACACCGGGCCTGCCCTTCCTCGTCACCGTGCTGGCCGCGCTGTTGCTCAACGTCCGCAAGGCTTTCGGCTTTGCGCTCGCCCAGGTGGTGATCAACGTGGCCTTGTATTGGCTGCTGCCCAGCGAGGCGCAGCGGGCCGAACAACTGCAGAACGACCTGCCCTGGTGGCTCAACAGCCTGGGGCTGGCGATCTCGATGGTGGCCTTGCACGGCATGGCGTTCGGCCTGGGTCGCCTGGCGGCGGCGGAGGCGGAGCGGCGGCGCTGGTTCCAGGCCATGCTGGCGGAAAAGGACAGTGGCGAGCGCCTGCAGGTCGAGCAACTGCGCTATGCCGAGCGGATGAGCATGGCGCGTGAGTTGCATGACGTGATGGGCCACCACCTGACCGCGCTGAACCTGCACCTGCAGCTCAGCGATGCGCTGCTCAAGCGGCACGACGAAAGCGGGGCCGCGCAGGCGGTCGAGAAGGCGCGCCTGGGCGCGGCCGGCTTGCTGGCGGAGGTGCGGGCGGCGGTGTCGCGGGAGCGAGAGAGCCAGCGCATCAACCTGGAGGCGGCGCTGCGCACGCTGGCCGAGGGCATTGCCAGCACGCCGATCGAATTGACGCTGGACCCGGTGGCGCAGGATCTGTCGCCACGCTGCGCGCATGCGCTGCTGCGCTGTGTGCAGGAGGCGGTGACGAATGCGGTGCGGCATGCCGGTGCCACACGGGTGCAGGTGAGCCTGGACCTGGTGGACGGTGCGGACGCGACGCAGGTGCGGGTCCGGGTTGACGACAATGGCCGGGGCACGCGCAAGCTGCGCGAGGGCAACGGGCTGAAGGGCATGCAGGAGCGCATGGCCGAGCTGGGGGGGACGATGCAGGTGCTGCGTCACCATCCGGGCTTTCTGATCGAACTGAACTGTCCGCGGCACGCGTGACCGCGACGGCATGGGAGAAGCAAATGAGCGAGACGATCAAGCTGCTGCTGGTGGAGGATCAGCAACTGGTGCGCGAAGGCCTGAAGGGGCTGCTGGCGCTGCATGACGACATCCGCCTGGTAGGCGAGGCCTCCGACGGTGCGGAGGCGCTGGAGCTGCTGGCCCGCGAGCAGCCGGATGTGATCCTGTCGGACATGCGCATGCCGCGGCTGGACGGCATCGGCCTGATCCGCGCGCTGGCGTCACGGGCGCTGAAGATCCCGGTCGTGCTGCTGACCACCTTCGACGATGCAGCGGCCTTCGACGAAGCGGTTCGTGCCGGTGCACGGGGCTTCCTGCTCAAGGCGATCAGCCCGGACACGCTGGTGCAGGCGCTGCGGGATGTGGTGGGCGGCTCCACCGCGCTGCGGCCCTTGCTAACCGACCGGATGGAGCGCGGTCCTGGCGAACGGGCGTTCTCCGCGACGCCGGAACCGGAGACCTTGAGCCCGAAGGAGCTGCAAGTGCTTCGGCTGGTGGCCAGCGGCCGCAGCAACACCGAGATCGCGGCGCTGTTGGGCAACAGCGAGGGCGTGATCAAGAACCACTGCTCGGCGATCTTCGCCAAGATGGGCGTGCGGGACCGGACCCAGGCGGTGTTGAGGGCGATTGACCTTGGTTGGATTTGAGGGGCGGGGCTGCCGACGCGGGGCGGCTTGGGGATCTGGGTACGTAAGCTCCCTCGTCAAGTAGACAGCCCAGAACTAGAGACATCCTGGTTAAACACCCTGGGCTTGAAGACCGCCGGCGGCAAGCTGCCCAGGGAATTGTGGGGCAAGTCATCGGTCCATATCTACAACGAGGGGCGGCTGCGCTTGTCGCTCTAAATGCTAGTGCCAGATGGAGTGCACCAGGCGCTTCTGGTTGGCTAACGTCGCCGCCATCCAGGGTGGCTTCCTGCGCTGCGCTTCGTCAGCGGCGGGCTTCGGTCAGCTTCGCTGACCTGCACCCCAACCTCGTTCTTCGCGTTGGCACGAACCGGCGCCAGGACCGCGCCTGAACAAGGTCGGCCCCTGCAGCGCTCGGGCAACCCGCCTGGGGGCGGGTGCGCGTTCGCGTCAGGCCTGGCGCCTGCCTGGCCTGCCCGCTGTCCTGCGGCAGCGGTTTCACCCCATCCCCACGCCCTTCCCAGGGAAGGGAGCGAGTCGCCCTCTCCCGTCACCCGGGCATGCCACTTCCTCTACAAGCCCTCGCCAAACGGCGAGCCTCAGGTGTTGCGCTCCCCGCGCCAAGGCCAAGCCCTTCGGGTGGCCGTTGGCCAGCCTGGACACGGCGGACTCTCAGCGAGAGCCCTTTTGCTCCGTGCGAACAACTTTTCCTGATTCATCGAACCAGCGCCACTCGCCCACTTGCTTATCTTCCGCGTACTGCCCTTCGATTTTGATTCGGCCATACTCTGCAATCACCGACGGTCCGCTCTTCTGCAAACACGCAGCTTCCAACCCGGACTCGCCCCACGGTAGGTATGCCAGATGCGTGCCCTGTGGGCATTGAATGTTCCGGCTAGCTAGCGCGTCATAGTTGGCATTCGACTTGGAGCAACTGGCGGTAACCGCAACCAAAAGAACGAGGGCGAACAAAGACCTAAGTGATTTCATATTCAACGGTTCGGAGAGCCATAGGGCAGTGACGGCAGCGGGACCAAGGATGCATCACGAAGAGTCTGACGTGCAAAGGACTGGCACTGATTAGTCGGCCCCCAGCGGCCTAGCGCCCGACCAATCATTAATGCTTCATTGACCTTCTTTTCATCGACATCGGAAACTTTCCCGCACGAGGCGCCAGCCTCCTTGCTTCTTCCAGTGTGGTCCGTCACTTGAACTCTTTCGCCTGGCAGGTCACCACTATCATTTCCCGGGACATTCCCTCGTGTGCCACCCATGCCTGCTTCCGCCGAGTCCGTCTTCAACCAATTGTGATTGACTGGGTTCCAAGAAATTCCGAACGCCGGCTGCGAGCACAGATACACATCCAGCCGCCATCCCCCCG
This sequence comes from Roseateles amylovorans, assembly GCF_025398155.2. Taxonomy (NCBI): domain Bacteria; kingdom Pseudomonadati; phylum Pseudomonadota; class Betaproteobacteria; order Burkholderiales; family Sphaerotilaceae; genus Roseateles; species Roseateles amylovorans. The sequence goes on from NZ_CP104562.2 coordinate 6,016,632, forward strand.
CCCTTCCACCGAAGGGAGCGAGTCGCCCTCTGCCGTCAGCGGCGCATGCCGGGGTTCCTGGCATGCACCGCCCACGGCGAGCGTCGAACGGCATGAGTCCGCATCAAGGCCGAGCCCTTCGGGTGGCCTGGCGGCCAGCCTGGACCCGGCGTGGAATTGGCATGCCATTTCCATTGTATACAACAGTAGACTTATCGGTATTGAGCAACGTGGTGGTTTCCCACAAACCTAATGTGTCCACGTATGACAATGGATTTCCGCCCACGTACGCATAGGTGTTGATGCCGCCTGCCAGACCGATGGGGTCACTTTGAACATACCGCGAATCGCCAAGGTCGTATTTTTAGAGCCTCCCCCGTGCTACTCATCCTGCTTGACGGTCGCCAAGCCTTCAGATTTATTTCGTCTCGTGGAAGAAAATCGGCAACCAGCGACTCCGAACGCAAAACCACATAGAACGCCACCAAATACACCCAGTGCGTTAAATGCACTGCTACGAGCGCGCTCAATCTCTGCGACGTCTTCCTTGCTTAGAAAAACCGATGGGGCTTTTGCAGCAACTGCATCTACTTGGCGGTCGAAATAGGGGTCTACAACTGCAAATTTTAGTCCGAACCACCCCACTGTAAGCCACACCGCCAATGCAGCGAGAATCCAGGCAACCCAATATAGCTGTTTCATTTAACAGTCACCGTGCCGTAATACTCAATGTTGGTCCCTGGTATCGTTGACGTTTTTGTGCGCATCAACTGCTCTTGAATTTTGTTCCATTCCCTCAGGGTCTTTCTATTTGGCACTGTTATGCAGCCGTTAGATGCCGTTCCGGGATGAAATCTGAATTGCCCACGACGCACAGACTCGCCGGGATTATTTGGGTCGGGGACGAATGTTTCGTCGTCAATGACGCCATCGTCTCTGAACAGTCTGAAAAACACGGAAGGATTAGTTCGAGAATAATTGTATGGTTGAACGATATAGTACTTGCCGGCGGGGATGGGACCATGCTCGGGGAATGCTTCATACTCCGGTCGATTCGCATACTGGTAGTTGCCAGAGAATGCAGTGGTCGAGGTCTTTGATGAGCACTCGCAGTCATGAGTAACAGTACCTGCGCGACGGTCGAACGTGTAGTTCTCAAGGAGACCTAGCGGGTCCATTTTTGAAATAGGGTTTCCGCTGACGTATGTGTAGGTGTTCAAACCACCCGCGAGCCCAATCAGGTCAGATTGAACATACCTCCCCGTCGTCGCGTCATAGTCCCGGAAGTAGTTGTAATTCAGCCCCGACTCCTTGTCGAAGTTCTGCCCGGGGAACCGCAGATTCACTGCCAGCGTCTCGATCGAACTCGGAACCGCCTCCGCCGGCGTGGTCCCAAACGGCTCGCTCAGCCAGCGCCAGCGCTGCGCTCCAGCCATGTCGATCAGCAGGCGCGGCGCGTTCAGGTGGTCCGAGTACGCGTGATACACCCGCGACTCGGTCGTACTGGAAGGCGTGAGGACCGCCACCAACATGTCTACGCGAAGGGTTTCAGCGAGTGCCCCTGGGGTTTGCAAGCTCACCCCAGCTTACCGGGCTTCTTTTCCGCACCACGAATATTCTCAGCGATAACCTTCGCCAGATGTTTAACCTCAGTACCTAGCGCATCTGAATTGAATTGCGCCCAAGCGCCTATTGCCTTGCGTCCTTCACCGGGGCGGACGGCAACTTCAAATATTTTCTTGTCACCGTACACGTAGACAGCAATATAACCAACCTTGCTTGCTACAAAAGATGCCGGAATCAGAAGTTCATATGTTTTTTCGTCACCAACTATATCACTTTCTCGGTCAACTCGATCCCAGTATCCGGCCATCCACGAGCACCATCCACCGCAAGGAATTACCTCTTCTATACCAAGCACTACCGGTGGGCTGGACACACATGCGCTCAAATCCCTCAAGCATTCCAGAAAATTTTCTGGGTGAGTAGCCGGAACGATGAGGTGCGTTGAGCCTTCGTGGTTTAGCCATATCTCTGCAACAGCAAACACGAAGTCTGGGCCATACTGATCAAACCGATTTGTGAAATTTATAGATGATTGCTCATCAACGCGAACTTCGATTGAGAAACCGGCGAAGCTCAAAGAATAAGACACGACATTCTCATTTGTCATTTTGGTTTTCTCGGCCAATTTGGAAAACCAGCGTCACGCCCAGCCTTCCATTGTTCCGGAGTGAGATCTCGCTGATAAACTACATACCCATGCCAATATTTAATGCACTTCTGCTCGTCAGTCCAGTGCGAACGAAACATCACAACTTGGCCGGACAAACCATCATAACCAATCTTTGATCTTCCCACAGCAACGGAATTCTGAAGTGCGAGGTCTGGGAATGATGGTTCAGCAGAAATTTTCCCGCGCGGCGTACTTCCATGCTTTTCGTCATTTGCCTCGTAGACGTCTGTGTATGAAGAACAGCAGTTATCGTTATTCGAATTCGTCCCTGAAGGCGTGTAAGTATCTGACCTTGGGTCATAACCCCCGCGTCCGCCACTCGGACTCGCACTTGGCACTGGCGGCGGCAGTGGCATTGGCCCCCAGGGTGTAGGAACAGCCTGTAAACCCATTGGGTCACTAAAGCCCAGCGGATTCCCACCCACATAAGCGTACGTGTTGATGCCCCCGTCCAACCCGATGGGGTCACTTTGAACATACCTCCCCGTCGTCGCGTCATAGTCCCGGAAGTAGTTGTAATTCAGCCCCGACTCCTTGTCGAAGTACTGCCCGGGGAACCGCAGATTCACTGCCAGCGTCTCGATCGAACTCGGAATCGCCTCCGCCGGCGTGGTCCCAAACGGCTCGCTCAGCCAGCGCCAGCGCTGCGCACCCGCCATGTCGATCAGCAGGCGCGGCGCGTTCAGGTGGTCCGAGTACGCGTGATACACCCGCGGCTCGGTGGTGCTGGACGGCGTGATCACCGCCACCAACATGTCGCCCAGCCAGATGAACTCCTGCAGCGCCCCTCCGCCGCTGTTGTACTCCCCCTGCAGATGACCGTCCAGGTCATACGCGAAGTGGTACTTCTGCGCCCCTGAGATCTTGCGGACCCGCTGACCCGCCGCGTTGTATGCATAGGCCGAGGTCACCCCCGCCTTGACCAGCCCCGCCATGCGCCCGTCCAGCCCGTAGGTGCTGGTGTAGCCCGAGGTGTCCGCAGTGGTGTTTCCCGCCGCGTCGTAGCTGAAGCTGCGCACCGGAGCGCTGATCTCGTTGAGCCGGTTACTGGTGGCTGAGGTCGTGTACGCCCGGCTGGCGCCGTTGAGCGTCACGCTGGTGCGATTGCCGTTGGCGTCGTAGCCGATGGACCAGACCGACGTCGGCAGCGTCACCGTGGTCAGGCGACCCAGTTCGTCGTAGCCGAAGGTCTGCTCCAACGTCTGGGTGGCCGCAGTGGCCGCCCCGGTGGTGGCGTCCAGGTGGGTGTAGTTGACGATGCGGTCTGCCGCGTCGTAGGTGAGGTCGCGCACGACGTCACCCAGCGGGTAGCGCACCAGTCGGCCATAGACGTCATACACCCGCTCCTGCGCCTTGGTGCCGCTGTTGAGGTGCATCAACCAGCTGCGCAAGCCGCCAAATGGCTCCCACTGCAAGCCGCTGATCAAGGGCTTGGGCGTGGCGGTCCCGTCTGCGGCCAGGTAGAGCGCCGCAGGCAGTCCGCCCGCGTAGACGACGGTCAGCACACGGCCCGAGGGATAGGTGATGCTGGTGAGGTGCCCAGTGGCGTCGTAGCCGTAGCGCGTGCTCAGCACGATGCCGCCGACGTTCTGCACCTGGCTGATCACCCGGCCCTGAGCGTCGTAGCCGAACTGGGTGCTGCCCGTGGGGAAGGTGGCGGTGGTGAGCCGACCCACCCCGTAGCCGAAGGCCGTTCCCGTCTGGTCATAGGTCCACCCGTACGTCTGGCTGGTCTGGCCGCTCTGCGTGTAGACGATCGACTTGAGCCGGTTGAGGTCGTCATACGCATAGGTGGCCAGCACGCCTCGGCTGTCGGTGCGCGTGAGCAGGTTGCCCGCAGCGTCGTAGGTGCTGTTGGCGGTACCGGTGTCGGGGCTGATGAGCTGGGTGAGGTCACCCAGTCCGTTGCGCTGGTAGGTGGTGACGAGGTTGCGGGGGTCGGTGACCTGCTTGACCTGGTCCTGCCCGTCGTAGCCCAGCGTGGTGGTGCCGTTCTTGGCATCGGTGTTGGTGCGCAGCCGGTCCAGCGGGTCGTAGCCGTTTTGCGTGGTGAAGCCGAAGCCGCTCACCCCTTTGGCCTTGATGACCTTGGTGGGATTGCCCTTGGCGTCGTATTCGTAGTCGGTCACCGGCGCCGGCGAGACGGGCGGCGGCGGCAGCGTGGCGGCGTGTGCGAGGGGGCTGATGAGCGCCGCGGCCATCGCCACGAGCGTCATCCGGCGCCTCAGGCGCCCCAGGTGGTTCTTCATCTTCACTCCCTGCCTGTCGATTGTTGTGTGCGGCTCAGCGCGTCATAGACCCGGGCCATGCTGCGGCGCAGCGCCCCGCTCGGATCCGTCGCCTCTTCCTTGGTCCGGTTGCCGCGCTGGTCCAGCGTGTAGCGGATGCGGTTGCCCTGGTTGTCGGAGACGGCCACCAGGCGATGGGCGTCGTCGTAGTCGTACGCCGCGAAGCTCGCGTCCGGTTGCGTGACCTGCTTGAGCAGGCCGGTCGGCCAGTAGGCGTAGCCGGTGGTCGCTCCGTTCTGGGTGACCGAGGTCAGCCGCTGACGCGCGTCGTAGGTGTAGCTGGTGCTGATGCCATTGGCGTCGATGACCTCCAGCGCCTGGCCGAAGGCGTTGTAGCGCCGGAAGCTGGTGACGTGGCCCGCGACGTTGGTGGAGGACTTGAGGTCGCCGGGGTAATGGTCCGCGGTGCGGTCGGTGTAGTACTCGTTGGTGAGCACGGTCTTGCCACGCGGGTCGACCTCGGTGAGGACTCGGCCCTGCGCGTCGTAGGTCCAGCTCCAGGTGCGGGCCGCCACGCCGGGCTGCGCTGCGGCGTTGAAACCCGCTGCGCCGTTGACGTCCGTGGTGGCCTGCTCGACACGCTTGCAAAGCACGACGATGGGCTTGCCGTCAGGCAGCAGAGCGTCTGCCGGCGCGCAGGACGCCGTGGCGTTGCCGTTGAGCGGGTCGGGTTGGCCGTTGTAGACGTAGGTCGTCACTCGGCCGGGCTCGGCGACTCGGCTTTGTTTGCGCCACACTGGGATCCACTGGGAGCTCACCTTGCGAGCACCATCGGGCAAGGTGGCGCTGGTCGCGAGGACCGCGGCGCAGGCAGTCCCATTGGCAAGTCCTTCAACACGAGTGGACTCCGCGTGGCGGCCCGCCACATACGCGGAGCAGGACTGCCGTCCATTGGCGTCCAGACGACGGATCACATTGCCCTCCGCATCGCGGTCCATTTGGATGGAGGCAGACGCCGATCCAGAACCTGCAGGAAGCACACGGTTCGCCAGCAGCGTCACGCCGTCTACAGGTGCGCTGGACAGGGTTTCCTGGTAACCGTCAGGGCCATGGAGGACAGCCACAGCGGGCTGGACGAATGCCAGCGTCCGACGCAAGACATCGCCGTCAAAGTATTCGGCCGCATACACCTGGGGCGCTTGTGTCCACTCCACATCCCAGCGTTCCCCTCCCGTGCCCGTTTGGGTCGAGATGGCACGGCCTTCATCGTCATAGGCGTAACGCCCGTAAACATTGCCCGCTTCGTCGATCAGAGAGGTGATCAACCAAGGCTTACCCTGTACCTCATAGCGGTATTGGCGGGAGGTCTGATCTGGATATTGAATCGACGCGAGCTGGCCCTTATCCCCATAGCTGAACCTGTAGAGGCCGCCGGCCGGATCCGTCATTGTGGTGATGCGCATGGCGGCAGCTGCCGTTGGATCGACCTCATACGCGAAACTCACCTGCCGTCCCGATTCGTCGGTGATGGTGCGCAACACGGAAGTCACTGCGCCATTGCCAAAGGTTTCGCCATCGATCAGGTAGGTCACTTTGCGACCATCAATATAAGCAGTGGACGTTGCGTAACGCCGCGGGTACACAAACGACGTAAAGGTTTCAACTGCTTCGGCGGACGTGTCGTAGAAGAAAATCCCAGAGGATCCCGAAAAAACAGGGGCAGGATCGACCTCCAACGGACTCGATGGGGTCGTAGCGCCGGACTTGAACGTCCTCCATGTTCCGTCGCCACGCTGAAACTGCTGAGAATCCCAGGAACTGAAACTCGCGCGATGGTGGTTGGTAAACCAAACAGATCCAAGAGCGGAAAACCCCATCTCGTGGACTCGTTGGCCCACAGTTTGGCGCAAATAGTTATAGGTCGCCCTCACCGAATGACCACGCCCCCAACGCAATAAGGTTTCTTGCTGGTGCTTGGTGCCATCCAGGGCCGTGATGGGATTCCCATGGGAAGGATTGTCCGCCGCACAGGCACATGGAGGCTTTTGCTCTTCCACGATGTAAACACAGCGATCTGCTGGGGGATAGTACGAGGTGCCCATCGCACCGCCGCACATCATCGTTAGAAAGAACCACCCCTCGACTGGATCATATTCTCGCAACAACTCGCCTTCGGTGGTATATGCCGTGAATTTTTGCCATGTTTGACAACGAATTATTGGAGGTGAGGTACCAACGGCATTGCAACCATCAAGCTCTATCCATGATTTCGTATAAGTTCCCTCCGCACCTGGATCAGAAGTTTTACGGTAGGTGGGCTCCAGATACGACCAAAACTCTTGAATTAACTTTCCAGAAGTTTCATAACAATTATTAAAATTATGATAGTAAAGACTGTTGGTAATACACCAGCGGTCAATTTGCGTTGTGGCAAAAGCTCCTCCACTTAACCCAAACGCCAAGGCGAGGAAGACCATCGCGCGGCGGAAAAATCGCAAATTCAAGGTCATGAGCGAACGTCCGGTTTCGTTATTGGGGTGCATTGCCATCAACGGCTTCCCGTCAGGTTCTGTACCCGACCCAGGGCGTCATACGCTCGCGACAAGGTCCTCCTGAGCGCCCCACTCGGATCCTTCACCGCCTCCCGGGTCCGATTGCCGCTGCTGTCCAGCGTGTAATCAATCCGATTGCCGAGTTGGTCTGAGATACCCACCAGCCGATGGGCGTCGTCGTACTCGTAGGACACCGAACTGCCGTCGGCCTGCGTGGTCTGCTTGAGCAGCCCGGTGGGCCAATAGGCGTAGCTGGTGGTGATCTCGCCAAGCATCACTGAGCTGACGCGCTGGCGAGCGTCGTAGGCGTAGGTGCTGCTGATGCCGTTCGGGTCGACGACCTCCAACGGCTGTCCGTAGGCGTTGTAGCGAGGAAAGCTCGTCACGTGCCCCACCGCGTTGCTGGTGCTCTTCAGATCCCCCAGCGTGTGGTCTGCTGTGGTGTCGGCGTAGTACTCGTTGGTCACCGTGGTCTTTCCTCGCGGATCGACTTCCGTGAGCACTTGGCCGAACTCGTTGTAAGTCCAGCGCCAGCTGCGTGCGGCGACGCCGCTTTGAGGCCTCGCGGCAAAACCCAGGGAGCCGTTGGCATCGGTGGTCGCCTGCTCCACGCGTTTGCACAGCACGGCCACCGGGCTGCCATCGGGCAGCGGCGTCGCACCCGTCATGCAGTTCAACACGGCGTTGTTTTGTGTCGGGTCCGGCTGCCCGTTGTAGATCAGCGTCGTGATGAGACCCGGCTCTGCCGTGTTGACCGCCAAGTTCCAATCAGGATGCCATTGCCGGCTGGTCTTGCGCGCGCCGGCAGGCAGCGACGCCCAAGCCGTTGCGCATTCGGTCGCTGTGGTCAGACCGTCAATCCGCGCTGTCTCCGTGTTGCGGCTGCTGTCGTAACTCATGCAGCTGCGGTTGCCGTTGACGTCGTCCGACTGGGTCACGTTCTGATTGGCATCCAGCGTTCGACGCGCGGTGGCCGCCGCGCTCCCCGCGCCTGCGGCTTGCGTCTTGGTGGTCCACTTCACCGATCCGAACAGCGGGGATGCCGACACCTGTTCCACCTCTCCGTTGGGCAGTTGCACGCGCGCGTCTTGCGCCGGCATGAGGGTGTGGTCCAGCCACAGGACGTTGGCCTGCGGGTCGTACCGCTCCTGAATCGACCAGCGACTCGGGGCCGACCATGTCACCGAATAGGCGTCAAGGCCACCGGCGCGCGCTGTGCCGATGGCACGACCTTCTGCGTCATAGGTGTACGTGCCGCCGCGAACCCCGTTCTCATCCAGATAGCCGGTCAACGGCCAGAACAGGGGATGCTCATAAAGGAACTGACGGGAATGGCCGTCATTCCATACCAGTGTGCTGACCTGGTCCTTGTCATATTCGATCGCGGTGCGGCCATTGGCCGGATCCACGATGGCGGTGACCCGTGTCGCACCTTCTGCACCGCCGTATTCCATCCGCCACACCCGGCCGAAGTGGTCGGTCAAGGATTTGGGCACGCCTTCATCCAAGTATGTGGGGTAATCCGCGGCGGTGGCTCGGTCAATGGTCAGGGTTGCTCCGTCGGCGCGCCAAACCTTCATCAACTGGCCGCGCGTGTTGTACTGCTCGATGAATCTTGCTTGGTTATCCTTGTAGAGATAGCCGTCCGCGCTGGCCTGCAAACGATCAGTGACCAAGCCGTTCGCCGGAACAAAACCGTTTGGCGCGCTGGTGAATGTGGTCCACAGACCATCGCCACGCGCGGCATTGATGAGCGATGCGCCATTCGGTTGAGGCGCAATGAACAGCGCGCGATCGAAACTGGCTGTCCAACCGCCAAACGTCTGAGGGTCGCTTTGCAGAAAGGGATCGACGTCTTGTTCATACGGCACGCGCCGGATGGAATTGAACGTCAATCGGATGGGAAGCCATGGCTGCCAGCCAACGTCCACGGACTGGGTCTTTGCGCCGATAGGCGCCATGATCGGGTTGCCATGGCAGTTGTCGCAAGGCTTCAGAATAAAGCGGTCTCGGATCGGCGCACAAATCTTTCGTTCAGCGATGTAGACCTGGCCAGGGCGGCAAACGCATTGACGTGAAACGGGGTCAAAAAACGTGTCGAGCGCTCCAGGCATATTGCAGCGCTTTTGAATCAACAACGTTGAGTTAACAACAATCTCAGACCGCGTTCCCGTGGCGTCTCCTTCGCAATCCTCGGTACCAATCCACCCGGACCCCAACCACCACCCTCGATACCATGCACTTCCGCGAATCTTGCAACGGAACTCCCCATTTCTTCCATCGATACTGACAGTCAAGGAACAAGGCTCGCCGAAAGAGAACGTGTATTTGGAAGTACACAGGCCTTGAGCCGAAACATGCGAATTCAGAAATGCCAGCCCACGCCGTGCGGCATCCTCGGGAATGCCATAGGCGCTTCCGGAAAGATCAATGCCGAAGTAGTAGCCTGTACCGAGATAGGGAAAACCGGGCACCTGCGGCGGACCGCTTCCAGCCCAGGTTCCTCCTGCCAATGTGATTGCAGGAGTGTCCCAGTCCTTCGAGAAGCCGCGGTTGTATGCAGAGGCGCTTCCCACCATGAAAAGAATCGACACAGCCGCGAGCAGTCGAGGGAATGCCCTCAACCAAAAATCGAGGTCTACGCGCCCGGCGCTCCAACAGACCCTGCAGCCAAGGAAACGCATACCTTCTCCCAGCAGTTTCGGAGCCAATACATGAGCGGCGCCGTGTGAATAGGGAAGAAGGATTTAGCAGCGATCCTAGCGCTGCCGCATTCCGGCATCGCTGGATTCGCCTTGCGAATGCGCGCAGCCACGCCGCGCGCTTCACTCCCGCCGGTGCACGTCTCCGCGCGCCACTCGGCTTCTCCTCCCTTTGATCGCGGCGATTCTTGCAAACGCGTAGGCGAATGACGATGGCAAAGCCACAACACATTCCGCCTGGTCCTCACCAAACCCCATCAAACGGGGCTAACTCCGTTCCATTCGGTGCGACAAACGCCCAGCCGAAGGGTGGAGTCAAAATCCGGCGACGGGCGCACGCGGCCAATCTGCCGCTCCATTCTTCATCCCCGAGAAGGCCGATACGCGGCGTACCGCCGTCACCCAACGGAGGTGGTGAGAATGGAACCGCAGAAGTGCCCGGCAGAGGACGTCAAGCTGGCGTTCCCACCGCCACGCCCGGCGTCAACAGCCGATCCAGCAGCTGCCGCACGCTGGCGATCTGACTGCCGAAAGGCAGCGCCCCACGGCCACGGAAGAACAGGCCCTTGCTCATGTCGCCACGCAGCGCAGCGGCAAGCCGTTGGTCAATGCAGAACTGACCCCAGCCTTTCAGCCCATCGCGCAGGCCGCACTGGCTCAGGCAATCGAACGCCATGGTGCAGCGTTGCTTGAGCTGAACCACCGCCTGGAGCCGCTCTTCCGCGTTGAAGTACTTCTTCAGCCAGGGCGTCATCACGGCGCGTGCCGGCAGGCCGGCCACGCTGGTGAACTCCGACAGGTCTTCATCACGCGCCTCGGCCAGCACCTGCTTGAAGTTCGGATGAGCATCGCATTCCTCGGTCACGGCAAACGCGGTCCCGAGCTGCACTGCATCGGCGCCCAGGGCCTGCAGGCGCTGGATGTCCTCGCAACTGCGCACGCCGCCGGCCGCAATCAGCGGCACACGCCCCTCCACACCCGCCTCGCGCAGGTGCTGGCGGACAGCGGGCAGCACCGTGTCGAAGGAGAAGCGCGCATCGCCCAGGTCGGCCACCTTGGCCGCGCCCAGATGGCCCCCAGCATGCCCGGGGTGTTCGATGACGATGGCGCTGGGCAGACGCTGGCGACGCTCCCACTTCTTCCAGAGCAGGGCCACGCCGCGGGCGTCGCTCAGGATGGGCACCAGCGCCGTGTCCGGATGGTCCTGCGCCAGCTCGGGCAGATCCAGCGGCAGGCCGGCGCCCACGACCAGCGCGTCGATGCCTTCCTGCAGCGCCGTGCGCACGCTGGCCGCGTAATCGCTGACTGCGCGCATGACGTTGACTGCCAACAGCCCTTGGCCACCCGCCAGCGCACGCGCTTGGCGGATCTCGCGCACCAGCGCCTCCTGGTTGGCTTGCTGGATGATGTCCTTCTTGCGCGCGTCACCGTCGCTGAGGCCCTCGCTGCGGGCCATCAGGTCCGGATGGTGGCGACGCAGGTCCACCGACGCGATGGTGCCCCAGGCCCCCTGCGCCGCCACGCTGCCGGCCAGACGGTGGGCCGAGACGCCCACGCCCATGCCACCCTGCACGATGGGCAGGAGTTGCCTGCCCCCCATCCGGAGCGGTTGAAGGCCGGCTGAAGCCAGGCGGTCGAGGAGGGAAGGCGTGGTCATGGCATTGGGCGTGGTTGTCGCAACGCGCAATGCTGAGCCGGGCTGGCGGGTGTCATCTTGATCTGGCGCAAGCTCAGGCGTGTTCTCGCCGAACCAGACGCACACACGCGTCCGAGGTCGACGCAACGAGAGGCAACGGCAGGCAGTCCCGCCAGCAAGCGGGCGCCTTCAACACACCATCGATGAACCTCGTCCTCGACGGAATGGGTGGGGCTGGGGGTGTCGATGCAGGCCTTCTCGATGGGTCACCGCCGTCGACAACAAAAAGGGAGGCAACCCTTGCGGATTGCCTCCCCAGTCTTCAGCGAATGGATCCCGGCTACAGGCCCCGGCGCCATTCATCGGAATCGTCACCGATCCCTCTGACCGTTGCTTAGAACGGGATGTCGTCATCCATGTCGTCGAAACCGGTTGCCGGCTTCGGTGCGGGCGCCTGGCGCGGAGCCGGTGCAGCCCGAGGGGCGGGTGCGCGCGGCGCGTCGAAATCACCGCTGTCACGGCCGCTACCGCCACCGCCGCCGCCACTGCGTTCGGCGCTGCGCTCTCGGCTGTAACCGCCGCCACCACCGCCACCGCCCATCTCATCACCACCGTCACGGCCGCCCAGCAGTTGCATCTGCTCCGCGATGATTTCAGTGGTGTAGTTGTCCTTGCCTTCCTTGTCCTGCCACTTGCGGGTCTTCAGGCGGCCTTCCACATACACCGGACGGCCCTTCTTCAGGTACTCGCCGGCGATCTCGGCCAGGCGGTCGTAGAACACCACGCGATGCCATTCGGTTTCTTCCTGGCGCTCACCACCTTCGCGGCTTTTCCAGTTGCGGGTCGTGGCAATGCTGACGTTGCACACCGCGCTGCCGCTTGGGGTGTAGCGCAGTTCGGGATCACGACCCAGGTTGCCGAGAATGATGACTTTGTTGACCGAGGCCATGGTTGCTTGCCGTCCGCTTGCGTGTAGGTGGATGTGAATCTGGGGCCGCCGCCAGACCCCGGGGAGCCAGCGGCGCAAGGCCAGGATTATGCCGCCAGCCGTCCCATCCGGTGCCTGGGGTCCCCCATCGTTCGCCCAAAACGGGGAGGACGGGCCGGTCGCCCCCTCACGCGGCCTGCCGACGCGCCTGCTTGTTCAAGTACATCGCCGCATCCGCCAGGGCCATCAGTTCCGCCAGCGTCAAAACCTGCCCCGTCGCCATCGACGCGCTGCCGACGCTGAAATCCAGCGCATAGCCCCGCTGCGCACGCTGGTTCTGCGCCTGGAGCTGTTGCCGCAGTCGCGCCAGCGCATGATCCAGACGCTCCACGGCGGTGCCGCTGAGCAGCACCGCGAACTCGTCGCCGCCCAGCCGCGCCACCACATCCGACGCACGCAGGCAGACCCGCAGCAAATCCGCGAACGCCTTCAACGCCCAATCCCCCTCCGCATGGCCGAAGCGGTCGTTGATCTGCTTGAACCGGTCCAGATCGAAGTAGAGCAAGGTCGCCGGCCATTGCTGGCGTTGGCACAGCGCCAGCACCTGACCACCCTGCGATTCAAATCCGCGCCGGTTGGCCAGACGGGTCAACTCGTCCACCAACGCCAAGTGCAGCGCCGCGAACTGCTGCTCCACCAGGGAGGCCAGGTCGCGCAACGTGGCCTGGTCGTCCACATCAAAGCCACGCGCGACATGGTCGATCAGGCACAGGGTGCCCAACCGGTGGCCACTGGGGGCGCGCACCGGACAACCCGCGTAGAAGCGAATGTGGGGCGGACCGGTCACCAGCGGGTTGTCGGCAAACCGCGGATCCAGGTGGGCGTCCGGCACCAGCAGCAGGTGATCGGACAAGATGGCATGGCCGCAAAACGACAGGTCGCGCGGCGTCTCGGTGGCATCCAGGCCCTGCGCGGACTTGAACCACAGACGTTCGTCATCCACCAGGCTGATCAGGGCGATCGGGACCTGGAACAGCCGCCTGGCCATGCGGGTGATGCGATCGAAGCGTTCATCCGGATCGGTGTCCAGCAGCTGCAAGACACGCAGCGTGGCCAGGCGCGCTCCTTCGTCAGGGGGAATGAGCGGGGGGATCATGGGACCCGCCTTGGAGGGGAAATGGGCACACGTTTGACCTTGCGCATACCCAGCCGATGAGCAAGAAACTCGGTCATCGTCGATCTCCTGGACAATCGCGGGCTCCATGAGTCCGCCCAGCCATCATCCCGTCCCCACCGACATCCTGCAAGAGGTGTTCGGCTACAGCGCATTCCGCGGCCAGCAAGCGGAGATCGTGGACCATGTCACCGAGGGCGGTGACGCCCTGGTGCTGATGCCCACCGGCGGAGGCAAGAGCCTGTGCTATCAGATCCCCGCCATCGCCCGGCAGCGTGCCGGCCATGGCGTCACCGTGGTGGTGAGCCCGCTGATCGCGCTGATGCATGACCAGGTCGGCGCGCTGGAAGAAGCCGGCGTGCATGCGGCCTTCCTCAACTCCACCCAGACGGCGGAGGAAGCCCAGCACATCGAGCGCGAAATGCTCTCCGGCCGGCTCACCCTGCTCTACGCCGCGCCCGAGCGGGTCAACAACGCACGCTTCCAGGCGCAACTGGGCTCGCTGTATGAGCGCGGCCTGCTCAGCCTGTTCGCCATCGACGAAGCGCATTGCGTCAGCCAGTGGGGCCACGACTTCCGCAACGATTACCTGCAGCTCAGCGTGCTGCATCAGCGGTTTCCGAAGGTGCCGCGCATCGCGCTGACTGCCACCGCCGACGACATCACCCGCGCCGACATCATCCAGCGGCTGCAGCTGGAGGAAGCGCGGGTCTTCATCGCCTCCTTCGATCGGCCCAACATCCGCTATCTGATCGTGGAGAAGGACAAGCCGCGCGAGCAGCTGTTGCGCTTCATCCAGGAAGAGCATGACAAGGATGCCGGCGTGGTGTACTGCCAAAGCCGCAAGAAGGTCGAGGAAACCGCCGAGGCCTTGCGCGCGGCCGGCATCAATGCGCTGCCCTATCACGCCGGCCTGGATGCGGACGTGCGCCGACGCCACCAGGACCGCTTCCTGCGCGAAGACGGCCTGGTGATGGTGGCCACCATCGCCTTCGGCATGGGCATCGACAAGCCGGACGTGCGCTTCGTCGCCCACCTGGATCTGCCCAAGAACATCGAGGGCTACTACCAGGAGACCGGCCGCGCCGGACGTGACGGCGCCCCGGCTCAGGCCTGGATGACCTACGGTCTGGCGGATGTGGTCAACCAGCGCCGCATGATCGACGAAAGCCCGTCGGAGGAAGAGTTCAAGCAGGGCCAGCGCGGCAAGCTGGATGCGCTGCTGGCCCTGGCGGAGGCGATCGACTGCCGCCGGCAGCGGCTGCTCGCCTATTTCGGCGAGGACAGCAAGCCCTGCGGCAACTGCGACAACTGCCTCAACCCGCCCGCGACCTGGGACGCCACCGAAGCGGCGCGCATGGCGCTGTCCTGCATCTATCGGTTCCATCAGTCCAACGGGTTCGGGTTCGGGGCCGGCCATCTGATCGATGTGCTGCGCGGCAAGGAGACCGACAAGGTGAGGCAGTACGGCCACCAGCAGCTGTCGACCTGGTCGATCGGCGCCAAGCTGAGCGAGCAGGAATGGCGCGCCGTGCTGCGTCAGCTGATCGCGCTGGGCTATGTGTTCTCGGAAGGGGAGTACCACACGCTGTCGCTGACCGAGACCTCGCGCGCGGTGCTCAAGGGCGAGGTGCAGTTGCTGCTGCGTCAGCAGGTCGCCCCGCCGCGCCGCACCAAGTCCAGCCGGACCGGCAGCGCGCCGTCCTCGCGCCGCTCGGAAGCGGAAGCCGACCTCGACGCTCCCGCCCAGGCGCGCTTCGATGCGCTCAAGGCCTGGCGCAGCGACGTGGCCCGCGAACACGGGCTGCCCGCCTATGTGATCTTCCAGAACATCACCCTCGCCGAAATGGCCCGGCAGCATCCCCGCTCGCTGGACGAGCTGGCCGGTGTCAGTGGGGTCGGCGCCAAGAAGCTCGATGCGTATGGGCGCGACATCCTGCGGGTGCTGGACGAACTCTGAGGTCACGGCCAGGCGACTGCGGCGACGCCTCGCCGTGGCGCGGCCCCTCACGCCGACCCGCCCCATCGCCGGTGACTCCGCCATCGGCGGTGATTCCGGTGACTCCGGAAATTCCGACATTTCTGATCCTGAAAGCAGAAACGCCTGGCACAAGCCAGGCGTTTTTCTTGGGCGTCCGTGGACGCGTCGACTGACGCAGCGCCACCGTCAACGCATCAGCACAGCTGGATGGCGCAGGCGATCTGGGCGGAGGCGAACTGCGCATCGCCGGGCTGAGCGGCGCGGCGGCCGGTCACATAGACGGTGGGCAGTTGCTTGATCAGGTCGGCGCGCTTGGCGGTGATCACCACGGGTTCCAGCGTGACGATGGAGGCGCGCAGGTCACGCTGCGCTTGCAGGTGGGTGAAGCTCATGGCCAGGGCCAGGGTGGCACCGATGCCGAATGCGAAGGCCTTGAAGCTGGTGGTGTTGAAGTGGGTGTTCATGTCGATCTCCTTGAGGTGGGCTGCGTCTGGGACGTGTCGGTGTGGGGTCAGTGAATGCAGTGTCGTCAATGGCCATCGGCTTTGCGAGGCGTTCGCGACAAACTGCCCGCGGGACGTCGTGAACTGCAGGCAGCGATGACGAACGTCATGGGCAACGGTCCAAGTCCGGGCCGATGCGCAGTCGATGCGGGGTCGATGAGGGGTCGATGGGCACGCAGTCCCACGGCACGCAAGCGCGGGGTGGCTGCGTCGGTGCCACGGTCGCAGCACCGACTCACAACGAGTGCAGCACGGGCGGAACACGATCGCGACGCTACAAAGCAAAACGCCTGGCGAGTGCCAGGCGTGGGTGGGGCGATGAAAGTTCGGCGTCTGCTCTTACGACTGAGACAGCGCAAGCGCCGTTGCTCAGCGGAGGATCGACCGGCCGATCATTCGGCGGAGGCCAGTTGTTGGCCGTCCACGTCGGCGCGGCGGCCCGAGATGTAGACGGTGGGCAGTTGCTTGACCATGTCGGCCCGCTTGGCGGTGATCACCACCGGCTCCAGGGTGATGATCTGGGCGCGCAGGTCGCGCTGTGCTTGAGCATGGGTCATGCCCAGGACAAGGGCCAGGGTGGCGCCGAGGCCGAAGGCCAGGGCCTTGAAGCTGGTGGCGGTGCTGGTGCGGATGTCGGTGGTGTTCATGTCGATCTCCTTGAGGGCTTGGCTGTGTCAGTGATTGCAGTGTCTGCAATGGCGAGGACGCTTTCCAGGCGCTCGCGACCAACCGGCGGCGCGACGGCGTGAACTGCATCCGGCGGTGACGAACGTCATGGCGGCCAAGCCGATGGACCGCCGGGTCCAGGCCCATCACCCACCGGCTTGAGGGCCCCAGCACGGGGAGTTGGCCGCCCTGTCACGGTCCGTCGCCCCAAAAAGCAGAACGCCTGGCCGAGGCCAGGCGTTCCGGGTGATCCGCTGACTGAGGCAGCGCGGTGCCTGCGGTTCAGCAGCGTCCGCCGAAGCAACTGATCTGTGCCGAGGCGAGCTTTTCGTCGACCGGGGCCAAGCTGCGGCGCCCGTTCACGTAGACGGTGGGCAGTTGGCGCACGTCCATGGCTGTTGATCCTGCGGATGAGGCGGGCGCCACTTCAATGATGGTGATGGTGCGGCCAACCTGCCGTGACGGCGTCATGGACAGCGTGAAGATCATGGCGGCAGTGGCGCCGGCGATGAAGGCGAGCGGTTTGTAAATGGTGAGGTTCATGAGGATCTCCTGGGGGCCTGGGGGCCGGGCTGCGTCAGTGAAGGCAGTGTCGGCACCACTGCGTCGGCATGCCAGACCGGTGCGACGAATGTCCGATGTCCGAGGCGAATGGCGTTCGGCCGCGATGAATGCCGGTCCGTGCCCGCCGCCAATCCCGTGGCGGCGGTCGGAAAAAAACGACCCGCCGGTCAAGGCGGGTCTGGAAATGCCGGGGAGGACGATGGACGAGGCAGGCTGCGCTGCCGGGCGGTTACCCGCGCGGCTTGCTGGCCTGCTCGGCCTGGGTGCCCGGCAGGGTCTGCGTGGCCCATTGGGTGGAGGTCGGTGCGCGGTGCACGGCCTCGGTCTGGTCGGCCAACCAGACGGCAATGACGGCAGCGCTGACCACGGCGGCCAGGGCGGTGAAGAAGGTTTTGGCGGTGGCGTTCATGTGAGGGGCTCCCTGCGGTGTCGAGCGGGCGCTGCGGCCCGGTCGCCGCAGACCTCCCGGACAACGGGGGCGACGGCGCAGGATGAACTGTGCGCGCCAGCCCGCCGCCGCGCCACGCGCAGGCGACGAACTGCCGGCAGCGCGCGCTGAAATGCTCGGAGCGCGGTTGAATGGAGGCAGGTGGGTGCCCCGACCCGGCCGCCTCAGGGTGCCGTCCAGGCCGCCAGCCGATCCGTCAGCACGTCCACCGCCTGAGGACGGCAGAACAGATAGCCCTGTTGCTGCCAACAGCCCAGCGCCACCAGCGCGTCGCGCTGCGCGTCGGTCTCGACCCCTTCGGCAATCACATCGATCGACAAGGCGGCGGCCATGCCCAGCATCGCCTGCACCAGCGCCCGGTCGTCCGCCCGGGTGTCGACCTCCCGCACGAAGGCGCGATCGATCTTCAGCCGCGCCGGTCGCAGCAGCTTCAGATAGGCGAGCGAGGAGTATCCGGTCCCGAAATCATCGACCGAGAGGCTCAGGCCCAGGTCCCGCAGGCGGGTGAGGATCTGCAAGGCGGTGTCGGTGTCGCGCAGCAGGGTGCTTTCGGTCAGCTCGATCGCCAACTCGCCGGGGCGTACGCCATGGCGGCGCATCGCATCAGCCACCCGATCCGGCAGTCCCTGTTCCCGGAACTGCAGCGCCGACAGGTTGATCGCGATCTGACCGGGATGTCGACCCGCCGCCTTCCAGCGGGCAAGCTGGGCACAGGCCTTCTCGATGACCTGCCAGCCGAGTTCCAGGATCAGGCCGGTTTCTTCGGCCAGCTCGATGAAATGGCCGGGTGGCAGCAGGCCGCGCTGTGGATGCTGCCAGCGGATCAGCGCCTCCAGACCGCGCCATTCACCGGTGCGGGCATCCACCAGCGCCTGATAGTGCAGCAGCAGTTCATCGCGCTCCAGCGCCAGCTTGAGTTCACGCTCCAGTTCCATGCGCTGCACCGCGTTGGCATCCATGTCCTGCTGGAAGAAGCTGTAGCGGGCGCGGCCAAGCTGCTTGGCGCGGTACATCGCCAGGTCGGCATGCCGCACCAGGGTGTCGAAATCCTCGCCGTCGCGCGGATAGACCGCGATCCCGATGCTGGCCGAGACACTGGCCACGCCGGTCTCGAGTTGAAGCGGTGAATTGAGCGCCTCGATCAGGCGCTGGGCGGCGTGGGCCACCAGGTCGCTGGCGTCGCGAATCAGGAGCAGGAACTCATCGCCGCTGACCCGACAGGCCAGATCGGACGCCCGCACCGCCTGACGCAAACGCTCACTGGCCTGCAGCAGCATGCGGTCGCCGGCCGCATGGCCCAGTGAATCGTTGATCGCCTTGAACCGGTCCAGGTCGACGAACATCAGCGCCAGCGCCGTCTGGTCGCGCTGAGCGACCGCGGCCTCGTGCAGGAAGATCTCGCGGAACAGGGTGCGGTTAGGCAGCCCGGTCAGATGGTCGTACATCGCCAGCTGATGCAATTGCGCGTTCTTGCTCTCCATGTCGGCGATCAGCCCGGTGATCTGCCGGCCCATCTCATCCAGATGGGCGCCGAGCTGGCCCAGTTCATCCTTTCGGTTCCACTGCAGCCGGGGCACCGTCTGGCGCTGCGCCACCGCGCTGGCGAGCTGCTTGAGGCGATCGATCGGCCGCACGAAGCGCAGGTAGAACACCAGCAGCACGATGGTCACGCCGACCAGCACCTGGATGCCGACGATCAGCGCCGTCTGGCGACGTCCATCGGCGAGCAGCCGCTCCTGCGCAGCGTCATCGAAGTGGACCCGCAGGATGCCCAGCACCTTGTCCTCGCGACGGATCATCGACGCCAGGGTGACGGTGGGCCAACCGGGATCGCACTTGGTACGGACGATGTCCGGCGTGTCGGGACGTTCCTCGCTCAGCTCGACACCGCAGACATTCACATCCGACAGCAACTGGTCCAGGGCGCGCTGCACGGCGGGCGTGTCCACCGTCCAGAGCGGATCCGACAAGCCGGTGGCGGCCAGGGTCAGGACGGCGGCACGCTGGCCTTCGAGCAGCGGCTCCAGGCTGCGCCGGACCATGGCGTCGCTGAAGAACAGCAGCAGGGTGGCCGGGGCCACGATCCCCACGACCACCGCCAGCAGGATGACACTGCGCAGCGACAGCGAGGGCAGTTGGACTTTGAACAAGGTGGGCGCTCGGGGAGTCCGGACCGAAACCATTGTGCAACGGTCCGGTCCGGATGCCCGTCCCCAGGAGGGGGCGCCGAGGAAGAATGCCGGGGAGGCCACCTCACGGTGCCTCGGACGGCCTTCAGGCGGATGCCGTCCGCTTCAGCGGGACGGCGGACCGCTCGGCGCATCACTCAGGGCGCCAATCAGGGCGCCGAGGCCGGCGTGGCGGCAGGGGCGGCAGGGGCGGCAGGGGCGGCAGGGGCGGCAGGGGCGGCAGGTGCGGCAGGCGCCGGGGACGGCTCCGTACCGATGTACTTCGCCAGGAAGCGTTCCATGCGTCCGTAGAAGTCCACGTTGTTGGCCAGCTTGGCCCAGCCGTGGCCTTCGCCGTCGTACACCACCCATTCCACATTCTTGTTGCCTGCGGCCTCGACGGCGCCCTTGAATTCAGTGCCGTGCTTCAGGGGGACCCGGTCATCGCTGGCCCCATAGGCCAACAGAAGGGGCTGCTTCAGTTCCGCTGCGCGCTGCAGCGGGGAGGTCCGCCGGAATTGCTCCGCATCCTTGACCCGGTCACCGACCATGGCGACCATGCCAAAGTCCTTCCAGACATCGGAGGCGTCGCTCCAGTGCACCGTGTAGAGCATGTCGATGTCGGTCACACCCACCCAGCTCACACCGCATTGGTACTGATCGGGATCCTTGATCAGGCCCATCAGCGTGGCATAGCCGCCATAGCTGGCGCCGGCAATGCACACCCGCTTGGGATCGACCCACCCCTTCTTGACGGCCCACTTGAGCGAATCGCTGACGTCGTCCTGCATCGCCAGGCCCCATTGCTTCCAGCCGGCGCGGAAGAGCTTGTCGCCGTAGCCGGTGCTGCCGCGGAACTCGGGCTCGATGACCACATAGCCGCGCGTGGCCAGGAACTGCGAGACGGGGTTCCAGGGCCATTGCGTGCCCTGGACATACGGTCCCCCGTGCACCAGCACCACCGCCGGACGCGGACCGGCGGCCTTGCCTCGGGGCAGGGTCACCATGACCGGGATCTCCAGCCCGTCGCGCGCCCGGATGCGGACCAGGTCCCGCTGTCCCATCTCGGACGCCTTGATCCAGGGCCGGCTGCTGCCGATCATCTGCATCTTGCCGCTCGCGCCGTCATACAGATAGAACTCCGCAGGCTGCACATCGGATTGCGACACCACCAGCACCCGCGACGAGGTCAGGCATTCGCCGCACTGCAGCACATTGGCACGACCGGGCAGCAGCTTGTCGACCGCGGCCTGCCACGCCTTGAGCTTGGCGTCGAACCACAGGCTGCCCGGCGCGTCGGTGCCGAAATACAGGCCCAGGGCACGTTTGCTGGTGCGGTCGTAGGCGAGCCCGCCCATCACATCAAAGCCCTTGGCGGAGATCAGCGGTTGGTCTTCGATCTTCAGCGTCTCAGGATCGAGTCGAAACAGCGCGGTCGTGCCTTCGGCATTGCGTTTGGCGATCAGGCGCAGGCCCTGGCCGTCGGAGCTGATCGGCGTGGGCGGCGGATCGACATACAGGTCGCCGGTCTTCCAGCGGATCCAGTCGCCCCCTGGCCCCTTGAGGTAGGTGGCGACCTGGTTGACCTGACGGGTCTGCAGCGC
Organism: Roseateles amylovorans; assembly: GCF_025398155.2. Lineage (NCBI taxonomy): Bacteria > Pseudomonadati > Pseudomonadota > Betaproteobacteria > Burkholderiales > Sphaerotilaceae > Roseateles > Roseateles amylovorans. Next base: position 6,038,001 of record NZ_CP104562.2, read on the forward strand.
CCAGGGCTGCCCGGTGGCATCCACCCACCAGGCCTGGGTGCCCTGCGGGGCGCCCTCGTCGACGAAGCGACGGATGCCCGTCTCCACATTCAGTCGCGCGAGTCGCACGGCGCGAAGATCGCCTTTGGTGTCACCGCGGTAGTTGGTCACCACGACCTCGCTGGTTCCGTCGCGCGGCACTGCGCCGAGCGCCCAGTCCGGCGTCAGGGTGCGGTCCACCACGCGGCTGGAGGTGCTGTCGCGAACGCCGAACTTCGGCGTGATCAGGATGCGCTCATTGCTGCCGTCACGGTGCACCGACCACAGGCCGCTGCCTTGCAGACCGCGGACATTGCCCTCTTCGGTCAGTCCGGCGGTGTAGACGAGGTAATCGTTGTTCACCCAATAGAAGCTGCCGATGGAGGCATCCCCGAAGCCGGCGACCACCTTGGCATTTTTCGGCTGATCGACTTCGATCACCGCCAGCATGCTGTCGCCCTCACCGCTGCGCACGACGGCGGCGAGGTAGCGGCCGTCCGGCGAGAGCTCCGCGTCACGCATCTGCGGCTGACGGAAGAAATCCGCCAGCGCCGGCTTGCCCGGAGCCACCGGAGTTTGACCCTGGGCCGAGGCTGACATGCCCGACACCCCCAGCGCCAGGCCACCGGCCAAGGCCAGACAAGACAGCACGCGACCTGCGAACGAGGGCCCGCCGACCGGGCGGCTTCCAATTCGACTCATGTACTCCACTCCCTGCATCCGATTGGATGGATCTGACAGAACGGCGGATTGTCAGGACAGCCTCGGGCACGCGCGGTACTTTCTTACCCTGACTTGACGAAGCGCCCCCTCTGCCCTGCGGGCGCTTCGGCGGGCGTCCTGCCATCCGACGTCAGCACGGCCAAGCGCCGGTTGGGCCCTGGCCCTATCATGGCGAGTTCGGCTTCCCGCCTCTTCGGCTCTCTTCAGCAGTCTCCCGGCCCATGTCCACGAAAGTTCCGCCCGCCGCTCCCGTCCCGTCCGACGACTCCGCCGCGCGTCCGGGACATCCTTCGGCCGTCGGTTTGACCCGGGCCGCCCCCATCACCGGCGAGACGCCGATGATCCGTGTGCGCGGGGCGCGCACCCACAACCTGAAGAACATCGACGTCGACCTGCCGCGCAACCAGCTGGTGGTCATCACCGGTCTGTCGGGGTCGGGCAAGTCCAGCCTGGCCTTCGACACGCTGTATGCGGAAGGCCAGCGCCGCTATGTCGAGAGCCTGTCCGCCTACGCCCGCCAGTTCCTGCAACTGATGGACAAGCCGGAGGTGGATGTCATCGAGGGCCTGTCGCCCGCGATCTCCATCGAGCAGAAGGCCACCAGCCACAACCCGCGCTCGACCGTCGGCACCGTCACCGAGATCCACGATTACCTGCGCCTGCTCTATGCGCGCGCCGGCACGCCCTTCTGCCCCGATCACCATTTGCCGCTGGAAGCCCAGAGCATCGGCCAGATGGTGGATGCGGTGCTGGCCATGCCCGACGAGTCCCGGCTGATGCTGCTCGCACCGGTGGTGCGCGACCGCAAGGGCGAGTTCGTCGAGCTGTTCCAGGACCTTCAGGCCCAGGGCTATGTGCGGTTCCGCATCGACGGCCAGACCGTGGAAGTGCCGGATCTGCCGGCGCTGAAGAAGGCCGAGAAGCACGACATCGATGTGGTGGTCGACCGCATCAAGCTGCGCCACGACAGCATCGACACCCTGCGCCAGCGACTGGCCGAGAGCTTCGAGGCCGCGCTGCGCCTGGCCGACGGCCGGGCGCTGGTGCTCAACATGGACAGCAGCACCGAGTCCATCTATTCCAGCAAGTTCGCCTGCCCGATCTGCAGCTACTCGCTGCCGGAGCTCGAACCGCGCCTGTTCTCCTTCAACTCCCCGGTCGGTGCCTGCCCCTCCTGCGAGGGTCTGGGACAGGTCACCGTGTTCGATCCGGAACGGGTGGTCGCCTTTCCGACGCTGAGCCTGGCCAGCGGTGCGGTCAAGGGCTGGGATCGGCGCAATGCCTACACCTTCTCGATGCTGGAATCGGTGGCGAAGCATTACGACTTCGACATCGAACTGCCCTTCGAGGAACTGCCCGACACCGCCCGCGCGGTGCTGCTCAACGGCTCCGGCGACGAGGAAATCACCTTCGTCTACCAGGCCGAGGGCGCCAACGGCCGCAAGCGCAGCGTCAAGCGGGCGCATCCGTTCGAGGGCATCCTGCCCAACTTGCAGCGCCGGTTCCGCGAGACCGACTCGGCGGCGGTGCGTGAGGAACTGGTTCGCTACCAGAGCGCCAAGCCGTGCCCGCACTGCGAGGGCTCGCGCCTGCGACGCGAAGCCCGCAATGTGCTGCTGCAACCGGCGGATGCTGCCGACGGCGAGCGCGGCAAGCCGATCTATGAGGTCGAGCACGCCACCCTGCGCGAAGCACTGGTGTACTTCGAAGGCCTCAAGCTCAAGGGCGCGAAGGCGGAAATCGCGGACAAGGTGATCCGCGAGATCGCGTCCCGGCTGCACTTCCTCAACGATGTCGGCCTGAACTACCTCAGCCTGGACCGCAGCGCGGACACGCTCTCCGGCGGCGAAGCCCAGCGGATCCGTCTGGCCTCACAGATCGGCTCCGGCCTGACCGGCGTGATGTATGTGCTGGACGAGCCCAGCATCGGCCTGCATCAGCGGGACAACGACCGCCTGATCGCCACGCTGCGCCGTCTGCGGGACCTGGGCAACTCGGTGCTGGTGGTCGAGCATGACGAGGACGCCATCCGCGCCGCCGACCATGTGCTGGACCTGGGCCCCGGTGCCGGGGTCCACGGCGGCCGGATCATGGCGCAGGGCACGCCCGAGGAAGTGGCCGCCAATCTCGAGTCGTCGACCGGTCGCTACCTGAGCGGCGTCGAGCGCATCGAAGTGCCCCAGCACCGCCACACGCTGGCGGACAGCGCCGACGCGCGCACGCTGAAGATCGTCAACGCGCGGGGCAACAACCTCAAGGGCGTCACTGCGGAATTCCCGGTGGGCCTGCTGACCTGCGTGACCGGCGTCTCCGGCTCGGGCAAGAGCACGCTGGTCAACGACACCCTGTATGCGGCCGTCTCCCGCAAGCTCTACCAAAGCCACGCGGAACCCGCCGAGCATGACGAGATCGAGGGCATGGACGCCTTCGACAAGGTCATCAACGTCGACCAATCGCCGATCGGCCGCACACCGCGCTCCAATCCGGCGACCTACACGGGCTTGTTCACGCCGATCCGCGAGCTGTTTGCCGAAATGCCGACCGCACGCGAACGCGGCTACGGCGCCGGCCGCTTCAGCTTCAACGTCGCGGGCGGACGTTGCGAATCCTGCCAGGGCGACGGCGTGCTGAAGGTGGAGATGCACTTCCTGCCGGACGTCTACGTTCCCTGCGACACCTGCGGCGGCAAGCGCTACAACCGCGAGACGCTGGAGGTGCTCTACAAGGGCAAGAACATTTCCGAAGTGCTGGGGCTGACGGTGGAGGACGCGCTGGGCTTCTTCAACGCCGTGCCGACCCTGGCGCGCAAGCTGCAGACGCTGATGGATGTGGGCCTGGGCTATGTCAAGCTGGGCCAGAGCGCCACCACGCTTTCCGGCGGCGAGGCGCAGCGGGTCAAGCTGGCGCTGGAGCTGTCCAAGCGCGACACCGGCCGCACGCTGTACATCCTGGACGAGCCGACCACCGGCCTGCACTTCGCCGACATCGCGTTGCTGCTGAAGGTGCTCCATCAGTTGCGCGATGCGGGCAACACCATCGTGATCATCGAGCACAACCTCGATGTGATCAAAACCGCCGACTGGCTGATCGACATGGGCCCCGAAGGCGGCTCCGGCGGCGGACGGCTGCTGATCGCCGGCACGCCGGAAGCGGTGGCCGAGTGTGCCGAGAGCCACACCGGGCGCTATCTGAAGCCGTTGCTCGCGCGCGGCTGAGGCCGCTCAGCGGCGTCGACAGGCGCTGACCGCCAGCGCCGCCAGACCGAGGACAAACAGCGCCCAGGTCTGGGGCTCCGGCACGGCCGGAACGGCTGGGAAGACAGGTTGCGCGGGAAGGTCAGGCACCGTCGGCACGGTGGGGAGGTCGGGCGTCGTCGGCGTGGCTCCATGGCCTGATGACGTCACCTGCGGCAGCGAGATGAGCCCGGGCACGGTCGTTCCCGCCCCACCGAGGCTGGGCGATCGAATCAGGCTTTCAGCCGACGCGACGGGGTTCGGCAACACGGCGACCTGCGCGAAGCTGACGCCCTCGCCAGTGCCGGCACCGCCGCCTTCGGTCATGGGCGCGCCGGCGCCAGGCGGATCGAAGGCCAGCGCGGACGTCTCTTCATCGCGCGCCTGCGAGGGCGAACCGCCGACGCCAGGCATCGTCGTCGTGCGGGTGATCCGACTGACATTGCGGCACACCGTCGGCACCAGGATGCACTGACCGTCTTCGCAATAGACCAGGCCGCGCTCCAAGGTCTGGGCGGTCCACTTCCCGCGCGAGACCGAGCGGCACACCTGGCCGTTGCCGAAATGCATGTCACGGATCTCCGCGCCATACGCATGTCGGCCCACGATGCGGTCGCGATGGATGTCCACGATCTCGTCGTAGCGGCGGGCGGCCATGCGCGCCTGGAGCTTGGCGCGCGTGGCCACCGGAATATCCGGATAGCGGTCCACGGCGGCCACCAGATCGCCCATGAAGGGGTTCGCTCCAGGACGGTCCCAGGAGCAATGCGGCAGCGTCACCCCTGACGCCGCCAATGCGACGGATACCACCAACGACATGCTTGTTCTCAGTCTCTTTGTTCGCGGCGATCCGCGCCCGCCATCGGGGTCAGACCTTGCCGTCGTCACCCGTTTCAAGATGTATCCGCGGGTGTGGTCGCAGTGTAGGGAGCAGTCGTTTGTCGTGGGTGCAGGGCCCCCTCAGCCGAGGGTGGGATCCCTCGGGATTTTTGTCACATTTGGCTCACACATCGCACGCGTGACGGGGGAAGCGACGGACCGGGCCGGCGCGGGTGGTGCCGTTGACCTCGAACGGATGGACGGGCGACCGGCCCACGCAGACCGGATCACATCGGCGTCGACAGCCGTCTTCGGGCCGTCGACATCGCCGGACGACGCCGACAGCGCATCGCCACCGCCCTCAGGGACAACGCTGACAGGGCAGGGGTTTCACTGGTATCGTGGCTTGCATGTCCACCGCTGCCCTGCCTGACACCGAACGTCATCGCCACGTCCTCTATGTCGAGGATGACCGCATCAACATCGTGTTGATGGAGGAGGTGTTTCGTTTGATGTCCGGCTGGACGCTGCATGTCGCCGAAACCGGCGCGCAGGCGATGGACATGCTGCCGAAGGTGATGCCGGCCCTGGTGCTGATGGACATGAACCTGCCCGACATGAACGGGCTGCAACTGATCGGCTTGGTGCGTGCCGATCCACGGCTGGCCGGCCTGCCCTGTGTCGCCCTGTCGGCGGACGTGATGGACGATCAGCGCCAACGCGCCCGTGCGGCCGGCTTCCAGGACTACTGGCTCAAGCCGATCGACGTCCGACGTCTGCGCGAACAGCTCGAGCGCTTCTGAGCGGCGGGGCCGCTGCGTCGCGCAGGCGTAAAAAAGCCCGCACGAGGCGGGCCTTGTACGAACCAGGACAGGCCGCAGAGGCCTGCGCCGGGTTCAGTCCTTCAGATGGCTGTTGATCAGCTTGGTCATCTCGAACATGTCCGCCTTGGCCTTGCCGAAGATTTCCTTCAGCTTGGCGTCGGCGTTGATGACACGCTTCTGGGCAGCGTCTTGCAGGTTGTGCTTCTTGATGTATTCCCAGACCTTCTTCACCACATCGGTCCGCGCCAGCGGCTTGTCGCCGACGATCGCGGCCAGCGCGGGGCTGGGGGTCAGGGCCTTCATGAAGGCGGCGTTGGGCGTGCGCTTCTTCGCAGGAGCTGCCGCCTTCTTTGCTGCAGGCGCCTTCGTGGCCGGCGCCGCCTTCTTCGCTGGAGCGGCGGCCTTCTTTGCGGGGGCCGCCTTCTTCGCCGGAGCGGCGGCCTTCTTGGCCGGAGCCGCCGCCTTCTTGGCCGGAGCCGCCTTCTTGGCGGGCGCGGCCTTCTTCGCAGTTGCCATTTCGATTCTCTCCATCAAGGGTTGTTGATGTGCCGGGCCCTGGTGAAGGTCTGACGCCTTCGGTACTCGTTGGCACCCTGCGCGGGCAATGGTACTGCGCACCTCTCTCATTGAGAAGGCTTTACGAGGGGGGAAACGTCTCGGAAGTCAACGCCGGACCCTCGGTTTGTCGCAGGGGCGCATCACTCGAGGCTCAATACACGTCCCTGCGATAGCGGCCTTGCTGGATCAGCGCGTCGACATCGGCATCGCCGAGCGTCTCGCGCAGCACCGCATCGACCGCGCCGGCCATGCCTTGCAGGCTGCCGCAGACGTAGATCGCCGCGTCCCGAGCGACCCATTCGCGCAGCCGTTGCGCATGGCGCGCGAGCAGATGCTGCACATGCACGCGCTCCGGCTGATCGCGGGAGAACGCCAGATCCGCATGCGCGAGGAGACCGCTGCGCTGCCATGCCTCGATCTCGTCGCGGTAGTGGGCGTCGTGCGCGGACTGCCGCTCGCCGAAGAGCAGCCAGACCGGCGCCACGGCGGGGACGGGCATCGGCAAGGCCTGCGGCAAGTTCGGTGTCGGGACGGCATCGGCGGGCATCTGTGATGGCCATGCTGTTGCCGCTGGCGATGGCCATTGCGCCGGCGACGGATCGGCCGTCCGAACACGCGGGTCCGCCGTTGGCGACATCGACGAGGACGCCGACTCCAAAGCCGCACGCGCCTTCAGATGCGCGCGCAGGCCTGCGAACCCGGTGCCGTTGCCGATCAGGATCAACGGACGTGACTGGTTGGCGCCGATGCGGAAACTCGCATGCGGCCGCAGCCGCAGCGCGACGGTGCCCCCGATCGGCAAGCGCTCGGTCAACAGGCCCGAAGCCAATCCCGGGCTGCCGTCCTCGCGCTCGGTGCGACGCACCATCAACGCGACGCAGCCGTCCGACGGGAGCGAAGCGATCGTGTATTCACGCGGCCGGTGGGCATCGTCGGCTTCAGCGCCGTTGCCGTTGCCGTTGCCGTTGCCGTTGCCGTTGCCGTTGCCGTTGCCGAGGGTGACGTCATCCGTCCCTGGCGGCTCGTCATCGGCCAGCACGGGGCGTACTTGCACCAGATCGCCGGCTTCCCAGACAGGCGCTGCCTGGTCGTCCGCCGGCGTCAGTTCCAGGTGATAGACCGGCCCGCCCTGGCTGCCCGGGTTCAAGTGGTGGCGCGCGCGCAGCCGCCACGAGGCGAAGACCGGCGCCTCCCATTCAGCCAGATCCGCGGTGCCCGCCAGATGGCTGAGCCGCTGCCGCCAGTGCGCGATCGCCTGCGGATCGCCGCGATCGACGTCGATGCGATCGAACAACGCGGCGGTGCCGCAGGCCCTCAGCCATGCGTCGAGCGCACGGCCGAATCCGCAGAAGTGGGTGTAGGTGCGGTCGCCCAGCGCCAGCACACCCACCTGCAGCGTCGACAGCGACGGCGTATCGGCCGCACTCATCAGGTCTCGGGCAAAGGGAACGGCGCTGTCCGGCGCATCACCTTCCCCATGGGTGCTGACGATGAAAAGGGCATGGCGGGCCGCCAGGAGATCGGCCCGACCCACCTCGCCCAGCGCAGCCACGCGGACCGGCATGCCGGCCAGGTGCAGCGACCGGGCGGTCTGCCAGGCGATCTCCTCGGCCTGGCCGGTCTGGCTGGCATGGAGCACCAGCACGGGCACACCGGCATCCGCTGCGGGCAGCAGCGCGGCCGCATCCGCCGCGGCCTTGCGCTGGCGGCGGCGGTGCCGCCACCAGACTGCGGCGCACATCAATGAATAGAGTGCGATCAGCAAGATCGCACACACGGGACGGGACAGGATCACGGACGCTTCTCTCTCACGACGCGAGCTCGGCGCACCCCGTGCACCACGCTCGCCAGGCTCTTCACTTTCGGCTCATCACTTTGGCTCATCGGCCGAGGCACACCCGTCGGGGCGCATCCGCCCGGCCGCATGATGCCCGGCGCTTGGCGTGCCGGTCGATGGGCCCGAACCTTCTGGCCGTGCCCACTCGGCGCGCCGGTGGCCCGGCGGGCATTCGTCCGTGGCCATGCGGTCACCCACGTGCTCATGCGGTCCGGCCTCACACCATCAGTTCGCGCATCGACGCCGAGAACTGTTCCTCGAATCCGCCGCCCTCCGACGCATCACGCCGCCGCACCAGCAAAGCCGCCAAGCCGAGTTGGTTGGCCAAGTCGAGTCCGGCGTCCGGTCCCAGCACCATCAGCGCGGTCGACCAGCCGTCGGCCCACATCGCCTGCTCGTGGACGACGGTGACCGAGGCCAACCCGTGCGTCACCGGCCGACGGGTCCGCGGATCCACGGTGTGGGAGCGGCGTTGCCCGTCGTCGTCGAAGCACTTTCGGTAGTCGCCGGAGGTCGCGACGGCCAAGCCGTGCAGGGCCATCCGTACCGGCGCGAGCCCGCAGTCGTTTGACGGCGGCTCCAGGTCCACCCACCAAGGTTGTCCCTCGGGCTTCAGGCCCGCGCCACGCAATTCGCCGCCGATCTCCACCAGATGGTCGCGAAGGCCCAGCGACGCCAGCACGGCCGACACCTGATCGACCGCATGGCCCTTGGCAATGGCCGACAGGTCCAGGGTCGCGCCACCGGGTTGCGTCAAGCGGCAGGCAGAGGTGTCCCAAGTCAGCGACGACCAGCCGCAATGCGCGCCCGCGCACTCGGCTGCGGACGGCGGTCGAAAGCCTGGGGCATCGTGCCGCGGCGACAGCGCCGTCGGGCCGGAGGGACCAAATCCCCACAGCGCGACCAGCGCGCCGGCTGTCGGATCGTAGGCGCCGTGGCTGACCGCCGCGATGTGCAGGGCCGCATCGATCACCCGCGCAAAGCCCGGCGAGAGCCGGTGCATGGTTCCGGCCGGGGCGCGGTTGAACCGACTGATCTCGGAGTCAGGCACCCATTGGCTCATCTCGGCGATCACCCGATCGCAGACCTGGACGATCGCCGATTCGATGGTCGCCAAGCGAAGCGAGGCCGGCCCGACGAACCGGACCGACCAGGTCGTGCCCATCGTCTCGCCCGCCAGCGCATGCACGCGCTGGCCCAAGGCGGGCGGTTCGCCGTCGATGCGCAGCGGGACCAGGACGCGGGGCGCCAGCGCCCCGCCGTCCACGCTCACGTCGCACTCACTTCGGCAGGACCTCGAAGGTGGCGCTCACGCTGGCGCGCTGCACCGGGGCCTCGCGGGTGCCGGTCGGTGCGTTCGGGCCGCGTGCGGGGCCGGCGTTGGCGCCGATGAAATAGCGACCGGCTTCGGTCCAGGCCACGGTGAATTCGCCCTTGGCATCGGTCCGCACTTCGATCTCACCCAGCTTGTAGCGATAACGGTTGCCTTCGCGCAGCAGCTTGACCGGGATGTCGGCCGCCGGCTTGCCGTCCAGCAGCAGTCGGAAGGTGGTCTTGTCGCCATGGCTCAGGTCGGTCACCGGGCCCAGCGGCAGCAGTTCCAGGCCGTTGCCCTCGGGCGCGAACGCCACCTTGCCGGGCTCTTCCTTGCTGACGAAGGTCTGCTGACGGTTGGTCATCAGCGTCATGGCGGTGATCTCGGCGTCCGCCGGCACATCCTTGACGAGCGTGGCGGGCGTGCTGCGGAAGCGCTTGGTCTCGCTGCCCTGCTTGTAGCTGCCCATCAACGCCTGGCTGACGTTGCTGATGCGGTAGGTGCCGTCCTGGGTCAGCTTGACGTCGAAGCTTTCGCGATGGCGGCCGCTGCTGCGGTTTTCGGCGTCCACCGCCTTGCCGTCCGGCGCGGTGATGCGCAGGGTGTCGAGCTTGAGGGCGCGTTCGAAATTGAACAGGTCTTCGGACACGGCGGCGTCGAAGGACGCCACCGGCTCCTTGCCGTCAAAGGCCGCCTTGTTGGGCAGCAGCCAGGTCATGTGGGCCTGCGCGGACAGCGGCAGCGCGGCGGCGATGGCCAGGGCCAGCGGCGCCAGGCGGGAAACGATGCGGAAGTTCGTGGTCATCAGCGGTTCTCCTGGGCGCGGGTTCAGGGCTTGGCGATCAATTCCAGGGCGCCGAGCTCATGCTCGCCCTGCGCGGTCGATTTCTGCTCGGCCTTGATCGGCCAGGTCAGCGGCAGGCGCTGCACCTCGCGACCACCGGCCTCGCGGCCGGACTCCACCACGATCTCGTACTTGCCTGCGGGCAAGTTGGCCAGGCTGGGATGGGTGTCGAAGGACAGGGTGTGCTCACCGGGCGCACGGGTGGCGCCGCTGATGCCGTCGGCCGGGACGGTCAGGTTGCGGCCGCCCTGGCGCCACCACTGGCGCATGTCGCGCAGCCATTTGGTGCCGGCATTGTTCTGCTTCTTGATGTCATACCAGATGGCCAGTTGGGCGACGGCCGGGCCGGACTCACCGGCTTTTTCCACCCACACCGCGACATAGGGGCGGTGGTACTCGGCGACATTCAGGCGCGGCAGCTCCAGCTTGAGCTGCACGGTGGCCGCCCAGGCGGACGACCCGGCGCTGAGCGTGCCCAGGGCACCAAGCGCCAGAAGGGCGCGACTGGGGTGGCGACTTGCGGAGCGATTCATGTCGAGGTCTCGGTTGTGGATCAGCGGGAGGAAGCTCGGAGAGCAAAAAGGTCCTGGCGGCGGCTCGGAAGGATGGAGAAATCAGGCGCAGCGGCTCGTCGCGTCAATGGATCAGCAACAAGGCCAGCAGCGCGGGAATCACCAGCCCGAGCCCGACCAGGGGCCAGGTGCTCGGTCGGTTGACGGCATGGAACTTCAGGATCAGCAGGCCGGTGATCGAGAAGATCAGGCAGGCGACCGCGAAGAGGTCGATGAACCAGCTCCAGGCCAGCCCGGTATGGCGGCCCTTGTGCAGGTCGTTCAGGTAGGAAATCCAACCGCGGTCGGTGTCCTCGAACTCGACCTCGCCGGTGTCGCGGGCAATGCGCACCCAGGCATCGCCGCCGGGTCGCGGCATCGCCAGGTAGATCTCGTCGCGCGACCATTCGGCCTCGCGGTCATCGATCGGGCGCTCCAGGGTCTTGGACAGCCAGGCGCGAATCGGCGCGGGCAAAGCGGCCTTCTTGTCCTCGTCCTTGGCCTTCGAAGGGACCGCCTGCGGGTCCGACGGTTGGCCTTCAGCAGCCGCCGCCGGTTGCAGGCGCTTCAGGAGCTCGTCAGGCAACTGGGCGGTGCGGCTGATGAGCGCGGGCTTGGACTCGATGTCGGCGGCATGGTTGAGCGTGATGCCGGTGAAGGCGAACAGGATCATCCCGACCAGGCACATCGCCGAGCTGATCCAGTGCCACTGGTGCAGTTGCTTCAGCCAGGCCGCGCGGGAGGCCGGGCGCGGGGCGGTCGGCGCCGTCGCTGCGCCAGTGGCCGCTGCCTGGGCGGAGGGGGTGGGATCAACCGGCGGAGTCATCGGATCAGGTCTCGGCCCAAAGGCGTAGCAGGTTGTGATAGTGGCCGGTCAGGGCGGTGGTCTCGGCGTCGTCGCCCAGACGGCCACGCAGCTTCTGGATGGTCTGGTCGAGTTCGAACAGCATCGAACGCTGCCAGTCCTGCCGGATCATGCTTTGGGTCCAGAAGAAGGAACAGATGCGGGCGCCGCGGGTGACCGGCAGCACGCGATGCAGGCTGGTGCTGGCGTAGACGATCAGGTCGCCGGCGGGCAGCTTGACCTCATGCGCGCCGTAGGTGTCGATGACTTCCAGCTCACCGCCGTCGTATTCCTCGGGCTCGCACAGGAAGAGGGTGGAGGAGACGTCGCTGCGCAGCGGCTGCGGGGTGCCCTGCTGACGCATGATCGCGCCGTCGACATGAAAGCCGTAGTGCTCGCCGCCCTCGTAGCGATTGAACAGCGGCGCCAGGGTGCGCAGCGGCAGTGCGGCGGAGATGAATTGCGGATGTCGGGCCAGCACCTGCTGGATGTGGGCGCCGATCTCGAGCGCCGCGGGATGGTCGACCGGCAACTGCCGGTTCTGCTTGACCTTGGCCCCCTGCTCGCCGACGGTGGCGCGACCATCGGTCCAGTCGGCAGCGTCCAGCACGCGGCGCATTTCACGCACGTCCTGCTTGCTGAGCACTTGGGGAATATGGAGGAGCATGTTGGGGCAACCTGGGATCGGAACGCATCCGCGAGCGTCGCGGTGAAGGATTTCTGGATCGTGTCTCGACCGGCGACCGATGAGGCCGTCCCTTCAACCAGGTGGGGGCCGGGTGGGGACAGCAGCCACGATCGGGCGTCTCAACGGAAACGCCCGTCCCGCTAGGACGGGACGGGCCGCGCGTACGCTAACTCAAGTCGGTCAGAAACCGATGCTGGCCATCAGCGTCACCGCACGCGGTGCACCCAGGACCAGTCGGCCGCCACCGTTGTTCAGCGAGGACATGTATTCCTTGTCGAACAGGTTGGTGACGTTGAGCTGCAGGTTGACGTTCTTGTTGACGCGGTAGGCGCCCATCAGATCGACGACGGTGTAGGCAGGCAACTGCGGCAGGCCGGTGGACGCCGCCTGCGCGACCGTGATCACCCGCTTCTGTTCCGCCGTGTGGCGCACGCCGCCACCGAAGGTGAAATCACCCAGTTGGTAGGACGACCAGACGGTGGCGGACCACTTCGGCGACCAGCGCACGCCGTCGGTCACCACCTGGTTGGGGTTGGTGGCGGTGGAGGCGGAACGCTGGTTGATCTGCTTGGTGTCCATGGTCTGGACGCCGGCCGTGATCTGCCAGAAGTTGGTGATCTGACCGACGGCGGCCAGCTCGATGCCTTCGACCCGGGTCTTGCCGCCCTGGGTCGCGAGGTTGGTGACCGGGTCCACGCTGACCTGGCCGTCGTTCTCGCTGCGGTAGAGCGCGGCCGTGAGGTTCAGGCGCTTGTTCAGCAGGTCCCACTTGGTGCCGAGTTCGTAGTTGGTGGTCTCCTGCGCATCTGCCGTGCCTGCCGTCTGGCCGGTGGCGCCCAGGGTGAAGTTGGCGCTGCCCGGGGGCGTGAGCGAGTTGGCGGCGGCGGCGTAGACCGTGCCGTTGTCGGCCAGCTTGTACACCGCGCCGACGTTCCAGCTGGTGATCCATTTGCCGGCGCTCAGGCGCGTGGTGGCCGAGGGCAGACCACTGGTGGTCTTGATGGTGTAGTGCTCGGTGCGCAGGCCGCCGTTGAGCTTGAGCGCCTCAGTGATGCTGAGGGTGTCGAGCAGATAGACGGCCTGGGTGCTGGTGCTGCCGTCGGTGTCGTTGCCGCTGCGGACCGGCGTCGGCAGCACATCGGCGGCGTTCGGACGGTACAGGTTGGCGTGAGGCGTGACGACGCCGGTGGCCAACGCGAAGCCCAGCGAGTTCTGGGTTTCATACATCAGCTCGATGCCGGTGGACAGGTCATGCTTGATGCCGCCGGTGGTGAAGCTGGTGTTCAGGCTGGTCTGGTTGGCCAGGATGTCGTTGGTCTGGTCCACGCGCTGACGCGAGCGCGAGATCTTCCAGGTCGAGGGATCGCTGGTGACGATGCCCGCCGTCTGCGCATCGGTGGCGACCGGTGCGGCATAGATGTTGATGATGCCGGTGAGGGTGCGCTCCATGTGGGTGCGGCCGTAGCGCGACACGTTGCGCACGGTGGTGCCGCTGCCCAGGTCCATCTCCAGCTTGGCGGTGACCATGTCGGCCTTGACCTTCTCGCGGTCGCTGCTGCTGCCGTAGAAGTTGCTGGTGTTGACCTTCGAGGCGGACAGCAGTGCCGCTGCGGTGGCCGGTGCGACCGTCGGGGCCACGGTGTAGCCGCCCCAGCCGATGGCGGGGATGCCGCCGTCCGGCACGTTGTCCTGGCGCACATGTTGCGAGTACAGGAAGAACCGGGTGCCGGTGCCCAGGCCGAAAGCGACCGACGGCGCGACCGCATAGGTCTTCTTGTTGACCGTGTCACGACCGGGGACGCCGTTGTCCTGCCAGACCGCATTCAGGCGCACGGCGGTGTGGTCCATCACCTTCTGGTTGGTGTCCACCGAGACACGCTTGCGGCTGGCGTCGCCGATCACGAAGGTGCCTTCGGTGAAGGCTTCGAGCTGCGGCAGCTTGCTGATCAGGTTGATGTAGCCGGCGGACGCGCCGCGGCCGGTGTCCGCGCCGGCGGGACCCTTCACCACTTCGATCTGCTCGAGGTTGAAGACGTCACGGGTCACGGCGCCGAGATCACGGATGCCGTCGACGAAGGTGGAGCTGCTGGCGGAGAAGCCGCGCATCTGGAAGGCGTCGCCGGCGGAGGTGTTGCCGTTCTCGCCCAGCTGCATCGTGATGCCCGGGGTGTTTTGCAGCGCGTCCATCAGCGAGACCGCGCCCTGCTCGCGCAGCACTTCCTTCTTGATGATGGAGATGGTCTTGGGCGTTTCCAGCAGCGGCTGGGTCAGCTTGGACGAGGCGCTCTTGTCGGCCTTGTAGTCCGAGGTGGCGGCGCCGTCGACCTTGACGGTCGGCAGGAAGGTGCTGGCGGCTGCGCCGACGTTGGCTTGCGCGACGGTAGTGTCAGCCGGCGCCTGGGCCTGGGCGGCCATCGGCAGGGTCAGGGTTGCAGCGAGGGCCGCCAGGGGGGCCACCGCATGCTTGCGGCTCTTGATGTAGGAGGACATGGAAGCTCCGAGGGTCTCTTGTGGTTGTCCGGTGCGCCTCCGATCGGGAGGCACATCTGGCAATGGGCTCGGCTGGCTGCGTGCGTGCGGCATCGACGGCGGCAGCGCTGGGCGCTGCGTGGCGATGCTCCCCCCTGTTCACGTCTGGCTGGCGGTGGCAATCCGGGATTGGCGGGTTCGACGCGGTGTGGGCCGTGCAGCGAATCCGCCAAAGCACCAAATGCTAATCATTCTCATTTGTTCATGTCAAAGTTTTGCGCAGGGCCCTTGGCGCGGCGTGGTGTACGCGCTACGAATCCGACTCGGGTGTCGTGGTCATCGCGCCCGTCCGAAGCCCATGAAAAAACCCGCGAGGACTGGTGTCCACGCGGGTTTCGAAAGGAATGACCGCTTGTGCGGTCAGCGGCTCATCGCAGGGCGGGCGGCTCCTGGGCACTTTCCGACAGGCGCGGTGCGGTGCGCACGCTCAGCCACATCGTCAGCGCCAGGATGCCGATCACCACACCCAGTGAGAGCAGCACCGGGATCTTGATGACGTCGATCAGCATCATCTTGCCGCCGATGAACACCAGCACCACGGCCAGGCCATAGCTGAGCAGGTGGAACTTCGACGCCATGGCCGCGAGCAGGAAGTACATCGCACGCAGGCCCAGGATCGCGAAGATGTTGGAGCTCAGCACGATGAACGGGTCGGAGGTGATGGCGAAGATCGCCGGGATCGAGTCGACCGCGAAGATCACATCAGTCATGCCCACCAGCGCAATCACCAGCAACATCGGCGTGGCGACGCGCTTGCCGTTCTCGATGGTGAAGAAGCGCTCACCGTGGAAGTCCTTGCTGACCGGCAGCACCTTGCGCAGCAGCTTCAGCGCGGGATTGCTTTCCAGATCCGGCTCCTGGCCGGCGGCCCACCACATCTTCACACCGGTGATCAGCAAGAAGGCGCCGAACAGGTAGAGCACCCAGTGGAACTGCGCAATCAGCCAGCCGCCCACCAGGATCATCACCGTGCGCAGCACGATGGCGCCGATGATGCCCAGCATCAACACCCGCTTCTGGTAGGCCGACGGCACCGCGAAGTAGGTGAAGATCATCAGGAAGACAAAGATGTTGTCGACCGCCAGGGACTTCTCGATGAGATAGCCGGTGATGAACTCCAACGCCTTGGTGTTGGCGAGTTCGGTGCTTCCGGTGCCATCGCGCACCGCCCACCACAGCAGGCCCATGAAGCCCACACTCAAGGCCACCCACACCAGCGACCAGTTGATCGCCTCCTTGACCGAAACATCATGGTCGCCCTGCTTGCGCAGCACGACGAAGTCCAGGATCAAGGCGATGATCACCACGCCAACGAAGACTGCCCACAACCAACTCGGCACCACGGTGCTCATATGCGCTCCTTGCAAGGGCAGGCGCGAACCACGCGCCTGTGTTGAACGACGCCATCACGAAGACGATCCAGTATGGAGTCGTCCCGCACGGCGGTCACGCTCGAAAGGTCTTGCAAGGCTGGGACACCGCCGCGAGACGCGTGGCACCCAGGTGCAGGGCCCGGCCGCCTTTCGGCGACGTACTGACGGACCGCTGCCGCGGCCATCGCCGCGCGGCTACTCCCCTTCCGGAAGTTTCGGATTATCCTGATTGATCGATCTCACTAACTTCGGTTTTATCTGTTTCCCACTCCCGCTATGCTGCGGGCATGAAGACGCTGATCCGATGGTTACTGCTGGCCGCCGCGTTGTTGCTCGTGGCGCACCTCTATCCCGGCGTGCAGGTGACGAGCTTCACCACCGCGCTGCTGGCGGCGCTGGTGCTGGGCCTGTTCAACACGCTGCTGCGTCCGATCCTGGTGCTGCTGACGCTGCCGGTGACCTTGCTGACGCTGGGCCTGTTCCTGTTCGTCATCAACGCCTTGCTGTTCTGGGCCACGGCTTCGCTGCTCACCGGGCTGACGGTCACCGGCTTCGGTGCCGCGCTGATCGGCTCGCTGATCTACAGCCTGTGCGGCATGGCGATCGACGTGGTCATCGAGCGGCTGTTCCCGGAAACGGAATGAACTTCCGCGCGGGCGCGACGAGGCGTTCAGTGCGTCGTCGACCCGTGCAGGCCACTCAAGGCTCCGCCCCGGGCGGCACCCCGCGCGGGTACATCTCCGCCAGCATCTGCCGCTGTTCATAGAGCAGGCTGCGCAGGCGTGCATCGATGACGGACGCCTCGATCTGATCGGTATCGCGTCCGCGTGCCTGGCGCATCGCTGAACGAAGCCGGTCGATCGCTCCGTTGATGTCGCCCAGCGCGGCACGGGCCTCGCCTTGAGCACGCACCGAGCGCAGCGGCTGGTTGAGCTGCTGCCACAACGTCGAAATCTCTTGCCAGGCCAGGGCGTCATGCCCGTTGAGGCTGAGGTGCGTCTGCAGCGCATCGGCGGCGTCGCGCTTGATCTCGGGCCGACCGTCCGCCTGCGCCAGATCGGACTTGATCATCAGCAGCGGCCGTGAGCGCTCATTGCCCAGCGCTTCCAAGGCTGCAAAACCTGCGGCGGGCTGGCCGCGTGCGAGGTTCAGTTCCGCATGCAGGTAAGTCAGCAGTCGCCGCGCGCCCGGATCCGCACCGAGCATGCCGGCGAGTGCATCGGCCGTCTTGAGCGTGGCCTCCGCCCGGCTGAAGTCGCGCAGCTTGATCGACGCCAACGCGCTGGTGTAGCGCGCGGCCAGTTGATCGACGCCCTGCCCTTGTCGCGATCCGGCATCCAGGCCCTGCAACTGGCGCCAAGCCTCAGCACGCTGGTCCATCAGCACGCGTGCGCGGGCGGCCATGAGCACATGTTCGGAGGTTCCGATCAGTTTGGTCTCGCCCTGCGTGCCCAGCCGGGCGCGGGCCTCGCCAATGCGTTCGCTGGTCAGCGGGTGGCTGCGCAGGTACGGATAGGCGCCGGAGTCCATCAGGTGATAGGCCTGCTCCATGCGCTCGAACATGCTGGCCATGCCGGCGCCGGCAAAACCGGCCTGGGTCATCACCTGGAAACCGACACGGTCGGCCTCGCGTTCCATGTCGCGAGAGAAGTTCAGCGACGCCTGCGCCGCGGCGGCCTGACTGCCGACGACCGCCGCCTGGGCGACATCAACGCTGCGGCTGCGCGCGGCTGCCAGGATGCCCAGCAGCAGGCCGGCGGTGGCCAACAGGCTGTTGCGGGAATCGCCGACGATGCTGCGTGCAATGTGGCGCTGGGTGACGTGCGAGAGCTCGTGGCCCAGCACCGAGGCGAGTTCGTCCCGGGCGCCGGTCATCGCGATCAGGCCCAGATGCACGCCGATATAGCCGCCCGGCAAGGCGAAGGCGTTCACCGACTTGTCGCGCACCAGGAAGGGCTCCCAGGCGAAGCGATCGGAGGTGTCGTCGCTGATGTTGCCGAGCTTGCGGGCGGCAGTGACCAAGGGCTGGAAGGTGTTCTGCAGGTACTCCAGCAGCAGCGGGTCGTCGATGTAATCCGGATCGATGCGGATCTGCCGCATCACCGAATCGCCCAGCTTCTTCTCAGCGCCAATGCTCACATCGGCCGAGACCGAGTCGCCCAGGGCGGGCAGATTGACCTGGGCCAGGGCGCTCTGGCCGAGCAGCGCGGCACTCAACAGCAGCGCAAGCGCGCGTTTGGTGGGAGAGGTGGAATTCAGTCGATTCAAGGGATCTCCAAGACCACGAACTATCATGGCGCCATTCCGGTTTCGCGATTGTTGCCGCTTCAATGAGCTCGCCACTGACCCATTTTGACGCCGAGGGCCAAGCCCACATGGTGGACGTTGCCGGCAAGGATGTCACGCACCGTGTCGCCCGAGCCGCTGGCCGCATCCGCATGCGCCCTGAAACCTTCGAACTCATCCGCAGCGGATCCGCCAAGAAGGGCGATGTGCTCGGGGTGGCCCGCATCGCGGCCATCCAGGGCGCCAAGCGAACCGCCGACCTCATCCCCCTGTGCCATCCCCTGCCGATCACCCGGGTGGCCGTCGATTTCGAACTCGACGAAACCGCCCATGCGGTCATCTGCACCGCGCAGGTCGAGACGCTGGGCCGCACCGGTGTGGAAATGGAAGCGCTGACTGCCGTCCAGATCGGTCTGCTGACCATCTACGACATGTGCAAGGCGGCCGATCGCGGCATGGTCATGGAGCAGATTCGCGTGCTCGAGAAGCAGGGCGGCAAATCCGGGGCCTGGGTCGCGGAGATCTGACGGACGTCGGCCGCCGTGACGGTTGCCATCGCCGGTGCGTGCAGCCAGGCAGGGTGAAAAAAACGACGCGCTCGCCGTCAACACCTCCCGGGCTCAGCCTCGGGGCTCAGGGTTTCGGTCCGGCGTCGCGCATCTCACGGAAGTCGTACTCGCGCGTGGGCGCATCGCACTGGAATGGGCGCAGCTTGTCGCCCACGTCCGACAGCGCCGCGCATTCGCCCAGCCAGTCCTCGGCGGCGGCGTTGCGGAACTCCTTGAGCCGCTGGACCAGATAGCGTGCTTTGTCGGTCTCGCCGACGGCATTCAGTGATTTGGCCCACGCCATCATCAGCCGGACATCGATCAGGTGATGACCGGTGCGCTGCGCGGCGCCCAAGGCATCCGCCCCCGGTGGCAGCACCGTGGCGGCGGCGTAATCGGCCTGCAGGTCGAACAGCGGCGAGCCCTGGCCCACCACGATCCGCTCATCCAGCGACGCTGCATCCGCAGGCGGGGCGTAGATGTGGACGATGCGGAGATAGTCCAGCACGGTCAGCGGCACCAGCGCAGTCATAACCGCGCCCAGCACCAGCGGGACCCATCGCCGGATGGGCGTGATGCTCGGTGCGGGATCGTCCTCAGACGTTGAGCGGGGCAGGCACAAACCCAGCGCGAAGGCCGCGGGCAGCAGGAAATAGGCGTACCACAGCGGGTACTCGAACATGCTGTGCAGGCCGATCATGGCCACGACCATGAAGGCGCAATGGCCCGCCGCACCGGGCGCTCGCCAGGCACGGATCGCCGCGGTCGCCACGCCGATCAGCAAGGCGAGCAGCACCACCCCGCCCACCACGAAGCCCAGTTCCACCAACACCTGCATGAGCAGGTTGTGGGTGTGGTC
Source organism: Roseateles amylovorans (assembly GCF_025398155.2). NCBI lineage: Bacteria > Pseudomonadati > Pseudomonadota > Betaproteobacteria > Burkholderiales > Sphaerotilaceae > Roseateles > Roseateles amylovorans. The sequence goes on from NZ_CP104562.2 coordinate 6,057,850, forward strand.
GAAGAAGGCCACCGGGCGCTCCGGGAAGGGCGTCATCGTCCAGGCGAGGTTGAAGTCGCCCCAGCCGCTGCCGGTCCACGGATAGCGCTGGAGCAGCGACCAGGCGTTGCTCAGGATGGCCAAGCGGGTCGGTGAGCCTGCGCCCTCGTTCAGTCGGGCTTCGGCCCCAAAAGCGTGACCGCTGGCATGAGTCCACCAGGCGACCAGCAACCAGCACAGGCCCCACATGAGCGGCGTCAGCATCAGTGCGATGCGCACGCCCAGGCGCAGGCGTCCCAGCGTCGTGTTGACCACACGGCTGGAGGACACGCGCAACGGACCATCCACCACACCCCACACCGCCAGCAAGATGACGCCGATGGTGCCGGTGCGGGAGGCGCTGAACAGGACGCACAAGACAAACAGGAAGAGCAGCACGCCCAGCGCGACGCTGCCGCGCAGGGCCGATCCCAGTTGACGCGTCAGCCAGCCGCCTTGAGCCAGCCACACCGCCGCCACGCAGGCCCACATCAGCAGACTGGCGAGGTGATTGGGCTGGCGCATGTTGCCGACGGCACGCCCGGCCAGGCCGGTGCGGGCGATGACGTTGCCGTCGGCCCAGGTCGGAACGAAGAATTGGACGAAGCAGACGATGACGCTCAGCAGGCCAGCGCCCACGAGTGCGAGGCAGAACAGGGTCAGCACGTCTTCTCGCTGGTCAGCCCGCACCGAGCGGCCGATCTGGATGACGAAGGCCGCACCGAGCAGCATTGCCGCGCTGGTCAATGCCATCGACCAAGGCAGGCCGTTCAGCGACGGTGCGGTCAGTGCGGCCGCCAACATGATCAGCAGTCCGAGCGTGACGCCATCCAGGCGCCAGCCACGGCGCAACGAGGCGCCCCAAGCCAGCCCGACGGCGAGCAGCCCGAAACCGGCGAAGGCCAGCAATTGGTTGTAGAGCGTGGCCGAGGGCGTCTGGTTGAACGCCAGCAGCGGCGCCAGCGTGACGCCGACCAGCAGCCCGATGAGGGTCAGCGGCTGGTGGTGTGGGGCGGGAGAAGGCGTCGTCGCGGCGAGCGTCATGAACGGTCCTGGGAGCCTGGGGGCCGGTCGAGCAGACCGGGCGAACAGGGCGGAACTCTAATCGCTGGCGCGGGGCGGTCCCGCGCACAGCGAAGTGCGTCGCGCTACGGGGCGTCGATCGGCGCGAAGCCGACGGGGTCACCGGTGGTCTTGTCGACGAGGACGGACCAGTCGGTGCGACGGGCCAGCATCGGGAGGTAGAGCAACTGGGAAGCCGGGCGGCCGGTGCGCTCGATGGCGGGCTGGAGCTTGTCCAGGTCGCTGGGGTGCTGGGAGAGCCAGTCGGTGAGGGGTTTGCCGAACTTTAGCGTGCGCTGGCGGGACGATTCGTCCCAGTTTTTCCAGAAGCTCGGTCGAGACCCGAGGTCCACGCCGTTCATACCAAGCACGATTGCATTGTATCTCTCCTCGTCTTTCGGCGCACGAGTATCAACCAATCGGGGGCCTGTAATCGATAAGGTCTTGAACTCATCCGGCGCCAGATCCAATTCGCTATTCGCGATGTCGATCGCTGTCGATACGCGAAACCGATCGATCTCTAACGCAAGTACGGCTGGGCGAACAGCGTAGACAGTGTGGAGGCCGAAAATCAGCGCGGCCAACTGAAGCACGACAATGATTGCCAAATCTCGTCTAAGCTCCGCCTTTGGCTTGTTTATATTGAATATTGCCAACGTGATCAGCGGTCCCATGATAATGTCGACCGTGACTAGCAAGATGAACAAATCCTGCCCACCCGACACCACCTGATAGGGCCAGGGATACCAAACTAAAAATACGACCGCAGCGGCAAGGGCCGCCACCGTCAAACATGAAATTAAATGAACTCCAGCTGCGCGAAGTCTAATTTTCCAGTTCATGATATGTACTAGAACCAACCATGTGACCAAAATCGTGGGGCTATGTAGGTCTTGAACGCCTCTGACGCTCCGTGCAGCGTAGGCGCATCGACACCCGCAGCCTCACTAAAAGCCTGTAGTGCGAGCCACCCTGTTGCGGCAAATACTAGCAACACAACAGGACGGCGAGCAATCGCCAGCCGCGGGCTCGGGAAAGAGTGATCCGACTCGGAGTTAGCGCCCCCTCCTAGCATACCCATTATTATTCCAAGCAACACGGCTATCCAGAGTTGAGAAATGGGCATCACGAAGTTGCCTGAGAAAAGGCCATCGACCAGAACTGCGGTGAAAGCTGTCCATACGCCAGCGGCCAGCGGCTGCAGATCACCTGAGACACGCCTTAGGGTGCGATAACAGCGACGCATCCATCGTGCGACCAAGACTGCCGAGATCAGCGTGGCTGGGATACCGACCTCGGCGAGCAGTTGTATGTAGAAATTATGAGGATGGGACGCCTTGCCGTTGTAAGCATGAGCGTAGTGCATCGGACCGACGCCGAACCAAGGGGAATCTATAGCAATATCCATGGCCCGAAGGATCAGGAAGTCTCTCGAGTGAACCTTCGTGAATCCGTCGCTGCCAACCCCCCCAACAGTCTCTGGCGCAAACTGAAAAAGTAGGGCCATGCTTAGCCCTCCTAGCAGAAGAGGAACGCTCAATGCGACAGCGTATCGCCGCACCGCAGTACCTCGAAATAAGGCGATCACAACACAAATGCCGACGGCGATAGCAACGATGGTCGCTCGGCCCTGACAGATAAACAGAAGCGCGCCACTCAGGAACGTTGCACCCAAGGCGATGGTGCGCATGAGCCGCCTTGTGTTCGGCTGAAGCGAGACGGCTGCGGCTAGTGGAATTGCAATCGTCTGGGCGTGGTTGAGAAACCTTGGATTATCAAAACCCGTCAATAGCTCCCATCCTGCAATCGGCTGTCCATTCGCGAGAACTACGATTGCCATACCGACTACGTGGAGGCCATAGATCAGTGTCCCCAACGCCATAATCTGCAGGGGGCGTTCACAACCAACGCGGGCCATCTCGCGCGCCATCGCACAAGACAACGTAAACAGTGCAGCAAACAAAATAACTTCGCGGATCGCGATGGCAGGAATGTACGACATTCCCACCGACGTCATCACACACATCGAGAACGCCGCAAAGCCCACCCGATCGACGACTTGATTCGGGTATCGGATAGATGCCGACTGAAGGCAGAATGGCACCGCTGCAGTTAACAACACCAGTTGCGAAAGTCGCGAAAAGTCATGCGCAGACCAGTAGCCCGGCATTACAGAATGCAAGACAGGAATCAGCCATATTGCCACGGCGACTATGCAAGTCAAGTACGGCATTTGCTTTCACAGAACGAAAAAAGGAGTCCCTAAGGACTCCTTTTAATCCAAACTTCAAACTACTCTGATTACGTACGCTTGCAGGACGCGCTCAGGTACTTGTTGGGGATCGTAGCACCAGTACCGCATTCCCATGCCAGCGCACCGGTATCGCGAAGGGTGCCGACCAGCGTCAGCGTGGCGCCGTCAACTTCCGTGCCAATGGCGCGGGCAGTTGCGGTCAGCGTAGCGGTGGAGCCCACGACATCACCAGACTTCACGTAGGCGATTTGGGTGACGTACTTGCTGTTCACAGCAGTAGGGGTTGCCAAGCCCAGTTGGTCCGCAGTCGGCAAGGCATTCATCGTGGTGGCGTACTCTTGAATCGGGTTCTTGAAGGCGGTCAGAGCCAAAACCACTTCAGTAACCTTCGACTTCTTCATGTAGTCGGAGTACGCCGGCAGAGCCACGGCAGCCAGAATACCGATGATCGCCACGACGATCATCAGTTCGATCAGGGTGAAACCTTTTTGGATGGAACGCTTCATGAAAAACTCCTAGAGAGAGAGAAGAGGGGTTCAGGGTAGAGACACTCCCCATGAACGCAGGGGTCGTGCCAGCCCCCCAAAGGGCGTTTTAGGGATTGATTTGTGACCTAGATCACGACCTGCCCCGTTTTCTGCCACTTCAAGTGACGTTTTTTGTCAGGCGACCTGCCAAAGTTTGTCAGTCAAAGGAGGCTGGACAAGATTTGTCAGCCCCGGCGCGCCGCGTCCCTCACCTGGCATGGCAGCCCCCTCGCCAGAACGCAAAACGCCCCGCATGAGCGGGGCGTTTTGCTTGGGAACTGGGTGCGGATCAGGTCGCCGGCGTCTTGCAGGAAACAGTCAGATACTTCTCCGGAATGTCACCGCTGCACTTCCAGCTCACCGAGGGCCGAACACCAGCCGGCGCCGCCGGTGCGGTGGCCGTGAGCATCAGATGCCGCCCATCCAGATCCTCCGCAATGCTGCCGGCCTTGACCACCACCGCGATCACCGCCTCCGTGTCGCTGTTCTTGAGATAGCTCCGGCTGTCGATGTAGTTGCTGGACACGGGCCCGAGGTCCAGTTGCTCCGGCGTGGGAAAGGTGTTCATGGTGTCCATGTATTCCAGCACCGCCGCCTTGGGCTGTGACAGGGCCATCATGAGTTCAGACACCTTGGTCTTCTTCGCGTAGTCCGAGTAGGCCGGCAGCGCGAGCGCCGCCAGGATGCCGATCACTGCAACGACGACGATCAACTCAAGCAGCGTGAATCCACGTTGGACAGATTTCATGGTGGTGGCCTCGGACAGTCAGGGGAGATCTCCTCCTGTTTGCACTGCCCGTGCCAACGCTGAAACAGCACAAGTTGATGTGCATTTGGACACATTCGTGCTGTTGTAAGACCGCAAACTGACGTTTTGCGTCGGTCCCGGCTGCCGCAGTTTGTCATTCCAAGCAGTGACGACAAAAAACGTCAGTCATGGCCGGTCGCACCTGCTGCAGCCCGGTCTCGTCCCATTTCAATCGATTTCGGGCGGGCCAAGCGCCGCGACCGCAGTCCTGTCAGACCTGAGCGACGGCCTCGCTGAGCTCGAATTCCTGGAAGTTTTCGAGCGCCGACACTCGATGCACGGTGCGCAACGCATCGACCGCCGCCATCACTGCTGCCCGTTCCCCGGGCTTGATGTGGGTGATGTGGACCTGGACGCTGCCCGCCAACCGAGTCAGCTCCGCGCCCAGCGTGCGGGGGCAGTGATGTTTGCTCAGACCCGCCAGACCGCACTCTTCGTCGCCGAACGCGCATTCGATGACCAAATGAGCCAGCTTCAGCTCGGAAAGCCGCCTCCAGAGCGCCGGATTCGGGCCGGTGTCTCCGGTGAACACCCAGTAGCCGGCCTCCCCGCCATCCAGTGCGAAGCCGACCGCCGGCACCGTGTGGGCCGCGCTCAGCACCTCGATGCAGCGTCCGCGGCCAAGGTCCAGGCGCTCGCCGACTGCAAAGGCATGGAAGGTCAACGCTGGACGCTCCACGCTGGGCAACCGGGTGAAATCAGGCCAGATGACGCCGTTGAAGATGTGTTTGCGCAGCGCATCGAGTGTCTCGGGCAGCGCATGGACCTGGATCGGCGGGCGACCGGCTTGTGCACGGCGCCGTTGCACCGCATCGGCCAACAGGCCGATCGACAGCACATGGTCGAGGTGGGAATGGGTGATCAGGATGCGGTCCACCCGGGCCATCGCGTCCAGGGGAAGCTCACCCACACCGCTGCCGGCGTCGATGAGCACATCGTCGTCCAGCAGAAAGGAAGTGGTTCGGTGGCCAGACGCCATGGCGCCTGCGCACCCCAGCACGCGGATCTTCATGCAGGCACTTTAGGGCCAGCGACCCCGCTTGCTAAGCGCTGATTTGAACATTCAGCCGCTTTTTTCCATCTGGATACCAGACCCGACGCATTGCCGTGAAAACCTGCACGGGGTCAGACATCTGCTGACAGTTGTAGGTGATCGCCTGACACCGGTACCGAGGCGGTATCCACCGCCCTCGGCCCGATGAACGAGGTTCAGACCTGCACGAACTGCATCTGCGTGCCGGCCAGTTCGATGACGTCGCCGTTCTTCAGCGGCACCGATTCGGCCGTGAGCGGCGCGCCATTGACCACAGGACGCACGCTGCCTTCGACGTGCGCGAACACATAGCCGCTCGGCCGCTTGGTGATCGAGGCCACCTGCACGCCGGGCTTGCCCACCGTGGTGACCACCTTGCTCAGCATGACTTCCCGGCCTGCGGCCGGGCCGTTCAGCACCTTGATCGCCGCCGGATTGGCACTTGCCGGCGCCGGGCCCAGGCCGCCAAAGGACGACGGCAGACCGAAGCCGCTGGTCGGCGCCCCACCGCCACCGGCGCCGGGGCGCAGGATCATGGTTTTTTCATAGTCAGCGTTGTCTTCGACCAGGTACTTGATCTTGTACTTGCCGACCTCGATCACGTCACCATGCGACAGCAGCTGCTTCTTGATCGCCTTGCCGTTGATGTAGGTGCCGTTGGTGGAGTTCAGGTCTTCGATGAAGACATCTGCGCCGACCATCTGCATGACCGCGTGCTCGCCGCTGACGGCCAGGTTGTCGATCACGATGTCGTTGTAGGGACGCCGACCGAGCGTGGTCTTGTCCTTGGTGACCTGCACTTCCTTGATCACCACGCCGTCGAGCGAAACCACCAGCTTGCCCATGCTTGACCTCTAGTCCTGTCTTTAGTTGTAGGGGGCCGACTCAGCGACGCCCGGTATTCCGACTGAATGGCCACCAGGCCCAAGGCTTGGTGCGGCTCTCCGCGCGAACCAGAACGATCGCAATATTATCCTTGCCACCCATGTCGTTGGCGGCGTCCACCAGCGCCTGTGCCGCTTCCGGCAGATCGGCATGCGCCTGGAGCACTTGTGCCATGGCGGCATCGTCCACCATGTCCGACAGCCCATCGCTGCACAACAGGATCTGATCACCCGGCTGCAGCTGATGTTGATGGACTTCCAGCATCACGGTGTCTTCGACGCCAACAGCACGGGTCACCAGATTCTTGTTGCTGGAAAACGCCGCTTCCTCAGGCGTAAGCAGACCAGCATCGATCTGCTCCTGCAGTAACGAATGGTCTCGCGTGAGCTGGGTCAGTTGGCCCTCACGCAGCCGGTAGCCCCGCGAATCGCCCACATGGCCCATCAGCACACTTTGCTCGCGGAAGACCGCCAGCACCAGGGTCGTGCCCATGCCGGCATAGCGGGGATTGGTATTGGCCGCGTTGAAGATCGCCCGATTGGCGTTGTCCACGCAGATGTCCATCGCCCGGCGCACATCGGAATCCGACGCATGCTGACCGGACTCCGCCAGCCAACGGCCCAGTTCCGACTTGATGAAGGAGGTCAGCATCTGGCTGGCCACCTCGCCCGCGTTGTAGCCACCCATGCCGTCTGCGAGCACCGCCAATCCGACACCTGGCTCCAGTGCCACCGAGTCTTCATTGTTGTCGCGCACACGCCCGGTGTCGGTGGCGCTGAAGAACTCCAGGGTCATGTCTTGCTGGCGGGATCGGCTGGGGGAGGCTGATTGTGCACCGCGTCTCCAGTGTGCATGCGTAAAGTTTGCTCGAAAGCCTGCCCCGCTGTCGGGGGGGTTGTGCCACCTGTGCTATTGGATAACGACACAGGCAACTCGGCGAGAACCGCTTCCAGGTCCTGCGCCAAGGCTTCACCAGACTGGTAGCGTAGCTCAGGACGCTTCTCCAGGCACAGCGCCAGGACCAGGGCCAGCGATTCGGGCAGTTCCGCACGGAATTGTCGGACATCCGGCGGCACCTGATTCGCGATCTGGTGCATCAGCGTGGCCATGGAATCGGATTGGTGTGGCAAATGTCCGGTCAGCAGCTGGAACAGCATGGCGCCGAGCGAATAAAGATCGCTGCGCCCGTCCACTTTCAATCCGGCCAGTTGCTCGGGCGACATGTAGGACGGCGTGCCCAGCACCAGCCCGGTCCGGGTTCGGCTGCCATCGGCAACACGGGCAATGCCGAAGTCCATGATCTTCACCCGGCCGGTGGGCCGTTCCACCATCACGTTGGCGGGTTTGATGTCCCGATGCACCACGCCATGGCCGTGCGCATAGTTCAGCGCCCGGGCCAGCCGCGCCACCAGCAACAGCACCTCCCTCAAAGGAAGCAACTGGCCGCTGCGGGTGTGATGGCTCAGGTCATGGCCTTCGACGAACTCCATCGCGATCCAGGTGTCGCCGCCGCTCTCGCCGGCGTCGATCACCCGCAGGATGTCGGGATGCTCCAGATGCTGCGCGGCGCTGGCCTCGCGCATGAAGCGGTCGCGGACATCCAGCAGGTCCTCGGGCGCGAACTCGCGCTGCAGGGACAGGCGCTTGATCGCCACCTGCCGGCCCGTGCGGCGCTCCACCGCACGGTTGACCACCGCCATCGCCCCCCGGCCGATCTCCTCGCCCATCTCATAGCTGTCGAGCTTGGCACCCGCAAGCTTGGGCAGGGGCAGCGTGGAGGGCTGATGGGAGCTGGGCGGCACGGCACCCGCCTCGTCCGGTACGGACGCGCCCCGACCCAGCAGTCGCTTCAGGAAGCCGGCGGCGCTCATGACATGGCAGGCCTTCCTTCAGGCTTGCGCGGGACGACGTGCGGCCAGCACCTTGCCCACGATCAACACAAACAGCGCGCCACCCACGCCCATGGCGTAATAGAGCTGCGGAAGGACCTCGGACGAGCCGGGCTTCTCGCCAGGCTGCATCGGCACCCAGCTGTTCAGCGCGGGGTCGCCCACGATCATCGTGCCGGCGATCCAGCCCAGCAGCATGGCACCGAGGGTGATGACCATCGGAAACTTGTCCATCAACTTGATGACGAGCTGGCTGCCCCAGACGATGATGGGGATCGACACCAGCAGGCCGAAGATCACCAGCGGCATCTGATGCGCACTGCCCGCACCTTCGGCGGCGCCCGCGATGGCGATCACGTTGTCCAGGCTCATCACGAAGTCGGCCACGATGACGGTCTTGACCGCCGCCCAGAGCTTGTCGCTGGCCTGGATGTTGGCGTGCTCGTCATCGTCCTCGGGCATCAGCAACTTGATGCCGATCCACAGCAGCAGCAAACCGCCGACCAGCTTGAGGAACGGGAGCTTGAGCAGCGTCAGGGCGAAGAAGATCAGCACGACCCGCAGCACGATCGCGCCGGCGGTGCCCCACATGATGCCGCGTGTGCGCATTGCTGGCGGCAGCTTGCGGCAGGCGAGCGCGATGACGACGGCATTGTCGCCACCCAGCAGGATGTCGATCAGGATGATCTGGCCGACGGCAAGCCAGAACTCGGGGCTGGTGAACATGTCCATGAGGATGACCTGCTGGTCGCGACAACAAGTGCGCGCCAGTCTATAGCGTTGGGGAGATGAAACGACAGGAGGGGCCCGAGGCCCCTCCTGATTCGTTCGGTGGAGGCTGGTGGATTGTCAGCGCGCCCCCCGGGGGGCCTCGATGCGTGGAACTACGCATGAGAGGCCCTTGCTCGTTTTTCCTGCGACTTACAGCAGGGCTTTGAGCAGCTTGCCCATTTCGGACGGGTTGCGGGTGACGGTGAAGCCGCACTCTTCCATGATGGCGAGCTTGGCATCGGCCGTGTCGGCACCGCCGGAGATCAGCGCGCCGGCGTGGCCCATGCGCTTTCCGGGAGGTGCGGTCACGCCCGCGATGAAGCCCACGATCGGCTTCTTCATGTTGGCCTTGCACCAACGGGCGGCTTCCGCCTCGTCAGGACCACCGATCTCGCCGATCATGATCACCGCATCGGTGTCCGGATCGTCGTTGAAGGCCTTCATCACGTCGATGTGCTTCAGACCGTTGATCGGATCACCGCCGATGCCGACAGCCGACGATTGGCCCAGACCGATTTCGGTCAGCTGAGCCACCGCTTCATAGGTCAGCGTGCCGGAGCGCGACACGACGCCGATGCGGCCCTTGCGATGGATGTGACCGGGCATGATGCCGATCTTGATCTCGTCGGGCGTGATCAGGCCGGGGCAGTTCGGGCCCAGCAGCAGCGTCTTCTTGCCGCCGGCCGCTTCCTTGGCCTTCATCTTGTTGCGCACTTCCAGCATGTCCCGGACGGGGATGCCTTCGGTGATGCAGATCGCCAGATCCAGGTCGGCCTCGACGGCTTCCCAGATCGCGGCGGCAGCGCCGGCGGGCGGCACGTAGATCACCGACACGGTCGCGCCGGTCTGCGACGCGGCTTCCTTCACCGTGGCGTAGATGGGGATCTCGGAGAACTTCTCGCCCGCTTTCTTGGGGTTCACGCCGGCGACGAACGCATTCTTGCCATTGGCATAAGCCTGGCAGCCGAGGGTGTGGAACTGACCGGTCTTGCCCGTGATGCCCTGGGTGATGACCTTGGTGTCCTTGTTGATGTAGATGCTCATGTCGAATTCCTTGGCTGGGTCTGCGGCTTACTTGACGGCGGCGACGATCTTCGTCGCGGCTTCGGCCATGGTGTCGGCGGCGATGATGGGCAGGCCGGACTCGGCCAGCATCTTCTTGCCCAGTTCTTCGTTGGTGCCCTTCATGCGGACGACCAGCGGCACGGACAGGTTCACGGCCTTGCAGGCGGTGATCACGCCTTCGGCGATGGTGTCGCACTTCATGATGCCGCCGAAGATGTTCACGAGGATGCCCTTCACCTCGGGGTTCTTCAGCATGATCTTGAAGGCTTCGGTGACCTTCTCGGCGGTGGCGCCGCCGCCCACGTCCAGGAAGTTGGCCGGCTCGCCGCCGAACAGCTTGATGGTGTCCATGGTGGCCATGGCCAGACCGGCACCGTTGACCAGGCAGCCGATGTTGCCGTCCAGCGAGATGTAGGCCAGGTCGAACTTCGAAGCCTCGATCTCGGCCGCGTCTTCTTCATCCAGGTCGCGGTAGGCGACGATTTCCGGATGACGGAACAGCGCGTTGGCATCGAAGTTGAACTTCGCGTCCAGGGCGATCAGGTTGCCCTTGGAATCGCAGTTCAGCGGGTTGATCTCCACCAGCGACGCGTCGGTGTCCATGTAGCACTTGTAGAGCTTGGCGAACAGGTCGACGGCTTGATCCACCGAAGCGCCGGTCAGGCCGATCGCCGCAGCGATCTTCTTCGACTGCTCGGCGGTCAGGCCGGTCAGCGGATCGATCATCTCGGTGATGATCTTTTCCGGGGTGCTGTGGGCCACTTCCTCGATGTCCATGCCGCCTTCGCTGGAGGCGATGAAGGCCACCTTCTGCGTGCCGCGGTCGGTGACCAGCGAGACGTAGAGTTCCTTCTTGATGTCGGCGCCTTCTTCGATGTAGAGGCGACGCACCTTCTGGCCTTCCGGGCCGGTCTGGTGGGTGATCAGCTGCATGCCGAGGATCTGCTCGGACAGGCTCTTCACCTCATCCAGGCTCTTGCCCAGCTTCACGCCGCCGCCCTTGCCGCGGCCGCCGGCGTGGATCTGCGCCTTGACCACCCAGACCGGGCCGCCCAGCTTCTGCGCGGCTTCAACCGCCTCTTGCACCGTGAACGCGGGAATACCGCGCGGCACCGGCACGCCGAACTGGCGCAGGATTTCCTTGCCCTGGTACTCGTGAATCTTCATAGGGAGGTCTCGCTTGATGGATGAATCAGGAAGAGAAGGCCGACGCCACGGGGGCGCGGAGCAGGCCAAGGTATTGAGTTTGCACGATCGCTGGCGATACCGGCCCTGAGCCTGATGGGGTCGCGCACGAGCCGTTCGGAAGGCGGGTTCGACGCAGCCGGAGCCCGGCGCTGTCGAGATCGGCCACAAACGGCCCGGCTTCACGCCAATAGCAGGGCACGTCGAGCAATCGACGCGGCGGCAGTTGGCGCTCAGAGGAGGCGGTGGAAGACATAGGACCGGTGCAAACACGCAAAAACACGCCCGCGACCAGAGGTCAGCGGGCACGCGTGCGAAGCCGCCAATGTAGCATGCTGCGTTGCATCAACCCATCCTTGCGGTTGACACGCGCCCAGTTGGTGCCTTCATTGGGAGCATCGGGGTGCCATCCAACCGGAAATCGCACGCCGTGCGGCCCCGCGGTGCATGAATGGCCGTCGTGATCGCACAGCCCCGCTCGTCGCACCGCGCCCTGCCTCCCCACGCGCTGCGTGGAAAGGCGATCAGTCGGTGTCCGATGCGGGACCTGACGACGAATCGGGCGAGGATTTCAGCCAGCGCACGGCCCGCCGCGCGACGTCGGTGCCGAACCCACGCCCCAGAAGAAATCGCATCTGTTTCGCCTCCAGCGCGGGATCGACGCCACCGTCCGGCGACAGGGAGGCGCCGAACTTGCGGCGCAGCAATTCTGTGGCGCGGGCCCATTCGCCCTCTGCCAGCTGTGCGCGCTGTGATGCATCCAGGCTCAGGCCGTGCTGCCCCAGCTCCTGCTCGATCCGTCGCTGACCCCAGCGCTGGGATCTCGCGTGGATCCGAGACTCCACGAAGCGAGATTCATCCAGGTAACCCTGCTGCTGGAGCCAAGCCAGGACCGACTCCACCTCGTCGACCAAGGAAGCCGCCACATCGGCGTCCGCCTCCTGTTCTGGCAGGGAGGCGTCGTCCAGGCCCGGCTCGCGCATCCAGTCGTCGCTGGGGATATCGCCCTCATGGCGTGCCGCGCGACGACGGCGATCCGCAGGCGTCGGGCTGTCGGCATCGGGGTCGGCGGGGCTCGATGGACTCTGCATCGGGGCCCGGGCTTTGGCGCTCAATGTCGCGATCCGCAGCAGCTTACGCCGCAGCTCCACGACGCTGTGCTCGCGCTGCGCCAGCAAGGCCACGGCTCGCGCCTTCAAAGACAACGGTTGTCTCGCCGAGTTCATGTTGTTTGCGGGATCACGGAGAACGGTCCATGTCGGGGTCGGGGGGCACGGCGTCAGTCCGTCGCCACGTCCGGCGCTCAGAGCTCAAAGCAGCGGATCGGGCTCGGGCTCGGGCTCGGGCCCGGGCTCGGGTAGGGGGAAGTGTCGCTAACCCGGCAGCTCAAAAAAATGCCGCCCATGAGAGGGCGGCATTGCTTGCAAGGCGATCCTGGCGTGACCGAAAGACGTCTCGCGCCCGGGGCACGTTGGCCGATCAGTTGGCCGATCAGTCCTTGGCGGCTTCCGAGGCCCCCAACAGCGGAATGCCCAGCGATTCGCGGATCTTGTTCTCGATCTCGACCGCCACGTCCGGGTTCTCACGCAGGAACTCCCGCGCGTTGTCCTTGCCCTGGCCAATCTTCTCGCCGCTGTAGGCGTACCACGCACCGGCCTTGTCGACGATCTTGTTGACCACGCCCATGTCGATGATCTCGCCCTCGCGGCTGATGCCTTCGCCGTAGAGGATGTCGAACTCGGCGGTCTTGAATGGAGGCGCCACCTTGTTCTTGACGACCTTGACCTTGGTCTCGGAGCCGATGACTTCTTCGCCCTTCTTGATCGAGCCGATGCGGCGGATGTCCAGGCGGACCGAGGCGTAGAACTTCAGCGCGTTGCCGCCGGTCGTCGTTTCGGGGGAACCGAACATGACGCCGATCTTCATCCGGATCTGGTTGATGAAGACCACCATGCAGTTGGTCTTCTTGATGGTCGCCGTCAGCTTGCGCAGCGCCTGGCTCATCAGGCGGGCCTGCAGACCGGGCAGCGCATCACCCATTTCGCCTTCGAGTTCGGCCTTGGGCGTCAGCGCCGCGACCGAGTCGATCACGATCAGGTCCACCGAGCCGGAGCGCACCAGCGCATCCACGATCTCCAGCGCCTGTTCACCGGTGTCAGGCTGGCTGATCAGCAGCTCTTGCAGGTTGACGCCCAGCTTTTGGGCGTACTGGGCGTCCAATGCGTGTTCGGCATCGATGAAGGCGCAGACGCCTTGCAGCTTCTGCATCTGTGCAATGACCTGCAAGGTCAGCGTGGTCTTGCCCGACGATTCCGGACCGTAGATCTCGACCACCCGGCCGCGCGGCAGGCCGCCGACGCCCAATGCGATGTCCAGGCCCAGCGAACCGGTGGAGACCACCTGGATGTCCTCGATCTTCTCGCCTTCGCCCAGGCGCATGATGGAGCCCTTGCCGAATTGCTTTTCGATCTGGGCAAGAGCGGCCTGCAAGGCCTTGGCTTTTTCGGGGTTGGCGGATTTGACGGGGGCGTCCATGAAGATTCTCCAGTAGGGCTGCGCAGGATTATGGCGCAATCTGTATATCTGTACAGTGGTTCAGCGACCACGCCTTGCTGAGCGCGACCGTTGAAACGCATCGTAGGGAGAGGGTGGCTCACAGGATGAGCCAGATTTTCAACATCCGGCGAGACCTGACCCTCGGGTCCAAACCCGGGAAGACGACCCGGCGCCAGCCGGCATGGCCAGCCGGAGAGGCCGTGGATCGCGCGCCGTATCGATGGTTTCGGGCACACAGCGGCCGCGAGTGCGAGGCCGAGCGTCCCTAGAATGCCTTCACAACAAGAGGGGACAAGACATGCGCATCCTGATCGCCGAAGACGACCAAGTGCTGGCCGATGGATTGCTGCGCACCCTGCGCGCATCAGGCTGCGCCGTGGACCAGGTGGGCAGCGGCAGCGAGGCGGACGCCGCCCTCGCCTCTCATGAGTTCGATCTGCTGATCCTGGATCTCGGTCTGCCGCGCATGCATGGACTGGAAGTGCTGCGCCGATTGCGGGCGCGGGGCTCGGCCCTGCCGGTGCTCATCCTCACCGCGGCGGACAGCATCGAAGAGCGGGTCAAGGGACTGGATCTGGGCGCCGACGACTACATGGCCAAGCCGTTCTCGCTGCAGGAACTGGAAGCCCGCGTCCGAGCGCTGACCCGCCGCGGGCTGGGCACCGCCTCCAGCCTCATCAAGCACGGCCCGCTCACCTTCGACGCCACCGGCCGCGTGGCCTACATCCATGAGCAGATGATCGAGCTCTCCGCCCGGGAGCTGTCGCTGCTGGAAGTGCTGCTGCAGCGGGCCGGAAGACTGGTCAGCAAGGATCAGTTGGTCGAACGCCTGTGCGAATGGGGTGAGGAAGTCAGCAACAACGCCATCGAGGTCTACATCCACCGCCTGCGCAAGAAGATCGAGCAGGGGCCGATCCGCATCGCGACAGTCCGCGGCCTGGGTTACTGCCTTGAAAAGATCCCGGGCTGACCGGCGGCGGCCGCCCTCGAGTTCGCCGCCCGAATGGGGGTGGCGATCACGATCCGACCTGCGACGCGGCCGGGCGAAGCACGCGCTGAGGGGGACAGGCGCCAGGCTCGCCGAGGTGTGCGCCGCAGATCCCATGGTCGCGCGCATCGATCACGTCGTCGCTCATGGTTGCTGAAACATCCGGCCATCGCTCCCTGTTCGGCGAGATCCTGGATTGGATGCTCGCGCCGCTGCTCGTGATCTGGCCGATCAGCGTGGCGCTGACCTGGCTGGTCGCGCAGGGCATTGCCAACAAGCCTTACGACCGCGAACTCGGTGAGATGGCCCGCACCCTCGGTCTGCAGGTGGCCATCGACCCGGCACCAGGCGAGCTGCCGCACGGCCGGTCCCGGTACGCGCTGGCGCCGGAAGCAGCAGCCCTGCTGCGGGCCGATGAGTCCGACACCGTCTACTACCAGGTGCTCGGACTGCGTGGCGAGTTCCTGAGCGGCGACCGCCAGCTAGCCGTGCCCGAGCCCGAGCCACCGGTGGTGCCCTGGGAGCTGCATTTCCGCGACGACGAGATCAACGCGGACGCGGTGCGGGTGGCCTACCTCTGGGTCGCACCGGAGGGCACGGCCGGCAGTGACCGGATGATGCTGGTGCAGGTGGCCGAGACGCTGGGCAAACGCTCGCGCCTGACCAACGAGATCATCAAGGGCGTGATCCTGCCGCAGTTCGTGATCCTGCCGCTGGCGGTGCTGCTGGTGTGGCTGGCGCTGGCACGCGGCATCGCCCCGCTCAATGAGCTGCAACGCCGCATCCGATCCCGCGACAGCTCCGACCTCAGCCCGATCGACGAGCACCGCATCCCCGACGAAGTCGCACCGCTGGTGCAGGCGATCAACGACCTGCTCGAACGGCTGGATCAATCGATCCGGGCGCAAAAGCACTTCCTCGCCGATGCCGCGCATCAGCTCAAGACCCCGCTGGCCGGGTTGCGGACCCAGGCCGAACTGGCCCAGCGCGAGATCGATGAAGGCCGCAGCTCGCCCGCCGATCTGCGTCGCTCGCTGCAGCAGATCGCGCTCTCCAGCCAGCGTGCCGCTCACATGGTGAACCAGTTGTTGGCGATGGCGCGGGCGGAAGATCAGGAGCACGCGGCACGGCGCAGCGAAGTCAACCTGCCGGTGCTGGCCATCGAAACCGTGCGCGACTTCGTGCCGCGCGCCATGGAGAAGCGCCTCGACCTGGGCTATGAGGGCCCGGAGAGCGATCAGGCCGGCCTGTCCATCCTCGGTCATCCCTTGCTGATCCGTGAGCTCATCCGCAATCTGGTCGACAACGCGCTGCTCTACACGCCTGCCGGCGGGACGATCACCGTCCGCGTGGTCGAAGATCCGTTCGGCCAGGTCTGTGTGCTGCAGGTGGAGGATTCAGGGCCTGGCATCGCGGAAGCGGAACGAGAGAAGGTCTTCCAGCCGTTCTACCGCGCGCTGGGCACGAATGTGGATGGTTCGGGCCTGGGCCTGGCCATCGTGAGGGAGATCGTCCAGCAGCATGATGCGGAGATCACCGTCGACGACACCCGCGTGCGACGCCAGGCGGAAGCCGAAGGGCTCGGGCCCGGCGCGCGTTTCACCGTGCGCTTTGCCGCCCACCCGCGGCCGAATTGATCCCGCGGCTGCTTTGGGACAGCCGACGCGCCGCAACGCAGTCACGGCTCACGGCTCACGGCTCACGGCTCACGGCTCACGGCTCACGGCTCACGGCTCACGGCCATCATGTCTCAGTCATCGGCCAACTCATCCCAGGAGCGACGTCACTCATCCGCTGCCTGTTGATGCAGGCGACAAACGCAGACGGCATTTCCAGAATGGACGGCAACACGCCCCTCAGGACCACCGCCATGACATCCCTTCACCGAAAGCGACTGATGACCGCCGATGACTACCTGGCCTGGGAGGCCCGCCAACCGACGAAGCATGAATTCGTCGACGGAACCGTCATCGAGATGGCGGGGGCCGAGGATCATCACGTGACCGTGGTGCTGAACGTGGCGCTGGCACTCAAGCGTCATCTGCAGGGCAAGGGATGCCGCACCTACGCCAGCGACAGGCGGCTGCACGTGGCGGACGCGAGGACGCACAGCGCGTCCCACGCATCCGGCACGCCAGGGGCAACGGGCGGCGAGGGGGCGTACTTCTATCCCGACGTGATGGTGACCTGCCACCCCGACGACCACGCGACCCGCCTGAGCAAATCGCGGCCCACCCTGTTGGTCGAGGTCAGCTCTCCCAGCACCCGCCAGTACGATCGCGCGACCAAGCTGGCGCACTATCGCCGCATTGAGGCCTTGCAGGAATATGTGCTGATCGACCTGATGCGCCGCGTGAGCGATCTGCATCGACGCAGCGCCGCCGGCCACTGGGAGACACTGCTCGTGCAGCCGGACCAACCGCTGGTGCTGAAGAGCGTCGGCCTGCATCTGGCGGCCAATGACCTGTGGGCCGACGTTGATCCTGCCCCAAGCACGCTGAGGGGCGCGGCGAGGGGCTCGGGCCTGTCGGGCCGGACGGACGGTGCCGCGCTGGCCGTGCTCGCCGGCAACACCGACCACCCCACGGACGACACGACCGCCGCAGAGACCGCTGCAGGCTCGAGCACACCCCGGGTCACCCTGCCCTTGCGCAGCGTGGCCCGGCAAGCCGGTTCTGAAGCGTGTCACCAAGCGCCATCGGAGGCACCGCAGGCTGGCTCGCCTGCTGGGTGAATCAATGGGGACGATCCAGTCTCCAGCGACCGGCCGCCATGCGCTCAGCCGCGATCGCGAACCCGCCACTGCACGGCATCAACGCTGCGTGGCGCCGCGGCTTTTGGCGATGGACATCAGCATCCCGAGCGCCAGCCCCAGCGTCACCATGGCGGTTCCCCCATAGGAGATGAACGGCAGCGGCACGCCCACCACGGGCAGGATGCCGGTCACCATGCCCATGTTGACGAACACATAGGTGAAGAAGCTCAGGGTGATCGCGCCCGCCAGCAACCGGGCGAACAGCGTGGGCGCTTCATGCGCAATGGCCAGGCCGCGCAGGATCAAGGCAGTGAAGCCGATCAACAGACCCAGCGCGCCGACCAGACCGAACTCCTCGCCGTAAGCGGCGAAGATGAAGTCGGTGGTCCGCTCGGGGATGAACTCCAGATGGGTCTGTGTGCCCTTCATGAACCCCTTGCCGGTGATGCCGCCCGAACCGATCGCGATCTCGCCCTGAATGATGTGGAAGCCCTTGCCCAGCGGATCCTTGGTCGGATCCAGCAAGGTGCAGACACGGTCCTTCTGGTACTCCTTGAGCACCACCCATTTCACATCCGGCTGGCAGATCTGGTCCTCGCTCATCACCAGCGTGGTGATGCCGGCCCCCGCCAGCACCATCGCCGGGATGATCAGCTTCCAGGACAGCCCGGCAAAGAAGATCACATACAGGCCTGCGGCCAGCACCAGCAGCGAGGTGCCCAGGTCCGGTTGCTTGGCGATCAGCCCGACCGGCACCACCAGCAACATGAAGGCCGCCACAAAGTCCGGTAGGCGCAGTTGACCCTCGCGCTTCTGGAACCACCAGGCCAGCATCAGCGGCATCGCGATCTTGAGCATTTCCGACGGCTGGAATTCAATGCCTAGCCGGATCCAGCGGGTCGAGCCCTTCTTGGTGATGCCGAAGATCGCCACTGCGATCAGCAAGGTCACGCCGATCGCGTAGAGCGGCACCGCCGCCTGCATCAGCCGCTGCGGTGGCACCTGGGCCGTGATGAACAGCACGATCAGCGCCAACGCGCCATTGCGCAGGTGGTCGATGAAGCGGCTGCCATGGTCATAGCCCGCCGAATACATGCACATCAGGCCCAGGCCCATCAGCCAGAACAGGGCCAGCAGCAGCGGCACGTCAAAGCCCTGGAACCAGGGCCGGATCCGCTGGAACCAGCT
Source organism: Roseateles amylovorans (assembly GCF_025398155.2). NCBI lineage: Bacteria > Pseudomonadati > Pseudomonadota > Betaproteobacteria > Burkholderiales > Sphaerotilaceae > Roseateles > Roseateles amylovorans. The sequence goes on from NZ_CP104562.2 coordinate 6,076,834, forward strand.
GGGTTTGCTGAAGACAGCACTCATCGGGAGGCTCCCGGGCTCGGTCGCGTCGCCTGGGCGGCGGCGCGGGGATCGTGAAGGGCGGTCGGTGCCGATGATGCGCCGGATCCGGCCGGCGCGGGCGGCCCCGCCGGTCGGGGTGCGCGCGTAGCGGCGGGCGTTGCGGGGCCTGCGGACGTCGCCGGGTTGGCACCCGCGGCACCGGAGGCAGCCGACATCGCACCGGACGCCGCGCTGGATGCTGCGGTCGCGCTCTGCGGCGCGCTGGCCGCCTGGCCGGGCAGGGGCACATCGGCCACGCGACGCGGCGTGCCGATCGGCGCCATCGTCTTGGCTTGCTGAGTCAGCGCGATGTCTTCCTCGCTCGGGTAGGTACCGGCCAGCACATAGTCGAGCACGCGGCGGGCGATCGGCGCGGCGGCGCTGGAGCCCCAACTGCCGTTTTCCACGATGACCGCCAACGCAATCGTCGGATTCTCGACCGGTGCGAAGGCGATGTACCAAGAGTGGTCGCGCTTGCGCTCGTCGGCCTTGATCGCCGCATAACGCTCGCCGGGACGCAAGCCGACAGCCTGCGCGGTGCCGGTCTTGCCGCCGCTGGTGTAGGCCGCGCCGGCAAACACCTGCCGCGAGGTGCCCTCCAGCGTCACCCCGTTCATGGCATTGAGCACCACCTTGGTATCGGCCGGCCGCAGCGCCAGCGGCGTCAGCGCATCACTGGCGGTGCGGCGGCTCTCATGTCGGACCACGTCGACGATGTCCTGCACCAGCCGCGGACGGAAGCGCAGGCCGCCGGTGGACAGCGTGGACACCGCCGTCGCCACCTGCAGCGCGGTGAAGTTGTTGTAGCCCTGGCCAATGCCCAGCGAAATGGTTTCGCCCGCATACCACTTCTGCTGCTCCGGCCGCTTGAACTTGCGCTTCTTCCACTCGGTGGACGGCAGGTCGCCGGCGACCTCGCCCAACAGGTCGATCTCGGTCTTGCGTCCGAAACCGAAGGGTTCGAGCTGGTCATGGATCAGGTCCACGCCCATCTCGTTGGCCAGACTGTAGAAATAGACGTTCGAGGAGCTGACGATCGCCAGCCGCATGTCCTTGGGACCTGGCCGGTCGGTCTCCGGACTGCCGAACGTGCGGCCGCCGAAGCTGTAGGTCAGGTTGTCCATGATCACGGTGCTGGCCGCACGCTTGCCCGAATTCAGCGCGGCGATGGACATGAACGGCTTGAAGGTCGAGCCCGGCGGATAGGTGCCCCGCAGAGCCCGGTTCAGCAATGGCTTGTCAGGCGACTCGTTGAGCTCGCGCCAGCTGTCGGCATCGATGCCGTCGACGAACAGGTTGGGATCGAAGGTGGGCTTGGACACGAAGGCCAGCACCTCGCCATTGCGCGGATCCATCGCCACCAGCGCACCGCGGCGATCGCCGAAGAGTCGCTCCACCATGGCCTGCAGCTTGATGTCGATCGACAGGTGCAGCGTATTGCCCGGCGTCGGCGGTCGGTTGCGCAGCCGACGCACGGCGCGGCCGCCGGCACTGGTTTCCATCTCCTCGAACCCGGTCTGGCCGTGCAGCTCCCGTTCGTAGGCCTGCTCCAGCCCGAGCTTGCCGATGTATTCCGTGCCCCGGTAGTTGGCCAGGTCCTCTTCGGACCAGTCATCCATGGCCTTCTTCTCGGCCTGGTTGATCCGACCGATGTAGCCCAGCAGATGGCTGCCCACCTCGCCCAGCGGGTAGTTGCGGAACAGCCGGGCCTTGATGTCGACGCCCGGAAAGCGGAAGCGCTGGGCGGCGAAGCGCGCGACCTCGGTGTCGGTCAGCTTGGTGCGGATGGGCAGCGACTCGAAGTTCTTGCTCTCGTCCATCAGGCGACGGAAGCGCCGGCGATCGCGCGGCTGGATGTCCAGGACGGTCGACAGCTGGTCGATCGTCTGGTCCAGGTCGGCCACCTTGGACGGCGTGATTTCCAGCGTGTAGGCCGAATAGTTGCTCGCCAGCACCACGCCGTGGCGGTCCACGATCAGGCCGCGATTGGGCACGATCGGCACCACCGACACCCGGTTCGACTCGGCCCGCTCCAGCAAGGTGTCGTGTTGCACCACCTGGAGGAACAACAGGCGCGCCACCAACAGGCCGAAGCAGAACAGCACGAACGCCGCCGCCGCGATCAGGCGGAGGCGGAAGCGTGAGAGCTCCTGGTGCAGGTTCTTCAGGACCGTCATGGCCGGCGGATCCTCGGCAGGCGGTTCACAGCGGGCGGTGGGCGTCGGGATCCGGCGCCCGGCGCTGCGGCGCCAACAGCAAGACCGCCACCAGCGGCCACAACAAGGCTTGCAGCAGGGGCGCGAGCATCACGCTCCAGCCCGGCCACATGCCACCCACCATCAGGCGCACCAGCAGCGCAATGGCCTGGGCCAGCACGAACAGCGGCAACACGTGAATCGCCTGCGCGCCGACGGTGAACCACAGCAGCCGGCGATGCAGCGCCACGGCCCCAAAGGCCAGCAGGCTGTAGGCGAGTGCATGCTGACCCAGCAGCGCGCCGTGATGCACATCGATCATCAGACCGAAGACAAACGCCCAGCCCACGCCCACGCGACGCGGCTGGTGGACGTTCCAGAACACCAGCGTCAGCGCCAGGACGTCCGGCATCCAGGGCTGGCGGCCGACCGGCACCATGTCGATCAGCAGACCGACCACCAGGCTGAAGGCGATGAACAAGGGATTGGCCGGCAGCAGGAGCTGACTGGCGCCACGCGGCATGATCATCGCGAGGCTCCTTTCTGTGCGGCGGCGGGCGCGGAGGCCGCCTCGTCGACATTGGCGGCGGCGCGCGAGGATCTGCCCGACTTGCCGCCCTTGCGATTGCCTTCGGCGGTGGTGGCCGCGCTGGCGGCTTCGGCCGCCGCCTCTTCACGGGCGGCTTCCTGCCCCAGCAGCGGCTCCAGCACCAGCACATGGCGGGCGCTGTCCGGCTGCGCGACCGGTGCCAGACCGACCCGGGCGAAGCTCGTGTCTCCGCGACGTTCCACCTCCGCCACCTTGGCCACCGGCAGGCCGGGCGGATAGACGCCGTCCAGGCCCGACGTGGCCAGCGCATCGCCGGGCTTGATGTCGGCATTGGCGGCGATGAAGCGCAACTCCATCACGCCACGTTCGCCGCCGTAGGCCACGCCGCGCTGCTGCGTGCGGGTGTTGAGCACCGGGATGGTGGCTTCGCGGTCGGTCAGCAGCGTCACTTCGGCGGACAGCGGATAGACGCGGGTGACCTGGCCCAGCACGCCCGAATCGTTGACCACCGGCGCGCCCAGGCGGACGCCTCGATGGCTGCCCCGGTCGATCACGATCCGACGGGAGAAGGGATCCGCCGCCTCATACAGCACCTCGGCGGCCAAGCTTTTGACCGGTAGCGCTTCTCGAAGGTCGAGCAAGGCGCGCAGCCGCTGGTTCTCCGCCTGGAGCTGCGCGGCACGGCTGAGCACCACCGCCTGCTCGGCGAGCTGCCGACGGGCCTGGTTCTCGGCCTCGGTGGCGCGCTCCATGCCGCGGGCATAGTCGCCGGCCTGCTCCCAGGCGTCGACCGGCGCAAGCAGCATGCGCTGCAACGGATGCAGCACCAGCGCCAGCCCGGAGCGCGCCGGCGCGGTGATACCGAAACGGGCGTCCGCGACCATGAGAAACACCGCCAGCGCGGCGCAGAACGCCAGCTTCGTCAACGCCGACGGGCCTTCCCGGAACAGCGGCGGTGGATTGCGATCCAAAGTGCCCAGTGGCATGGGGATCTCAGACTTTCAGAATGGGCGCACGGTCCCGGTGGGCCATCGGTCGGCCTCGGTGAAGGCTGGCAGGAGGCAGAGGCCGCCGTTGAATCCGCGGCCCAGACTCATGCGCGGGCATCAGGTCGGGTGTCGGGTCGGGTGTCGGGTCGGGTGTCGGGCACGGAAACCGCCGAGCGACGATGCCGCCCTCCGCGCCTGCCCGCACCGACCCACGATTCATGACGCCTGCGCGTTGGCCACGTTCATTCCGAGGTGAAGATAGAACCGAGACGCTCCATGCGCTCCAGCGCCATGCCGCAACCGCGCACCACGCAGGTCAGCGGATCCTCGGCCACCAGCACCGGCAGACCGGTTTCCTCGGCCAGCAGCCGGTCCAGGTCGCGCAGCAGCGCGCCGCCGCCGGTCAGCATCATGCCGCGCTCGGCGATGTCGGCACCCAGTTCGGGCGGCGTCTGTTCCAGCGCGTTCTTCACGGCGGAGACGATCTGGTTGAGCGGGTCGGTCAAGGCTTCCAGGATCTCGTTGGACGAGATGGTGAAGCTGCGCGGCACGCCTTCGCTCAGGTTGCGGCCCTTGACTTCCATCTCCTTGACTTCGGAGCCCGGGAAGGCCGAACCGATGTTCTTCTTGATGGACTCGGCCGTCGGCTCGCCGATCAGCATGCCGTAGTTGCGGCGGATGTAGTTGATGATGGCTTCATCGAACTTGTCGCCGCCCACCCGGACGCTGCCCTTGTAAACCATGCCGCCCAGCGAGATCACGCCGACCTCGGTGGTGCCGCCGCCGATGTCGATGACCATCGAGCCGGAGGCTTCCGACACCGGCAGGCCGGCGCCGATGGCCGCGGCCATCGGTTCTTCGATCAGGTAGACCTCGGAGGCACCGGCACCCAGGGCGGCGTCGCGGATCGCGCGCTTTTCCACCTGGGTGGAGCCGCAGGGCACGCAGATGATGATACGGGGGGACGGACGCAGCAGCTTGGTGTCGTGCACCATCTTGATGAACTGCTTGATCATCTGCTCGGTGACCACGAAGTCGGCGATCACGCCGTCCTTCATCGGGCGGATCGCCTCGATGTTGCCGGGCACCTTGCCCAGCATGGCCTTGGCTTCGTGGCCGACGGCCTGAATAGTTTTCTTGCCGTTCGGGCCGCCTTCGTGGCGAATGGCCACGACCGACGGTTCATCCAGCACCACCCCTTTGCCGCGGACGTAAATCAGCGTGTTGGCGGTACCCAGGTCGATGGCGAGATCGGTGGAGAAATAGCGGCGCAGGGAGGCGAGCATGTGGTTGGGCATTTGCCGGACCGAGTCGCTTCATCGCCAACCGCAGCCAGTTCAAATCGCCGAACGGACGTCATTCGGCGGGATTCGGCTGCTTCAAGCGGCTTCGTCTGCGTTCGGTCCGGGCGGCTGCGATTCGAGAGGTTCGGGCGGTAACCGCGCGGCTGCACAAAGCGCCGCGCGAGCGGAATTCCTGACCATAAGAGACGAGGCTGCAATAGCAGCCCCGACTTATGGAGATAAGCGGGGATAATAACTGATCACCCCCTAGTTTGGCCCGCTGGCAAGCACCAAAGAAACGATTGGCGATTGTTTGGTGAATGTTTCAGAGGGCCCTGGAAGATCGACCTCCAGCCCATCATCTCCCCATGGCCCTGACCCACGACGACGTCACCCGGATCGCCCTGCTGGCCCGGTTGCAACTCTCCAGCGACGAGCAGGCCGCGCTGCTGCCGCAGCTCAACGGCTTCTTCTCCATCGTCGAGCAGATGAGCGCGGTGGACACGAGCGGCGTCGAGCCGCTCTACACGCCTCTGTCGGCGGTGCAGGAAGTGGCCCTGCGCCTGCGCGAGGACCGCGTCACCGAATCGAATCAGCGCGAACTCAACCAGCGCAGTGCCCCCGCCGTCGAGGACGGCCTGTTCCTCGTTCCCAAGGTCATCGAATGACGACGCCGCTTCATCATCTGGGCGTGGCCGAGCTGGGCCGCGCACTTCGCCAGAAACAGGTTTCCAGCCTTGAACTGACGCAACATCTGCTTGCGCGTGTTGCCGACGCGAAGGATCTCGGCGCCTTCCTGCATGTCGGCGAAGCGGCCGCGCTGGAACGCGCCCGCGCCGCCGACGCGCGGCTGGCCCGCGGCGAGGGCGAACAGCCCGGCGGCGCGCTGATCGGCGTCCCGCTCGCGCACAAGGACATCTTCGTCACCCGCGACATGCCCACCACGGCCGGCTCGCTGATGCTCAAGGGCTATCTCAGCCCCTTCGATGCGACCGTCATCGAGCGGCTCAATGCCGCCGGCACCGTCTCGCTGGGCAAGCTGAACTGCGACGAGTTCGCCATGGGCTCGGCCAACGAGAACAGCGCCTACGGCCCGGCGCTCAATCCGTGGGACCGCAGCCGCGTTCCGGGCGGCTCCTCGGGCGGGTCGGCCACGGCCGTGGCCGCCCGGCTGGTGCCCGCCACCACCGGCACCGACACCGGCGGCTCGATTCGGCAGCCGGCCAGCTTCAGCGGCATCACCGGCATCAAGCCGACCTACGGCGTGTGCTCGCGCTACGGCATGATCGCCTTCGCCTCCAGCCTGGACCAGGCCGGCGTGATGGCCCGTTCCGCCGAAGACTGCGCCCTGCTGCTCTCGGCCATGAGCGGCTTCGACGAGCGCGACGCCACCAGCGTGCAACGCCCGCCGCAGGACTTCAGCCTCCAGATGCGGGCCGCCCGTGAAGGCGCCACCGCGGCGCAGCCGCTCAAGGGCCTGCGCATCGGATTGCCCAAGGAGTTCTTCCCCGCCGCCCTCTCGTCCGATGTGGACAGCGCCGTGCGTGCCGGTCTCGCGGAACTGGAAAAGCTGGGCGCCACGCTGGTGGAGGTCTCGCTGCCCCGCACCGAACTGGCGATCCCGGTCTACTACATCATTGCCCCGGCCGAGGCCAGCTCCAACCTGTCGCGCTTCGACGGGGTGAAGTTCGGCCACCGCGCCGCCCAGTACGACGACTTGCTGGACATGTACCGCAAGACCCGCGCCGAAGGCTTCGGCGCCGAGGTCAAGCGCCGGATCATGATCGGGAGCTATGTGCTCTCGCACGGCTACTACGACGCCTACTATCTGCAGGCCCAGAAGCTGCGCCGCATGATCGCCGACGACTTCCAGCAGGCCCTGCAGCACTGCGACCTGATCGCCGGCCCGGTGGCCCCCACCGTGGCCTGGAAACAGGGCGAGGGCTCAGACGACCCGGTCAAGGCCTACCTGGCCGACATCTTCACCCTGCCCGGCTCACTGGCCGGCCTGCCCGGCATGAGCGTGCCGGTGGGCTTTGGCGAAGGGGGCATGCCGGTCGGCCTGCAGCTGCTGGGCAACTACTTCAACGAAGGGCTGCTGCTGCATGCCGCGCACGCGCTGCAGCAGGCCACCGACTGGCACCGCCAGGGTCCGGCGGGGGTGTGAACGAGATGAGCAAGAACAGCAAACTGGTGCGGGGCTACGAGGTCGTGATCGGCCTGGAGAACCACGTCCAACTCTCGACCGACTCGAAGATCTTCAGCGGCGCCTCGACCGCCTTCGGCGCCGCGCCCAACACCCAGGCCTGCGCGGTGGACCTGGCGCTGCCGGGCACCCTGCCGGTGCTCAACCGCGGCGCGGTGGAGCGGGCGATCCGCTTCGGCCTGGCCGTGGGTGCGAAAGTGGCGCCGTTGTCGATCTTCGCGCGCAAGAACTACTTCTATCCCGACCTGCCCAAGGGCTACCAGATCAGCCAGTACGAGATCCCGGTGGTGCAGGGCGGCCAGATCGAGTTCTTCGTCGGCGACGAGAAGAAGGTCGTCAAGCTCACGCGCGCCCACCTGGAAGAGGACGCGGGCAAGAGCCTTCATGAGGACTATCACGGCCAATCCGGCATCGACCTGAACCGTGCCGGCACCCCGCTGCTGGAAATCGTCTCCGAGCCCGAGATGCGCTCCGGTGCCGAAGCCGCCGAATATGCCAAGACGCTGCATGCGCTGGTGATGTGGCTGGGCATCTGCGACGGCAACATGCAGGAAGGCTCGTTCCGCTGCGACGTCAACGTCTCGGTGCGCAAGCCGGGTGACCCGGTCTTCGGCACCCGCCGCGAGATCAAGAACCTCAACAGCTTCCGCTATCTGGTGGACGCGGTGAACTTCGAGGTCAACTGGCAGATCGATCGCCTGGAAGACGGGCTGACGATCCAGCAAGCCACGGTGCTCTACAACCCGGACACCGGCGAAACCCGCGCGATGCGCACCAAGGAAGATGCGGCCGACTACCGCTACTTCCCCGATCCCGACCTGCCGCCGCTGATGATCGGCGCGGACTGGATCGAGCGCGTGCGCGCCGACATGCCGGAGCTGCCGGCGGTCATGGCCGGCCGCTTCCAGGAGACCGACGGACTGCCACCGTACGACGCGACGATGATGACCCAGAGCCTGGCCATGGCGCGCTTCTATGAAGCCGCACGGGATGGCTGCGGTGCGCCGAAGCTGGTGGCGAACTGGCTGATGGGCGAAGTCTCGCGCCGCCTCAACAGCGAGGAACGGGACATCGCCTCCGCGCCGGTGACGCCCGCCCTGCTGGCCACACTGATCCAGCGCATCCAGGACGGCACCATCTCCAACAACTCGGCCAAGCAGGTGTTCGAGGCACTGTGGACCGGCGAAGGCAGCGAGGTCGATGCGGTCATCGCCGCCAAGGACCTCAAGCAGTCCAACGACACCGGCGAGCTGGAACGCATCCTGGACGAGGTGCTGGCAGCCAATGCCAAGTCGGTCGAGGAATTCCGTGCCGGCAAGGAGAAGGCTTTCAACGCGCTGGTCGGACAGGCGATGAAAGCGACCAAGGGCAAGGCCAATCCTGCGGCGGTCAATGAGCTGCTGAAGAAGAAGCTCGGCGGCTGAGGCGCGAGCTGATGGGCGGCCGGCCGCAAGCCAGTCGGCCGTCGCGCGGCGACTGCGATCCCAGAAAGGCAAACGGGGGCGGAATCACTTCCGCCCCCGTTTCTTTTTTCGCATCGCCGTCGAGCCTGCGCGGTCAGCAGCGTTGCGTCGTGTGACTCGGCCTCATCGTCGCGCCGTTCTTGCGTTCTTCGGATCCTTTGTTGCTGTCTCGATCAAGCCGCCCTTCGCGCCGTGTGGCTCCCGCCCTCAACGACTGGCGGGCAGCGGCAGGGTCGCCTTCTCCAGTGAGCCCGGCGCACCGCCGGCCCACATGCGCTTGAGCCGCGACAGTTCCTCGTCGAACAGCCGGTTCACCCGGACCAGCTCCGCCCGCTGGTTCTCGATGGACTGACGCTGTGCCTCGGCCGCTGCGTCGTTCATGTCCATCTGATGCTGAAGCTTCAGCGGCAGGCGCTTGCCCTTGTAGAACTCGGCCTCTTCCTGCATCGGCTTGCGCTCTGCGGCCAGATCCTTGAGCCGCTTCTCGGACAGCTGCATGGCCTGGCGAATGTCATCCAGCGCCGCTTCCCGGGCCCGCTGATGGGCCGGTTCGTCGCGATAGCGCTGAAGCAGGTTGCGGTCACGGCGGACGGCATCCTGCAGGGCCAGGCGCTGCACTTCGGCCGCACGCTGGCGGGCATCGGCCACGGCCTGCTCTTCCGGCGACAGGGTGGGCGGCATCATCTTGCGCACCGAGCCGTCGGAGTTGAGCACCCGCTGCTCGCGGGCGGCGCATTCCGGAATCGGACGATCGGAGGTGAGCTTGCGCCCATCGGCCGTGGTGCAGCTGTAGATCGAAGACGGGCCGGACGGCTGTCCCTGTGCCGCCACCGCGCTGACGAAGGCACCGGACACGGCGGCCGTCAACACGCCGAGCGTGAGGGCACGACCGACGGCGCGGCTGAAGCGGGCAACCGAGACGCAGACGGATGAACGGCCATGCGCGCCACCTAGACGGTGGGCAGTTCCCAGCGTGGTGGCGACGAGACCGGTCGAGCGATCCGAAGGGGTCATGTCCGACAGCAGGCGACGGCGGGAGGTGAAGGCAGGCATCAGACTCCGTAACGATCTCGGTAGGCGTTAACCGCGGCGGCATGGGCCGATACCGCCGTACTGCTGGTCGTTTGCAGGTAGTGGAGCAAGTCGGACAGCCCGGCGATGGCCACCACCGGCAACTTCAACTGCTCCTTCACATACTGTACCGCCGACCACGGCAGATCCTGCCCGTTCTCGGCGGCCTTCTCCTGGCGATCCAGCGCAATGGTCACGCCACACGGCGTGGCGCCGGCGGCCTGGATCATCGCGATCGACTCCCGCACCGAGGTGCCGGCGGAGATGACGTCGTCGATGATCAGCACCCGGCCCTGCACCTTCGCGCCGACCAGGGTGCCGCCTTCGCCATGGTCCTTGGCTTCCTTGCGGTTGTAGGCGAACGGCTTGTTGTGGCCCAGGCGCGCCAGCTCGATGGCCACCGCCGCGGCCAGCGTGATGCCTTTGTAGGCCGGGCCGAAGATCATGTCGAACTCCAGGCCCGAAGCCATCAGACGCTGGGCATAGAACTGCGCCAGTCGACCGACCTTGAGGCCGTCGTCGAACAGGCCCGCATTGAAGAAATACGGGCTCAGCCGGCCGGCCTTGGTCTTGAACTCACCGAAGCGCAGCACGCCGGTCTCGACAGCAAAAGCGACGAATTCCTGGGCCAGATCGTCTTGGGGTGCAGTGCTCATCGGAGGGCTTCGGCAAGAGTGAAACTGGGGCGCGATTGTAGGTGTCGACCTGCTTGGCGAGCGGCTCGCGCCGACGGGCGGAGGCCTTCAGCCCCTTGAACGCGCGGGGAGACCGTGGGGATGACGCATCAGTCGCCCCATCGCTGGGCGCACAGCGCGCCATCCCATGAAAAAGGGCCTGCACCGAGGTTCGGTGCAGGCCCTGCGGGCGATTCGTCGACGGGGCGGCAAAGGCCGCAAGAGGCGCGAAAGCCGGTGTGACAGCTTCACGGTTTGCCGACTTCACCGTGTGCCGGCCTGACGGCGAGTCACACCGCCGTCAGATCCGTCGGCCCGCGCTGATCGGCGGGCTCACTGGCCCGGTCAGGCCGCGCCGTCCAGCGCAGCCTGCCGGCGCTCGCTCAGAACAGCGCCTTGAACTGGACGCCGTAAGTGCGCGGATCGTTGATGAAGCCGGTGTTGTTGTTGAAGTCGATCGCACCGGTCACGCGGATCTGGTTGGTGATGTTGCGGACAAAGGTCGCCGCTTCATACTTGCCGTTGTTCCACACATAACCCACGCGCAGGCCACCCTCGGTGAGGGACTTGCCGGTGAACTCCTTGGCCTCATACAGGAAGAAGTTGACCTTCGAGCGATAGGCCCAGTCGGTGTAGATGTAGAACTCGTTGCCGGCCGGCGTCGGGATCGAGTAGCGGGCGGTCAGGTTGCCGACCCACTTCGGCGCATTCGGCAGCGAATTGCCGTTGATGCTGTAGTTGGTGGTCGAGCCCGCCACCAGCGGATCCAGCATCGTGCAACCGCCACCGCAAGCCGGCAGCGACAGGCTGGTGTCACGGATCTTGGTGTTGTTCAGGCTGCCACCCAGCGTGATCAGCAGTTGATCCACCGGCAGCAGTTCCAGGTTCAGCTCGACGCCGTTGCCGGTGGCCTTCTTGGCATTCAGCAGACGGTTGGCATTGTTCTGGCCGCCGACGGCGGTCAGTTGCAGGTCCTTGACGGTGTAGTCGAACACGCTGGCCGACAGGCGGGCGCGGCGATCCCACAGGTCGGACTTCACGCCGATCTCGTAGGAGGTCACGTTCTCAGGCGAGGCCTGGGACTGGCCGGCGAACAGCGACGCGCCCTGCACCGACGACGCGCGGAAGCCGGTGGCCACGCGGGCATAGAGGTTGGTGTTCTTGGTCAGCGCATAGCTGCCGGACACGTCCCAGTTCCACTTCGAATCCGAGGTCTTGGCCGACACGCCGGTGCTGGTGTTCAGACCGGCGTAGCTGCTGGTGACGTCCACATCCTTCTTGTCCTTGGTGAACCGCAGGCCGCCGCGCAGTTGGAAGTCCTGGGTCACCGCGTAGTTCACCGAACCGAAGGTCGCCCAGGCGGTGTTCTTCTGATGGGTATCGACATAACCAGCGGCCAGGCCGGTGGCGGTCGTGTAGTCGGTGCTGCGAGCGGTGTAGCGCTCGTCGAAGAAATACACGCCGCCTTGCCAGCGCAGCGGACCAGCCGCAGCCGATTCCACGCGGAACTCCTGGGTGATCTGGCGATGGCCGTCCATCGAGCTTGAGGACTCGCCGGGGAAGGTCGCCTGACCTTCCTGGGTGAACGGCTTGGTGCCGCCGTAGATGTAGCCGCCGTCGACGTCGCCGCGGCTGAACGGGCGCACCGACTCATAGCCGGTGATCGAGTACAGGTTGATCGCACCCAGGCCCCAACGCAGGCGGGCGCTGCCGCCGGTGGCGTGCAGGGTCTGCTCGTTGACGCCGTCGGTGTAGGCCTTCTCGGGATCGAAGCCATCGACCAGGTCGTGGGTGCCGGTCTTGATGATCGACGAACGGAACAGGCGGGCGCTGCCGCTCAGGTCACGGCCGTGGACATTGAACAGCGCGCTGAAATCCTTGTGCGGCTCATACAGGGCCTGGATGCGGATGGCGCGGTCGTCATAGCCTTCCAGCTTGCCGGGCTTGCCGGTGACGGCCTGGTTCTTCACCCAGTCGTCACGGTGCTGCACCTGGGCGGAGATACGGGCGGACCACTCGCCGGTCAGCGGCACATTGGCGGCGCCTTCCAGGTTCATCGTGCCGTAGGTGCCGTAGGAGAAGTTGACATAACCCTCCTGGCGCTGCGACGGCTTGACCGAGTCGAACTTCACCACGCCGGCCGGCGTGTTGCGGCCATACAGGGTGCCCTGGGGACCGGCCACCACTTCGATGGCGGCCAGGTCGAAGGCGGGGAAGCCCTTCAGGATCGGGTTCTCCTGGACCACGTCGTCATAGACCAGCGAGACCGGCTGCGAGGCGTTCAGGCGGAAGTCGGTGTTGCCGTAGCCGCGGATGTAGAAGCGCGGGAAGGCCCGACCGAAGGAGGATTCGATGTTCAGGCTGGGCACCCGGCCGGACAGGAAACGGATGTCCTGGCCGCTGGAGTTCAGCACGTCCAGCTTTTCACCGGAGATCTGCGAGACGGCGTTCGGCACGTCCTTGATGTTCTCGACGCGACGTTCGGCCGTGATGGTGACCGTGTCCAGCTGGCTCTTGTCCTTGGGCGCGTCCTGCGCAAGCGCAGGCCAGGCCAGGACAGCCAGGGAAACGGCCAGAGCGGCCTCGCGCAGAGCCGGACGGGCAACGGCGCGCTGGGTGGCGATTCGATTCATCAGATGAACTCCGGGGAAGGCGGAAAAACGAAAGACAAAGACTCGGCCATCCACCGTCAGGACGCTGCGGCATCAAGCGCGCAAACGTTCAGCAGCAGATGGCAAATACTTGGGCGCCAGACGACGCGAGTGGGGGCGAATCTAGCAAGTTCGTCATCACTGCGTCACCCCAGGCACTCAGTTGGTGCAGGAACTGTTGCCGAAACACTGCATCGCACCATCTGCCGACGGATTTGTGTCGAACGCGACCGTCATTGGGGCGTTCGCCGCCCCTGGCAGATGGCTACCGCCCGCTGTTTCGGCCGCTGGACAGGGATCACGCGGGGCGTCGGCAGGGAGACGGGACGACTTGCCGAGGCGGTCGACGCTGCTGCCAACGTCGGCGTCATCCCTTTGCGATACTCCCGGCCGCACCGCCTCCAGCTCGAGGCGGCCGGCCGCGCGGGACATCGATCCGCGCGGGCGTGTCCCCGATTCCGGTCCCCGTTTTCAACGCTCCAGCACCATGCGCTTCATCACCCTCAATCTCAACGGCATCCGCTCTGCCGCGAACAAGGGCGTCTTCGACTGGCTGCCGCAACAGGCCGCGGATGTGGTCGGCGTCCAGGAACTGAAGGCGCAGGCCGACATCGTGGAATCGAAGTTCAGCGGCTATGACAAGCTCAGCGGCCACTTCCATTACGCGGAGAAGAAGGGCTATTCGGGCGTGGGCCTCTACACCCGGGAAACGCCCAGCGACGTCATCGTCGGCTTCGGCAGCGATGAATTCGACAACGAAGGCCGCTGGGTCGAGAAGCGCTTCGACAAACCCGGCCGCAAGCTCAGCCTGATCAGCTGCTACTTTCCCAGCGGCTCCAGCGGCGAGCTCCGCCAGGCGGCCAAGTTCCGTTTCCTGGAAGCGATGCATCCCTACCTGATGCAGCTGCGGGCCGAGCGCGAATTCATCCTGGTGGCCGATGTGAACATCGCGCACAAGGAGATCGATCTGCGCAACTGGAAGGGCAACCAGAAGAACAGCGGTTTCCTGCCAGAGGAACGGGCCTGGATGACCAAGCTGCTGGAGAAGGACGCCGGCCTGGTCGACGTGTTCCGGCTGCTCAACGACAAGCCGGATCAATACACCTGGTGGAGCAATCGCGGTCAGGCCTGGGCCAAGAACGTCGGCTGGCGGCTGGACTACCACCTGGCCACCCCCGGCCTGGCCCACCTCGCCACCCGGGAGGCCATCTACCTGGAGCAGCGCTTCAGCGACCACGCGCCGCTCACGATCGATTACGACCTGAAGATCTGACGGTCTCTCGTTTCGACGTTTCAACGTTTTGTCGGGCGGGCGGGCAGGCGGGCAGGCGGGCTGACGGGCTGACGGGCTGACAGCCTCGACGGGCCTCGCCGTCAGCGCCCCACGAAATCCACGAAGGCCCGCAGCGGCGCCGGCATCAGCCGGCGACCCGGGTAGTAAAGGAACGGGCCCGGAAACTGCGGCCACCAGTCCTGGAGCACCGGTTGAAGCGCCCCGCTGTCCAGATGCGGCTGCAGCCAATCCTCGAACAGATAGACCAGACCCATGCCGCCCACGGCGGCGTCCACCGCCAGGTCCGCCGCCGCACCTGCCTGCACGATCAGCGCGGGTTTGGGGTCGACCTGCAAGCGCTCGGGACCGCGCTCGAATTCCCACTGCGGCATGGCGCCGCTGCCGAAGCGCAGGCGAAGGCAGTCATGGTCGAGGACCTCCTTGGGATGACCGGGCATCCCCCGGCGTGCCAGGTAGTCCGGTGAGGCCGCACAGGCGAAGCGCTGGATGCGAGGACCGATCGGCACGGCGATCATGTCCTGCTCCAACCGCTCGCCGTAGCGAATGCCGGCATCACAGCCCGCCGCCAGCACATCGACAAAGCCGTCTTCGGCGATGACCTCCAGCAGGATGTCCGGATAGGCCGCGCGGAAGGCGGGCACGATGGCCGGCAGCACCAGTTTCAGCGCGGAGATCGGGACATTCAGTCGCAGCGTACCGGCGGGCTGATCGCGGAATCCATTGACCACGTCCAGCGCGGATTCGACCTCCTGCAGCGCCGGCGTGAGTCGCTCCAGCAGCCGTTGGCCGGCTTCGGTGGGTGCGACGCTGCGCGTGGTGCGGTGAAGCAGGCGCACCCCCAGCTGCGTCTCCAGCCGCCGGACCGCGTCGCTGACCGCCGACGCGCTCATCCCGATCTGGCGGGCCCCACCCCGAAAGCCCTCGGCTTTCACCACGGCGACGAACGCGTTGAGGTCTCCCAGGTCGGCTTTCATTGTTCGGAATTATGCACAGCCCGTGCGGATTGGATGGGCTTATCAAGCACCGGCCCGCTTCCTAGACTGGCGCCATTCCCAGCCCACACAGGACGCGACATGACGCAGACCCTTCTCTCCGCCGGCACTTTTCTCCTCGGCGACCGCCCGGTCAACCGCCTGGGCTACGGCGCCATGCAGTTGGCCGGACCGCATGTGTTCGGCCCGCCGAAGGACCGCGATGCGGCGTTGGCGGTGCTCCGCGCTGCGATCGACGCCGGCGTGAATCACATCGACACCAGTGACTTCTACGGTCCCCACATCACCAACCAACTGATTCGCGAAGCCCTCAGCCCCTATCCGCAGGACCTGACCCTCGTGACCAAGGTCGGCGCGGTGCGGGACGCCCAAGGCGCGTGGCTGCCCGCCACCTCCGCCGACGCGCTGACCGCCGCCGTGCACGACAACCTGCGCCACCTCGGACTCGACCGGCTGGAAGTGGTCAACTTTCGCGCCATGTTCGATGTGTTCGGCCCGGCGGAAGGCAGCATCGAAGCGCCGTTGACCGCGCTGGCCACACTGCAGCAGCAAGGGCTGATCCGCCACATCGGCCTGAGCAATGTGACCGCCGCGCAGATCGCCGAGGCGCAGCGGCTTTGCACAGTGGTGTGCGTGCAGAACCAGTACAACCTGGTCCATCGCCGCGACGACGCCCTGATCGACGAACTGGCCCGGGACGGCATTGCTTACGTGCCGTTCTTCCCGCTGGGCGGCTTCAGTCCGATTCAGTCCACCGCGTTGTCTCAGATCGCCGCACGCGTGGCGGCCACGCCGATGCAGGTGGCCCTGGCCTGGCTGCTGAAGCGATCACCCAATCTGCTGCTGATTCCGGGGACCTCGTCCGTCGGCCACCTGCGCGAAAACCTGGCGGCGGCCCAGCTCGACCTTTCGCCCTCGGTGATGGCGGAGCTGGAAGCCATCGGAACAACGGACGCGGTGGACGCGAAGCGGGCCTGACCGCCTCGCGGTGGTCGATCGCTATCGGGCGATGTCGGTCGATGTCGGTCGATGTCGATACCGCGGTCGCCAGTCAGCGGTCGACCGTCGGCGGTCTCGGCACGATCAGGCCGAGACCGCCTCCTCGTCGGGTCCCCGCAGGGTCTGCATCGTCACCAGGCCGCTGCTGCACGCGGCTTCGAAGTTGGCTTCGATCTGCCGTAGCGCCTGCGCATCGGAGGCCTGGACGGCGATGACGCCGCGCGCTCGGTTGCGGCCTTGGGATTTGGCCGTGTAGAGCGCCATGTCGGCCCAGTTCACTGCCTGTTCCCAATGCAGCGTCAGTTGCGCCGGCGCCAACGGAAAGTGGGCGAAGCCGATCGAGCAGGTGACGCTCAGCGCGCCGTCTTCGGTGGGAATCGGCTCGTCGCCGACGGTCATCAGGATCCGCTCGGCCATCAGCTGCAGCTGTTCCTGGGCCACGCCGGGCGCGAAGACGAGAAACTCCTCGCCGCCCCAGCGCACCACCAGGTCGTCGATGCGCACCGCCTGACTGATGCGCCGCGCGACCTCGCAGATGACCGCATCACCCGCCGCATGGCCGTGGCGATCGTTGACGACCTTGAAGTGGTCGATGTCGATCATCAGCAGCGCGCCCTGAAACTCGGTGCGGGCCTGCCGGTCCATCACCGACAGGAAATGGCGACGGTTGGCCAGGTCAGTGAGGGGATCCCGCTCGCTCTGGGCCCGCAGCAGCCGCTGGTTGACCCTGAGCTGCCGGTTGGCGTCACGCACCCGCACCAGCATCACGCCCAGCAGGATCACCGACAGGCCCAGCAGCGCCGCCAGCCCCACGCCCACATACTGCGCCAGGCGCCGGTTCGCCAGTTCCTGGCGCTTGAGCGCTTGGTCGCGGCGCAGCAGTTCCAGATCGCGTTGCTTGGCTTCGCTGTCGTACTTCAGGCGCAGTTGCTGCAGCGAGGACTCCCGGTTGCGCTGAGCGGTCTCGGCGCTCAGGGCCCGCTCCTCGTGATAGAGGCGCAAGGCTTCCCGCCATTGGCCGACCTTGGCATAGGCCTCGCCCAGTTCGCGCAGTTGCAGGCTGCGGCGCACGTTGTCGCTGTCGCCGCGTGCGATCTCGTTGACCCGCTCGATCTCGCGGCGTGCTGGCTCCAACTGCCGCAGCAGGATCAGCGCCACAGACAGGTTGTGGCGCAAGGTGCGCTCCAGGCGCTGGTCGCCGAACTCCAGCACCACCGGCAGCGCGGCACGGGCCTGCTCGGCGGCCTTGGCCGGCTCGTTGGAATGCATGTAGGCATCAGCGAGGTTGGTGCGCATGGACGCCACTTCGCGCCGTGCATCGGCATGCTCGGCCAGTCGAAGGCCATCCTCCAGCGCCGCGCGTTGCGCCTGCTGGTCGGCACGTCGAGCCGCCAACGTGGCTTCGATCATGCGGATGCGCACCATCGCCAGCACATCCCCTTGCGAGAGCTGCGAAGCCTGCGTCACCCACTGGTGGGCGATGGCCGACTGATCCAGCGACTGGGCCGACAGCGCCAGCAGACCCATGGTCTGCGCGCTGGTGTAGGCGTCCGGCACCGCCTGGGCCAGCGCGAGCGCCTGGCGCAGCCGCGCATCGGCAAAGGCCAGTTCACCGCGGGCTCCCTGCGCCCGCGCCAGCAGGCGCATCGCGTGGTAGGTGGCTCGCCACTGGCAATTCGGGCCGAGTTTGTGGGCGGCATTGGCCGTTGGCACGCAGGCGGGCTCCAGGTCGGCCAGGGCCTGCTGAGCGAGGTCGCCGGCCTTGACCGTCAGCCCGATGCGGTCCTGCACCTCGGCGCGCAGGATGCGGGCCAGCGGCGCGCCGCCGGGGCGGGACTCGAGTTCGTCGCCGATGAGCCGGGCTTGATCGACGTCCCCGGACACCGCCTGAACCCGGCCGATCATGTAGTCGATCGTCATGCGCTGGTCCGCATGCTGCGGGTCGACGCGCAGGGCTCGCAGGCCGCGCAGCGCACCGCCCGGATCGTTGTAGCTCTGACGTTCCCACTGGCTGAGCTGGAGATCCAGCGCCCGGTCCGGCCCATGCGCCTGTGCCGCGGCGCCGAGGCCCGCGGCGATCACGCCCAGAAGGAGAACGGCCGCCCTAGCCCGCGCGCGCGTCGCCCGAACCCGGCAGACCGAAGACCACAGCCCTGTCAGCGCCCCGAACGATCCCAGCGCCCGCAGCGACCGCAGCGACCGCAGCGCCCCCAGGGATTGCCGCCGGCATGGCCAGCGTGACGGCCACACCTCAGGTTGCGACGCGCGATCGCGCTGGCCGCTCAAGCCCGTTCTCCTTGGGTCGGCCCCAGCAGGCTGACCAGCTCCACCTGGCCCTGATGCCAGGCCGACTCCAATCGGCCGGCCAAGGCCTGCAGCGCTTCCAGGTCCTCGCAGCGCATGGCGGCGATCCCATAGGCCTTGTTGCGACCGTGGGCCTTGGCCATGTACATGGCCGTATCGGCCAGGTCGATGGCCCGCTCCCACGAGGGCGTCAGATCGCGTGGCGCGATCGGGAAGCTCGCGAAACCGATCGACGCGCTGATGGGAATGCGCAGCGGGCCGTGGTCGACCGGCATGTCACCGATCTGGTCCAGCAGCCGCTGGCCGAGCTGACGGGCGTCCTCGGTGTCTTCGGACTTCACCAGGATCAGGAACTCTTCACCGCCCCATCGCACCACCAGGTCCTGCTCGCGGAGCACGCTGCGCAGGCGACGTGCGACCTCGATCAGCACCGAGTCTCCGGCGGCGTGCCCCCATTGATCGTTGATGCGCTTGAAGTGGTCGATGTCGATCAGGAACAGGCTGCCGCGCAGGCCTTCGCCGCGCTCGACGCGATGGGCGACGATCTGCTGGAAATGGCGGCGATTGGCCAGCCCGGTGAGCGGGTCGCGCTCGCTCTGCACCCGCAGTGATTCGTTGGTCTGCGCCAGCGCCGCATTGGTGCGTCGGATGCGCCGATAGGCCAGCGCCAGCAGCGCACCGGACACCAGCACGCAGCCCCCGACTTCTGCCCAGAGCTTGAGCTGCAGATCGCGGTTGCGGATCTGTTCCGCCTTGAGGTGGTTGTCCTGGTTGAGCAGCCGGATCTCCAGCTGACGCTGCTGGTCCTCGAAGCGCGCCTGCGCTTCCAGCACCGTCTTGCGGGTGACGTCCCGCAGCACCGTGTCCTGGAACTGCCGGCCCCGGTGATAGGCATCGACCGCACCGGCGATGTCATCGACCTTCTCCAGGTAGGTGCCCAACTCCAACCAGGAATCGGCGGCGTTGCTGCCGGCTTCGCGCTGGGCATCCATGGTGATCGCCTGCAGCACATCGCGCTTGCCTTCATCCAGCCGGCGCAGGCCGATCTTGGCGATGCCGATGTTGTGGCGGGCAAGGATTTCGGTGGAGATGTCGTGGGCGTCCCGGGCCAACGCCATGCTCTGTTCGGCCAGGGTGAGCGCGCGGGCGAAGTGGTCCCGGCGCAGCTCGAAATCCGCGAGGTTGCCCAGCGCCAGCGCCTGCAGGCCCGGCGCCTGGGCTTCGCGCGCGTACTGCAGCGCCTGCTCGCGGGCCTGCTGGGTCAGGCGCTGGTCCTCATCCACGGAATGCACGATGCCGCGCATCGTGTGGACCTGGTACATCAGCACCGGATCGGGATCCTGCTGTGCAGCGACCAGCGCCTCCTGCGCGATCCGCTGGGCCTGATCGAACTGCTGGCTGCGGAAGTAGGCGAAGGCCAGCGTGGTTTCGGTGGTGGCGGTTCGCCAGGCCGAGCCCAGGGCGCGGGCTTGCTCCAGGGCCTTCAGGCCGTTCTCGACCGAGGCATCCACCTCGCCGTAGTCACTCTGCAGATAGCCCAGCAAGAGGGTGGCGCGCCACAGCAGCACCGGGTCGGCGCCATGCACATCCAACTCGCCCAGGCCGCTGCCCAGTAGCCGCACCCCCGCACCCAGTTCACCATTGGCCTTGAGCCACTGGGCCCGGGCCAGCATCAAGGCCAGCGGGACCTGCCGGCGCATGGGCGAGGCCTCCGGCCACGCCTTCAGACTTTCCACCGCCGCCTCATGGCCGGGGCGGTCGCGCAATTGCGCCAGCAAGGCCGCCCGCTGACTGATCGCTTCCAGGCGCTCGGCGCTGCCGAAGGGGCTGCTCGCTTCCAGCTGCGCCAAGGCCTGCGCATGCGCCTGGGGATGGGCCAGGCCGATCCGCTCCTGCTGTTCGAGCTCGCTGCGCAGGGCACGATCCTGGGTCGCCGCGACGGGGACGTCCTCCCGCCGATCGCCGCAACCCGCCAGCGGCATGAGCGTCAGGACCATGCTCATGCCGAGCGCCATCCCCCACCCGGAGACAAACAGCGAGGTCCACCGCCCGGCGCCCGGCTGACCGCCGAGCGCCTCAGGCGGCGCCTTGTGCTCTGCGGATCGCGGACGCCTCACCATGCTCATCGTGTGCTGATGCCGAGTTGTACCTGCCGTGACCGTCACATCGGAGCGAAAGGCCCGCTCCAGCGTGCAGGACGTCGCGTTCTCCTGCTGCGGATGGCGGGTGGCCCTGGCCGCCCGACACCGCTCACTGGCGTGCTCGCCCCAGCAGCGCGTAGAGGAGGATGGCGCCGAAGGTCGCGGTACCGATCCCTCCGAGCGAGAACGCACCGATCTTCAACGTGAAATCACCGGTGCCCAGCACCAGGGTGATGGCCGCGACCATCAGATTCCGGGGATCGCGGAAATCGACCTGATGATCCACCCAGATGCGGGCGCCGGCGATCGCGATCAGCCCGAAGACGACAATGCTGACCCCGCCCATCACCGCCAGCGGGATGGCCTGGATCAACGCGCCGAACTTCGGCGACAGGCCGAGCAGCAACGCCATCAGCGCCGCGATGACAAACACGGCGGTGGAGTAGATGCGGGTGGCCGCCATCACGCCGATGTTCTCGGCATAGGTGGTCACGCCGGTGCCGCCGGATGCGCCGCTGACGATGGTCGCCAGACCGTCGCCGATGAAGGCGCGGCCATAGTCGGGCGACAGGTCACGGCCGGTCATCGCGCCGACCGCCTTGAGATGGCCGAGGTTCTCCGCCACCAGGATCAGCGCCACCGGCACGATCATCGCGATGGCCTGGAACTCGAAGCGGGGCGCCATGAACTGCGGCCAGCCGAACCACGGGGCGGCGATCACGGCGGACAGGTCGACCGGCTTGCCCAGCCCCAATCCGTTGGTCAGCAGCGCATAGATCAGGCTGGCCTGGATGAGACCGGCCAGGATCAGCAGACGCTGCAGCATGCCGCGGGCCACCACGGCCACTGCCGCCACACTCAGGAAGGTGATCGCCTGCATCCAGGCATCGAAGGGCGTGGGCGCCATGTTCTTGATCGGGACCGACGCCAGGTTCAGGCCGATCACCGCCACCACGGCACCGGTGACCACGGGCGGCATCCATCGCTCCACCCAGGCGCCACCGGTGGCGCTCACCACCATGCCGATCAGGGTGTAGACCACCCCGCAGGCCACGATGCCGCCCAGGGCCACTGCCAGATTCGGATTCGGGCCGCTGCCGGAGTACCCAGTGGCGGCGATCACCACGCCGATAAAGGCGAAGCTCGAGCCGAGATAACTGGGCACCCGACCGCCGACCAGCACGAAGAACAGCAGCGTGCCCACGCCGCTCATCAACACCGCCACATTCGGGTCGAAACCCATCAACAGCGGCGCCAGCACCGTCGCGCCGAACATCGCCACCACATGCTGCAAGCCCAGGACCGCCGTCTGCGGCCAGGACAACCGTTCATCTGGGGCAACTGCCCGCTCAGGGCTGACGGCCACTTGCCGCCAGCGCATCAACCACGCCATGGACTCACCTCACTACTGGGAGCCTCCGAGTGTAGTGAGCGCGAATGGCGACGCCACTACGGGCATATCCCGGGCGCTGCGCGCCACAGGGGAGGTGCGGCGGAAGGTCCAGCGAAAGGTCTGGAGAACGGTTTGGGAGTTGGTCTGCGACAGTCTGGGGAAGGTCTGTGGACGGTGTAGGGAACCCTTGGGGTGAAGGCAGGGTGGTGATGGGGCTCAGCGGACCTGGGGTCTGTTTGCGGAAGTATTAGGGGGAATTCGGCTGCCGACAGGCAGCCGAAGGAGGACATGGAGCAAACAGACCCCAGGTCCGCTGAGCCTGCTCGGTGGGGGAAGGGGGAGACCAGGAGGAGGGCCGGGGTCTATCGAGGAGCCTCGACACACGACCCAGAACCACGAGGCCAGCCCCAGCAGCCCCAGCCTCAGGCCACCGCGGCGCCCGCCGCCGCCCCAGCACCTTGGTAGCCTCGTGGCACCGCACCGAGCAGCCGACGTGTGTAGTCCTCCTTCGGCGCAGCCAGCAAAGCTCGCGCGTCGGCTTGTTCGACCACATCGCCGTGCTGCATCACCAGCACTTCGTCGGAGATGAACTTGACGACGGCCAGATCGTGGGAGATGAAGATGTAGCTGAGCCCAAACTCATCCTGCAGGTCCTTGAGCAGGTTGAGCACCTGGGCCTGGACGGAGACGTCGAGCGCGGAGACGGCTTCATCGAGCACCAGCACTTCCGGCTGCAGCGTGAGGCAGCGCGCGATGGCGATACGCTGGCGCTGACCACCGGAGAACTCGTGCGGGTACTTGGGCAGCGCGGACTCGTCCAGGCCGACCTTCTTGAGCAGGGCGCTGGCAGTGGCCAGGCGTTCGTCGTGGCTGGCGCCGATCTGATGGATCTCCATCGGCTCCAGCAGCGTCTGCGCGATGGTGAAGCGCGGATTGAGCGACGCATACGGGTTCTGGAACACCACCTGGATGCGGCGGCGCATCTTCTGCCAGTCCGGGCCGGACATCTTCAGCAGGTCCTGGCCTTCGAACAGCACCTCACCGCCGGTGGGCTCGTGCAGGCGCAACAGCGTGAGGCCCATCGTGGTCTTGCCGGAGCCGGACTCGCCGACCACGCCCAGGGTGTGGCCCTTGCGCAGCTGGAAGTCCACGCCCTTCACCGCCTTGAACTCGGTCTTGCCGAACAGGCCGGACTTGAAGAAGAAGCTCTTGCGCAGGCCCTTGGCTTCCAGGATGACCGGCGCATTCGGATCCTTGGCCTTGCCCATGCCTTGCGCGCCGCGGCCGGCGATGTGGTCGTCGATGACCATCAGGCGCGCGGGGTTCTCGGTCAGCGACGGACGGCAGGCCAGCAGCGCCTTGGTGTAGGCATCCTGCGGCTGATGGAAGATGTCGGCCACCGGCGCCTTCTCGCGGATCTCGCCGTGGCGCATGACGACCACCTGGTCGGCGATCTCGCCCACCACGCCCAGGTCGTGCGAGATGAACAGCATGCTCATCTTGTGCGACTCCTTGAGTCGCGCCAGCAGCTCCATCACCTGGCGCTGGATGGTCACATCCAAGGCGGTGGTGGGCTCGTCGGCGATCAGCAGCTTGGGGCTGCAGGCCAGGGCCACGGCGATCATCACCCGTTGCTGCTGCCCGCCCGACATCTCGTGCGGATAGCTCTTCAGGCGCCGCTTCGCATCAGGGATGCCGACCTCGTTGAGCAGTTCCTCCGCCCGCACCAGCGCCTGACGGCGAGACAGGCCCAGGTGTTTGATCAGCGGCTCCATGATCTGGTCGGCCACCGGGAACACCGGATTGAGCGAGCTCATCGGATCCTGGAAGACGCAGGCGATCTCGCGACCGCGGATGGACTGCAGCTCGCGCAGCGTCGTCTTCAGCAGATCACGGCCCTGGAACAGGATCTGGCCGGTGCGTTCGGCATTGTCCGGCAGCAGGTTGAGGATGGACATGGCGGTCACGCTCTTGCCCGAGCCCGACTCGCCGACCAGCGCCACGGTGCTGTTTTCCGGGATGTCGAAGCTGACCCCCTTCACTGCCAGCGAGCGCTGCATCTCGCCGTTGACCTTGCCCATGCGGAAGGCGACCTTCAGGTCTTGAATACTCAGCAACATATCAATCGTCCTTGGCGCTCAAGTGAGGGAGGCCGTCATTCCAGGCCGCGCAGCTTGGGATCGAGCGCATCGCGCAATGCATCGGTGAACAGGGCGAAGGCGGTCACGAACACCGCCATGAAGCCGGTCACCGCGACCAGCTGCCACCAGTAGCCCAGGATCAGTTCGCCCTGGGCTTCGGACAGCATGGTGCCCCAGGACACCTGGTCCACGCTCACGCCCAGGCCCAGGTAGGACAGGATCACTTCGCTCTTGATGAAGCTCACCACATGCAGCGAGAGCTGCACCAGCGCCACATGCGAGACGTTGGGCAGGATGTGCTTGAACATGCGCGAGGTCTTGCTGGCGCCGATGGCCTCGGCCGAGCGCACGTATTCGCGCACCGAGTGCTTCATGAACTCGGCCCGCACCAGCCGGTAGATGCCGGTCCAGCCCGCCAGGCCCAGGATCATCACCACCGGCAGCACGCCGCGGCCGAACACCACCGCAAACGCGAAGATCAGCAGGATGTTGGGCATCGCGGTGAAGACGTTGTAGACCCATTCCAGGAAGTCGCCCACCTTGCCGCCGTAAAAGCCCGACAACGCGCCCAGCACCGTGCCGATCAGCGTGGCGACCACGGCCGCCAGCAGGCCCACCATGATCGAGATCTCCGCGCCCTTGACCGCCTTGGCCAGCACGTCCCGGCCCAGCCGGTCGGCACCGAAGGGCAGGGTCTGCGCCCGGGGGGCTTCGTCGGTCTTGTACTGCTTGGACCGTTCGGCCCATTCGGCGTATTTGGGCGCCAGCGGGTCGATGTCGCTCAGGTCGACATTCGGCCCCTTGGGCTGTTCGATCGCGCCGGCACTCTCGGCCGGTGCGGGACCCATGAAGGTCGGCGGCGCATTGGGCACGCCGGTCTCACGCTGCCAGTCGCCGGCCACCAGGCCCAGGCCGGCGGCCACCACCAGCAGCAGCGACAGGATCACCACCGCCATCGCGCCCATGCCGACCTTGTCGGACCGCAGTCGGCGCCAGGAGGCGGCCCAGACACTTTGCGACCGTGCGCCCGACTTCACCGGCGCGCTCGCCGTCGTCATCACGCTGCTCATACCGACAACTCCAGAGAAACCAGGCAGGGCGCGGGAAGCGCTGCAACGCAGGAAGAAATGGGGGAAGGAAGGCGGGAAGAGAGGCGCGTCTTCATTTCAGCACCACCCGCGGATCCACCATCTTGTAGAGCAAGTCGGTGATGAGGTTGACCACCATGGTCAGTGCCGCGATGTAGATCGCGAACGCCTGGATGACCGGGTAGTCGTTGCGGTTGACCGCCAGCAGGATCTCGCGACCCAGGCCGGGAATGGAGAAGAACACCTCGAGCAGGAACGAGCCCACGAACACCCCTGGCAAGGCCACCGAGATGTTGGTCATGATCGGGATCATCGCGTTGCGCAGCACATGCTTGAGCAGGATGGTCTTCTCGGTCAGGCCCTTGGCGCGCGCGGTGCGCACGTATTCATGGCCGATCTCGTCGAGGAAGAAGGTGCGGTACAGCCGGGTGTAGGGCGACAGCGCCACCGCCACCGCGACGAACACCGGCAGCGGGGCGTAGGTGGTCAGGTTGGTCCACAGGCTGTCGCTCCAGCCCTGCACCGGGAACCAGCCGAGCCGGAAGGCGAAGAAGTACTGGAACACGATCACATAGACCAGCAGCGAGATCGACACCGCGATCGTCGTCACCATCATCACCACGCGGTCGGTCAGGCTGCCGCGCAGGTAGGCCACGGCCAGTGCGAAGGGGATCGCCAGCAGCACTTCCAGCAGCAGGATCGGCAGCATCACCGTCAGCGTGGCCGGCATGCGGGTGGCGAAGAGGTTGGCGACCGATTCATTGGTCGCCCAGCTCTTGCCCCAGTCGAAGGTGGCGATCTGCTTGAGGAAGATCAGCAGCTGTTCCCAGGTGGGCTTGTCCAGGCCCAGCTGTTCGCGGATGGACTGGATCTGTTCGGGACTGGCGTTGAGGCCGCCCAGCACTTCGGCCGGATCGCCACCAAACCATTTGAAGAGGAAGAACACCAGCAGCACGACGCCCAACAAGGTGGGGATCATTTGCCACAGGCGCCTGACGAGGTAAGCCGCCATTGCCGCGGAACTCCATTCAAGCGTCGCCTCGCCCGGCGTGTGCGGGCAAAGGACAACAGACAAAAGCAAGACCCCGGACGCTTGTGACGGCCGGGGCCTGGGGATCAGCAAATCACGCGCGAGTCTACGCGAGCACATCCCATGCCAACACCGGCATTTGCCCTGAATCCATCGAAGAAAACTGAAGATCGACTGCGGAGGAGCCAAGCGCTTTGGTTCACAATTCGCCCCCGCGAGCCGACCGCCCTCCACGAGCAGGGTTGCCGGCATGGTCAGTCCGGAGCCTGGCTTTTAGACTGAAGGTTTCCTTTCGCGCGCGGTCACGAGCGGCGCGCCCCTGTTTTTCGAGGATGGCATCTTGATGCGACGCACTCCGGCCCAGCAACGGGCCGCCGGATGGGCCCGGCTCCGCACGTTGGCGGCCACCGTGGCCGCGACCCTGACACTGGTTCCGCTTTTCCCTGCCCGCGCCGCCGACGGCGCCGCCCAGAGCCCCACACCCACGGCCGCCGCACCCAAGGTGCTGCGCTATGCCATCCGCGCCGCAGAAACCGGTTTCGATCCGGCGCAAGTGACCGACCTGTATTCGCGCAACATCACCGCCGGCATCTTCGATGCGCCGCTGCGCTTCAGCTATCTGGCGCGTCCCTACCGGCTGGAACCGGCCGTCACCGACGGCATGCCCGAGGTGCTGGACGATGCCAAGCGCTTCGTCTTCCGGCTCAAGCAGGGCATCTACTTCGCCGACGATCCTGCGTTCAAGGGCAAGCGCCGTGAACTCACCGCGCAGGACCTGATCTATTCGATCAAGCGCCACTACGACCCGCGGATCAAGAGCGGCCATCTCTATCGCTTCGAAGGCGCCAAGATCCTCGGCCTGTCGGACGTCCGTGCCGAAGCGCTGAAGAACAAGACCCCGTTCGACTACGACCGCCCGGTGGAAGGCCTGCGCGCGCTGGACCGCTACACCGTCGAGCTGCGCGTGGCCAACAGCGACCCGCGGCTGCTCTATCACTTCGCCGACCCGATGGTGGGCATCGTCGCGCGGGAGGTGGTTGAGTTCTACGGCGACCGCATCATGGAACACCCGGTCGGCACCGGCGCCTGGCAACTGGCGGAATGGCGGCGATCATCGCGCATCGTGCTGGAGAAGAACCCCAATTTCCGCGAGCTGCGCTACCAGGAAGAGGTGCCGAAGACCGGCCGCCCCGAGCTGATCGAGGCGGCGCGCCGTCTGCAGGGCCGCAAGCTGCCGATGGTCGACCGCGTGGAGATCGCGGTGATCGAGGAAAGCCAGCCGCGTTGGCTGTCGTTCCTGCGCAAGGAATTCGACATGCTGGACGACCTGCCGGCGGAGTTCGCACCCATCGGCATGCCGCAGAACAAGCTCGCGCCCAATCTGGCGAAGGAGGGCGTGCAGGCGGTGCGCTATGAGCGGGCCGATGTGGCGATCTCCTACTTCAACATGGAAGATCCGGTGGTGGGCGGCTACACCGCCGACAAGATCGCGCTGCGCCGGGCGATCGCCCTGGGCATCGACCTCGAGCAGGAGATCCGCCTGCCGCGCCGCAACCAGGCGATCCCCGCGCAGGGCATCATCTCGCCGGGCGTGACCGGCTACGACAAGCAGTTCAAGTCGGAGATGAGCGAGTTCGACCGCGGCCGCGCCAAGGCGCTGCTGGACCTGTACGGCTATGTCGACAAAGACGGCGACGGCTGGCGCGACCTGCCCGACGGCAGCCCCCTGGTCATCGAATACGCCACCGAGCCGGACGGCCAGAAGCGCCAGCTCTCGGAACTCTGGCAAAAGAACATGGACGCCCTGGGCATCCGGATCCGCTTCAAGATCGCCAAGTGGCCCGAGAACCTCAAGGCCGCCAACGCCGGCAAGCTGCAGATGTGGGGCATGGGCTGGAGCGCGGACGTGCCCGATGGCGAGAACTTCCTCGGCCTGGGCTATGTGGGCAGCAAGGGTCAGTCCAACAAGGCCCGCTTCGACCTGCCCGAGTTCAATGCGCTCTACCGTCAGCAGCACAGCCTGCCCGACGGTCCCGAGCGCCGGGCGGTGATGGACCGGGCCCAGCGCCTGCTGATCGCCTACATGCCCTACAAGGTCCATGTGCACCGCATCTTCACCGACATGACTCAGCCGTGGGTCGTAGGCTACGACAAGAACCTCTACCAGCGCGATTTCTACACCTATGTCGACATCGACACCGAGGCCTTCCAGCGCGCCCAGGTGAAGTAAGCGCGGCTGCTCACCGCGCCACCCCGATCTCGCCTCGTCGATCACGCCTCGTCGATACCGCCCCGCCCCGACCGCTCCCACTCGCCACAGACTGGATCCCGCGATGAACGCCCGATGCTCCGCTCCCCTGCGCCTGCTGCGCGCCGCTCTGCTGGGTGCGGGCCTGCTGACGCCGGCGTGGCTCGTGCTTGCCGAAGGGACGGCCCCGGCGGCCGTCGCGGCGCCAGGTGGCGTGGCCTCGGCCGAGGTCGCGGCGCATCCGCCCAAGGTGCTGCGCTTTGCGCTGCGCCAGGCGGAGACCGGCTTCGATCCAGCCAAGATCACCGACCTCTACTCGCGGATGATCACGCCCCACATCTTCGAGGGCATGTACGTCTACGACCACCTCGCCCGTCCGGCGCAGCTGCGGCCCCTGACCGCCGCCGCCGCGCCCGAGATCAGCGACGACTACAAGACCTGGACAGTGCGGCTGAAGCCCGGCATCCGCTTCGCCGACGATCCCGCCTTCAAGGGTCAGCCGCGCGAGCTGGTCGCCGCGGACTATGTCTATGCGATCAAGCGGTTCGCGGATCCGGCGGTGAATGCGCCGTCGTGGAGCGAGGTCGAGGAGCTGGGCCTGATCGGGCTGTCCGAGTACCGCGCGGAAGTGCGCAAGAGCGGCAAGCCCTTCAACTACGACAAGCCGATCGACGGCCTGAAGGCGCTGGACCGCTACACCCTCCAGTTCCGGGTGCGCGAAACGCGTCCGCGCCTGATGGAGACCTTTGCCCAGGGCGATCTGTACGGCGCCGTGGCCCGCGAAGTGATCGAGGCCTATCCCGGGGCCTCGATGGAGCATCCGGTCGGCACCGGCCCGTTTGTGCTGAAGCAATGGCGCCGCAGCTCGCTGATCGTGCTGGAGCGCAATCCGGCCTATCGGGAGCGCTTCTATGAGCAGGAAGTCCATCCCGCCCCCGGCGATGCCGAAGGCCAGGCGCTGCTGGCGCGCTTCAAAGGACGGCGGCTGCCGATGGTGAACCGGGTCGAAGTGAGCGTGATCGAGGAGAACCAGCCGCGCTGGTTGTCCTTCCTGAACGGCCAGTTCAACTACATCGAGCGGGTGCCGGAAGACTTCATCAGCCAGGCCATGCCGCAGGGCCGGATCGCGCCCAACCTGGCCAAGCAGGGCATGAAGGGCTATCGCACCCTGGCTTCCGACGTGCTGTTCACCGTCTTCAACATGGAAGACCCGATCGTGGGCGGCTATACGGCCGAGAAGGTGGCGCTGCGCCGCGCGATCAGCCTGTCCATGGACGTGGGCCGCGAGCTGAGGGTGGCCCGGCGCGGCCAGGCGATCACCGCGCAATCGCTCTACATGCCGAACACGACCGGCTTCAGCGCCAGCTTCAAAAGCGAGATTGGCGACTATGACCCCCCTCGGGCCAAGGCGCTGCTGGACCTGTACGGCTATGTCGACCAGGACGGCGACGGCTGGCGCGACCTGCCCGATGGCCAGCCGCTGATCATCGAAAGCCTCACCACGCCGGAAGCCTTCCAGCGCCAGATCGACGAGATCTACCAGAAGAACCTCGCCGCCATCGGCATCCGGCTGCGCTTCAAGACCGGCAAGTGGCCGGAGAACCTGAAGGCGATGCGGGGCGGCCGCTTCACCATGTGGTCGCTCGCCACCTCGGCCTCCAAGCCCGATGGCCAGGACTCCCTGGCCCGCATGTACAGCAGCCAGATCAACGGTCAGAACTACGCCCGCTTCCGCCTGCCCGCGCTGGACAAGCTCTATGAGGAGGCCAGTCACCTGCCGGACGGCCCCGAGCGAGAGGCCGTCTTCCTGGAGACCAAGCGCATCGCCACCGCCTACCTGCCCTACAAGTACCGCGGCCATCGCTTCATCACCGACATCGCCCGGCCGGAGCTGATCGGCTTCCGCCGCGGGGCCTTCTGGCAGAACTGGTGGGAATATGTGGATATCGTCGCGCCAGGCGAACAGCTCGCCGCGTCCCACAGCGCCGCCACAGTCAACGCCACCGGCACCGCCGCCACCGTCGCCCCGGTCACCACCCACTAGCCTCAGCCTCCATCACGCCATGCGTCTGCCTACGTTTGTCTCCACGATCGGCACGCTCGCACTGGCGCTGCTCACCGCGACGCCCGGTGGCGCGCGAGCAGCCGGCGCGGGCGAGGCTCCTGCGGCCAGCGTTCCGGTGGCCCAGGCCGCCGTCGCACCGGGCGCCACAACCTCAACAACCGCGGCGGTCTCGTCTCCCCCAGCGACACCGTCATCCATCGCCCCCGCGTCCGGCACCGTCCCAGCGGCCCAGCCGGAGAAGGTGCTGCGATACGCCTTTCTGGTCGCGGAGACCGGCTTCGATCCTGCGCAGCTGAGCGATCTGTATTCGCGGATCATCACGGCCCACATCTTCGAATCGCTCTACAACTACGACTACCTGGCCCGTCCCTTCAAGCTGCTGCCCAACACCGCCGCTGCGATGCCGGAAGTCTCGGACGACTTCCGCACCTGGACCATCCGGCTGCGGCCCGGCATCCGGTTCGCCGACGATCCTGCCTTCGGCGGTCGCGTGCGGGAACTGACGGCAGAGGACTACGTCTACAGCCTCAAGCGATTCTTCGATCCCGCAGTGAAGTCGCCGCTGTATTCGTCCTTCCGACAGGAAGGAATCATCGGCCTGCAGGCGCTGCGCGACGAAGCGCTGAAAACCAAGAAGCCCTTCAACTACGACAAGCCGATCGACGGCCTGCGAGCGCTGGATCGCTACACGCTGCAGTTCCGGCTGGAGCAGGCGCGGCCGCGCTTCATCTACAACCTGGCGGGCGGCGACACCTACGGCGCCGTGGCCCGGGAGGTGGTGGAGCGCTACGGCGACCGGATCATGGAGCATCCGGTCGGCACCGGCCCGTTCAAGCTGGAGCGCTGGCGCCGCAGCTCGCTGATCCGGCTGGTGCGCAATCCCGACTTCCGCGAGATCCGCTACGACGCCCAACCCAATCCGGATGATGTCGAAGGCCAGGCTTTGCTGGCCCGCTACAAGGGCCGCCGGCTGCCAATGGTGGATGCGGTCGAGATCAGCATCATTGGCGAAAGCCAGCCGCGCTGGCTGTCCTTCCTCAACCGCGAATTCGATCTGATCTTCACCCTGCCGGAGGAATACGCCGATGTGGCCATGCCACACGGCAAGCTGGCGCCCAACCTGGCCAAGCAGGGCATGCACCTGCACCGTGTGCTGGCCAGCGACCGCACGATGTACTACTTCAACATGGAAGACCCGGTGGTGGGCGGCTACACGCCGGAGAAGGTCGCCCTGCGCCGCGCCATCGGCCTGGCCACCGACATCGAGGCCGAGATCGCGCAGGTGCGGCACCATCAGGCGGTGCCGGCGCAGACGGTGGTCGCGCCGATGACCTGGGGCTATGACGAGGACCTCAAGACCGAGAACAGCGATTTCGACCTGGCCCGCGCCAAGGCGTTGCTCGACCTCTATGGCTATGTCGACAAGGACGGCGATGGCTGGCGCGACCTGCCCGATGGCCGCCCGCTGGTCATCGAATACGCCTCGCAGCCGGACTCCCGCTCCAAGCCCTACGACGAGATGTGGAAGCGCGACATGGACCGCCTGGGCG
Organism: Roseateles amylovorans; assembly: GCF_025398155.2. NCBI lineage: Bacteria > Pseudomonadati > Pseudomonadota > Betaproteobacteria > Burkholderiales > Sphaerotilaceae > Roseateles > Roseateles amylovorans. The sequence goes on from NZ_CP104562.2 coordinate 6,109,203, forward strand.
TGAAGCTCAAGATCCGCATGGGCCAGTGGCCGGAGAACCTCAAGGCGGCCCGCGCGGCGCAGCTGCAGATCTGGCAGCTGGGCTTCAACAGCTCCACGCCGGACGCGCAACTGGGATTGGAGCTGATGTACGGCCCGGCGGCCGGTGGCCAGAACCTGGGCCGATTCAAGCTCGAGCGCTTCGATGAGCTGTACCGCCGCATGCTGGTCATGCCCGACAGTCCGGAACGGCTGGCGCTGCTGCGCGAGGCGCAGAAGCTGCTGACCGCTTACATGCCGCAGAAATTCCGGGTGCACCGCTATGTCACCGACATCAGCCAACCCTGGTTGAGCGGCTATCGCCGTCCCTACTTCAATCAGATGTTCTGGCAGTTCGTGGACATCGATACCGACCAGCTTCCACGCCGATGAATTCCTCTCGCCGCCTCACCGCATGACGACCCGTCGCGCCCTCGCCCTCCTGCTGCTTCTGGCCGTGGTCATGGGCCTGATGGATGGTCTGGCCGACTGGCGCGGCATGGCGCCGTCCCGGGCACTCGATGTCGCCTACGCCGTGGTCATGGCGTTGGTCGCCTACCTCTGGCTGCGTCGGGACGCCCAGGCGCGGCAACACCGGGTGGGCGTCATGCTGTCCGGGTTGGTGATCGTGTGCTCGGTGGTGGGCATACCGGTCTATCTGCTGCGCAGCCGTCCTGCGGGCGAGCGACTGGGAGCGGTGGGCCGCTTCTTCGGCTTCGTGGTCGTGGCCATTGCGGCCTCGGTGCTGGTCGCCGTACCGTTCTTCCTGCTCGGGCCGGGATGACACCGCGCTTTGTCGATTCCTGGACGCGCGCCTGGACCGCCCTGGGCGCCACCGGCCACGGTCATGACCTGCGCGATACGCTGCTGGCGCGCTACGCCGAGCCACAGCGCAAGTACCACACGCAGCAGCACCTCGAGGAATGCCTGAACCTGTTCGACGAGGTTCGCGATCTCCCACCCCATCCGGCGGAAGTCGAGATGGCGCTGTGGTTCCACGACGCAATCTACGAGCTCCGCGGTGGCGACAACGAAGCGCGCAGCGCGGCCTGGGCCGAACAGGCACTCGGGGCGGCGGGGGTCGCTCGGGAATCCGTGCAACGGGTGCGGGATCTGGTGTGGGTCACGCTGCATACCCGTGAGCCGGTGACTTTGGACGAACAGGTGCTGGTCGACATCGACCTGGCCATCCTGGGCGCCGACACGACCCGCTTCGACGAGTATGAACGCCAGATCTGCGAGGAATACGCGCATGTGCCGGGCTTGATCTTCCGCCACAAGCGCAGGCAGATCCTGCGGCGCTTTCTGGATCGGCCGGTGATCTACAGCACGGCGGACTTGCGCGCACGACTGGAGGTGCGGGCGCGGGGGAATCTGGCGCGGGCGATCGCCTGAAGGAGTGGGCCGTGCCAAGTGAGATGGCTCGTCGGGCGGAATAGGCGGACCGATGCCACTGCGAGCGGGGCGAGCATCCTCCTAGCACGCGCAGCACAGCGGACGGTCTCCCTGATCAGACGCATTGACGAAGATCTTCGCCCGCCGACGCCATGGAGCAGCCCCGTGATCCTTGGCTGTTTCAGGAACGTCTCATGCGAGTGACGTTCGTTCATGTGTGAGGTCCCAGTCGATGTCCGCAGTTGACCCTCTGGAAGTGATGAGCCGCCATCACCAGCTCGATGTGTTCTGAGCATCTTGTTGCGACTTGTCCTTGTCGTCGTGTGTGACGAAACCGATCGGCCGCTTGGGAGGATCCGGTGGGGTCATGAGCTCACGCAGGGTCTCGATCACCTGCTTCAGCTGAAGACGCGTGTTGTGGCGGAATTGGCCATGGCTCTGCTCCAGGCCTTCGGTCTTCTCCTCCAGTTCCTCGAGTCGCCGTGCGAGATCCGCATGCGTCGCGGCCCATTCGCGCAGTTGCACGAAGGCCCGAACCACGAAAACGGCGACTTCGACGGCACGGGCGCTGGACAGCAAGTTTGCGGCCATGATGGCGCCATGCTCGGTAAAGGCATAGGGCAGGTACTTCCGATGCTTGCCGCGTCCATCGAATGTGATGTCTAAGGTCGCAGATTGCGACCTTAGAGCCTGCCACTCATCCGCAGAGAGCTGGAACATGAAATCAGACGGAAACTTGTTCATGTTGCGCTTCACGGCCTCGTTGAATCGTTTGGTCTCAACGTCATAGAGTGCTGCCAAATCGGCGTCCAACAGAACGCGCTGGCCGCGCACGGTGGCTATCCGGAGCGTGATGGCTTCAGGCGCTGGGAAATCCGCGCGGTTCATGCAAGGTCATCCGGTGCGTGGCGGCACTTGCTGGGCGAGCCAGCGCGCGCGCCGTGCAAATCGATGGTGGGTGCCAGTGAGCCACACGGCGGAGCCGCGCCGTCAAGCCACCTCTGCGCGACCTGCACGGCCAGGCGCCATGGACCACGACAACGCGGGCGGTCGTTGATGTCCCAAGCCACGGCAGGGATGAATTCCGGAAATCTCATACACACCGACCTTGTTGAAGCAAAGGCTGATCAATTTAGCGAGACCGATGGCATCCAGGATTCGCCTGGGGGTCAAGACTTTGCGAAACCTCGGACATCGCCGCCGGACCTCCTACTCCAGCCAACTTCGACCCACCGTCGGATGACATCTTGACGTCATTCCCACGACACGCCCCTGCTTCCCACGACATCCCCGTCGCGGCCATCCCGACGCACCGCCGCTGACACCGCAGCTTCACCGCACTGTCAAACCAGGCGCTGAACATCGACTAGTTCGCCGCCTGCATGAGCTGACCCTCGCGCGTCAGCATGCGCGCCCGGCGGCCCCTCGATCTGCTTCAGGAGTCCCCATGCGCAAGCCCTTCGCCCGCCTCAGCCGCCTCGCCGGCCTGGTGCCGTTCACCCTGGCCCTTGGCCTGACCCTCGCCGCACCGCTGGCCTCGGCCACCGTGCTGACCTTCGACGACCTCGGCAGCGACGGTCTGGTGCCAGTCAACTACGGCGGCCTCGATTGGTCGGCGAGCAGCTGGTTCCAGTACGCCGGCGAACAAGCCCCGTTCACGCCGCATTCCGGTGACCATCGCGCCACCCTCGGCTGGGACGGCAGCGCCGACACCAGCGCCATCGGCTTCACCACCGCCAGCGTCTTCAGCGGCGCCTGGTTCGCCGGCTACCAGGGCGTGTCCATCACCATCGACCTCTATTACGGCGGCACGCGCGTGGGCTCGACCTCGACGCTGGACCTGAGCGATTCCCCCACCTTCCTCGCCAGCGGCTACAGCGGCGCGGTCGATCGCCTGGTCTTCCGCAGCAATGATCCGGCGAACTTCGTCATGGACGACCTGAGCTTCACCAGCGCCGTGCCCGAACCCGGCACCGGCGCGCTGGCGCTCGCCGGCCTGGGCCTCGTCGGCCTGTTCATGCGCCGTCGCCGCGTCGACTGACTCGCGCACCCCGTCCAGGCCCAGCCACTTCCGCCTCGGCGACGACCCGCGCGTTCGATGCGCACCGCCGCCCTCCGACCCGCGTCCCCGCACGCACAAGGATGACCCCATGACGCAGCATCAACAGCCGCCCCGTCGCCATTTCCTGCGCGCCGTCGCCAGCGCCGCAGGCGCTTCCGCCGCGATGACCGCTTTCCCGCCCGCCATCGCCCGCGCGCTCTCCATTGCGGCCAACCGCCGCACCGGCACGATCAAGGATGTCGAACACATCGTGATCCTGACCCAGGAGAACCGGTCCTTCGACCACTACTTCGGCACCCTCAACGGCGTGCGCGGTTTCGGCGATCCCTTCCCGGCGCCCGTCGCCGACAGCAGCGGTATCCAGGGCCGCAATGTGTGGGTGCAGCCCACCGTCGCCGGCACCGCGACGCCGGTCATTGCCCCGTTCCCGCTCAACACCACGCAGAACTTCGCGTTCATGCGGATCAGCGGCACACCGCACTCCTGGACCGATGCCCAGGCCGCCTGGGACCATGGCCGGATGAACGCCTGGCCCAAGGCCAAGCAGAACCATTCGATGGGCCATTTCCAGGAAGCGGATCTGCCGTTCCAATTCGCCCTGGCCAATGCCTTCACCTTGTGCGACGCCTACCACTGCGCAACCCAGACCGGCACCAACACCAACCGCCTGTTCCTGTGGACCGGCACCAACGATCCGCTGCGCAAGGGCAACGGCCCGTCCACCGACAACAGCCACGACTGGTTCAATGCGAACCCGGCCGACGACTACACCTGGACCACCTACCCGGAGCGCCTGCAAGCCGCAGGCGTGAGCTGGCAGGTCTACCAGAACATGGACGACAACTTCACCGACAACTCGCTGGCCGGCTTCAAGGTCTTCCGCGACGGTTGGTATCTGCGTCCCGGCTATTCCCAGGTGTTGAAGGACCGCGGCATCTCCACCCGCGATCTGGACCTGCTCAAGGCCGACGTGCTGAACAACCGCCTGCCGCAGGTGTCCTGGGTGGTCGCGACCGCCGAGGGCTCGGAGCACCCCGGACCGTCGAGCCCGGCCCAGGGCGCGGACTACACCGCCAAGGTGCTGGATGCGCTGACCTCGAACCCGGAGGTCTGGAGCAAGACGGTGCTGTTCATCAACTTCGATGAGAACGACGGCTTCTTCGACCACCTGCCGCCGCCCGCCGCCCCGTCCTACGTCACCTGGGATGCCGATCCGGCCAAGGCCGTGCTGGCCGGCGCCTCGACCGTCGACACCACCGGCGAATATCACGAGATCCTCAACGGCTCCTCGCCCACCTACCTGCATCGCAACTACGGCATGGGCCCGCGGGTGCCGATGTATGTGGTGTCGCCGTGGAGCAAGGGCGGCTGGGTCAATTCGCAGGTGGCGGACCACACCTCGGTGCTGCGCTTCGTCGAAGCCCGCTTCGGCGTGATGGAGCCCAACATCAGCGCCTGGCGGCGTGCGGTGGCCGGCGATCTGACGTCCTGCTTCAACTTCGCCGATCCGGAGGACAGCGAGTTCTTCTCCCGTCTGCCCACCACGGTGGCGCTGGCCAACCGCGCGCGGGCGCTTCCCGGCACCTCCACGCCGCCGGTCCCGACCAGCCTGCAGCTGCCACGTCAGCAATCCGGCGTGCGGCCGGCGCGGGCGTTGCCCTATGACCTGCAGACCCGCGCCCGCATCACGCCCAATGCGGCGCTGGGCGGCACCAAGCTCGACATCACCTTCGAGAACACCGGTCGGGCCGCGGCGGTCTTCCATGTCTACGACCGGCTGCGTCTGTCGGAGATTCCGCGTCGCTACACCGTCGAGGCCGGCAAGCAACTGACCGGCACCTGGACGCCGCAGGCCTCCGGCGCCTACGACCTGTGGGTGCTGGGCCCGAACGGCTTCCATCGCCACATTGCCGGCAACGCGCGCCGCGCTGCAGCCGCGGCCCAGCCCAATCCGGACGTGATCGCCAAGGCCGATGCCGCCGCCGGCGAACTGCAGCTGACGCTGACCAACACCGGCCCGGTCGCAGCCACCTTCACCCTGGTCCACAACAAGTACCGCCAGGTGCCGGCGCAGTCCATCCAGGTGCCGGCGCGCAGCAGCAGCGTGCTGCGCATCCCGGTGGCGACCAGCGCGCACTGGTATGACGTCTCGCTGCGCGTGGCCGGGCAGGGCGATTTCCTGCGTCGCTTCGCCGGCCACATCGAAACCGGCGCCCCGTCGGTCAGCGATCCGGCGATGGAAGGCGTGGCGATTGCGGACCAGTACCGCGTGCAGGGCTGATCGTCGTCGCCCGACGTGATGTCGGGCGCCCTGGCGCCGCCCGCAGGGTGCATGCGCGCAGGGCGATAAACAGTTGGTCACAACGACGAGAAGCGGCGGAGGCTCGATGGCATCGGGCCTCCGCTTGATTCATGGCGCCCCATCGCATCCACTGGGCTGCGGTTGAGACCGTCCGCTTCACGGCATTTCGCGCCCAGGGCTACACTGCCCGCCATGTCCACGCCGCCCCGCCGAGGAGTGTTCCCGGCATCCGGCCTTGCGCGACGGGCCGCCACGGGCCCGACCCGCGCCTAGTCGCCGCCGCCGGATGTTCAGACTTCCCCGCATCTCCTTTCGTCAGATCCTGCTGGTCGGCTTCCTGCTGATCGCCGGGCTGCTCGCCGCTGCCTCGCTGGGCGGCCTGCTCACGCTCGAACGCCTCACCTCGCAGGGCCGCGAGGCCATCCTGCGTGCCGCGCGCATGAGTGGCGAGGTGCAGCAACTCGCCGAACGCAGCGTCGGCATGGAGCGCGCCGCGCGGCAGTACCTGGTGCTGGAAGACAAGAGCCTGCGTCAGCGCTTCGAGGACGATGCCGGCGACGCCGAACGGCTGCTGCGCCAGCTGCGCGCCCAGCCGCTCGATCCCGCGCCAGTCGACGCCTGGCAGGCCAAGCTGCAGGACATCCGCGCCCTGCTGGACACCGCCACCCGTGGCGGACCGGCCCGGCGCCGCGAGGCCGACCTCACCGCCCGTTTCCGTGATCTCAGTGCCCTCACCACCCAGTTGGCCGACAACGTGCGCCAGCACACACAAGCCAGCAATGGCTCGTTGCAGGATCAGCTGGAGAACGGCCGCGTGAAGCTCGGCCAGCAGGTGCTGGGGGCGATCGGCCTGTCGGTGCTGTTGTCGCTCACCTTCGGCATCTGGCTGACGCGGCCGCTGCGCCGCCTGGAGCACGCCATCGTCGGACTGGGCGAGAACCGGCTGGATGAGCCGATCGACATTCCCGGCCCGGAAGACTTGCGCTCGCTCGGCCAACGGCTGGATTGGCTGCGACTGCGCCTGGGCGAGCTGGATGCGGACAAGGCCCGCTTCCTGCGCCATGTCTCCCACGAGCTGAAGACCCCGCTGGCCGCGCTGCGCGAAGGTGTGGCGCTGCTGGAAGATGAGGTGGCCGGCACGCTCACGCCCAAGCAGCGCGAGGTCACCCGCATCCTGCGCGACAACACCGCCGTGCTGCAGCGCCAGATCGAAGATCTGCTGCGTTTCAATGCCGCCGCCTTTGAAGCGCGCCGACTGGAGCGCCATCCCACCGAACTGGCCGAGCTGATCCGCGACACCGTCGACAGCCAGCGCCTGCAGTGGCAGGCCCGCGACCTGCGCATCGACATCACCGGCGGCCCGATGGAGGCCGCGGTCGATCCGGCCAAGCTGGGCGTGGCGCTGGGCAATCTGCTGTCGAACGCGATACGCTTCGCCCCGCCGCGCGGCGGCATCCACTTTGCCCTGTCGCATCAGGACGGCCATTTGCTGATCGACCTGACCGACGAGGGCCCCGGGGTGGCGCCGGCGGACCGCGACCGGATCTTCGAGCCGTTCTTCCGCGGTGAACGTCAGCCGGAGGACGCCTTGCGCGGCACCGGCATCGGTCTGTCCATCGTCAACGAGTACATCGCCGCCCACGGCGGGCAGATCGAGCTGCTGCCCTCCGAGCGCGGCGCGCACTTCAGAATCCGCCTGCCATCTGCTCATCCCACGCTCCCCACCGTGACGTCCTGAGGTCCGTGTTCCCCATGCAGTCCACCCCGCCTGATCCGCTCCCGCGCCGCGCCATCGGCAACGCCTCCCGGGCGACCGCGCTCGCCACGCTGGCGGCTTGCGCGGTGCTGGGCACCGGCTGCGCGCCGCTGCCACCCAAGACCATCATTCGCGAGATCCACATCGAGGTGCCCGTCGAGGTGCCGGTGGTCCAGCCCGCCGACGCGGCCGCGCGCAGCCTGCTGGCCTATCACGAGCGCCTGCGGCAGTTGCCGCCGCCCGAGCTGCAACTGGAAGTCGCCCCGCGCGACGACGGCGCCCTGCCGCCGCCCGCCGCCGTGCCGCTCGCACTGGCGCTGATGACCAGCCACGGCAGCGGCGAACTGGCCCGTGCCCAGTCCTTGCTGGACCAGGTGATGCGCGACCCCCGCGCCCCCGAGTGGCGCCCGCTGGCCCAGTTGCTGGCGGATCGTCTGGCGGAACAACGCCGGCTGGAGGACCTGCTGGACAAGCAGAACCAGCAAACCCGCGAGGTGCAACGCCGGCTGGACCAGTCCAATCAGAAGCTGGAGGCGCTCAAGGCCATCGAGCGCAGCCTCAATGCGCCACGCTCCGGCACGCCGCCCACGCCCGCCGCCGGTGCCAGCGCGGGCGGGACCAACAAGCCATGAACGCGCCATCGAAGTCCTCGGCGACGCCGGCCACACCCGCCGCGCGGACGCCCGCCATGACCGGTGCGCGGTTGCTGCTGGTCGATGACGATGCCGATCTGCTGAAGCTGCTGTCGATGCGTCTGGAAGCCGCGGGCTACGACGTCACTGCGGTGGGCAGTGCCGAGGCCGCATTGACCCAACTCGCCGTGCAGCGACCAGCCCTGGTGCTGAGCGACGTGCAGCTGCCCGGCATCGACGGCCTGGCCCTGTTCGACGCCATCCGCGAACGCCATCCCGCCCTGCCGGTGATCCTGCTCACCGCCCACGGCACGATTCCCGATGCGGTGGCCGCGACCGCACGCGGCGTCTACACCTACCTCACCAAGCCCTTCGACGGCCGGGCCCTGCTGGAGACCATTGCCCAGGCGCTCGCGCTCACCGCGCCGCAAGGGCCGGCCCAGGCGCAGGGCGGCGATTCCGCCTGGCGCGAGGCCATCGTCAGCCGGTCCAATGTGATGGCCGAGGTGCTGGCGGAGGCCAAGCTGGTCGCCTCGTCCCAGGCCAGCGTGCTGATCCGCGGCGAAAGCGGCAGCGGCAAGGAACTGCTGGCCCGCGCGATCCATGCGGCCAGCCCGCGGGCGGACCGCCCCTTCGTGGCGGTCAATTGCGGCGCGATTCCGGAGCCGTTGCTCGAATCCGAACTGTTCGGCCATGTGAAGGGCGCCTTCACCGGCGCGCTCAGCAACCATCGCGGCCTGTTCCAGGCGGCCGATGGCGGCACCCTGCTGCTCGATGAGATCGGCGACATGCCGCTGCCGCTGCAGGTCAAGCTGCTGCGGGTGCTGCAGGAGCATCAGGTGCGACCGGTCGGCGCCAATGCCTCGGTGCCGGTGGATGTGCGCATCCTGTCGGCCACCCATCGGGACCTGGATGCGGCGATGGCCGAAGGCCAGTTCCGGGAGGACCTGTATTACCGACTCAACGTCGTCAGCCTCACCCTGCCCACGCTGACCGATCGGCGTGAGGACATTCCGCTGCTGGCCCAGCATTTCCTCAACCGGCTGGCGACCAAATACGACAAGCGACTCAACGGCTTCGCGCCCGACGCCCTCAAGGCGCTGAGCATGGCCTCCTGGCCGGGCAATGTGCGCCAGCTCCACAACGTGGTGGAACAGGTCAGCGCGCTGGCCACCTCGCCGCTGATTCCGCTCTCGCTGGTGCAGCGCGCGCTGCGGGTGCCCAGCATGGAAGTGCTGAACTATGCGCAGGCCCGGGAGCGCTTCGAGCGCGAGTACCTGGTGGGCCTGCTCAAGCTCACCGACGGCAATGTGGCGGATGCCGCACGACTGGCCGACCGCAACCGCACCGAGTTCTACCGACTGCTCCAGCGCAACGGCCTGAATCCGGGGCTTTTCCGCTCCGACGGGCCTGTCGCCGAATAGCGACAGGAAATTTCCTTTTCAAATCAAGCACTTGGGAAAGTGTGGCGGCAAGTTGTCGCCGAACGGCGACAGGTTGGACACCAAAAACTACCGATCGACTCGCTAACTTGTTGATTTCATTGAGGTTTACCGTGTGGCACGGGGCTTGCAATACAGCCCGGACATGCGACACCACCTCCACCCTTCCCCGCGCAGTGCGACCCAGGTCCTGGGGCCGCTTCTGGGGCTGCTGCTCGCGCTGAACGGCGCGGCCGCCCAGGCATTCGGCTTCGAGGACGTGGCGCAACGCGCCCAGCAGCTGGCCGCCCAGCCGTACGCCGCTTCGCAGGCCCGCCTGCCCGCGGAATTGAAGAACCTGGATTACGACCAGGCACGCGACATCCGCTTCAAGCCCGCCCGCGCGCTGTGGCGCCAGGAGAAGCTGCCGTTCGAGACCATGTTCTTCCACCTCGGTCACTATCAGACCGAGGCGGTGCGGATCAATGAAGTGGTGGGCGGCCATGCCCGCGCGATCCCGTTCCGCAAGGACGACTTCGACTACGGCAAGAACAAGCTCTCGCCGCAAGGCTGGGGCGACATCGGCTACGCCGGTTTCCGGGTCCACTACCCGCTCAACAACGACCAGTACAAGGACGAACTGCTGGTCTTCCAGGGCGCGAGCTATTTCCGCGCACTGGGTGCCGGTCAGCATTACGGCCTGTCGGCCCGAGGTCTCGCGATCGACACCGTCGGCGGCAAGGGCGAGGAATTCCCCCGCTTCACCGAGTTCTGGATCGAGCGGCCCGCCACCGACAGCAAGACCCTGACCATCCACGCGCTGCTCGATTCGAAGAGCGCCACCGGGGCCTATCAATTCCTGGTGCGCCCCGGCGCGGAAACCGTCATCGATGTGAAGGCGCGGGTGTTCCTGCGCCAGCCGGTGGCCACGCTGGCGCTGGCGCCGCTGACCAGCATGTACCTGTTCGGCGAGAACCAGCCGCAGCTCGGCGACTTCCGCCCTGAGGTGCATGACTCCGACGGTCTGATGGTCGCCAGCAGCACCGGCGAATGGATCTGGCGTCCGCTGATCAATCCCAAGGGCACCTTCACCACCTCCTTCAGTGTGCCGGGCCTGCGCGGCTTCGGCCTGATGCAGCGCGACCGCAAGTTCGCGAACTATGAGGATGTGGAAGCCCGCTACGACAAGCGGCCCTCGTCCTGGATCGAGCCGCTGAGCGACTGGGGCCCGGGCCGCGTGGAGCTGATGCAGCTGCACACGCCCGACGAAACCCACGACAACATCGTCGCCTACTGGGTGCCGGCCAAGCAGCCCGCTCCGGGCCAGCCGCTGGACTTCGCCTACCGGCTGCATCAGCAAGGCGATGCGCCCCAGCAGCGCCCGCCCGGCGCCTGGACCAGCCAGACCCGCACCGGCTACAGCTACGCCAAGCTGGACAAGGACGAAACCCAATACATCGTCGACTTCGAGGGCCCGTCCCTGAAGGCCCTGCCGGCCGACGCCAAGGTCGTCGCCCAGCTCAGCACCGATGCCAACGGCCGCGTCACCGAGGCCAATGCCTATCCCAATCCGGCCACTGGCGGCTGGCGGATGACCGCCCGCGTCAAGCAACTCCGCCCCGGGCAGCCGACTGAGCTGCGCGGATTCCTTCAACACGAATCGAACGTTCTGACGGAAACATGGAGCCTCATTCTTCCTCCCCAATGATCGCCGGCGCCTCTGGCCCGACGGGTCCCAGCGCACCGCGCATCCTGCGCGGCGCCATGGTGCCTCGCCCATGGTTCAGCCAGGCCCCGATCGATCACGCCTTGCCGCCGGCTTCCGAGCCGGCGCCCTGGGAACGCGCCGCCCGCCGTCGGCGCCAGGCCCTGATGCTGTGCATCGCGGCCGCGACCACGCTGGCCACCGGTGTGATGCTGCATACGCAAGGCGGCTGGGCCTCGCCCGGACTGCCGCTGCTGCTGCAGAGCCTGCATCTGGGCCTGTTCGTGCTGCTGTTCGCCTGGGTCAGCGCCGGCTGCGTCACCGCGGTGATGGGCTTCTGGGTGATGCTGCGCGGCGACCGCCACGCACTCTCCGCGGCCGATGCCGACCATCGCCCCATCGGTGCCGATGCCCGCACGGCGCTGGTGATGCCGATCTGCAATGAGGACGTGACCACCGTCTTCGCCGGTCTGCGCGCCAGTTGCGAATCGCTGGCGGCCGAAGGGGCGCTGCGCTTGTTCGATGTCTACATCCTGTCCGACAGCAGCGACCCCGAGTGCCGCACCGCCGAGCTGGCCGCCTGGGCCGAGCTGCGCGAGCAGTTCGCCGGCCAAGGCCGCATTCATTACCGCTGGCGTCAGCGCCGGGTGAAGAAGAAGGCCGGCAACGTGGCCGACTTCTGCCGCCGCTGGGGCCGCAACTACCGCTACATGGTGGTGCTGGACGCCGACAGCGTGATGAGCGGCGACTGCCTGATCCGCCTGGTGCGGCTGATGGAAGCCAACCCGCGCTGCGGCATCCTGCAGGCGGCCAACCAGGTCTGCGGCCACGACACGCTGCATGCCCGTGCGCAGCAGTTCGCCAGCCGCGTCACCGGTCGACTGTTCGCCGCCGGCATGCAGTACTGGCAGCTGGGCGAGGCGCATTACTGGGGCCACAACGCGATCATCCGCGTCGAGCCTTTCATGAAGCACTGCGCGCTGGCGCCGCTGAACGGCCGCGACATCCTCTCGCATGACTTCGTCGAGGCCGCGCTGATGCGTCGTGCCGGCTATCACGTGTGGCTGGTCCATGACCTGATCGGCAGCTATGAGCAGCAACCGCCGCATCTGCTGGCCGAGCTGCAGCGTGACCGCCGCTGGTGCCAGGGCAACATCCAGAATGCCCGCCTGATCGCCGAACCCGGTCTGCATGCGGTGCACCGCGGCATGCTGATCACCGGTGCGCTGTCCTATCTGGCAGCGCCGCTGTGGCTGCTGTATGTGAGCCTGGGCGTGGTGATGTGGAATGTGGGCGGCAACGAGAGCTTCCATCCCTTCACCGCGGACGGCCAACTCGCTCCCGGCGTGCTGGCCCTGTGGCTGGGCACCATCGGCATGCTGACGCTGCCGCGGGTGCTGGCGCTGATGGCGGTGCTGCTGCGCCGCGAGCACGGCCAGTACGGCGGCGTGCTCGGCCTGCTGGCCAGCAGCGCGGCGGAAGCCACGATGGCGCTGCTGCAGGCGCCGCTGCGGATGGTGGGTCACAGCCTGTTCTGTCTGGCGGCGCTGACCGGCCTGCAGCTGGAGTGGAAGTCCCCGCCGCGGGCCGCCGAGGATGTGTCCTGGTCGCAGGCCTTTGCCACCTTCGGTCGCCCGATGCTGTTCGCGCTGGCCTTGGCGGTGGTGTTGGCGGTGCTGCGTCCGTCCACCCTGATCTGGATTGCACCGATCGCCCTGCCGCTGATCCTGGCCGCGCCGATCACCGTGTTCTCCAGCCGGGCCGCCCTGGGTGCCCGCCTGCGCCGCGCCGGGTTGCTGCTGATCCCCGAGGAACAGCGCCCGCCCACGGTGCTGCGCCAGGCCTGGGCCTATGGCCAGCAAACCCGGCAGCTGCCGGGCTGGACCGAACTGCTGTCCAGCCGTCGCCTGCTGGACCTGGCCTGCCAGGCCATGGGCCGACGCGACACCGGACGCGGCCTGCGCGCCGAAGTCCGCGGGCTGCACCTGGACCGCATCGCCACGGTGCCAGGCGCCCTGCAGGGTCTGGCGGCCAACGAGCGCATGCGCTTCCTGAGCGAGCCGGGCCACCTGCGCCGCCTGAGCGAGGTGCAGGCCGCCTGAGCGAGCCCCTCCCCACCGACGTCACCCCAGCGGTGACGTCGACCGATGCTCCGAAGCGCGGGTCGCGGCGAGTCATGGCGCCCGACCCGCGCGCCTGTTTCCGGAGCTCGCGGCCACAAGCCGCCCAATGCCTCAGGGGCGCACAGCCGGTGTTTCCAGCTTGAGCCCTTCGGCGCGCTGCATCAGATAGAGCTCCACCTGCGTCAAGGCGTCCTCGCCCAAGGGCTGAGCGCGCACGCCGGTCGTGCAGTTGCGCAGCCGCCGTTGCAGCGAGCCCATGCCCTGCCATTCCAGTCGATAGATCGGATAACCGGTGGCCAGCCCCGACGGAATGACGGCGCCCGCCAGCCGCTGCCCCGCGCGCTCCTCATGGCACTGCGCGCAGGACAGATGCAACTGCCCCATGCGCTGGCGATAGAGCGCCTCGCCCGCGCGACGCCAGTCCTCCAGCCGCGAATCCTTGGGGGGCGCGATCGGCAAGCCGCGCGACTGCTGGCCGATGTAGGCAGACAGCGCCAGCAACGCATCGTTCTCCGACGTCCAGGCGGGTTGCTCCTGATGCTCGGTGCGGCAGCGATTGATCTGCTGGTTCAGGGTGACGGGTCGCTGCAACGCCTCGGAAAACGCCGGAAACCGGGCCGCTGCGCCGGCCAGGCCGGACGCATGACAGCCCGCGCACGACGGCCGGCCATTGGGCGGCTCGGCCTTCCACAAGGTGGCGCCGTTGGCGGTCCACAGCATCGCCGGGTTCTGCGCGTCGTTGCGCTGCATGGCCTGCAGGGCCGGCGTCATGACATCGAATCCGGAGCGCGACGCGGGCGGCACTTCCCGCGCCGCTCCCAACAGCAAGGGCAATGGCAGCAAGAGCGCCCAGGCGCGCATCAGATCACCTCCAGTCGGCGCTCTTCCTGCTGCACGAAGCCGTGGTCGCCTTCCCATCGGAAGACCACCGGCCCGCTGCGATCGGCCTTGAGGGTGAACGACCCATAGGGATTGGCGGCGATCGCGGGGTAGAGCGACAGCCGCACCACCCGCTCGCCGAGATAAAGACATTCAAAGCTGCGGAGGATGTCTCGTGGCACCACCTGCCCGAGGTCATCGGCGCGGTAGCCGGTCTCCATCGGATGGGCGATCAGCCATTGCACCTCGACGATTTCCCCGGCGCGCACGCGCTCGGGCAGGGTGATGCGGGTCAGTGCCATGGCTCAGCCTCCTTCGATGCAGGCGGCCAAGGTGACCACCACCTCGACCCGCTGCGAACGCCAGCGACCGTCGGCGGTCTGGGCCACGGCGACCAGCTGCTGGCTCGTGGCCAGGCGAATGCGGGTGGAAAGACGGGCATCGCCCGATCGCGGACCGAAGGCCGCCTGAATCACTTCGCGCTGCGGATTCAGCTCGTTGAACAGGGCCATGGCGCGGGCCGGTTCGGTCATGGAAAGGGTGACGGGCACGGCATTGCCGTTCTCGATCAATGGCGCAATGTCCAGGACCAGCCCGCCCGGCTCGGGCGTCACCCCGCCGGTGAAGGCCAGCACCGCGCGCTCCAGCTCGACCCGGCTGGCCCAGGCCGGCCGCGGCAGGAGCAGGGCACCCACGCCGGCCTGCAGCAGCAGGCGGCGGGTGGGCCAACGGGTGGGGTCGGTGGGCGTGGTCGACGCAGGCGATGCCGTCGATGAGATCGTCGACTTCATTTCAAGGTCCGCAGATAGGCCACCACGTCTTCGATCTGCTGCGCATCGAGCACCGGCTTGCCGTCGAAGTCGGTCGCCACACGGTGCAGCCCGGCCTCGGGTCCCGCCCGGTAGTAGGCCGGCATGAACGTCTGCGGATTCAGCTGCTGCGGGGCGACCAGACGCAGCCGCAGTTGACCGGCGTCCAGGCGGGCGCCCACGCCCTTGAGGTCCGGCGCCAGGTTGCCCTGCTGCCGCTCTTCCGGAATCGGCGCTGCATGGCAGAGCAGGCACAGTCCCTGGGAGCGGCTGGCCACCAGCGCGCGACCCCGTGCCGCATCGCCGTTCAGGCCGCCCAGGGGCTCCTGAATCGCGTCGCCGGTGATCTGGAACGGCAGCAGCACGCTACCGGCCAGCAGCAGTTCGGCGAGCAGCATCGGCGTCGGTGCTCTGGGCGCGTCAGGCCGCGCGCGGCTTGAGCGTGTGCTTGGACAAGGGCAGGTCGCGGATGCGTTGGCCGGTCGCCGCGAAGATCGCATTCAGCACCGCCGGCGCCGCGACTGCGATCGTCGGTTCCCCGACGCCGCCCCAGAAGCCGCCGGACGGCATGACGATGGTTTCCACCTTCGGCATGTGCTCCATCTTCACCACCGGATAGGTGTGGAAGTTGTCCTGCTGCACCCGGCCGTCCTTCACGGTGATCTCGCCGAACAGCGCCGCCGAGAGACCGTAGACGAACGAGCCTTCCACCTGCGCCTCGATCTGCTGCGGATTGACCGCATGGCCGGGGTCGGTCGCGGCCACGATGCGATGGATCTTCAGCGTGCCGTCCGCGGCCACTGACACCTCGGCACAGGCCGCGACATAGCTGCCGAAGCCCATGATCTGCGCCAGGCCGCGATGGTGACCCTTGGGCAGCGGCTTGCCCCAGCCGGCCTTCTCGGCGGCGGCATTGAGCACGGCCAGGTGCTTGGGGGACTTGGCCAGCAGCTCGCGGCGCAACTCCAGCGGGTCACGCCGGGTGGCGTGTGCGATCTCGTCGATGAAGCTCTCGACATAGATCGCGTTCTGGTTGAGGTTCACCCCGCGCCAGAAGCCCGGCGGCACCGGCGGGTTGCGCATCGCATGGTCGATCAGCAGGTTCGGCACGGTGTAGCCGAAAGCGCCTTCGGTGCCGCCGTTGCTCAGCCCCTGGAACACCACCGGATCGACACCGTTCTTGATGTTCTGCGGAAAGATCCCCGCCACGATGGACTGGCCCGAGATCCGCACGTGCAGCGCCTGCAGCTTGCCCTGCGCATCCAGGCCCGCGGTGAGCTTGCACTGGGTGATCGGGTGGTAGCGGCCGTGGAGCATGTCCTCTTCGCGGCTCCAGATCAGCTTGACCGGCACGCCGGGCATGGCCTTGGCAATCGCCACCGCCTGGCGCACCCAGTCATGCACCGCGCCGCGTCGGCCGAAGCCGCCGCCCAGATGCAGCTTGTAGACCTCGCACTGGGCGGGCGGCAGACCGGAGGCCTCGGAGGCGGCCGCCAGCGCGGCCTCGCCGTTCTGGGTCGGGGTCCAGACCTCGCAGCGCTGGGGCGTCCAACGCGCGGTGGCGTTCATCGTCTCCATGGTGGCGTGGTTCTGGAACGGATAGCTGTAGACCGCCTCGATCCGCCGTGCGGCGCCGCTGAGGCCGGCCTTGGCATCACCCTGGCTTTGGCCGAGCGCGGCCTCGCCGGCGTCCAGGCCCGCCTTGAGCATGGCGGCGATCTGCTCGCTGTCGAGCTTGGCATTCGGGCCTTCGTCCCATTCGATGGGCAGGGCATCCAGGGCCGTCTTCGCGCGCCACCAGGTGTCGGCGACCACCGCCACGGCGCTGTCACCCACCTGCACCACCTTCTTCACGCCGGGTTTGCCGGCGATGGCGGCCGCATCAAAGCGCTTCACCTTGCCGCCGAAGACCGGGCAATCCTTGATCGCCGCATTGAGCATGCCGGGCAGCGACAGGTCCATGCCGTAGACCTGGCTGCCATCGAGCTTGCCGCGCGTGTCCAGCCGCTTGTAGGGCTTGCCGGCGATGCGCCAGTCCTTGGGATCCTTCACCGTCACATCGGTGGGCGGTGTGAGCTTGGCCGCCGCAGCGGCGAGCGGACCGTAGGTCGAGGTGCGACCGGTGGGCATATGCCGGACCTGGCCGTTGGCGGTGGCCAGTTCGGCCATGGGCACCTTCCACTGATCCGCTGCGGCCTGCATCAGCATCAGGCGGGCGGCGGCGCCGCCCTTGCGTATGTAGTCGTGGGACTCGCGCACGCCGCGGCTGCCGCCGGTGGAGAAGCTGCCCCAGACGCGGTTGCGCGCCAGGTTCTGGCCGGGGGTCGGATATTCGGTGCGGACCCGGGTCCAGTCGCAGTCCAGCTCCTCGGCCACCAATTGGGCCAGGCCGGTGAGGGTGCCTTGACCCATCTCGGAGCGGGCGATGCGGACGATCACCGTGTCATCGGGCTGGATGACCACCCAGGCATTGACCTCCGGTGTCCCGCCCGAGGCGCCCGAAGCGGCCGCGACGGCGGACACGGGGGTGGCGTCGGCCGGCGCCGTCAGGCCCGGCACATGGAAGGCCAACATGAAGCCGCCCGCTGCGGCGCTGGAGCCTTGCAGGAAGAATCGACGGGCGGGGCTGCGGGGTTGACCCAGCGGCGCCTGCGCCGCGGTGTCCGCAGAAAGGTCAGGCCCTTGAGGCAGATCGCGCGGCGCGTTCATGCTTCGCTCCCGTTGGGGTCCAGCAGCCGGATGGCGATGGACTTGCGCGGCACCTGCCCGGCCGCCAGATGGATCGCGGCGCGCACCCGGTTGTAGGTGCCGCATCGACAGATGTTGGTGATGGCCGCATCGATGTCGGCATCGGTGGGCTTGGGCTTGTCCTTTAGAAGTGCGGCGGCGGCCATGATCATGCCGCTCTGGCAGAAGCCGCACTGGGGCACGTCCAGCCTGGCCCAGGCGTGCTGCACCGGGTGGCTGGCATTGGCGGAAAGCCCTTCGATGGTGGTGATCTTGTCGGTCGGCGCGACGGTGGACAGCGGCCGCACGCAGCTGCGGACCGCCTCGCCGTTGAGATGCACCGTGCAGGCGCCGCACTGGGCGAGACCGCAACCGTACTTGGTGCCGGTCAAGCCGAGCTGCTCACGCAGCGCCCATAGAAGCGGGGTGTCGCCGTCGGCGTCCACCTCGACCGTCTTGCCATTCACCTGCAACTGCGTCATCGCCTGGCTCCCTGCGTGGTTCTGTGCGCGGTGGAGCTTATCAACAAGGCGGGTGCTTGTCGTACGGGAAATCCGAAGGGGCGATAGGGGGAAGTGGGAACGGATGGGAGACCGCTCACCAATGTGCTGGTTTGGGAATAGCCTTCTTCCTTGTGGGTACTTGCGATGGCAACTGCGCCGCCTGCAACTCCTCATCTGTCAGATGCCGTATGACCCAATCAGCCAAGTTAGAAAGTGACCCACTGACTCTGCGGCCTGGCGTCTTCCCAGGGATGGGAGGAGGGATGGGGACGACCACACCAATCCCAATGTGAGGAAAGTCTTCACGCAGTGCCTGGAGCGCCGGTTCGGCGTCGCTATCGTTGGACACAAGAATGATTCGGTCATAGCGACCTTGAGCCGCATCGCGGTACATGGCGATCGCCAAATTCACATCCGTCTTCTTCTCCTCCAGATGCCACACCCGCGTTCGTCGGGCTCGGTCATACGGCTGACCTTGCACGAATTCCGGCAACAGCGATCCGTCTTTATCGAAGCTGTGCTTGCCGTAAGTGATCCTGAACCGATCTGGATGCCTGGCTTGTAAGGCACGGAGATAAGCGGACTGTGCTTCGACAGAGGCAGCGCCGTGAGTGGCAAAGGTGGCCAACGCGTGTGCCGTAAAAAGATGCACGCAGGCCAGCTGTTCGCTCTGGTCCCTCCGCCGCAGGATGGCCTCCATGAGGCTCACCAGATCCAACCACTTGTAGGCGCTGTTGCGCAACCTGCCGTAATACAGGTTATAGCCGTCGATATAGACGCCAATCTTCAAGGGAACTTTTTCGCTGTCCGCCACAGGAACTGAAGCCGTTCAGATGTGAAAAAGCCGCCCAGAAGAGCGGCTTTTTCGTCCCGAACGAGGGCCAACTGAATGACATCGCAAGGGATGAGTGGTCGCTGGATTTTCGCAATATAGCCACTCGCGGTCAAGCGTAAGGTGACCCACGCGCAGAAGGACCGCAGATGAACGCGTCCATGCTTGATATCGAGTCGAACAGACACCTCCGCTCTCGAAACCGCTTGTCCTTGTCAAGTCAATGTGGCTCGACAGCTTTTCGGCCCTCACGCGTAGGCGTAGAACAGCGCGGCAAAGAAGTGACAGACGCTCCCACCCAGCACGAACAGGTGCCAGACGAAGTGGGCATAGCGGACCTTGTTGTCCAGCAGGAAGACCACCGCGCCAAGCGTGTAGCTCAGGCCGCCCGCCACCAGCAGCGCTAGGCCCGGTCCCGGGGTGCGCTCGATCAGCGGTCCGATGGCAAACACCACCACCCAGCCCATCGCCAGATAGAGCGCGGTCGACACCAACGGATGGCGCAACCGGTTGAGCAACTTGATCGTGACCCCGAAGGCCGCCGCCGCCCACACGGCAATCAACAGCGTCACGCCCGGGCCGGAGTGCAGCACGCCCAGGGTGAACGGCGTGTAGCTGCCGGCGATGAAGACATAGATCGCCGCATGGTCCAGTCGCATCAGCCAGGCCTTGAGGCGCCCATTGGCCAACCGCGCCGGCAGGGCGTGATACAGCGTGGAGATGCCGTACAGCAGGATGCCGGTCGACGCGAAGATGGCGGCCGCCACCACATCGGCCATTCCGCCGTGGCCCATCGCCCGCGTCACCAGGATGGGCAGCGCAGCGATTGCCAGCAAAGTGCCCAGACCATGACTGATGGCATTGGCGATCTCCTCGCCCAGGGTTTGCGGGCGGTCGACCATCACCGACGCGGCGGGAGCGGCGGCGGTGGGAAGGGAACGATCAGACATGCGGGGACTCCTTGCGACGGACTGTAGGCTGATTCGGGAGGACCCTTCGGTGGAAGGGACGTGTGCGGGCCTCTTGTGCCGGCCTCGTGTGCTTGGACCGCCCATCGAGCGCGTGCGGCCCCCGACGTTGGCGTTGGCGTTGGCGTTGGCGTTGGCGTTGGCGTTGGCGTTGGCGTTGGCGTTGGGCGTTGGGCGTTGGGCGTTGGGCGTTGGGCGTTGGGCGTTGGGCGTTGGGCGTTGGGCGTTGAGGCCATTTAATTTGCCCACACAGAACTGGAAAGCAGGGGACACGACTCCTCTAGAGGAGGGGACAGCGAATGGCGACCGATCGGCCTCGCACAGAAAGGGCGATCGGCGCCAGATCTGCGCGCCCATCGCATCGCTTGGGATCAAGCCTGACGCCACCGACTCGGTTCACCCCCGACCAATTTGGTCAAAGGAAGTGACACAAATTGTCCCTTCCTGACCAAACGTGACCACGGGTTGACCTCAATTCGCACAAATGAGCCATTGGAACCGGGCGCCCAAGGTCAGAACGGACCCTTTCTGTCACTTTGACGCCTGGGTGTGACAAATCGCAACCGGCACGTTCTCTGCTTGAACGACACCCAAGTACACCTGGGCGCCGAACCCGCGCGCCTGGTGGTGTCTCGTTCTATCGAACCTGCAGGAGCGCAATGCGCCACACCCACACCGAGGCTGACCCGACGTTGGCATGCCCATTCCCGAGGACCGTTTGGGGACTCATGTTCGGCGCTGTTGTCGCCATCAGCGCCGCTGGCACCCTGACCGGTTGCGGCGGCGGGTCCTCCGGCAACTCCACCGACACCAAGCCGGTGGCCGACGCTCCCGCGCCGGCACCCGCGCCCCCGGCATCCTCACCCGTCGGGGGCACCGACGAACCCGAGCTGCCACCGGCCCCGCCCGAAATTCCGGCATTGCCCACCGGCACCGGCCCGGCCGCGCCGGCCCTTCCGCCCTCGCTGCAACTGCCCTCGGGCGTGGACTTGAGCAAGCCCGGCAGCGCCGTGGCGGTGGTCAAGGCGACCTCCAGCGCCTCGGAGAACAATGCCAACGGACCGGACAAGGCGGTCGACGGCAACCTGACCACGCGGTGGTCCAGCACGCCTGACGACAAAGCGTGGATCCAGTTCGATTTCGGCGCCAAGACGCAGATCGGCTACATGAAGCTGATCTGGGAGAACGCCTATGGCAAGGAATACGCGCTGCAGGTGTCCGACGATGGTGAGACCTGGTATCAGCTGCGTTATGTCGCCGGCGGCAAGGGCGGAACCGAGGAGTTCTTCAACCTCAACGCCAACGTCCGGTACGTCCGTCTGCAGGGCGTGGCTCGCGCCACCCAGTACGGCTATTCGCTGTTCGAGGTGACCTTCAACGGGCCCGGCAATGACAACACGCTGCCGTCGCTCAATACCTCCGCGTTCTCGGCGCCGCCCATGGGCAGCACCGTGGTCACGCCCGCCACGCCGACGGTGCTGGAGCAAACCCAGTTCACCCTGCCGGACGGCACGCTGGTGACCCGATTTGGATTCGTCGGGCGCTCCCGCCATGCGCGCGAGCGGGGCGAAGATTGGGCGGAAGTCGGCTACGGCACCAATGCCACCGTGGACGCCAACGGCAAGCCGGTGGACAAGGGCCCGGGCGCCTATCTGAACTTCATTTCGAACTACTTCAAGAACCGCACCTGGGGTGTGGAGTTCATCGACAACAGCCGGGTGGCGGGTGTCACCAAGCCGACCGTCATCGTCAACCAGTACTACCAGCAGGCCCAGCGCGGCGGCGGCCATTCCTTCTTCCGCCGATTCGACGACCCGGGCGTGACCGGCTATGGCTGGATGTCCCCCGGCACGCTGCTGGACCGCACCACCTACACCGACGGCTTCAAGGACCTGACCTCCTGCCCGGTCGTCCCCAAGCCGCCGGAGGGCGCGCTGCTCAAGCCCAACACCGGCTACGGCGGCGTGATCGGCGCCAACGACGGCTGCTCCGTGGTGCTGGACAACGTGCCGGGCCACCAGGATGTGGCCGCCAATGCCAACGGCGTGATGGTGCCCAACGGCGTGAATGTGCCGTCGCGCAGCCTCAAGGTGGGCGACGCGATCGAGTTCACCGGCTCGTTCTTCTCCAGTCGCGCCGCGATGGATGCGATCGGCGACAACGGCAACTTCCGCTACTACACCAACGAAGTGACCTACGTGGTGGGCAGCGGCCTGCGGCCCTGGTACGGCGTGCAGCCCCGTCTGATGAACGCCCCGCTTCCGGCGGACACCCTGCAAGGCGGCACCGGCTCGATCTCTTACGACTACGCCGACAACGCCACCTTCATGTTCCAGCAGCCCAACACGCAGATCGGGATGCAGAACATGCAGCGCTTCGTCGAGGGCCGCCGCTGGTTCCACACCAACATGTGGACCGGCGACCACAACGAAGCCGGCAACGATCGCAACACAGCGGCGGTGAAGCTGCAGGGCCCGCGTTTCAACCAGACCAACTGCTTCGGTTGCCACATCAACAACGGTCGCAGCCTGGCCCCGCAGGTGATCAACCAGCGGCTGGACACCATGGCCGTGCGCACTGCGGCGGTGGACGCCAACGGCAAGCAGCAGCCGCATCCGGTGTATGGCCTGGCGGTGCAGATGAATGCCCGCTCGCTGACCACCGGTGTGGCACAGGACTGGGGCAACAGCGTGCGTGTGGCCGGCTTCGACACCAAGACGGTGACGCTGGCGGACGGTACCGTCGTCACGCTGAGCAAGCCGCGGGTGAGCTTTGACGGCCCGACGCCGGCCGCCTATTCGCTGCGCAGTGCGCAGCCGGTGATCGGCATGGGTCTGCTGGAAGCGATTCCGGACGCAGACATCCTGGCCCGGGTGCGCACCACGGCAGACGAAGACGGTGTGAAGGGTCAGGCCAACCTGGTCTACGACCCGGAGACCGGCGCCGTGCGGGTGGGCCGCTACGGCTGGAAGGCCACCAAGGTGAGCCTGCGCCATCAGACGGCCAGCGCCGCGCTGCTGGACATGTCGGTCACCTCGCCGATCTATCCGAACCGGGACTGCCTGGCCGGACCGGCTCAGTGCAATCGCACCAAGTCGGAGAAGGGCCTGAGCGAGGACGACCTGCAGTTGCTCTCGCGGTATGTCGCCCTGCTGGGTGTGCCGGCGCAGCGCAGCGTGACGAGCGGCTTCCCCAAGGGCGTGACCCCGCTGCCCTATCTGGATGTGAATCCGACGCAGATCGCAGCTGGCGCCAAGGTCTTCTCGAGCATCCGTTGCACCGCCTGCCACGTGGCGGAGATGAAGACCGGCCTGGCCTCCGAACTGGCCGAGATGCGCAACCAGACCATCAAGCCCTATACCGACCTGCTGCTGCACGACATGGGCAGCGACCTCGCCGACAACCTGGTGGAAGACCAGGCCAGCGGCAGCCAGTGGCGCACCTCGCCGCTGTGGGGCATCGGTTATACCGAGGCGGTGGCCGGTAGCGGCGTGAAGGTAGGCTATCTGCATGACGGCCGCGCCCGCACGCTGACCGAGGCCATCCTGTGGCACGGCGGCGAAGGTGCCGCCAGCCGTCAGCGCTTCGTCAACTTGAGCACGGCGGACCGTCAGGCGTTGATCGCCTTCCTCAACTCGCTATGAGGTGAGGAGACCACGAGGAGCCGCACGGTGCAGACGGTGTGGGCTCCCTGCTGACGGCGCGTGATTGGATGCGCCTGCGACGCCCGGCTGATGCCGGGCGTTTTTCATGGTGAAACACTCGAAGTCCAACGGCGGCAACAGGAGGCCCTCAACTGAGCGATCTCACGCGCGCGGCCGTCTTGCGCCACTGTCTACGGGTTGCCAGGCGATGGGTGCCGTGGCACCGATCCACCCTGAATGAGTGGGGCAACACAGGGTTCTCCGGGGGCATCGACGTGCCCGAGCAATGGCAGGATGCGGACCCGCTCCGCGCCAAGCCAATGAGCGCTCAAAAGAATGAGTGGCGGAGCGTTTCAACAGTTGAGGGAGAACCTGAAATGAAGACCTTGTTTGCCGCACTCGTCGTGCTCGCCTGTACCGGTTGTGCGTCGGTGGTCAACGAGACCACCCATCCGATCAAGGTGGAAACCAAGAGCGCCACCGGCGAGATGGTGGTCGGCGCCGAATGCCGTCTGACCAACGACTACGGCACCACCACCATGAAGTCGGGCGAAACCGCCCAGGTCCGTCGCTCCAGCAAAGACCTGGACATCGTCTGCAAGGATCCAAAGAACCCGGAAGCCAATGCGCGTGCCATCTCGCGCGCCAATGGCGGCATGTGGGGCAACATCATCCTGGGCGGCGGCATTGGTGCCATCGTGGATCACAACCGCGGCACCGCCTACACCTATCCGACCTGGATGCAACTGGTGTTCGGCAAGACCCTGGTCTTCGATCGCACGGTGGAGAAGGAAGGCCAGCCCACCCTGGCGACCGAAGTCGTCACCCCAGCGCCTGCTGCCGCCGCCTCGGCGCCGCAGGTCGTCAGCAGCAAGTGATGTGACAGACGCCGGGAGTGTTGGCCGCTTCTTTGGCGGCATGCGCCTGGTGAATCGACGCTGCCTGTCAGGATGAACGACACGACTTCAGTGGCGACGTCTTGATGACAGTGTGTGATCGATTGAGACTGAGACGCCCGGCTGATGCCGGGCGTTTTTCATGGCGGAATCAGAGGGGTGTTCGTGCAAAGGCCTCACTCCCCGGACGGCATAGCCGCCTGCCTCTCAACTGGAAATCCCAGCTGGAGGTCGAGCCGCCGTCCTTGTGGGTCAGGATGCCCCGCGCCGGTGTCGAGCGGCAGATCCATTCCTGCATGTTGTAAGGCGCGCGCCGGGCAAGCGCTGCCTTGCCCGGGGCCTTCGATACGATTCGCCTACGCTCCGACGCCCCCATCAAGGCACTCGTCCCCCGCCGCCATGAACGCTCCCATCCGCCACCTCACCCTCGACCTCTCCGACGGCTCAGACGAAATCCTCACCGTAGAAGCCATGGCGTCGACACGCGACACGCAGCACGGCGCGGTCATGACCGAGGTGGATCTCCTGCGCGCCTGGGCCCGACGCGAATTTGCAGGCCGCCAAGGTCCCGTGGAAGACGGGCACGACTGGGACGACGAATTGCTGGTCCAGCGCGAGGCTGACGGCTGGGTCACCGTGACACTGACCTTCAGCGCATCACCCGCGTTCGCTCAGGCGTTCATGGCCGCTTTCGGCGACACGGAAGACTGACCGCGCACTGCGGCCCAAAGCCGAGGCTGTCACCATAAAAATCTCAGTGGGCATAGAGATCAAGGCGGCCGGCAAAGGCTCAGCGCCCTCTACGAAGCAGGGGGGCCAGCGCCCGGGCCAGCTGTTCGTGGGCCTGCACGTCAACGAGCGCGTCGTGCGCCAAGCTGATGCGCTGGATGGGCCAGTTCAGGATCTGCCGCGCGCTGGCGGCGGCGGCCTCGGCATCACGCACCAAGGCGCGGACATGCAGGGGCACACCCACGCGGCTGCGCACACGCGTCAGCCGTGCCCAAAGTGCGGCCTGCCAGGGCAATGCATCACCCGTCCACCACTGGCACACGTCCGTGAGGATCAGGGTGCCGCTGCGGGCGTGGAACCAGACCGTCTCGTTGATCAGCGGCATGCCGCGCCACAAGTGGTAGGCCAGATCGGGCTGCCAGTTGCCGGGCTCGTCGGGCAGGGGATGACCCTGAAGGTCCGGCCGCTTGCGCGCCAGCCCTGGCGCCAGGTACAACCTGGCTTGCGGAAAGGCCTGCATGAACGAGCCCGCAAACAGATGGTGGGCACAGTTGGGTGCCACGACCGCCACCACCGGACCCAGTTGCTGCAACTGAGTGATCAGGTCGGCGCAAGGGGCCACCGGCGAATGCACCCAGAGCTGGCCGCTGGCCAACCGGACCACGGTCATCCGCGTGTGCGCCGGCACACCATTGACCACAAGTGCCCGCCGCACCTGCCAGATGTCTTCACAGACGGGAATCAACTTCGGAGATGTCATGAGCGGGATGCTGCCCGCACGTCCCGATCCGGGATAGAACGCAACCGACATACCCGACGTGGCCCAGGATCGGCCTACCATCGACCGAGATGCAACTCAGCCCAACCTCTCTCCCTCCCAGCGATGGCCAACTGTGGCTGCCCACCTATGAACTCTCTGGCTGCGTGGTGGCGGCGATGTCCAGGCGCTGCGATGCGGTGCAACTGAAGGCGGATGCCGACTTCTACAACCACTACCCGGCATCGCCCTACTGCACGGTGTCATGGTGGATGCAAGGGCAAGGCGAGTGGTGCGATGTCGGCGGCGAACGGGCTTCAGCACATCGCAGGCGGGCGCTTCCCCGCATCACCTTCAACGGCCCCCAACGACGCCCCGTGACCACCTGGTGCTCACCGCCCTCTCACGGTTTGATGCTGAACTTCAGGCCCGACGCATTGCGACGCCTGACGGGCGTGGACGCCGCGCAGTGGCTGGACCAGTGGGTGGATGCGCATGAGGTGATGCCACCTTCGTGGCACGACTTCCTGCAGCGGGTGCTGCAGGCGTCGGACGACCCCACCCGGATGACGCTGATCGAGCAGTTCTTCCGTCCGCTGTGGCGCGCAGAGCAGACCCAGTCAGTGACTCGGCGAGAACGCATCCACGACTGGTGCGAGGATCTCGCACGCCGGGCGGCATTGAGTGGCAAGGGGCGCAGCGCCCGCCAGTTTGAGCGCCGCTTCAAGCAGTGGCTGGGACTTCCCCACCGAGAGCTCTTCGCGATGGGACGCGCCGAGCGTGCCTTCTTCGAAGCCTTGGCCCAGGACGATGGCCAAGAAGACATCGATTGGCCCGACGTCGCCGCAGCAGCCGGCTACGCCGACCAGTCCCACATGATCCGCCATGCGCGCAGGATCACCGGGTTCACGCCGGCGGCGCTCTTCAAACGCGTCAAGGCCGAGCCCTCATTCTGGACCTACCGGCTTTGGGGCATTGGGGGCGCATGACCTGCCCCTGACCGGCGGGCCAAGTTGAGCGAGACCTGTCGGCACGGCCGTCAGCCAGGGAGCGGCGAGACCGGGCGGTGCATGACGAGTCAGTGTCGGGAGGCACTCCCGCCCGCATGTCGAAGTTCAGCGAGTTCTGAACTCTGCTCAACGTCGGATCAAGTACTTACGAGAACCCTGCTCGTCGACTTCTGAACTGCTTGCTCGTTCAGTTCTGAACTTTCCGGGGTTTTGTTCATTCAGTTCTGAACTTTTTCACGAGGCGCGGTTTGGCGGCCTCGGGGGACCCCAGGTGAGCTGCGTTTCACTGGACTGGCGCGCCACAAGGTGGCTTCCGTGAGCATGCGATTGCGGTTTGGGGATCATTTACAGGCCCGGCAGCCTTTGCGGCACTGCTCTGTGCGTCAAAGTCGGCGCTGTTTTGGGTGAGTCTGTCGAGCCATGGCGAAGAGACGCGCATGGTCTCTTTCTATTGAGCGCAGCGGGAACGCTCTCGCTGGTTTGCAGGCGACGATCATTGGGACGATGACTTTCATTCAACCAACAGCGATGCGGTAATCTGCCACTGGCTTGACCTAATGCCCAGCCTGCCCTTGCCATCCCGGATGGCTTGGGGTCAGCGGCGGATGCTCCGTCGAATAGGGACACGGGTGCGAGGTCCATATATGGCCAAGCTTCTCACCGAGCGACGGACGCGTGCGGACAACAGCCGTCCGTGAACTCGCCCCTTCGGCCGAGTCATAAAGCCAATCTGACCGTCCTGCGCGAAAAAGTAAATTCGCTGGCCCAGATGGAGATCTGGCGTATCAGGCGGAAGCGCAATACGGCCCCCGCGTTGGACAAACGCAGAATACCGGCTCTTAATGGAGTAGGGGCGCGTGGACTTCATCAACAAGCTCCTGTGGGTGAGGCCTCCCCTGAGTGAAATGTTCACCAGAAGCTGCAACGCGAGTGTCGATGCATCGGCGAGGATCTGCAACGCGATCGAGAAAACGTGAGAGACGCTTTTGCAGCGTTCTCGGTCATTCGACGCCGCGCGTGGTGCGACCGGTCATCAGCGCATTCCTGTCATCCAGGCGCCGACCGGCTCAAGCTCAGACAGATCGGGCTGGTGGCCAGACCGGCCGTTCCACGATCCCGCCCGCGCTCATGACCTCTGAGTGACCGCTGCCAAGCCTCCCGACCGTCGCCGATCGCTGCAAAGCCGCTCGTCCGAACCGCCTTAAGCCATGACCGTCTCCATCACCGCGAGAAGCGCAGCATCGACCTCGTCCGGAAACGCGGTGAAGGAGTCGCTCCGCGAAGGGCAGAGGATGCTGGGGGTGGTGGAGCGCGCGATTGACCGACGAGCTGAGGAGGGTCACGTCTTGAGCGCGAGTGTCAGAGGCAGAGAGGCGACGGCAAAGGCCGATCGCCTCGCGTCGGACCTCGTTGGCTGTTCTACCTGGCGGCGGCTTCTGCGCCGTCTCAAGGCGCCGGCTCTGGCGCACCAAGACTGGGGCAGCTCGTTTCCTGAATCGCGCAAATGCGATCAACCCAGGCACGGAAGCGACCGGAGGGCAGACCCTCACGCGCGGCGCGCTCGACTTTCAAACTCGCTCGCATGTCCGCCGGAAAACGCTGCTCGGAAAACTCCACCTGCGCCCAGGTGCCCTTGCAGTCCACAAGGCGAGCAGCCTCGATGGTGTCGTCGTCATCGAAGCGTTGGTTGTCGCCGATGCGCAGCACTGCAGCGGCGTCAGGTCCGGGTAGGGAACGGCCGACGTCGGCCTGAGACTTCACCGTCAACTTGCTACCGCTGACCCAACCTTCGCCGCTGTACAGGCGCCGGGGTGGCTGACCCGTGAGGGCATCGTTGTCCTGCGCGTTGCGGATGAGGAACCAGCCGTTGCGCGCCCCGGCAACCTCGACCTCGATGCGGACGCCGTAGCCCGCCGAGGGTTCGACGAAGGTCCGCGGAAGCTTCCCGAGCACCTTGGCGGATGCACTCGGCTCTGCGCGCACGTTGAGGCCGGCCGGATCGTTCTCGGCAACGAAGGCTCCGAACTTGCAAGCGGTAATCGGGAGCGTTGTGTTCGCAACGGTCGTCGCGGCCTTGTTCTCGGAGGGAGCGCCAGCACAACTGGCAAGCGAAGCAAAGCCGGCCGTGGCGAGAAGCAGGGCGACGTTACGCAGGAGGTGTTCAGTAGCCATCGACGAGGACGTAGTGGAACGACGACATCTGGCCCAGTGAGGCCAGGAAGCGGTAGTAGAGATCATCCGGAATGGTCTGGCAGCCCGCGGACCAGGTGTTGCCTGAGGCCTGGGTGCCGCCCCGGTGGATGTACATCGTAGTCTGGGCGTTCTTCGTGTCGATCCGATTGGGATCGAAGGCGTTGAATCGGCCATCGCCGTTGGTGTCGCGTTCGGCGGTTTGGGTGCGCGTGGCCTCGAAGGCGCGGCGCTTGACGTGACCTCGCGGCTTCTCCCCGAAGAAGTAGGTGCCTGCGCGGAGGCGGCCGATCTCGGCGATGCCGTCGCCATTCACGTCAAAGCCTTCGGTGTGTTTGAAGCGCACGTTCTTGTAGCGGTCATCGAGACGACCATTGCCTACAGGAGAGGCGCGGTGGGCGTATTGGGCGCCAGGCTCGGTGCAGGCGGGGAAAACGCGAGCCGTACGCAGACCGTCCCCACCATTGAGCACAACGATGTGGTCGTCATAGACACCGAGGCCTTGATTGGCGAGCGTGGAAGTCTCACGGCGCAGGCCGACGAGAATCATTCGGCCCTGTTGGAGGGCGTTGACGGCTGCGGCGGTGCCGCGCTGAAGGACGATGCCGGCGCAGTAGGCATAGGTCTGGCGCTGGGAGAGCAGAGGCAGGCGCGGGACGTAAGGTGCGCGCAGGCGATCGGCGTCCCACTCGGTGATGAGAGCTGTGCCATCGCGCCGCGTTCCGAGCACGGCCTTGGCTTGCCAATCGAGCTGTGCGGCGGCGAGGCGCCCGCCGATGTCGCGTTGGACTTCGGTCAGGCCTGCAGTATCGGCGCGCCACTGCTGCAGCGCTTCGTCCGGCGCGGCTGCGGCCCGCGAGGCAAAGGCACGGGCAAAGGATTCGAGATCAGGATCGATGGGGTTGATGGTGGCGCCCATGGAATTTCCTGGAGACTTGCTTCGTTCGTTGCGAGCGAGCAGCACAGTCGATTCTGCACGGCAACCAGGGATGTGGAATGGTCGAAAGTCATCCTGGCAGGAGGAGGCCTCGACGCCCCGCGTCTCGGCTCCGATGCGATCTGCCTGCGCGCGGATCTGACGATGGGCTCGGCGCTGGCCAATCTGCGCGAACTGCTGGTGAGCAGCGCGTCGATGCTGTCCATGCTCGCCGGGACTACCTGTTCGGCCGTGCGCCACATAGCTGTCGTTGAAGGCGGCCAGCCGCCGCCGCAGGTCGCAAATGGCCTTGCAGGCGACTTTCGGGCCCGCCCGAAGACCTGTGCACCCCCCCCGCCTCCCGGCGCCTCCCAGATGCACCCGTGAGGGCGCAACTTCTGCTGCAAAAGACTGGCGGCGGAGCGCGCGCGGCGGCGCCCTGCCCGCCCACCCCGCGTCCTTTCGTGTCAAAAAAGTTCAGGGATGAACGAACAAAGTTCAGAGATGAATGGTTTTCGACACGGGAGCCCTCCGAAAAGTTCAGAACTGAGTGAACAAAGTTCAGAACTGAATGGTTTTCGACAACTCCCGCCCGCATTCAGCCCGCACTCCGCGCGGAAGGTCCGTCCACCCCGTACCAACCCTCACTTGACGCCGTCCACCCAGCTGTATTACTGTACTAGTACACGCTGTATCACCCATGGACACCGACCTCTTCTTCACCATCACCCCCGGTTCCACCGAGCCGATCTATCGGCAGTTGGTCGACCAACTGCGCCGCCGGGTCGCGAGCGGACAGCTGGTGGCGGGCCAGGAGATCCCGTCGGTGCGGGAGCTGGCGCAGGCGCTGGCCGTCAATCCGATGACCGTCTCCAAGGCCTTCGGACAGATGGAGGCCGAAGGTCTTGTGGAACGCCGCCGCGGGCTGCCCATGGTGGTCGCGGCCCGGCATCAGAAAGCCATGGGCACCCGAACCCGTGTGGAGCTGTTGCGGCCCACGCTGGAGAAGGCCGCCGCCGAGGCGCATCAGTTGGAGCTGCCGCCCGACCAGGTGCTGGCGCTGTTCAAGACTTTGTTGCAGGACACGGGAGACACACCATGACGCAGACCCTGGCCCTTGAGACGGCCCCACAAGACGTCGGCACCCCCACCCTCGGCGCACTGCCGGTTCGGGCGAGCGGCCTGTATCTGCACTTCGACGGCCAGCCCGCCGTACTCGACGGGCTGGACTGGACGCTGCAGCCCGGCCAGGTGGTCGGCCTGCTCGGCCGCAACGGCGCGGGCAAGACCACCCTGCTCGAAACCCTGCTGGGCCTTCGAGAGCCTCAGCGAGGCAAGGTGCAACTGTTCGGCCAGCCCGCCTTGTCCCCCGACGATGCCCTGCGTGCCCGGCTCGGCTACGTGCCGCAGCAATCCGATCTGTTCGACGAATTCACCGCCGACCAGCTGCTGCGCTACTTCCGCAGCTTCTATCCCACCTGGAACGAGTCCAAGGTCGAAGGCCTGCTCTCCCGCTGGGACCTGCCTCGCCACCGAGCCATCGGCAAGATGTCCCAGGGACAGCAGCAGCGACTGTCGATCGTGCGCGCCCTTGCGCATGATCCAGACCTGCTGGTGCTGGATGAGCCCGTGGCCAGCCTCGATCCCGCCGGCCGGCGCGATTTCCTGCGCGAACTGGTCGAGCAGGTGCTCGACCGCGGCACCACCGTGCTCTTCTCCACCCACATCCTGTCGGACCTGGAACGCGTGGCCTTCAACATCGCCTTCCTCAGCGGCGGGCGCATCGCGCTGCAGGCGCCACAGGACGAGCTGTCGGAACAGGTGCGCTTGCTGATCGGCGACGAAACCGCGCTGAAGGCCTTCGTCGACACCCATCGGGGCCAGGTCTTGCGGCGTCGCGCACCGGGCGACAAGACCGGCGTGCAGACCGCCCTTCAGTCCCGTTGGCTGGTGCGCTTCGCCGGCGACTCGATGCCTGCTTCCGACGCCCAGGTCCGCTGCGAAACCCTCGGGCTGGAGGATCTGTTCGTGGAGCTGACGCAATGAGCGCCACCTTGGCCGCGCCGCGCCCGGCCGGCGGACATGCGCAGATCCTGGGCGCGGTGGGTCGCAAGTTCAAGATGTTCTTCATCATCGCGGTGCCGGTGGCCTTGATCGCGATGGTGTTGACCTTCACCTTCGGGGGCTGGGACATGACGGCCAAGGCGATGCCGTCGCTCCTGGCCTTCAGCCTGATCTTCGTCTGGTGGTCCGCGTTCATGGCGCTGCAGGCGCAGAACCACCCGATCGCTGCCCGCCTGGTGCCGGGGCAGTTGCGGCAGCTGCGCGAGGTGGCTGTCGGACTGTTCCTCGGTTTGGCGTTGACGGCCGGGGCGCTGATGTCCCTCGTCGACGGCAGCTTCCTGTTGTGGGCGATCGTGGGCGGAGCGGCCTGCTTCGCGCTGTCGATCCTGACGCGTTGGCCGCTGCTGTGGACGCTGGTGTGGGTGGTGCCGTCGACCGCCGGCATCTGGCTCAAATCCCCCGCCTGGCGGATGGTCGTGGCCGTGATGCAGGGCTGGCATGAACGCCAGCCGGTGACGCAGGCGGCACTGGCCTTGGGCCTGATGGGCTTCATGCTCTGGCGTCTGTTCCAGTCCGGCGGACCGACCCACGGCCAGCAGTACCTGCGTGCTCAGGCCATGCGCCAGGCCATGAAGGAACACGCGTTCGGTGGCCGCGTGACCAACCTGTTCCCTGAGGGCCGACTGGCGCTGTTCTTCCGCCATTTGTTCTGCTGGCTGCGGGTGATCTGGCGTGAGCATCTGGTGCGCCGCGCCACATCGACCCCCCGCTCCGCATTGGCCAGAGCCGAATTGGTGGCCAATCCCGGTACGCACTGGAGCATGGTCATCGGCACTTCACTGGTGATCATTGCCGGCGTGCTGATCGCCTTCGCGGTGGGATTCGCGATCACGGGGGACCGCGGCCACATCGGCCTGCGCAATGCAGTCAGCGGCTTTGCCTTCGGGGTGATGAGCATGTTGATCAACCCGGTCATGGCCACACCGTCGGCGCTCTACAAACGGCGCCGCGAACAGGCCCTGTTGCTGCTGTTGCCCGGAATGCCGCGCGGCGAAGCGCTCAATCGCGGTCTGGCTCGACGCCAGTTCCTTCAGTTCCTGGGTTGCTGGGGCTTCGGCCTGTCATTGATCGTCGGTCTGCAAGTGGCCATGGACCTGCAAAGCGCCGGATCCAGCAGCACAACGCTGTTCTCGATGGGGCTGAACTACTCGACCATCGCCTTGCCCGCCGGCCTGCTGCTGTGGCGCGACTGGTCACGCCAGGGCGAGCCCAACGGCTCCCACATGGCCTTGCTGGTGATGGGGCTGGTCGCCTGCATGCTGGGTCTCGGCGTCCTGGTGTCCAAGCTGGACATCTCGCCGTGGCTGTTCATGGGCATCTCCGTGGCGCTGACCGCCGTCGGCATCGTCGTTCGCTGGCGTCGCGTGGTGACCCGCCCGACCTTCTGGCCGGTCGGACGCTGGAGCTGACCGCCACCGGGTGATGGACATGTGACGAATGGGTGATCGGTGAGCGATGGCCGCTCGATGCGCGCGTCATCAGCGTCATCAGCGTCATCAGCGTCAAACGCGCTTCACCTCGCGTCTGAAGGCCATGGAGACGGCACCCCGCTGGCCAGGCCACCGCATCGCCCTGACGGACGAGGCGGCCAGCGGCATCAGATCGGCAGCTCGGTGTAGTAGCGGCCGCCGTGGAAGATCAACGGCTGCGCATCGGGCACGCGGCTGCAGGCTTCGACCTCGCCGACGAAGATGACATGGTCGCCTTCCTCATACTGGCTGCGGTTGGCGCATTCGAAGACCGCCGCGCAGCCCTCCAGCACCGGCGCACCGCCACAGCCTTCGCGCCAGCGCACGCCGGCGAAGCGGTCGATGTCGCGGGTGGCGAAGCGCTGGGCCAGGTCCTTCTGGTCCGCCGCCAGGATGTTGATCGCGTAATGCGAGCCGCGGCTGAACACCGGCATCGAGCCGGCACGCTGCGCCAGGCTCCACAGCACCAGCGGCGGCGACAGGGACACCGAGTTGAAGGAATTGGCGGTCAATCCGACCAGCGTGCCGTCCTGCGCGCGCGCGGTGACGATGGTGACACCGGTGGCGAACATGCCCAGCGCGGCGCGGAACTGCTGCGGATCGAACGCGGCGGGGCAGGCCGACTCGGCGGGATCGATCGTCAACCCGGTAAGGGAGGCGGACGGAGGGGAGGACGGCTGGGACATGGTGGACGCGATTGTCACCTGCCTTCGAAGTCCCTGCGCCATGCCCCGGAACCCTTGAAGCGCCTGGGGCGGACCTTCTGCACGTGATGCATCCTTGCCATGGGGCCCTGCATGCCTGCCGTGGGCCACGAAGCGGTCCACCCGAATCGGTGTGGGGGGTTCGCGGGGTGTGCCGCGCAGCCTCCCTAGAATCACCGCATGGATGAAGTCGATTTCCACCCCGACGGCGAGCCGATCCTGAGCTCGGCCCCCACCCGCGGTTTCGGCCGCTGTGACGACTGCGGCTGCGGCGCCGCCGCGGATGCGCCCGCTGGCGGGCCACGCCTGTCGCGTCGCCTGTTCACCGGCCTGCTGGGTGCAGCGGGCGGCGCGGCGGTCGTACCGGCCTGGGCGCGCGATGGCGTCGAGGTCGGCAAGCAAAGCTGGACCACCCGCCTGATCCCGCCGGAGCAGATCGAAGCCGCCGGTCAGCAGCAATACGCGCAGATGATGAAGCAGGCCCAGCAGCAACGCGCGCTGGCGCCCGCCAACGACCCGCAGTTGCGACGCCTGCGCTTCATCGCTCAACGCATCATCCCGCTGACCAACAGCTGGAACGCCCGCGCGCAGCAATGGCAGTGGGAGGTGAACCTGCTGGGCAGCAAGGAGATCAACGCCTTCTGCATGCCCGGCGGCAAGATCGCCTTCTACTACGGCATCCTCAAGACCCTGCAGCTGACCGACGACGAGGTCGCCATCGTCATGGGTCACGAAATCGCCCACGCGCTGCGCGAGCACGCCCGCGAACGCATGGGCAAGACCATGGCCACCAACGGCGCCATCGAGCTGGGGGCCGCGATCTTCGGCCTGGGCAACATGGGCCGCTCGATCGCCGGCATCGGCGGACAGCTGCTGTCACTGCGCTTCAGCCGGGAAGATGAATCCGAGGCCGACCTGGTGGGCATGGAGCTGGCGGCCCGCGCCGGCTACAACCCCGAGGCCGGCGTCTCGCTGTGGGAAAAGATGGGCCGTGCCGCCAAGGGCGCCCCGCCGCAGATGCTGTCCACCCACCCGGCCGGGCCGACACGCATCCAGGACATCCGCGCCAATCTGCCCAAGGTCGAGGGCCTGTACCAACGCGCCGCCAAACCCACCGAGCGCTTCAGCGCGCCGGCCGCCTGAGCGTCGGCGCGCTCACCCCCACCGGCCACGCACGAACGGATTGCTGCGGCGTTCCTCGCCGAAGTGGCTCTCGGGACCGTGGCCGGGAATGAACACGGTGTCGTCGCCCATGGGCCAGAGCCGCTCGGTGATCGATCGGATCAGCGTGGCGTGGTCCCCGCCGGGGAAATCGGTGCGCCCGATGCTGCCGGCAAACAGCACGTCGCCCACGAAGCAGCGCTTCGCACTGGCGGAGTGGAAGACCACATGCCCGGGGGTGTGGCCAGGGCAGTGCCGCACTGTCAGGGACTCGTGGCCGATCTGCACCTCGTCACCATCCTCCAGCCAGCGGGTGGGGGTGAACATCTCGGCGGGCGGGAAGCCGAACATCGCCGACTGCTGAGGCAGCGAGGTGATCCAGAACTGGTCGCCGGTATGCGGCCCGATGATCGGCAGGCCCTGCTCGCGAGCCAGCTGACCTGCGCCGCCGGCGTGATCGATGTGGGCATGGGTCAGCCAGATGGCCTTGAGCGTGAGGCCCAACGAGTCGGCGGCGGCGACCAGACGCGCCACTTCACCACCCGGATCGATGACGGCCGCCTCCTTGGTGACATCGCACCAGACCAGCGAGCAGTTTTGTTGGAAGGCGGTGACAGGGAGGGTGCGGTAGTGGAGAGGCATGAGGTCGATGGTTCTGCGGAAAGACAAAAGCTGCCGCGGCAGCACCGGAAGATGCGCGACTCTGCAGGCGGCACGACGGACTGCTTGTGCGCTCGGGCCGGACCGGCGATTTTCTCGCGATCGGCCCCACCGGGTCTGAATTGGTCCCAACCGCCGACCGTCGATGATCGGACGGTCGTGCAGCCGCACCCGACAGGTTCAGCAGAACGCCCGCCAACCGGGGTGGCTTTGATTCGCGAAGGGCCTCAATGCGCCCCCAGCAGTCGTCGCCTTAGCAGGAGCGATGACAAGGATCTGCAACGCATCGGGCCGCCCGATGCGGGCGTCATACGGAACTTCCCTAGGACAATTCGTCCACCGCGCGACGAGGGCAATTTGCGCCCGGGCTCGTACACTCCCGCCATGTCCGCTTTACGGCCCTTCGTCAACCGCTTGGTCTGGATCGTGTCCCTCGCGATCTTGACCAGCGCACTGCTGCCGCTGCTGTCGCACCTTGCGTTGCCGCGGGATACGGCGGTGTGGGCGGAGGTCTGCACGGTCACTGGCGCGAAGTTCGTCCGCTTGGATGTGGACCGGTCTGAAGACCTCGCGCCGGCGTCCGATTCGGACAAGCGCCACACGGCGTCGATGATGGAGCGTTGCACCTACTGTGCCATCCATACGGCGGTTCCCTACTTGCCGCCCGCACCGCTGAACTGGCGGTTGAACGAGTCGCTCAGCTTCGCGCTGCCGCGGCTCTTCTATCTCGCACCACGCCCGCTGTTCGCCTGGGCCGGTGCACTCGCACGCGCCCCTCCCGTCGCGGCCTGATCCACTCCGTTGACTGACCCGCTCGGCGACCACTGCGTCGCTGCGGCGCAGACACGCTCACGGAGTCGACGTGCGGTGCGCCTTCATTCGGCACGCCGCTCTGCTGCAATCTGCCGTCCGGCCTTTGCGCGCGCTCCTCCCGGAGCCGTCAATTGCGCCCGGAACGGCTCCGTTTGATGGAGGAGTCTTCATGACTCGATCCGACTTCGCCCGCCTGGGCGCTCACCTC
This sequence comes from Roseateles amylovorans, assembly GCF_025398155.2. Lineage (NCBI taxonomy): Bacteria > Pseudomonadati > Pseudomonadota > Betaproteobacteria > Burkholderiales > Sphaerotilaceae > Roseateles > Roseateles amylovorans. The sequence goes on from NZ_CP104562.2 coordinate 6,146,615, forward strand.
GTGCTGGGGTTGAGCCTGGGCTTGGCCCTGCTGCTCATGGTCCTGAGCGTGCGGCTCCTGGCGACCCCACGTGCCGCCGATCCATTTCAGCCCCAGCGGGCCATCCCTGCGTCCTTGCAGGGTCCGAACCGTGATTGCCACTGTTCGCCGGTATCCGACCCGCATCCGCCGGCGCTGAGGCTGATCACGATGCCTAGCCACCAGGTCGGGAGGCCGACATGAAGTCCGCATGCCATGTCAGGCGGTCGCTGCTGGCCGCAGCTGCTACCTTGCTCCTCGGCCTGACGGGCTGCCAACCGAAGGATCCGCCGTTTCACGGCGTCAATCTCACCGGCGCTGCCTATGGACGTGACTTCCAACTGCGTGATCCCGACGGTCGGCTCCGCCGCCTGACGGACTTCCGGGGTCAGGTCGTGCTGCTGTTCTTCGGCTTTACGCAGTGCCCCGACGTTTGCCCGACGGCGCTGACACGGGCTGCGGCCGTGAGGCAGTTGCTGGGCAGGGATGCCGGGCTCCTGCAGGTGCTGTTCGTGACGCTGGATCCTGAGCGTGACACGCCGGGCGTTCTTCGCAGCTACACGACGGCCTTCGATCCGGGCTTCCTCGGTCTGTGGGCCGACGCCGCCGGGACAGCCGCTGTGGCCAAGGACTTCAAGGTCTTCTTCCACAAGGTCCCGACCGGATCGAGCTACACGCTCGACCACACGACGCTCAGTTATCTGTTCGATCCGCAAGGGCGTCTGCGTGTGGCCATCAAGCATGACATGCCCGCAGCCGACCTGGCCGCCGACATCCGGCTGCTGCTCATTCCCTGACACAGCGTCATTCCTCGAGGCCATCGAAGGCCGCACACCCAAGGAGACATCCATGTATTCCCGAATCAAGTCCGCCATTCTCATCGCCGGCACCGTGCTGGCTGTGTCTGCCCATGCGCAGGTGACCGTCAAAGAGGCCTGGATCCGCGCCACCGTCCCCCAACAGAAGGCGACTGGCGCCTTCATGCAACTGACCGCCAGCCAGGACACGCGGCTGGTGTCCGTGAACACGCCGCTCACCCCGAAAGCGGAAGTGCACGAGATGGCGATGCAGGACAACGTCATGCGCATGCGGCAGGTCCGCGCCATCGAGTTGCCGGCGGGCAAGACCGTCGAGCTCAAGCCCGGCGGCTACCACGTCATGTTGATGGACCTGCCAGCGCAGGTGAAGGAAGGCCAGACAGTCCCGCTCACCCTGGTGTTCGAAGACAAGAGCGGCGCCCGCAAGACACAGGACGTCAAGGTGCCGGTACGAGCGCTCAACGCTGCGGTCGCACCCAAGGATGAACACGGGGAACACAAGCACTGAGCCGCGACTTCGGGGCCGACCGATACCGGCCGGCCTCACCGGCGCGTCGGACCGCGCCGACTCTGAAAGAAAACAATGACATTTCAACGATTCACCCCGATCGCCAGCGCTGTCCTGTTCGCGATCTCCGCGCAAGCCCAGACCAGCGAACTTGAGCGTGTCGAAGTCAACGGCACGTCTCAAAGCTATCAGCCGCCGCCCAGCTCGACGGCCACCAAGACCGACACACCGAACCTGCTCACGCCCCAGTCGGTGCAGGTCGTTCCCCGTGCAGTGCTGAACGATCAGAAGGCGCTGACGCTGACCGATGCCATCCGCAATGTCGCCGGCACGGGCAGTGACTTCGGCTTCAACGGCAGCGCGCAACCGCTCATCTTGCTGCGTGGCTTCCAGACCGAATCGATGACCGCCTCCGGCCCCATGTCGGGCATGTCCACCTACTACATCAATGGCGTGAAGGTCAAAGGCGTGCCGGTCAACATGGCCAACGTCGATTCGGTCGAGGTGGTCAAAGGGCCGGCGTCGGTGCTCTATGGTCGCGCCGAGCCGGGGGGACTGATCAATATCGTGCCGCGCGCCTTGTCGGCCACACCGAGCTTCGGCATCGAGCAGACCTTCGGCCAGTACGACCAATCGCGCACCATCGTTGAAGGCGCAGGCGCCCTGAACCGCGACAAGACCCTGCTTGGCCGTGCCAGCGCGTCGTACGACACTGCGAAGTCCAACCGGGATTTCGTCGAGAACCGCCTGGCGGCCTTCAGCGGCACGATCGCCTGGATCCCCGACGCCGACACGCGGGTGTCGGTGGCCTACGACCGCAACGCGCAGAAATACCGCAACGACTTCGGCGTCTACGCCGATGGCGACCGGCCGGCCAAGGTGCCACGCTCGCTGCAGTTCAACAATGCGCCCGAACTGTCTTCCTTTGACAGCCAGTCGCTCACCCTGGATGCATCGACTCGGCTGTCACCGACGTGGACCCTGAAGGCCCGCGCCGTGACCCTGCGCGCAAAGACGAAGGAAGTCGACATCTGGCCCTACCGGGTCGATCTCGGCGCCGGTACCGGCCCCGCCGACAGCTGCGTGGAGACCACCCCACTGCAGCGCATGTGCCGCTACTACTATTACGACCGCCCCGACGGTCGGGTGCGCCTGGACCAGGCCACACTGGACTTGCAAGGTGACATCACCTGGGGTGGGCTGACGCACAAGTGGCTGTTCGAGCTGGATCATTACGAGACCCGCCGCACCGGGGCGCTGGTGTTCGCCCAGGTCAATGCCGTGGACGTCAACCACCCGGACTTCAGCGGCACACCCACCATCGGCCAAACGCTGGCGCCGGGGTCCGAGACAAGGGACGTCCAGCGCTGGACCAGCCTGGTCGTGCAGGATCAGATTCAGCTCGGCAGCGGCTGGCACGCCGTGTTCGCGCTGCGCCACGATCGCACTGCGGGCCTGTACAGCGCCGATCCAACGCTGGACCTGAACCGCCAGAGCTTCACGACGCCTCGTGTCGGACTCGTCTACGAGGTCTCGCCTGGGCAGACGCTGTACACGCAGTACCAGGACTCGGTCGCCGCCAACAACGGCCGCAATCCTGACGGCTCGCCCTTGCAGGCCGAGCGTGCGCGGCAGGTGGAGATCGGCTGGAAAAGCTCCATGCTTGAGGGCGCGCTCAACACCACGGTGGCCCTGTTCGACCTCGTCAAGCGCAACCGCGCGGACTACAGCCTGTACCCGACCATCACCACCATCGGCGAGGCCCGTTCGCGCGGACTGGAGATCGACCTGCTGGGCCAGCTCACGCGGCAGCTCGCCGTCATGGCGTCTTATGCCTACCTGGAAGCGAACATCACCGACAACGGCACCTACGCCGGCACCCGTCTGGCGAATGCGGCGCGCCATTCCGGCAGCGTGTGGGGTCGTTGGATGTTCGATGCGCAATGGGCCGCCGGCGCTGGCGTGTTCTTCCAGAGCCAACGCGAAGGCGACCAATTGAACAGCTTCCAGCTGCCGGGCTACGGCCGGGTCGATGCAATGCTGTCCTACGGGTTCCGCGCCGGTTCAGGCAAGGGTTCGGTCCAGTTCAACCTGAAGAACGTGTTCGACAGGCTGTACTACAGCGGCAGCCACCCTGGAGCGCGCGACTGGATCCAGACCGGCACGCCGCGCACGGCATCGGTCACCTTGCGCCTGGACTATTGAGGAGCACAAGATGGCCCACGCACGACGTCAATTCCTGCGCAAGCTCGCTGCGGCCAGCGTTGCGGGCTCCGCTGTCGCGACCCAGGCGGCAGCGTCCAAGCCCTCGGCGCCCGAGGTAATGCACGACATGAGCACCATGCCACCCCAGTGGCACGGCAAAGAGCAGATTGCGATGCTGCTCTACCCCGACTTCACGGCACTCGACCTGGTCGGTCCGTACCACATGTTCACCAGCCTCTGGGGTGCGACCGTCCACCTGGTGGCCGCCACGAACGAGCCCGTGCGGGGCCAGAACGGCATCACCTTCGTGCCCACCATGACGCTGGATGAAGCGCCGGCGGATCTGGACATCCTGTTTGTCCCCGGCGGAGACGTGGGCACGCTCAAGGTGATGCGAGACCCCGCGCTGATCGCCTGGGTCGCCGATCGCGGACGCCGGGCCAAGATGGTGGCCTCGGTCTGCACCGGCTCGATGATCCTCGGCCAAGCCGGCTTGTTGCGCGGCAAGCGGGCGACCAGCCATTGGGGAACCCGTGCGCTGCTGAAGGACTTCGGTGCCATTCCGGTGGACCGGCGGGTGGTATGGGACGGCAAGGTCGTCACCGGCGCGGGCGTCTCGGCCGGACTCGACCTCGGGCTGGCGGTCGTTGCCAGATTGCGCGACAAGACCTACGCGCAGGGCGTGCAACTGATGGCCGAGTACGCCCCTCAGCCGCCGCTGAATGCCGGCACGCCGAAGACCGCGCCGCCGGCGGTGCATCAAATGATGGACGCCATGTTCGACACCCTCAGGGCCGACATGCGCGCGTCGGCGACGTCGGCGCTCGGCGGCTGACGCCTTCGTGCCTTCGTGCCTTCGGCCGATTGAACCGCCCCAACTGTTTTGACCAGGATTTGCTTCAATGAACCACCCCACCTGCGCGCTCCTGTCCGCGCTCGCCTTCACCCCATACGCCTTCGCACAGACCCAGAGCACCGCGCCTGCGGCCCCACCCACGCAGTTGCAAGGCGTCGTCGTCACTGGCAGGACCGCCTCCGACCCCGTCAGGAAAGACATCGAGACTGAGCAAGCCGCCACGCCGGGCGCTGTGACCGTCCTGGACGGGGAGGGCCTGCGGCAGCGCAACGTCACCAGCCTGGCCGATGCGCTGCGCTACGTGCCGGGCCTCTTCGTCGCCAGCGGCTCGACCGGCGACGCCACCTTCTACTCCTCACGCGGCTCCAACCTGGACGCAACGAACTACGACGGCAACGGCATCAAGCTGCTGGTCGACGGCCTGCCGGTGACCGGAGCTGATGGCAACAACCACAACCGTGATGTCGACCCGTTGTCCGCTCGCTATGCCATCGTGGCGCGCGGCGCCAATGCGCTCACCTACGGTGCCAGTACGCTGGGCGGAGCGATTGACTTCATCACGCCGACCGCGCGCGACAGTGCCGTCAACGAAGTGCTCATCAACGGCGGGAGCCACGGACAACGTCAGGCGCGCGCCACCATGGGCGGGCATGCCGGCGCCTTCGACGGCCTGGTCACGGTGGAGGGCAAGCGCAGCGACGGCTACCGCGAGCATCAGCGCCAGCGGCGCAGCGCCGTCTACGCCAATGCCGGCTGGCAGATCGACGAACGCGTGCAGACCCGCTTCTATGTCACCGCCATCGACAACAAGCAGCAGTTGCCCGGCGCGCTCACGCGTGACGAATGGGCGGACGATCCGAAGCAGGCGCAGGCCGCGGCCGCCGCAGGCGACTACCAGTACAACGTCAAGACCTGGCGCCTGGCCAACAAGACGACCTGGCAGATCGACGCCGACACCAAGCTCAGCGCCGGGCTGTCCTATGAGCGCCAGAAGCTCTTCCACCCGATCGTCTACTCGCCGCCGTACTTCAGCCTGCTCATCGACACCGAGCAGCGCAACGCCGGCGCCACGCTGCGCTACGAGCGGCGCGTCGGCACGCACGGTCTGCTGCTGGGGCTGAACTACGCGCGCATGACGGTCAAGGGCAGCAATGACAGCTACACCCCGAGCAGTTGGACGCAGACACCGTTCACCACCGTCGACAACCAGGCGGACAGCCTGGAGCTTTTCGCGATGGACCGCTGGCAGTTCGCATCGGGCTGGACGGCGGTGTACGGCGCCCAAGTGGTCAACAGCAGCCGCGACATTCGCAACACCAGTGTGCCGGGCGGCGCGCTGCTCCATCCGAGCGGCGACTATGACGCCGTCAATCCGCGCGCGGGCCTGATCCGTCAACTGACGCCGGACATCCAGGTATTTACCAACCTGAGCCGTTTGTACGAGGCCCCCACGACCTTCGAATTGCAGGACGACGCACGTGGAGACGGCTCCGCGCTGGCGGCGATGCGGGGCGTGGTGGCGGAAATCGGAACCCGCGGCACTCACACCGCCGGCCGCCATCGCTGGCATTGGGAGACCGCGCTCTATTACGGCCGACTGCGCAATGAGATTCTGTCGCGCGACGATCCCGACGCCCCGGGCACCAGCCTGTCGATGAATGCCGGACGGACGATCCATGCCGGACTCGAGGCGCTGGTGGGCGCGAGCCTGGCAGTGGACGCCACCGGCACGCATCGCATCGAGCCATTGGTCAACCTGACACTGAATCACTTCAAATTCCGCGGCGATCGCGTCTATGGCCACGGCGATCTGCCTGCCGCGCCGAAGTACGCGGTCAAGGGCGAGGTGCTGTACCGGCATGCCAGCGGCTTTTTCGCGGGTCCGACGTTCGACGTCATCGGGCGCCGCTGGGCCGACTTCAGCAACACCTACCAGGTCGATGCCTACACGCTGTGGGGCCTGCGGGCGGGGTTGGGTGGCAAGGGCTGGGAGGCTTATGTCGAAGGACGAAACCTCGGGGACAAGGCCCATGTGTCGCAGTTCAGCGTGCGCGACCGGGCGGCGGCCGGCGACGCGATCCTGTCGCCGGGCGAGCCCCGTTCGGTGTATGTCGGCGCGCGCCTGACGTTCTGAGGACACCTGCGACCCACCCGGATTTGCCATGACCGCCACCCCACCGATCAACACCGATGCAACCACCGACGCCCGCGGCACGGGCATGCCCCAGCCCACCGGCGGCACCGTTCGACCCGACTCGTCGCTGTACCTGCGGGTCTGGCGCTGGCACTTCTATGCCGGCCTGATCTGCCTGCCCGTGCTGGCGCTGATGGCCATCACAGGGGCGCTCTATCTCTACAAGGATGAAATCGATGACCTTGTCTATGCGGCGCTGTTGAAGGTCGAGCCTTCGAAGCAGCCGCCGCTGGCCGCGTCGGTCTTGATCGAGCGCGCGGCAGCGGCAGTGCCGGGCACGCCGGTTCGCTTCATCGGACCGAAGGCCACGGGGCGAAGCGCGCAGGTCGGGCTTCGTACCGCGCAGGGCATGGTCAGCGTCTACCTGGACCCAGTCGACGGTCGCGTGCTGGGACAGTTGCGGGACGACCTCAAGCTGATGGAGATCGCCAAGCAGCTGCACTCGATGACGATGGCAGGGCCGGTGGCGAACCATGGCGTCGAGATCGTTGCCGGTTGGGCCATCGTATTGGTGGTGTCCGGCGTGTTCCTGTGGTGGCCTCGCAGGCGCTCCGGCGGGGTCATGTCCGTGCGCGGGCGCCCCACACAACGCCTGTGGTGGCGGGACCTCCACGCCGTCATCGGTTCAGTGGCTGCGGTGGCCATCCTCTTCCTCGCCGTCACTGGCATGCCCTGGTCGGCGTTCTGGGGCAGGCAATTCGGACAACTCACCAACGACTGGGGAGTGGGCCTGCCGGGTTATCTCTGGGGCAAGCCGGCGTCGACGCCGCCGCTGACCAGCGTCGGCGACACGCCATGGACGATGAGCGCGGCCAAGCTTCCGGCGTCGACGGCATCGGCATCGGCATCGGCACGTCGATCTCCCACGTTCGGGATCGACGCGGCGGTAAACCGCTTCGCAGGCCTGGGCATCCCCGCCGGCGCATCCATCGGCCTGCCGGTCGGTCCCACCGGCGTCTTCACCGCGATGTCGATGCCTGACGACGTCACGCGCCAGCGTGTCGTTCATCTGGACAGGTACTCGGGCGAGGTGCTCGCCGACGTGGGATATCGCGACTACGGCGCGGTGGGAAAAGCAGTGGAATGGGGCATCAGCCTGCACACCGGACGTCAATTCGGTGGGCTGAACCAGCTGGTGATGCTGGCGGGATGCCTGTCCATCGTGTTGCTCGCCGTCTCAGCGGTCGTGATGTGGTGGAAGCGTCGTCCGCAGGGCCGGCTGGGCGCGCCGCCGCGGCGCGACGGCGATCGCGCCGCATTCGGCGCCGTGGCAGTGGCGGCGGCGCTTGGCTTGCTGTATCCGCTGTTGGGGGCGTCGATCGTGGTCGTCCTGGTCCTGGATGCGGCAGTGCCTGACCACTGGCGCGCGCGGTTCGGCCTGTAGCCTGTAGATAGACGGCCGATTCAAGCCAGCAGCGGTCTCAGGCCACCAGAAGGACCGCCCCTTCCCGAACGCCCAGCTCCGCGAGGCCGGCATGGGCGAGCGAGGAAATTGGGTGAGCCGCCAAGGCCGCCCCGCTTGCCGCCCTCACCACGCGGTGCCGCCCGCCCGACCCCGTCCGCGAATCCACCGGATTTCGCCCCTCAGGCCTCATCACGACCGCCGGGCCCCCTCATGGGTCCTCCCCCATGCGGTCAATCTGCTGATCACGCCCCGCGCTTTCGACGGCGGACCGCCACGTCATCTGCGGCATCCAGCCCGTGTTTCCCGTGGGACGCGCCTATCGGCGACGGCGCCTGATTCCTAGCATTTCCACACGGTGCAAAGAAGGCCGTTCTGACGGGCCCGACCCGTCGCCTGACCGATCGTCTGAACGACCGCGTCCATGACCGCCTGCCCGACGGACGGACGGGCCCGATGCGCTCTTCAGCCTCGTCACGTCCGCCGCCAACGCCTGATCCGTTTCGTCACCTCCACCACAGGGAGCTCCCATGGACCGCGACTTCCACTATTACGGCACTGTCCTGGCCGCAGCCTGTGCGGGCTTCAGTCCCGATGCGGCGCGCGCCATCGGCACCTCGGCCCAGTTCATCGACGACTGCACCGAGGCCCTGACCCATACCGGCGGCATCTTCTCGCTGGGCAGCCGCGCCCGGCAATTCAACGTCCGGATGAGTGACGGCACCATTTATCCCTTCTTCCCGCTCATCACCTCCGTCTACGGCGTGACCACCTGGGCCCCGTCGTCGGACTACGACGAGACCCGACAGATCTGGATGCCGTTCCATTTCCTGCCGGGCAACTTTCCGGGGCAGCGCTCCAAGCTCGTCGAGCTGCGCCCGGGCATCGATGCGCAGGGCGACCTCACCAACGATTCGGCCGAAAGCATTCAGCTGCTGTGCCGCCCGCGCAGTGACAGTGCGCAGAACATGATCAACTTCGCGCGCACCGCCTTTGCACGAATCAAGGGGACCGACGCCGAACTGGCACAGATGGTCGTTGGCTGCGTGATGCATGTCTTCGCCGATACCTACGCGCATCAAGACTTCGCCGGCACCGCCTCCTATGCGCTCAACGGACTGAAGAACGGCTACTCGAAGGATCCCGGCCAATTCACGCTCTATGGCGAATGGAAGGGCACCCAATGGCTGCCCAAGGAGGACACTTTCCGCGACATCGTCTGGCCGACGAATGTCTCGGTGGATTGGCTGAACACCTATCCGCCCTTGGCCAACAACATCGCCACCAGCGCACTCGGCCATGGCCAGATGGGGCACATGCCCGATTGCTCCTGCCTGGCCATCCGCTACCAGCCAGCCTGGTCGAATGCCGCGATCGTGCGCAACAACCCCCAGCAGTACATGGATGCGTTCATCGACATGACGCTCGCGCTCAAGTGCATCCTGAACAACTGGCCCTTCGACTGGAACAACCAGCAGATGCGTGATGACCACATCCAGAGCCTGACCTCCGGACAGTCTTTCACCATGATCAAGCAGCTCTTCTGTCCCGATGTGAAGTCGGCCAATGAGATCCGGATGTACGACCAGGGGCTGTGCGTTCCCTCCACCGAATGGTTTCAGAAGTCCGAGGAACGTTGGGGCGCCGCGCTTGCCAAACTGCTGGACAACGTCCCCTTCAATCCGATCCCGGGCTACAACGAGGCCAAGTACGGCTGGCCCAAGACGGTCGAGCAAATGGGGTCCGATCCCATCCCGCTCGACACCTTCAAGACGCTTCAGTTCTTCAAATGGACCATCGCCGCCAAGCTGCTGTTCCGCGCCAATTACGGTCAGTTGCGCGGCATGAGCAATGGCATCGGCCGCGTCATTCGCAGCGCCCAGTTCTCGACGGCAATGGACCCGCGCCAGTCGGTGATCGACGAATTCAGCCGCTACTGGAACCCCACTGACGCGACCAGTCAGACGCTCAACGACGCACTCGTCACCACCGCCTCATCGGACGAGATGAACAGTGTCCTGCTCGGTCCCTACAGCACCACCGATGCCGACAAATCCAGCACGCCGGATTGGTTTGTGATGCAGCGGGAGGGCCGCTGCCTGAGCTTCTCGGCCACGTCGCGATTCAGCTCCGGCGCCGTGCGCCAGGCCTTCACGCCGACCGTCAGCGCCGATGCCACACGGGCCCAGCCGATCAGGCTGGTTGAATTCAATCCCGACGAGGGGGTGTACCTGCGCACGTTCGAGAACCGTGTGGGCAAGCAACTGTTCCTCGAGTACCCCGAAAGCATCGTGTCGAAGATTCTCTGGTTCAACACCTTCGACGGCAGCAGGAACCAGCGATGGAAACGCAACATCGACCCGGAGTCCGGCCTCTCCTCCTTCGAAAGCGTGCGCTATCCGGGTTGGTTCCTCGGCGTAGATGGCACCGATGTGAAGGCCGTCAACACCGAGGTGTTCTGGCAGATCACGCCCTATCTGCTGAACCCGGTGGTCAGCATTCCCGCCAGCGCACCGCCGCCGGACAAGGGGGTGAGTCAGCACCTCTGACATCCATTGCGGTCACGCGATGGCCGTCCCACAGACCGCGCCTGGCTGGCGTTCCGGGGGACCGGCGGTGGTTCATCTCGATGCAGGCAGCACGCATGCGCCCACACAGGGTGGGCGTCCACACGGGCCCTCGCTGCATGAACGAGACGCCTAGGCCCTGATGACCTTGTCAGTTCGCCGATCGCCGGCCCGCGCTGCGCAGCCGGCCGGCGTCCCTCGCAGGCGGCAGCCCGAACAGGCGGGTGTAGTCCCGGCTGAACTGCGAGGGGCTTTCATAGCCCACCCGGAATCCCGCACCGGCTGCGTCCATCGCTTCGGCCACCATCAGCCTTCGCGCCTCCTGCAGCCGAAGCTGGCTGCGGAACGCCAGCGGACTCAGCGATGTGACGGCCTTGAAATGGGCGTGGAAGGTCGACCGGCCCATGCCGGCGATCTCGGCCAGGTCGTCGATCCGGAACGGCTCGTCATAGTGGTCACGCAGCCAGGCAACGGCCTTGGCGATCTGGTTGAGGCGGCTCTCGGCTTGCGCCATCTGCCGCACCAGGTGGTTGCCCGGGCCGGTCAGAAGCCGGTAGAGCATCTCGCGCCCCACCAGCGGCGACAGCGCCTCGATGTCGCGCGGGGTGTCGAGCAGGCTCACCAGCCTCACCGCCGCATCCAACAAAGCGGGCGTGGTGTCGTTGAGCGCGATGCCCGCGCTGGGCATCTCATCCAACGGCTCATCCAACGGTTCTGCCCGGGGCGCTTCCACCGGGTGGCGCAGCGCGAGATCCGTCAGCTCGGCCGTGTTCAGGTCGAGCACGAGGCTCAGGTAAGGCGCTTCCTCACTGGCCTCGATCACCGCCCCGGTGACCGGCAGATCGATCGACGCGAGCAAGTACTTCGCCGGGTGATAGACATAGGCCGTGCGGCCCAGCATCACCTGCTTGCGGCCCTGCGCGATGAGGCAGAGCGTCGGCTGATATAGCACCGGCATCGGCAGCGTGGGCGATTGCGCGCGGACCACGCTGACGCCCGGGATGGCGGTGCGCTGCATGCCCTCGGCGGTGGCGTGACGACTGAGGATCTCGACAAGCCTGGCGAGCGAACCCATGCGGTACTCCGGTCAGAAAGGGCCAGTGACGGCGCTGAGACGATCGTGCAAGAACGCCGGACGATGCATCTACAGCCTTCGGCCGGGCCGCGACACACTTGGCCTGGCCGATGCCACCCGTCGCCGATGAGATTTCATGATGCCATCTCACCCAGCCCCAGATCCATTCCAGCGGCTGGGCCGAGGCGGCATGCAAGTCTCGCGGCCGGCGGGTGCGACGAACCCTCACCTTGAAACAGGAGAAACCGCATGACCTTGCGACGACATTTCATGGCCGCAGCGCCGCTGGTGCTTGCCGCGCCGATCAGCGGGCAGGCGCTGGCGCATGCGGGTGACACGCCCACTGAACGCAATCGCTCGCTCGTCCGGAAAGCCTTTGAGAAGTGGGCCGCCGGCGGTGCGACCTTCTTCCAGGACGTGCTGGCGCCCGACGTGCGCTGGACCATCAAGGGCACCAGCCCCGCCGCCGGGACCTATGAGGGCCGCGACGACTTCATGACACGCGCGGTGGCGCCCTTCGCCTCGCGCCTGTCCTCGCCGATCCGCCCCACGGTGAAGGGGCTCTGGGCCGAGGGTGACGAGGTGATCGTGCATTGGGACGGCGCCGGCGTGGCGGCCGATGGCCGGCCCTATCGCAACAGCTATGTGTGGATCTTCAAGATGACCGACCTGCGGGCCACCGAGGTCATCGCCTTTCTCGATCTCGTCCCCTACGACGACGTGCTCCGCCGCGTACCGGCCCCCACCAAGAAAGAGGACCGATGAGCCCGCATGCTGTCATCGGCTTGCAAGTGGCCCTGCGCGCAGGGCCGCGAGGTGTGCTGCGCTGATGCGCCGGACGCGCCGGTCAATCGACCGTTCAATCGAATGTTCAATCGACTGCTCGATCTCCGACGCCGGTCATCCACTGCGGCGATGACCGCCGCGCGGTGGATGCCGCTCGGAAGACGAGCGAGTGTTTTACCGCGCAGCAAAGGAAGGCGAGAGGCTTCGAAGCACCCGCACTGGCGACTGCAGCTGCCCGCGCATCCGAACGCCCCCTACCGCGCCCGAAAGATCTCATCCAACACCGCGCCCGCCTCGACCCGCTCCAGCCGGGGGTACCGCAGCCCCGGACTGGCGACCTCCAGCTCGATGGACGACCCGTCCTGATCCACCCGCAAACGCACCGGCCGCGCCGCGCCGACGGCCGCCTTGAGCCCATCCACGGAGAACGGCGCGCCATTGACCTGCCGGAGCTTGGCCCCAGGCGCCAAGCCCGCTCGGAAGGCCGGTCCGTCCCATTGCACCGCGCGAACCGCGCCGGACGCATCCACCGCGAGGCCCAGCGAGAAGAGGTGGTCCTCCACCCCTCGGTCACGCGCATCCTGCGCGAAGGTGATGGACGGCGAGTCGCTGTAGACCAGCCGATAGCCCGCACGCGCCAGGCCCGTCAACAACAGATCGGCGTCCAATGCATCCAGGCGCGCATCGAGGAAGCGTTTCCAGTCCCCAGGCACCACCTGCTGCAAGGCCTGGTGCACCTCGGCCTCGGTATAGAAACGCGTGTCGTCCACCCCGCGCGTCGGCGCGGAGAAGAACAGGCGCACGAAGTCGTCCAGGCTCTTGCGCCCACCGCTGCGGGTACGGATCTCCACATCCACCGCCAGCCAAAGGAGCGCACCGTCGCCGTAGTAGTTCTTCTTGCCGGTGAAATCGGACCACTCGATGCCCTTGCCTGACAAGGTCACCGGATCATGGACGCTGTCCCGCAACGACTTCCAGCGGTGAGAGGCCTGCGTCTGCGCGAGGGCGGCGTCGATCGCCAGATCATCCAACGCCTCCTCCAGCGTCCGCATGCCACCGCGGGCGGCCGTCACCTTGCCGAGGTACTGGGTCAGGCCCTCGTAGACCCACAGCAGCGAGTTCTGCAGCGGCTCGTTGTAGTTGTGCGCCCGCATGTCGGCCGGCACGAACTGGGTGCCGTTCCACGAATGGATGTATTCGTGCAGCGCGAGATCGAGATTGCGCAGATTGCTCTGCGGCGAACGCAGGTAGTCGTCCGGCAGGAACAGCTCGGTGGCGTGACGGTGCTCGATGCCGCCGGGTCCGCCCATGCGTTCATCCAAGGCCATCAGGACGTGAAACGGCGGCCGCGCACGCTCACCGAAAAGCAGTTGCACCTGGGCGATCGATCGGCGGAAGGCCTCGGCGCGATCCGCTGACGTGGCCAGGTCCGCCGGGTCGTTGGCGAAGACATGCAACTGCACCGGCTGGTCCGGCCGCGTCGACACGGCCTCTTCCCGCCAATGCCGGCCGGCGAGCAAGGGCGCGTCCATCAACGCAGACAGCCTCACCGGCGCGATGCGCACGCGGCCCTCCGGTGCGGCCACGGTGGGCAGGCTGGTGGCGGGATGCAAGCCGTCCGGCAGCGTGACTGAAGCCGACACCCAGATCTTGTCCCGCTCATACCCCGCCGGGTAGAGCAGCAGATTGGACCAGCCGACATTGACGATGTGCCGCCCCAGTGCCCGGTTCCCGCCGCGCGGCGAGAGGTAGCGGAACTCGACATCCAGAACCGTCGCCCCCTTCGGCGGCTGCAGGTGGAACGCATGCGGTTGCGATGCGTCCCGCGTCCACCGGACGGGTTGGCCATGGGCCTGCACGGTCAGCCCCGCGACGCGTCCCACCTGGCCGCTGGGTGCGTGGCTGGCGGCTTGCCATTGCGGGTAGAGCAGGGTGATGGCCTTGGAGCCGGACAGCGGGATCTGTTGCCGGATGCGGAACACCTTGTGCGTCACATCCGTCGCATCCACATCCAGCACGACCACGCCAGGAAATGCAGCCGCCGTCATCGCGGGCACCCGTTGGATCGCAGCACCCGGGCCAGACAAGGCCGAGCCGGTGGGCGCAGCAGAGGCTGGAGTCGCGACGATCGCCAGTGCAGCGATCGTCGCGGCGACTGCGGGTGACCGCCGCTTTGCCGGAGATGAATTCATTCGAATGACTCTAGGATCGAGAAGAAGGCGTCGGTGCCGGCGTCGGGCTGAAGTCGGGCAGACGGGAGTCCCACCCTCGGGTCAGGCGATGCCGCTGGGATGTGCCTCGCCATCCACCAGGCCGCTACAGCGCGCGAATGTTAGCCGCGTCGCCCGTGAACGCCGGGGTTCGGCTGTCCCATGGGGCCGTGGACCGGTGGCCACCAGACCGTCACCGCGTCATCGCCGCGTCATCGTGCGGGGGCTTCTGCCGCAGCCCAGATCAAGCGGCCTCCGCGCACCGTGCACTTCACCTTCGCGAAGTGTTTGACGGACACCGCCGGATCGCCGTCCAGCACCACGAGGTCGGCCTCCAGGCCGGGCTTGAGCTGACCCCGTCGGGCCGTCTCCTTCCATCGTTCGGCCGGCACCGTCGTCAGGGACGCGAGGATCTGCATCGGGCGCAGGCCCGCCTGCGCCAGCAGCTCGTACTCCTCGGTGGGATCGCTGTCTTCCATGTAGTCGACGTCGGTGCCGAAGAGCAACTTGCCACCGGCCGCCGCAAAGCGGCCCACCTCGCGCACGCTGTCCTGCAACACGGCGTCGGCCTGTGGCGCCGGCACCTGCTCCTTGACGAGCTCATACCGAAGCAGCTTGAGCGTGGGCACCATGTAGACACCCGCCGCGCGCAGCGCATCCATCAGCTCCGTCGGCCAGGGGCCCGGCACACCCAGCGGCGGATGCGCCAGGATGTCCACCTGGGCGCGCAAGGCCGCCCGCACGCCGTCCAGGTCGGTCGGATGCGCGAAGGCCAGATGACCGCGTCGATGGGTTTCGGCCACGGCGGCTTCGGCAATGTCGGCCGCAATGCGCTTCGGCGGCCGATCGCGCTGCGGCGTCACCAGGAACAGCTTGGTGCCTTCCGCACCGGCATCGAGGTTCTGGCGCACCGTGGCCAAGGCCGACGCCACCGTCGCGGGCTGCGGCAGCTTGGCCAGGAAGGCCGGATCGAAGTGATCGAGATAGGCGGGAAGGCCCTGGGGCGGGAACAGCGGCAGTCCCGCGGTGAGCAGCCGCGGTCCTTTGAGTTCGCCCTGATTCACCCGTGCCCGCAAGGCCAGCGTGTTGTCACGGTCGGAGGCGATGTCGAACGCCGTGGTGAAGCCATACCGCGTCAACAGCGCCGTCAGCCCTGCCTCCAGCGTGGCCGCGGGGGCGGTCTTGGCCTTGGCGAACGCCGCGCCATTGAGGTGCACATGGCTGTTCTGAAAACCCGCCACCACCACGCCGCCATCGCAGGCCGACGCCAAGGGGGGGATTTCCTTCGACACCGCACTGCGTGCGCCGACCCCCACGATGCGACCGTCGCGCACCAGCACCACGCCATCGTCGATGGGCGGCGCATCCGGCGCGGGATAGATCCTCACGCCGCGCAGTGCGCGGACGCCGTCATCGGCGGCTTGAGCAAAGGGGGTGGTCATTCCGCAGCACATCAGGGCAGCGGCAACGCGGACGAGGGGCAGGCGGAGGGTTCGCATGCGTCGCAGCCTATCAGAGGTGCTCGCCCATCTTGGGAAGGCGCGGCTCGGAGTATTTGCTGGCCCATCTCGGTTGATCGCCGATGGCGGCATCGCCAGCGGGTCTCTAGTCTGCAGGACTCCATCTGCTCGTCGAGGCCCACATGCCGCTTTGGATCTACCAACTGCCTGTCTGGCAATTCGGCGTCTTGCTGATGACCGGATGGATGGTCCCGGCCATGGCCAGCTTCGAGGTCATCCATCGCTTCTTGAAGCCCCGATTCGAGGAAGCAGACAAGGGCTTGGCCATGACGCTGCTGGCACTGGTTGCCACGCTCAATTCGCTGCTGCTCGCCTTCTGTGCCGTCTCCGTCTGGGACGCCTATCGGTCTGCGGACAACGCGGTGAGCAATGAGGCCGTCACCATCAGTGAACTGGCGCGGGACCTAGGGGTGCTGGGCACACCGGCTGCATTGGCCGCGCGGGAGCGGCTTCGGGAATACACGCGCAGCATCGTGGACGACGAATGGGTGAAGATGCAGAAGGAGCCCGGCCACCGCGACAACGGCGACCGCATCAACCGCATCTTTCGCGCCTTGCAGACGGTGGAGCCGACCACGCCGGCCCAGACCATTCTGCTGACCGAGATCTGGGCTCGCATGAATGAGGTGCTGAAGTTCCGGCTTGATCGCGTCAGCGCCAGTGAGCTGTCGGTGCCCGCCACGCTGTGGTTCGTCGTCATCGCGGGCGGCGTGCTTTCGCTGATGCCAATGCTGGTTCTGCCCCCGACGGCGTTCAACCGCACGGCGGTGGCCCTGCTCTCGTGTTCGACCGGGCTGGTGTTCTTCTTCATCGTGCAGATGGACCGGCCCTTCGTCGGCGAGCAGAGCGTAAGCCCCCAGCCCTACGAGATCAGCCTTCAAGAGATGGCGCAGTGGGACTTGGGGCCTCGATGAATCGCCCGGCGTTGCCTCACTCGCATGTCCATGGGCCACAACACCTGAACCCGATGCATCTGCCGATCGGCGCGAAAGGGGATTGCCACGGCATGCTATCGAACGCGCTCATTCCGCACTGGCGGGATCGGCCTTCTGCAATCGCGGCGTGGAGCCACTGCCCGTTGCCGTTGTTCACTGCCTGCCAGTGTCAGAGGACATTCGTCGCGCCGACATCGATGAGGGCGCGTCCACCGATATCAATCCGGAAGAACGCCGCCTGAAAGTGCGGCACCGAAGGAGCCCGCTTGTGCGGGCTCCTTTTTTTCATCGACTCGACACCGTCAACGCCGCAGCGGCTGGCGCTTCCGTGCCCGGGGCTCACAGCTGACGGCACCACGACGCGCAGCTCAAGGCTCGATCGCCGCGCCCACCACTTCAGATGAAACGCCCACACTGCCGATGCGCGTGGCCTTGCCGGTCATCAGGTCGATCCGATACCAGGTCGACTTGCCTTGGGACGACACCGCGCTGTAGGCCACGTTGCCGATGTCGGAGAGGTCCAATGTGGCCTTGGCAAAGCTGCCGATGCCCAGGGAGCCGACAGTGAACAGGCGCCCCGTGTTGGGCGAGACCACCGGCTGAACACCTTCCTTCGACCCCTGATGCACCAGCACGCCGAGCTTGCCGTCGAGCGCGTAGTTGGTCGTGATCTTCTCGTTGTCCTTGTTGTAGGTGTAGCCCGCCGCGACGATGCCAGGCGTCTTGTCCACGTTCACATCCGCGCTGTCGTAGACCAGTCGGCCGTCCAGTTGCACGCCCGGCTGGTCCGGGTTCGAATCCACCACCGCCCCGGTGTCCGGATGCAGCCGCATGTTCACGCCGGCGTCATTGACCACACGAATGCGGTCGACCGTGGGATTGAAATCAACGCCCCATTCCGTCGCTCCGTCGGAGGGCAGGGCCACCGGCGTGCCGATTTTTTCGGTCTGCCCGGTGCCGGTATGGATGCGATAGAGCTGGCCGGTGCTTCCCAGGCCATACAACTGGCCGCGGGCCACCCGGTAGTCGATGCCCAGCAGGCGCTCGCCGGAGGACAGACCCTGCAGCGGCTTGGTCCACAGGACCTTTTGCGGCTGCCCCGCATTGAACTGGATCAGCTCATTGGCAGCGGTGACGGCCACCGCCACTTCCTTGGCTGGAGGACCGAGCGGCGCCTCCATCGTCGTCGAACAGGCCGACAGCACGGCCGCAATGCCGAGCAGCGGCCCCCGTGGCCACATGGGCAAGACTCGATTCGCCATAACCTCTCCCTGACAGCATGAGTGGGAACACGATCCTCGCGCTTGCGAATGCGCTTGTCACGTCCCTCACCCGTCCATCGCGTGCGTGCGGGGGAGGATGAGGAAAACTGCGCACTCTGCTTGGCCGCGCGCAGACTCCCCTAGAATCGCCGCCGCTGCACGGCCCTGTGTCGTCGGCAGATCATCAGTTGAAGGTGCCCGGCCGTCTCACGGCTGGGTTAAACGGGAAACAGGTGCGCATCCCTGCGATGCAAGGCCTGTGCTGCCCCCGCAACGGTCAGCGGTTCAAGAGTCCTCATGTCGGCGTCCGCACGTCGACGGTCACTGTGTCCCTCAGGGCATGGGAAGGCGAGGACTCGGTTCCGGGATGCGCCCACCGCATTCCGAAACACGCCGCGAGCCCGGATACCGGCCTGCAACTGCTCCGGAAGCCGCGGGGTGCGGTGCGCCGTCGGCGTCGCACGCCTGTGCGGCGTCGTCCGTGCTCGCCCCGTCGGCCTCCATTCACAGCAATGGCCTGCGG
Source organism: Roseateles amylovorans (assembly GCF_025398155.2). Taxonomy (NCBI): domain Bacteria; kingdom Pseudomonadati; phylum Pseudomonadota; class Betaproteobacteria; order Burkholderiales; family Sphaerotilaceae; genus Roseateles; species Roseateles amylovorans. Next base: position 6,165,494 of record NZ_CP104562.2, read on the forward strand.
GGACGCGGGCCGATGGAGCCCACCCATGACCCGCCTCGCTCGTGGATTCACCACGACCATCCGCCGCGCCTGCGGCCACGGCCACACCGCACCCGCCCTTGCCCCCAGCCCGCTGGCCATCGCCTGCACGGTGGCTGGCCTGGGCCTGACCGGCCTGGCCAGCGCGCAGGATCCGCCAACCGTCATGGCGACGGCGACGGCGACGGCCACAGCCACAGCCACAGCCACAGCTACAGCCACAACCACAGCCACAACTACCGCCACCACGACAGCAGCGGTGGCCATCACGCCCGGGGCCGCCGGCTCCAGCACGCTGCCCGAGGTGCGCATCAGCGGCAAGACCGAGGCCAAGCCCACCCTCACCACGCCGACGACCGCCAGCCGCTTGGGCCTAACCCCGCTCGAGACCCCCGCGAGCATCGAGCTGCTGAGCGGCGACACGATCCGCGAACGCGGCGACCTCACCGTGCTGGAGGCGGCCAGCCGCGCCACCGGTCTCTCGATGTCCGCTGCGCCGGGCAACGGGGGCACGTCCATGGGCGCGCGCGGCTTCAATGGCCATGGCTCGGTGATGCAGCTGTTCGATGGCACCCGGCTCTACGTGGCGGCGGGCACGATCACCTTCCCCTTCGACCCCTGGTCCACCGATCGCATCGAGGTCCTGCGCGGCGCCGCCTCGGTGATCTATGGCGAAGGCGCCATCGGCGCGGCCATCAACCTGGTGCCCAAGAAGCCGACCCGCACGCCGATTCGGCAGGAAGCCCGCCTCGCGCTCGGGGCCGACCACACCCGCCAACTCGCCTACGGCAGCGGCGGCGCGCTCGATGAGCGCTGGTCCTACCGCGTGGACATCAGCCACCGCAAGACCGACGGTTTCATGGCCCGGGGCGATGCCGAAAGCCTGGCCGTCGGCGGCGCGCTGCGTCTGGACCTCTCACCCTCGCTCAACCTCACGCTGTCCCGGGACGAAGGCCATCAACAGCCGCAGACGTATTTCGGCGTGCCGCTGATCAACGGTCGGCTGGACGATCGCACCAGGCACCAGAACTACAACGCCGAGGATGCCGCGATCAAGTACCGCGACCGTTGGACCCGGCTGGACGCCCAATGGACACCGACCGACACGGTGCAGCTGCGCAACCAGCTCTATCACCTCGACAGCCGCAGGCATTGGCGTAATGCCGAGAGCTACACCTGGGACGCGGCCACCGGCCAAGTGAAGCAGAGCAGCTTCCTGGAAATCGGCCATGTGCAGGAGCAGCTGGGCAATCGCAGCGATCTGCGGCTCCGACAGGCCGTGGCCGGCATGGAGAACCAGCTCAGCCTCGGGCTGGAGTTCAACCGCATCCGCTTCACCCACATCAACGATTCGCCCTATTTCAGCGGCAGCATCGGTGTCGATCCCTTCGATCCGGTCGTGGGCCGCTATCAGGCCGCCTATCCCTACACGCCGCGCTACCGTGCCCGGTCCACCACACAGGCCTTGTTCCTGGAGAACCGCCTGGCGGTGAATGCGCAGTGGTCGGTTGTGGCGGGTCTGCGCCAGGACCACGCGAAGATCGCTCGGGAGGATCTGGTCGCGCCGGCCAACAGCTTCGACAAACGCTTCAACGTCACCACCGGCCGTCTGGGACTGGTGTTCGCGCCCTCGTCTACCCAGTCGGCGTATGCGCAGATCGGCCGTGCGGTCGATCCGCTCGGCGCCTTGCTCACCACCTCGGCCGCGCAGCAGCAGTTCGAGCTGACCACCGGCCGGCAGGTCGAGGTCGGTTACAAGCAACTGCTGTCCGATCGACGCAGCGCCTGGACCGTGGCGGGCTACCGCATCGAGAAGAACAAGCTGCTCTCGCGCGATCCGATCCAGCCCAACGTGCAGCAGCAGATCGGCCAGCAGTCGTCGCAAGGGGTGGAGGCCTCGGTCGAGCTGGCGCTGGGCAGCGCCTGGCGCCTGGAGGCCAACGTCGCGCGGCTGAGGGCGCGCTATGACGACTTCCGGGAGATCGTCGGCGGCACGCTGGTCTCTCGCGATGGCAACACGCCGACGGGCGTCCCGGAGACCACCGCCAATGCCTGGCTGCACTGGCGCCTCCTGAGCGACTGGACCGCCTCGGCCGGCATCCGCCACGTGGGACGCCGACAAGTGGACACCGCCAACAGCCGACAGATCGCGTCCTACACGGTGACCGATGCCGTGCTCGCTTGGCAGGCACGGCCGGATCTTCGCCTCGGCCTGCAGATCGTCAACCTGCTGGATCGGACCTATGCGATCAGCACGTCCAACAACGGCAACCAGTGGCTGCTCGGACGGCCGCGCAGCGTGGAGCTGTCCGCCTATGTCCGCTTCTGACACGGCAGCGCCCCGCCGCTGGGCCGCTGTGGCACCGGCGTGGCCGGTGCTTCGACGCGCGCTCTATCTGACCCACCGTTGGCTGGGCATCGCCGGCTGCCTGCTCTTCGTCATCTGGTTCCTGTCGGGGCTGGTGATGATGTTCGTGGGCTATCCCGCGCTCACCCAGGCAGAGCGGCTCACCGGACTGGCGCCACTGCGCACCGATCAGGTCCGGGTGAATCCGGCCGCGGTGTGGCGCGAGCTGCCGGACGCGGTTCGTGCACGGCCGCCACGCCGCATGACACTGGAGATGATGGCCACCGCCACACCCGAGGGCGACGCATTCCAACCGGTCTGGCGGGTCGTGGATGCGAAGGGACGAGCGCATGCGTGGTCCGCCGTCAATGGCCGCGCCCTCGGGCCGGTGGACGCGACGGCGGCCACTCGCATCGGTCAGGCCTTCTCCCGATCGCCGGGCGCCCGCGTGGTCGAGACCCTCGATCGCGATCAGTGGACGGTGCCGCAAGGTCTGGACGCGCTGCGGCCGCTGCACCGCGTGGAGGTGGGTGATGCCGCAGGCACCATGCTCTACATCTCCGCCGTCACCGGCGAGGTCGTGCGCGACACCACCCGCCATGAGCGCTTCTGGAACTGGCTGGGTTCGGTGCCGCATTGGCTCTACTTCACGCCGCTGCGCGCCGACCCACCGCTGTGGCGCACCGTGGTGTTGTGGGTCAGCGGCGCGGGCATTGCCTCGGCGGTCTCCGGCATGGTGATCGGCCTGATGCGCGTGCGGCTGCGCCAGCGTTTCAAGAACGGCAGTTGCTCTCCGTACCGTGGATGGATGCGCTGGCACCATCTGACCGGCCTGATGGGCGGCTTGTTGGTCTGCACCTGGGTGGCCAGCGGCTGGCTGTCGATGGACCCCAATCGATGGTTCCAGCGCACCGGATCGGACGAAGCGGCGCAGCTGCGCTGGCAAGGGCCGTTCACGCCCGACCTGTCGGCACTCGGCCCACCGCCGCTGCCCGATGCACGTGAACTGCAACTCCTGTCCTTCGACGGGCGCTTGCTGATGCAGTGGCGCGATGCGGCCGGCCACCGGCAGGTGGTGGACGCGCGCACGGGTACGGCCTTCGCGCTCTCCGACGAGGACCTGACCGCCGCCGCTCGGCGCTTCATGCCCGATGCGACGCCCCCGGCGCTGCAGTGGCTCGACCGCGAGGACGCGCATTGGTACAGCCACCACGGCACGCGGGTGCTGCCGGTGTGGCGGGTGCGGTTCACCGATGCGGCGCTGACCTGGCTGCATGTGGATCCGGCGAATGGGCAGATCCTCGGCGTCAGCCAGGCGCAGGCGCGATGGCGCCGCTGGCTGTTCAACGCGCCGCACAGCCTCGACTTCCCATGGCTGATTCAACGCCGCCCGCTCTGGGAGGTGGTGACCGGACTGCTGCTGGCGGCTGGATCCATCGTCGCCATCAGCGGCATGGTGATCGGTTGGCGGCGCTTGCGTCACCCGTCACGCCGTCGCAGCGGCGCGCAGGATGCGAAAGGCGCGGACGGTGCGAAAGGCACGAAAGGCACGAAAGGCACGAAAGGCGCGAAAGGCACGAAAGGCGCGAAAGGCGCGAAAGGCGCTTGAGGGCTGAGGCGACCGGCGGGGCGGTGTCGCACCACCTTCGCGCCTGCACCCATGCCTTCGGTGCGTGGCGCAGGGCGCCCACGGCGATGCGTACCCTGGCTGTTTGCGCCACCGGGGAGCCTCGCCGTGAACGTCGCCGCCACCACCACCCGTACCTGGGACAAGTCCGCCGTTGATCGCCTGCTCTGGGAGCGCTACCACGCGATCCACACGCTGCCGAGGGCCCAGCGCCGACGCGCCCACATGGACCATGTGCTGAGCTGCCGGGAACGCCTGCTCAGCCTGATGCCCGCAGAGCCTGACGAAGGGAGCGGCCCCGCCGAGGACGGCCCGCGCGTGCCCAGCCTGCCCGCCGACAGCCAGCTCAGCCTGTCCGAGCGGACTCGCCAGCTGGAGCTGCTCTCCTACGGCACCGAACGCTGGCTCGCCTTGCTCCAGCAGGTGCGCAACGACCACCGCCAGCGGGTCACCCGCCGCGCCTATCGCCACGACCGCTGCGGCGATCCGCCGTTCCGCGATGCCGACCACGGCGTGATCCACATCCTCGACGTGCTGGACCGGCCCGACGACTTTGCCGATGTCGAGCCCTTCACCGCCTCGCGCAACAGCCGGCGCACCCGGTCCTCCACCTGCCTGCGCCACCTGGAACCCCGCCAGTTGACCGCCGCCGACCTGCGCTCGCCCAGCGAGAGCGCTCTCATCGGCCAATGGGGCGTGTTCGCCCGCACCCACATCCCTGCCGGCACCTGTCTGGGCGTGTACGGCGGCCAGTTGATGGACGAGGTGGACATCTTCCTGCTCGACGACGACCGCTACCTCATGGCCGCGGCCGAAGAGCCCGGCACGCTGGCGGTGAACGGCGAGAACCTGATGTCGCTGATGAACACCTTGTTCACTGTGGATGCCGAGGGCCGTGTGACCGGTCATCCCGAGACTGGCTACAACGTCAGCGGCGAGAGCTTCCGGGTGGCGATGCGCCACGGCTGGCAGGCCCGCATCCATGCCTTCCGCGCCGCCACCGACATTCCCGCCGGCACCGAGCTGCGCTGGAACTACGACCTGGGCGAACGTCGCTGAGTCCTTGTGTCGGCGTGATGACAGATCCGCACGACAGGCTCGGTCAGGTTCGGATCCAGGCGCAGCGCTTCGCATGAGGCGGCACCCCTTCGCCTGAGCCCAGCGCACGCCTGGGTGGGCGCTGACAGTCGCGGTCGGATGTCAGCCATGCCTCGGCCGTGGGGCATCGTCGATCGTGTCACGTCGAAGGGAGTTCCGCCATGGTCAGTTCCGTTCAGAACCGCCAGTCACCGACCGTTCAGGACCCCACCCCGGCCACACCGCCCAACACGCCCGCGACGCCCGCGACGCCCACCACCCCGCCCGGCGGCCAGCCCGGCGGCAGCTTCCAGGACACGCGGCTGAGCGCGCGACCCCAGCGCCGCAACAGTGAAGGGGACAGCGTCGCGCCGCGCAGTCAGTCGCTGCCGCGCAGCCAGTCTCTGCCACCGCCGCTTCAGCGTGACGGCGGCAGCGCGGTGTCAGCCCAGCAGCGACGCCCCTCGCTCGACACCTCGCCCGCCACGCTCAATACCGCCAACACGCCCACCACGCCCCGGGCGTCCACGCCCACGGGCGGCTCTCCCCAGCCCACCACGCCGACCGCTGCGGCGGCCGCCACTGCCTCCACTGCAGCGGCCACCGTGACCGCACCGGTGACGACGACGCCGTCGTCGCCCGCCACCCCAACCGCCACCACGCCGACGACACCCACCCCAGCCCGCGAACCATGGGCGCCCAGCACCGGCCACACCTTGACGCGCACCTCGTCGATGCCGACCACCAGCGCCGCCACGACGACCGCGCAGACGTCGACGGTGCGTCGAAACTCGATCGACCTGCAGGGCCCAGCCACCGCCACGTCAGCCGCCACGACCGTTGCCAACACCGCCACCACGCCGGCCACGCCCCCCACGACCACCCACGTCGACGGCAATGTCAGCGCCAATCCGAACCCCAATGCCAATGCCAATGCCAATGCCAATCCGAATCCGGGCCTGCCCTCCGGGCGCCCGCCGCTGACGAGGAGCCAATCGGCAGAAGCGCTCCCATCGTCCGCCACAGCCGCTTCCACCGCAGAAGTGCCGGCGCGTCGCCAATCGGCCGATCTGTCGACGTCCAGCGCCACGCAGCAGCCCAGCCTGGGGGAGCGTCCGACCGAACGCCCCACGCCCGCGAGGACATCCTCGCTGGATGGCAACGGCAAGGCACCGGCGCTCGCCGGCAACACCAGCAGCAGCACCAACGCCACCAGCGCCAGCACCACCAGCCTCGTCAAGCCGCAGACATCGCCGACCAACGACCCGTGGACGCCCGACACCACCCGGCTGCCGCAGCGCCGTGAATCGCTGCCGGGGCCAAGCAAGACGTCTGGCGGCGAAGGGGCCGCACGGCCTCGTCTCTCGCTCGAACTGCCGCGACCTGCGGCGAGCACCACCACGGCAAGCTCGCCGCAAATACCGTCGCCCGCCAGCGGCCTCAGCGGCAGCCAGGTGCCGTTCCATCCGCTGCAAACCCCCACCGGCCGTCAAGCCAGCGCCGGGGGCAGCGCGGGATCGCCACAGGTGCCTGCCACGCTCACTCAGCCCCTCGCGCAGCCGCCCCAACTGAACACGCCCCCCGCCCTCAGCCCAGCCGGGACGCCCACGGCCCAGTCCACAGCGGTCCAGGGGACCGGCAGCGGGCCGGACGTTCCCCCGCCGACGTCCGGCGGCGCGGGCGCTGGCCAGGAGGCGGCGGCGGCGCGCCCACCCGTCACTCGGGACCAGTTGCTGAGCGCGTTGTGGGCCACCTTCGGCCAGCGCTCGGTCACCTACGGCGGTGGCCATGCGATCGCCCTGGCGGTACAGGCGCTGACCCTGACGGCCGGTGGCAAGCTCGGTGCCTCCAAGGAAACCTTGACGGCCACCGCCTCCGCGATGGGCGGCTTGGCCGCGGCGATCGGCAAGGAGGTCGTCGGCGAGAACATGAAGACCGCTCCGTCGCTGGGCGCCACCATCTCGCTGCCGGACAAGACCTTCCTTCAACGCGAGTTGCCGCGAATGATGGCCGGCTTCAACGACATGTGGACCTCGATCGCCGGCGGCATGGCGGGCGCGGCCATCGGCGCCAAGGTCACACCGATGCTCACCGAGACCTTCAAGGCCCAAGGCTATTCCGAGCCCATGGCCCAAGCCGCGGCCATGATGGTCTCGGCCGTCGGCCAGCGCGCCGTCAGCATCGGCTGCGACACGCTCTCCGACCTGACCTCCACCCTGATGAAGAGCAGGCTCCCCGGCGCCACCGCCGGCCATTCGGTCAATGACTCGGTCGACTATCACACCATGGCCGCCGGCATCGCGGCGCGCATGCTCATCAATTTCGGTCTGACCCTGCCCAATGGCATGCCCATCGCCCTGGGCGACAAGCTCCAGGACGCCAACCCCTTCCACAAGGCCGCCGAAGGCAACTACCCCGCCTGGATCGGCCTGAATTTCTGGATCAACGCCAAGGCGAACCTGGCCAATGGACTGAAGTTGATCGTGCCGCCTCGGGACACCACGAACCCCACCCCCACCCCCAACCCCGTCACCCACCCCACCCCGGATCTGGAGATGGGCCACCTGCGCTGAGCCCCGCCGTGGGGCACGCCGCACCACGGCGCTGAGACGCACCGCGCGCCCGCGCCCAGCGGACGCCGTCCGTCACCTTTCGTTGCCAGACACGCTGCAGGCAAGACCTGGCGCCTGGACGTTGTCACATGGCGCCCGTAAACTTCGTCACGTCTCATGCGGTCCGCACGTCAGCGGACCCGCCCAGCGACCGCCCCCCTGCAGCGCGATTCAATGCGCCACGATCGGCGGCGACTGTCGGCGAGCGTCATGAAGGGCAGATGAAGTGACAAGTCGTTATCGCTTCGAAGGATTCGAGCTGGACTTGGCCGAGCGGGTGCTCCTGGTCCAGGGGGAGCCTGTGCGGCTGGGGAGCCGGCAGTTCGACCTGCTGGCGGTGCTGGTCGCGCATCGGGGCGCCTTGGTCTCCAAGGACGCGCTGATGAATGCGGTCTGGCCCGGCCAGGTGGTCGAGGAAAACAATGCCGCGGTGCATGTGTCGGCCCTGCGCCGGGTGCTCGGCCGGGGCGCGATCGAGACCCATGCCGGCAAGGGCTATCGTTTCGCCCTGCGCATGGATGAGCCGGACACCCCGCCCGGCGCCGAGCCCGCCACCGGCCCGTCGATCACGCCCGTGGCGCTGCCGGCCGCACCGCCCGTGTTCATCGGCCGCCAACATGATCTGCAGGCGCTGGCCCTGCGCAGCGCACAGCACCGGCTGGTGACCGTGGTGGGCGCGCCCGGCCTGGGCAAGTCCACCCTCGCGCTGGCCTGCGCCCATCTGCGCAGACCCGCCTTCCGCGACGGTGTGCTGTGGGTCGACCTGCTGCGCGATGAGGGTCCGCTGCCCGTGGTCAGTGCGGTCGCCATGGCGCTGGGCCTGGAGCCGGGCACCGAGCTGACGGCGCTGCTGGCCGTGCTGCGATCGACCGACCTGCTGCTGGTCCTCGACAACGCGGAGGTGGATGCGGCGCAGGCCGCCACCTTCTGCCATGCGGTGCTGGAGGGCACCGAGCAGGTCAGCCTGATGGTCACCAGCCGCAAGGTGCTGCGGGTGACCGGTGAGCGGCTGTTCCGCCCACCGCCGCTGTCGGTGCCTGCCGGGCCCTGCGATGCGCAGGAAGCGCTCGAACATGGTGCGGTGGCGCTGTTTGTCGACCACGCCCGTGCACAAGATCAGGGCTTTTCGCTCGGGCCGCACAACGTGGCGCCGGTGATTGCCCTGTGCCGCCGGCTGGATGGCCTGCCGCTGGCGCTGCAGCTCGCCGCCGGCCGCCTGGCGATGTTCGGCATCGACCCATTGAGCGAGCGGCTGAACGACCGCTTCCGGCTGCTGACCCGCGGCACGCAGGCCGGCCCGCAACGGCATCGCTCGCTGCGCGCCTCGATGGACGCCAGCCATGAGCTGCTGACCGACACCGAACGCCTGGTGCTGCGCCGCCTGGAGCCCTTCGAAGGCGGCTTCACCCTGGACATGGTCGTCACCGCAGTGGATGACTGCGGCCTGGATGCCTGGGCGGTGGCGGATGCGCTGGAGAACCTGGTCGATCACTCGCTGGTGACGGTGGAGGCCGGCGAGCGGCCGCGCCATCGGCTGAGCGAGAACCTGCGCGCCTATGGCCAGTTGCTGCAGGAGGAGGCCGGCGAGACCGACATCGTGCGCCGCCAGCATGCGCACACCATGGTGCAGTTGTTCGAACGCGCCGAGCGGGCCTGGCACCTGATGCCGGACGACCGCTGGCTGGCTGAATTCGCCCCGGAGCTGTGCAACCTGCGCGCGGCGATGGACTGGTGCCTGATCCATGATCCGGCGGCGGGCGTGACCTTGCTGGCCCGCTCCCGCGAGTTGTTCGAGCTGCTGGGGCTCGCGGACGAGGTGCGCTGGCGACACGCCGCCTTCGAATCCGAGTTGCCCGCCACCTTGCCCACGGCCCTGCGGGCTCGTTACTGCATCGATCATGCGCATCTGCTGTCGACGGTCGCGCCGGTGCAGGCCGCCAGCTGGTTCCGCCGCGCGGTCGCGTTGAGCCGCACGGCCAACGATCCGGCCTTGCTCTACCTCGCGCTGTGCCGTCAGGTGGTGGAGGACGGCGAACTCAGCCTGTCCGCCCTGGGCGAGCTCGTGGCCGAAATCAACACCCTGCCCGAGGGCGACTGGTCGGTCCGCACCCGCCTGTGGGGCCTGGCCGCCCAGGCCCATCTGTGGGCCCTGGAAGGGCGGGGCGAAGAGGCCGTGGATGCGCTGGGGAACTCGATGGCGCTGGCCACCGAGATCGGCGCCGCCGCGTGGCTGAAGGACGACCTGCATCGACTGACGACGGTACAACTGATGCACGGCCAAGCGCTGCGCATGCGCGGCATCGTTCGCCATCTGATGGCCTGCGGTCCGGAGTCGATCCGGGGACGGGCGCTGATCTGCCTGGCGGTGTCGATGCTGGCCGAGGGCCGCGCGGCCAAGGCGCGGGTGCTGCTCACCGAGTTCATCGAGCGCTGGCAGTCCGGGTCGCGTGAGCGATTCGAGCGGGTGGCGCCGGTCTTCGCCTGGTTGGCGATCGAGGAAGGCCGGCATGACAACGGCGCCCGGCTGATGGGCTATGTCTGCCGCGCACGGTTCGATCAGGTGGAATCCGCGTCGGCGTGGCGGGTGCTGGTGGGGAAGATGCGCCATCAACTCGATGGGTTCCGACTCGCCCGTCTGCAGCATGAAGGCGCGGCTTGGTCGGAGGACGAGGCCATCACCGCCGCGCTGGCCCTCGCGCCGGCCCCGATCCGCAATGCCGCGGCAGCCGACGGTCTGGTCGAGGCCACCTGACTGCGACCTGAACGGCGCCCGGCTCCGGGGCGCGACGTGAGCGCCCTCTGATCAATCTCGAGGTGCTGCGGGCGCGCTCGCAGCGTCAGCGCCGTCACGCCCTGCCGAGGCGGTCGCTCGCCGCGGAGGACACGACCCACGCGAAGGCGATTCCAACGGGACGAAGGGGCCCGGGCCCGGTCATGGGGGCGTCACGGCAACGTCATCGGGTCTGCCGAGAGTGGGGTCCACACGAGGTACCCCATGACGAAGTCCCCCACGCTCAACACCGGCGCGAGCAGCGCGGCCATCCCGCTCACCACGATTCAGCCATCGACGAACACGCCCACCGGTACGGGCTCATCGTCCACCCCGTCCTTACCCCGCTCGCCGCAGCACCGCGGTCCGCCGACATCGGTGGAGCTGCAAGGCCTGAGCCGCCGCACGTCCTCCTCGAGCGGCTCGCCATCGCCACGCCAGTCCTTGAACGAGGTGCTGCAGCGGACGCCCCCCGCCGCGGGGGGATCTGTCTCCTCCCAGGCTGCCCAGCAGCAGCCAGAGGTCCTGCAGCGTGAGCCCACGCCGCCCTTGTCCCGCAGGGCTTCGAATGAAACGGATGGGCCGCCAACGCCGGTTCGGGATCACATCATCGAGATCGAGCGGGATCCCCCGTCCAACGGGCTCGTGCGGTCGTCGAGTACCCGGTCGGCGCCATCACCCACCGGTGGATTGCCTCCCCATGGGGATTACATCGCGCTGGCCTCGCCCACTCAGTCAGGCGGCGCGGAGGCCGCCGCGCTCACGCTGGGCCAGGGCGTGGCGCAAGCACGCGAGCAACTGCGTGCGAGTGGGAATGCGCAGGGCGGGGTGGCGCCCGCTGGCCCCGAACCTCATCCTGAACCTCAGCCCGAACCTGAGCCCGCTGGCAGGGTGGCCTTCTTCGCAGCGCAAAACGCGCGCCACGCGATTCCGGTGGCAGGCGTGCGAACTGTTGTGCAGGGGGTGCTGGCGCCGGAGATGGCCCGATTGCTGGTCTCGAATCCAAATGTCGCCCTGGGATTGCAGGTCGGGTTGACCGCTCTGTCGCTGGTCCGACGCATCGCGTCACAGATGCACAGCGAATCGGCTTCCACGGTCGCCAACCGCGCCTTCGCCGGCGAGGAAGCGGGCGAGAACAGCAGCACCGCGAGGCGCCTGTGGCAAGGCGCCCAGACCGTCGGCATCCTCGCGGGTGACGCAGCGGCGCTGAGCCTGAGCGTCATGGCGCGCAGCCATCCGCAATTGCAGTCGGTGGCCCAGTCGGTGGCGGCGATCCAGGTGATCGCCCATCTGCAATCACAGTTCCGCGAGATGCTCCGACCCGCGATCAACACGGTGCACGTCGGCAACCAGAAGGGCAACGTGGCCCAGCCACCCGAGGGCCGCAATCTGCGCGCTGCCGACATCCCGTTGAGCATGCGGGCTCAGTTCGGTGTCGCGGCTGCGGGCATCGATTTCACGGGTCAGCTGATTCAGCAGTTCGCCCTCGGCGGCCAACCCGCCTGGAACTCACCCCGCGGCATGGCGGTGCTGGCCGGGGCGATCGCCGGCGTGGCCAACATGTTGACCTCGTCGGTCGAGGATCACATGGTGGACCAAGCCTCGGCCCGACGCATGCAGGAGACCCACCACTCCCACGTCGCTCATCTGCACAATGATTTCCGCAACCCGTTCACCCGCGATGAACTGGGGCGGCAGGCCGAGCGCGTCGACACCCGGGTCTTCAACACCATGGTGCCGGCGCTCATGGCGCTGGGCGTGATGCAGGCGATCCAGACGCAGACCCCGCCCAATGCCAACGGCAGCCGGCCGGCCGATCAGATCGCCACCCAGGCCACGGTGCATGCGGTCTGCGCTGGTCTGGTGCTCGGCAGCCTGCTGGCGCTGACGGTCAAGTCTTATCAGCTCAACGACGACGTGCGCAAGCACAAAAGCAACGAACGCAAAGCCGCCGCGAATCCCGCAGCACCGTGACGTCTGACGTGTGCCGTCCGCAGCGCCTTTGACCCCGTCCCTCCTCCCATCACGGAACCCGCCATGAGTCATCCGATCCCCGAATCCACCCTGCCCTGGCTGCGCGGCGTCCACGCCGCCCTGGGCCTGAGCGAAGCCGATCATCAGCGCTGCGTGGCCCAGTCCGCGGTGGTGTTGGGCGATGTGCCCATCCTCTGGACCCGCACCCTCACCGGCGACGACTCGCAGCTGATGGCCCAGGCACTCATCGGGCCGGTCGGCACCACCGAGCAGGCCGCGCCGGTCCTGGAGGCCGTGCTGCACACCCAGCTGATGCTGTGCGGTCCGGCGATGCCGGTGTTCGGCTTCGACACCGGCAGTCGGTCGCTGATGCTGATGCAGGTGTTCTCCACCCAGCGCGACTCCGCCGAAGCGGCGGTGGCCCTGCTGCGGGCGATGCAACGCATCACGCTGGACACCCGCGAGGTGCTGACGGCCGTGTGAGGTCCGAGCCCCAGACTGAGACCGAGTCCGAGACCGAGGTCGGTGCTCAACGGCCCGGCCGTCCGGCGCATGCGCTGCCGGGCGGCCGGGCCGTTGTCGTCAGACCTCGAGGCGATAACCGACGCCGTAGACCGTCTGAATACGCGGACCGCCGGCGGGCCCCGGCTCGCCGTTGAACTTGCGGCGCAGCTTGTAGACATGCTGCTCGATGGTGCGGCGTCCGATGTCGCTGGAACGGCCCCAGATCTCGTTGGAGAGCGTCTGCATGCTGACCACACGGCCGAGGTTCTCGAACAGCGCCCAGGCCAGCGCGAACTCGCGCGCGGTGAGGCTCACCTCGCCGTGGCCGGTCGAGAGGATCTGGGTGGGCGCATGCAACGAATAAGGGCCGGCGCGCAGCGAGGTGGCCCGCTGCGCGTCCAACCGCGACTGGATGCGGCCGCGCAGGCGATGGATCAGCGGCTCGGCGCCGTCAGTGATGACGGCATAGTCATCCGCACCGCGTTGCAGCGCGCGCGAGATGCCCACCGAGTCGCCCAGGCCCACCACGATGACCGACAGCGGTCGGCCGGTGTGCAACCGCAAGGCGGTGAGCCAGCCATCGATCAGCGGGTCATGGTCTTCCAGCACCACCGCCTGGATGTCGTCGCTGCGCAAGGTCGCAAGCAAGGACGCGACATGGGTATGAAGGCTGGCCTCGAATCCGGCTTCTTGCAAGGCCGCGGCAACAAATTGCTCAAGTGTTCGGGAAGGGGCGAGGGTAGCGATTTTCACGAAGGGCAACCTTGAGGACCTTGGGGAGTTCCCACTGTCCTGAATGCCATCTTTCAAGTCCTTTACGTTTCATTCATTTGCATTTATGCCCCCCGAAACGCGGGGGCCAGGCACACCAACACGTGCGGTGATCTGACGCACGTAATCCTCCGTCTCGCGGTAGGGCGGAATGCGGTTGCCGTATCGGCTCACCGCGCCTTCACCGGCGTTGTAAGCGGCCAGCATCAGGTCCACGCGACCGTCATAGCGATCATGCAGACTGCGCAGGTGGCGCACGCCCACATCCACATTGATGCGGGGATCCAGCAGGTCCTGAGGCGAGGTCACACCGTATCGCGCGGCCGTGGCCGGCATCAGCTGCATCAAGCCCATCGCGCCCTTGGGCGAACGCGCGTTCGATTGATAACGCGACTCCTGAAAGATCAGCGCCGACACCAGCACCGGATCGAGCTGATGGCGGTCGCTGGCCGACTGAACCAAGGCCGCCAGCGCGGGCGGCATGGCCCGCCATTGCGGTGCGCCATCGGGGGCGTCCCAGCGCGATGACGGCCCCTGGATCACCGTCAGCCAGGAGGCTGCGCGCCGGCTGGGCATCGGCATGTCGCGCGCGTCCTCGATGCGCTGCGCCTGCGCGACCAGCCGCACCGGCTCGCAATGGTCGACCAGGTCCGGATGCCGCAGCCGCAGGTCCTCGACGAGCGTGTGCACCCTGCCATCGAGCAAGGTGCAGCGATAGCGAAGCACGGTATCGCTATCGGTATCGGTACCAGCCCCGGCGTTGGCGCGCGGACGCGCCACGCTCTGCGCTGTCGCGCCGGCCACGGAGGTCCCGATCGCTTGCGCAGACACCAACATCGGCGCCATCACAAAGGTCGTCACCACCATCGCGGAAGGCAGTGCCCACGCGCTCACCACGGCACGCCACGCGGTGCGTGGCAACCCGCGCGGCGGCCGTCGCTGCAACCGGTACCAAGCCGCTTCATATCGCCGTCCAGACCCATGCCACGTGGGCATGAGTCCATGCGTCGGCAACAACAACCATGACGACAGCATGCCCAGGGTTCTCCATGACGGAATGAAGACCCGGACTCTAGGCAAGCCGCACCGGACGGATCACGTCCATGCGAAGGCCGTCACCACGAGCCGAACCGCACCCGATCACGGGCCGACCCGCGGTCGTGCCACTTCGCCTGCGAGTCGTCCGCTTCGGGTCCGAACCGCGCGCCGTCGCGGTCCCCTTCTATGGTCCGGCCATCGCATCCATGGAGTCCGACATGAGTCACTCGATCAGCTCGACCACGGCCGCCACCAGCACCGCACCGACCGCGTCGACCGGCGCTACCGATGCCGCAGCGATGGAGAAGTTCGAAAGCCTGATGGGCCAGAACCTGATCATGCGCATGCAGCAGAACCAGCAGGCGATGACCAAGTCGATGAACAAGATGACCGACGCCATCAAGCAGTCGATGCAGGACGAGGAATAAGAACGTCGCGCGGCGCCCAGTGCGCAGCGCGCAGCGTCCGGAGCCCAGTGCTCACAGACCAAGCCCAAGCCCAAGACCCGAGATCAGAGTTCCGAGTTCCGAGAACAGGTCGTTCCATCGTGCATGCCCCCCGCCTTCGATTCCCCGTCCTTCCACAGGTGTGCCTGAGCCTGGCCCTGTGCGCGCCGCCGTTGGCCTGGGCGGCGCGGCAGACGCCCGAGACCCCACCGTCGGCCGACACGCCACCCGCCGCTGCAGCAACGCCTCCGGCCGCTCGCGCGCCAGCCGCCAAGACGCCGCGTGCCGCCAACCGGGTCTCGCGCCAATGGCGCAGCCAGCGTTTCGTCTACAAGGCCGAGAGCAAGCGGGTGAGCGAGGTGCTGCTGGACTTCGCCTCCAGCCAGGGCCTGCCCGCGGTGATGGCCGATGGGATCGAAGGCACGGTGCAGGCCAGCTTCGACACCACGCCGGAGAAGTTCCTGGACTCGATGACCCGGGCCTACGGCATCGTCTGGTATCACGACGGCACGGCGCTCTACTTCTACCCGGCCGGCTCGGTGCAGAGCCGCCTGTTCCGACTCAAGGGCTTCCGACGCGAACAGGTCGCGGAGCTGCTGGAATCGCTGCAACTCGGCGACAGCCGCTTTCCGCTGCGATTCAATGCCAGCGAAAGCACACTGCTGGTCTACGGACCGCCGCGCCATGTGGAGTTGATTGCCGCGGCGGTCGAGTCGCTGGACGTCGGCGCGATGGAACGCAATCGCAAGACGGTGCGGGTGGTGCCGCTGCGATTCGCCTCCGCCGGTGACCGCAACTTCGGACAGACCCGCATCCGCGGCATCGCCTCCACGCTGACCTCGCTCTACGGCGGCGCCACCAACGGCCCGGCAGCCGCAGCGGATGCGCCCACGATGGTCGAGGTGCAGCCCGAGAAGCTGCGCGCCATGCAGGGCGTGATGGGCCGCGACACCCGACTGGCCGATGTGATGGCGCGCAAGCCCGGGCAGGCCACCAGCGGCCAGCCGTCGCAGAAGGGCGCCGGCGCTGGCAGCAGTGCCCGCGGCCTGCAAAGCCCGGTGGATGATGAGACGCCGCCGGTCTTCGAGGCCGACGAGGGCACCAACTCGGTGGTGATCCATGGCCGACCGCAGCGCATGGATGAATACATCGACCTGATCCGCCGCCTGGATGTACAGCCGGTGCTGGTCGAGCTGGAAGCCACCATCATCGACGTCAGCAGCGACAGCATCGACTCGCTGGGCATCGACTGGAATGTGCGCGGCAGCAAGAGCAGCTTCGGTGTGAGCCAGCCCGCCAGCGACACCTCGGGCACCTTCACCCTGAGCACCTTGTGGTCCAACGCCGGGCGTGAGCTGATGGCGCGCATCAATGCGCTGAGCGCGCGGGGCAAGGCCCGGGTGATTGCCAAGCCGAAGGTGCTGGGCGTGGCCAACCGGCCCGCGGTGATGCGCGAGAAGCGCGTGGTGACGGTGCGGGTGGCAGGCAACCTCGAGGCCAATGTGTTCCAGATCGAGGCCGGCACCTTGCTGCAGGTCACGCCGCAGATCACCTCGATTGCCGATGGGACCGGCGTGTCCCGCCGCATCAAGCTGTCGCTCTACATCGAGGACGGCAGCTTCGAGGCCGATCGGGTGGACAACGTGCCCATCGTCAAGCGGACCGAGATCATGACCGAGGCCCATGTGGGCGAAGGCGAAAGCC
The DNA here is from genome assembly GCF_025398155.2 of Roseateles amylovorans. NCBI lineage: Bacteria > Pseudomonadati > Pseudomonadota > Betaproteobacteria > Burkholderiales > Sphaerotilaceae > Roseateles > Roseateles amylovorans. Next base: position 6,182,382 of record NZ_CP104562.2, read on the forward strand.
TGCTGATCGGCGGCATCACCACCACCAACCAGTCCACGCGGCGCGACGAGGTGCCGGTCCTGGGACGGGTGCCGGTGCTGGGCGGGCTGTTCCGTCAGACCTCGGAACTGTCGGGCTCCAGCGAACGGCTCTTCCTGATCTCGCCGCGACTCATCCGTGAGCCGGCGGACCTGCCGCCCACGGCCGCCGGCACGAACAACGGCACGGCCGGCAATGCCGCACCAGGGCAGCCTCGCGGCATGCAGGCGCCGCTGCCACCGGCTTCGGTGCCCGCACCGTCGGTGTCGACACCGGTGCCCGAATCGTTCATGCACGACGCGGGCTCCGCGTCCTGAGCACCGCCTCTTCACGGTCACGCATCCGGATTCGCAAACCATGAAGCAGCTTCGCATCCTCACCGGTCTGCACGCAGGGGCGCAATTACTGTTGACCCGTCGGCACTACCGAATCGCCAGCGATGAAGAGGCCGACCTGCAGATCAGCGATTGGGACCAGCCCGCGCTGATCCTGATGTTCGACGAAGCGGTCGACCCGATGGGCGACCATGAAGGATCCGCCGTGTCTCTCGCCCTCCATGTCTCCGGCAACGACGGTCAGCCCGCCAGCCCTCTGGGCCGGCTGGTCGACTTCATGCCGCGACGCTTCGGAGACATCGTGCTGTGCGCCGGCCCCGATGGCGCCGCCTGGCCGAGCGACATGACCCTGATGCAGGCGCTGATGGCCCCGCCCCCGGTCCAGGCGCCACGTCAAAGCGCCTCCACCCGCATGAAGGTCGGTGCGGTGGTGTGCGTGGCCGCGCTGACGGCGGGACTGGCGATCGTGGTCTCCACCCAGACGGTGGCCTCGGCCACCGCCACCGCGCCGATCCGTCCGCTGGAGCGGGTGCAGCGGGCTTTGTCCACGGCGGGCGTCCTGGGCCTGACGGTGCGCCAGATCGATCGTCGTGTGGTGGTCGAAGGCCTGCTGCCGGACAGCGCCGCCACCGCCCGGGTGCGTGCCGCGCTGCAGCCCTTCGGCGAAGACCAGTTGCTGCACCGCTATGCCGCCGCCAGCGACCTGGTGCGCCAGATTGGCGATGCCTTGAATCAACCGGGCCTGCGGGTGAGCTACCGCGGCCAGGGCGTGTTCGCGGTCGAGGGCCAGTCGCCCGATCCTGCGCAGCTCCAGAACGAAGCCCGCCGTGTGGCGACCGACATCGGCCCCTTGGTCGCCCGCATCGAGGTGCTGGCCACCGAGACGCTGCCGACCTCCCGCGCCCGTGTGGGCGCCATGCTCAACGACGACGGCCTGCAGTACGTGCAGACCGCCGACGGCATCAAGCACCTCTCGTTGCGGACCCCGGTCGCGGACACCTCGTCCAACACCGAGCCCGCCTCCGCGCCCGTCAATCCCGGCGTCAACCCCTCACCTCTCGGAGAACCCTGATGGACAACCCCATCGAGCAGACCGTGTTCGCGGACCTCGCGCACATCGAGAAGACCCTGACCGACGACCTGAGCGGCGAACGCACCCGCGCCATGCTGAGCTACTTCGACACTGTGGCGCAGACCAGCGAAAGCCATCTGCAGACGCCGCTGCCGGATGCGGAGCGCCAGCTCACCTCGCAGCTGATCGAAGGCTTCCGTGCCTCGCAGCGCATCGTGCGCCATGTGTGGGAATCGATCCACACCGCCTCGCTGCCGGCCTGAGCCCGGCCCGTCCCGACCGACTCACGTTTCTCGTCACGCCCAGAACGTCCACAAGGAGACCCCGATGGCCGCTGAAGCCCCGACCCCCGACGCGTCCGGCTACCCGCTGGTCTACCGCAACCTGATGGCGGTGGGGCTGCTGGGTGCCGTGTACCGGGCCCGTGACGATGCCGACACGGTCAGCGCGGCCGTGGAGCTCACGCTCGACGACCCGACGCCGTTCCGCGTGTGCCGCGCCATCGCCCACAGCATCGGGGGCGATGCGGAGTACGCCTCGTCGACGCTCGGCCAGCATGTGGAGGCCCATCCGGACGACGAGGGCGCCAAGGTCGCGCTGGCCACCGCCTTCTTGCTGGCGCGAGACGCGCGGTGGAAGGGGATCCTGGACGAGATCCTGGCCACCAGCGCCGACCAGAACGTGCGCCAGGCCGCCAATGGTGTGCTGGCCTACGCGGCGACGCTGCAATGAAGACGCGGCCCGATGGCCGCGGATGAATCCACGACGTCGCCGGTCGAAGGGCCGGCGGCGCCAGAGAACCACGGATCGATCGAATCCCAGGTCCGAAGGACCCGCCGATCGACAGTGTTTGGTGGAACGAATAGGTCGTTCCATCTTTTTCGGGTGCCTCGCGGCGCCTTCATTCCGGAAGTCACCTTCCGTATCAACTAGGAGAGAGTCATGTCTGGTGGAGCAGCAATCGGTGGTGCGCAATCGGCTGGCAGCACCGCAACCATGGACCAAATGATGGGCCAGATGGAAGCGCAGAACGTTCAGCAAATGAAGAACAACCTGCAAATGGGCCGCATGAGCCAAGAGGCCTCCATGTCGGAAGCCCTGGGCAAGAAGTTCAAGGCCTCCGGCGACAGCGTCAAAGGCCTGGTCTGACGTCATCGCACTGAACACGCCGGCCCCTGGTGGGCTGGCGTGTTTTTCACGGCGTCGGTGGGCACACCGCGCCGTGCAGGGAGAACTCCATGTCGATCTCAAGCTCGGGAGCGGCGATCGGCGGCGCGCAGTCCGCAGGCGCATCCGCCACGGCGCAAGCCCTGATGGACCAGCTGGCGGCGCAAAGCAAGCAGACCATCGCGAACAACCTGGCCATGGGTCGCATGAGCCAGGAATCGGCCATGTCGGAAGCCCTCGGCAAGAAGTTCAAGGCGGGCGGCGACAGCGTCAAGGGCCTGGTGTGACCGGGGACTTCCTCCACGCCGCGTCATCGCCTCACCGCATCAATCATTGTCGGAGCATTGAACATGAGCATGATCATTCAATCGCCGCTGAACCTGGCGCTGCAAGGGATTGAGAACAGTCCCCTGGGCGGCATTCAGCAGGCACTGCAAGGCCTTCAACAAGGCCTGCAAGGACTGCAGCAGCTGCTGCAACCGCTGGACAACCTCTTGAAGAATCCGCTGGCCAGCGCCCTGAGCGCGGCCGGCCAAGGCGTGAGCCAGGCCCTGGGCGGCCTGAGCCAGGCCATGGGCGCGCCGCTGAGCGGCCTGACGCAGGCGCTCGGCGGCCTGGGTCAGGGCCTGGGCGGTCTCGGCCATGCGCTGGAAGGTCTGACCCAAGGCCTGAACCAGGCGCTGGGCGGCCTGACGCAGGGTCTGGGTCAAGGCCTCGGTCAAGGCTTGGGCCAAGGTCTGGGCCAGAGCCTGGGCGGTCTCACCCAAGGCCTGAACGGTCTGAACCAGGCACTCGGCGGCCTGGGCCAGGCGGCGCTGCAAGGCGCGGGCGGCAACGTGATGAACGCGCTGGGCTCGGCCATCGAAGGCCTGGGTGGCGCGCTGGGCGCTGCCGGCGCCCTGGCCGGCACGCTCAACGCCCTGGGCAACCAGGGTCTGCTGGGCGGCGCCGGCGGTCCGATGAATGCGGACCGCGCGGAATCGGCGCTCGCCAAGGGCATGCTGGGTTCCGGCATGACCAAGATGACGTCCAAGGACCTGGATGACGCCGCCAGCGGCATTCGTCCCAAGGGCATGAAGCCGGAAGACTTCACGCCCGAATTCCAGGCCGCCTGCAAGTTCCTCAAGAGCGACGAGGGCAAGGGCGCACTGCGCAAGCTCGACACCGCCGATGCGGACAACGCTGGCAAGGGCATCTTCGGCGGCCGTCCGGACGGCACGATCGGCATCGGCGACCTGTCCGCCTCGCTGCAGAAGAAGGGTCTGGACGCCGGCCAGCGCGACGCGGTCTCGACGCTGCGCGAGAACTTCAATGCGCTGTCCAAGGACGGCAAGACCTTCGATCTGGACACCGTCAAGGACGTGGCCCAGGGCAAGGCCATGCCCGATGGCAACCAGCCCAGCTTCCAGCTGATGCAGGCCTGCCAGAAGTTCCTGCAGGACAAGGCCCTGAGCTTCGCTGCGGACAACGCGCAGAAGATCTCCGAGGGCAAGGCCGACCAGCGCGGCGACAACAAGTTCAGCCTCAAGGACCTGGACAAGACCCTGGCCCGCGGCTGATCTGAGCGGACCAGCCCCCGCGCGGCATTGCCTGGCGCGCGGGGGTGTCTCCCGGATCCCTGACCCGACGCCTCAACGAGAAGCATGGAGCGGAAATGATCGATTCCTCACTGCAACGCAAAGAATTCGTCTCCGGCCTGGTGGGCCTGGTGAGCATGGCCGTGGACCGCGAGCGGCTCGACGACGCGGAAACCCTGCTGGGCGCGGTGCGCCTGCTGCGCCCCAAGGTCTCCGAGCTGGACTTCTTCGAGGCGTGGATCGCGATGAAGCGCGGCCACTGGTCGGATGCGATGCGCACCCTGCGCAACCTGGATGCCGCCGCGCCCGAATGGAGCACCGCCAAGGCCTTCCTCGCCTACTGCCAGTTCGCCACCGGCGACATGGGCTGGCGCGACACCGCCCAGGATGTGCTGCACACCTCCACCAATCCGGAGGCCCTGGACATGGTGCGCACCCTGCTCAATCCGGACGAGGCGCAGGACAGTGCAGAGGAAGCAGCTGCCGTCCCCAGCCTGCCGCTGGAACTGTCGCACGTCGCTTACATGCGGGCCTGATCCCGGCCGCACCCGGCGACGGTGCCGGCTGGCGTGCCGGCCGAGGCGGCGCATTGCCGCATTGCCGAAGGTGCCGCTGTCACTGCCTCTGGCGTTCCAAGGAGACCACGATGACCGATCCGATCCAGGCGATTTCCGTGCACGAGGTGATGCGCCAGGCCGCCGCCCCCGGCCCGGACCTGCAGGCGCAGGCGCAGAAGTTCGAGCAGTTGATGGCCCGCGAGCCGCAGCCGGACGCGAGTGCCGCGCAGGCAATGAACGGCCCGGATTCGACGATGACCAAGACGCTGCACACGCTGGACGAGGCCTCCCGCCACGTGACCGCGGACATGCAGCGCTTCGTCGCCGAGGCCCCCACCATGGACCTGCAGGAGCTGACCACCCGCTCCATGGAGCTCAACCTGCAGGTGGCGACCCAGGGCCTGCAGTTCACCGCCTGCACCTCGGTGGCCCAGAGCAGCAAGAACGGCCTGCAGACGTTGATGAAGAACCAATGACATGAACGCCGCCGCTGTCCCCCGCGTTCCCACCCGGTTCCCGCTGACGGCGCCCGCAAGTGCCTCAGCGGTCGGCGCCGTGCGGCGCCGGCTGAGCCTGCTGGTGCTGATGGCCCTGCTGTGCCTGCTCAGCGCCTGCAAGACCGACCTCTACACCAAGCGGACCGAGGCCGAAGCCAACGAGATGGTGGCGGCCTTGCTGGGCCGCGGCGTGGACGCCGAGAAGAAGACCAGCGACGCCGGCAAGACCTGGAACGTCGCGGTGGACGAGAAGGACGTGGTGAATGCCCTCAGCATCCTGCGCGCCAACGGCCTGCCGACCGACAAGTACGTCTCGCTGGGCGACATGTTCAAGAAGGAAGGGCTGATCTCCACGCCCACCGAGGAACGGGTGCGCTTCATCCACGGCGTGTCGCAGGAGCTGTCGAGCACGCTGTCCAAGATCGACGGGGTGATCGTCGCCAAGGTGCACATCGTGCTGCCCAACAATGATCCGATGGCCACCACGGTCAAGCCGTCCAGCGCGTCGGTGTTCGTCAAGTACCGGCCGGAGATCGATGTGCCGATGCTGGCGCCCTCCATCAAGAGCATGGTCGCCCGGAGCGTGGAGGGCCTGACCTACGAGAACGTCACCGTCACGCTGGTGCCCGGCGCGATGCTGCCGGTGGCCAGCGCGCCGGTGCCGGTCGATGCCTGGTGGGCCTGGCTGGCCGGCGGTGTCCTGGCCCTGCTGGCACTGGTCGGCGGCGCCTTCGGGCTGGTGGTGTGGAAGAAGCCCGCCTGGCTGCCCTTGCCACTGGCGCGCCGCTTCGGCGTGGCAGCCCCCAGCCAGGCTTGACGACCATGGTCACCGCTGAACAGCAGGCCAGTTGGGCGCTGGCGTTCGGCCACAAGCTGCAGGGCCTGATCGACGACCTGGATGCCGAATGGCGCGAAGAGGTGATGACCCCCTGGGCCTTCGTCGATGCGATGCCGGAGGCCGACGCCCGCCGCCTGATGCCGCGGCTGTGGAGCGGCCGTCTGCGCGCCGCCGGTGGCCTGCCCCGGCTGCGGCGCTTTGCCGACCCGCTCACCCGCTTGTGCCTGCTGCCGCGCGGCGACCTGCTGCATCGTCTGTGCACGATCGCGCTGGCGCGACGCCCCGGCGTGCTGCGCTGCTGCATCGACCGCAGCGTGCGCGCGCCGCTGCAACGCGCGCTGGGCGACAGCTTCGATGCGCTGGCCGCCATGAGTCGCAGCGGCAAGCCGGTGGATGCCGCCACCGCCAATTGGTCCCCGGTGGTCTGGGCCTGCGTGGGCTTTGCCGACTGGTCCGCGCAGCTCGCGCCGGAAGACGACGCGGTGCGACAGATCGTTCAACTCTCCATGCCGCGCACGCTGCTGGCAGATGTCCTGGCGCAGCCTGACGTGCCCGCCGATCGCGGCGTTACCGAATCACTGGCCGCCTTGGCCGATGCAGGAGTGAACTGGCCATGCTGATCTGGTGGCAAGGCGAGGCGGCCCGGGCCGGCGCGGACCACGGTGTGGTGCGGGCCGCCGACGTGGCGGTGTTGCGGGAAGTCGCCACCGTGCGTCGCGATGCGGCCGAACGGGCGGATGAGCTGCTGGCCGACGCCCGCGCCCAGGCCGAGCAGATCCTGGCTGACGCACGGGCCGAGGCCGAGGCCCTGCTGACGCAGGCCCAGGCGCGCATCGAAGCCGCCTGCGAAGCCGGCCGCGCCGAAGGCGAGCGTCAGGCCGCCCTGGCCTGGCATGAACGGCAGGCCGACCAGGCGGTGGACCAGGCCAAGGTGGTGCGCGGTCTGCATGAGCGCCTGGCCGATGTGGTGACCAGCGCGGTCGAGCGGATCGTCCAGACCGAGGGCCGCGCTGCGCTCTATCAACGGGCGCTGAAGAGCGTGCAGTCGCTGTCGCGCTCGGCCACGGCGCTCACGCTGCGGGTCAGCACCGCCGACTTCGAGGCGGCGCGCGATGGCATCGCGGCGGTGCCCGATCTGCAGGCGGCGGGCCTCACGGTGGAGGTGGTGGTGGACCCGGCGCTGCCGTCGGGCAGTTGCCTGTTCGAGTCCGACATCGGCGTGGTGGATGCGAGTCTCACCACCCAACTGGATGCGCTGCGTGCCGCGATGTCGCGGGCGGTGCGCCGAGCGGTGGCCGAATGAACCTGAAGGACCTCAGCCATTGGATGGAGCTGGAGCTCTCCGGCGCCGAGATCATTCATCGCAGCGGCAAGGTGACCGAGGTGGTGGGTACGCTGGTGCGCGCCAGCGGACTTTCCGCCAAGCTTGGCGAGATGTGCCATCTGCTGGATGCCGGCGGCCAGCTGCTGCAGGTGGCCGAAGTGATCGGCTTCTCCCAGGGGCAGACCATCCTGTCGCCCTTCGGCTCGATCCTCGGCGTGAGCGCGGGTCAGACACGGGTGGTCGGACTGGGTCAGATCCAGAGCATTCCCGTGGGCGATGCGCTGCTGGGCCGGGTGGTGGACAGCCTCGGCCAGCCGGTCGACGGTGGCCCGCCGCTGGTGTGCGACGAGTCGCGACCCGTGTTCGCGATGCCGCCCAGTCCGATGGACCGCGAGATGATCGAGCACCCACTGCCCACTGGCGTGAAGGTGATCGACGGCATGATCACCCTCGGCGAAGGCCAGCGCATGGGCATCTTCGCGCCGGCCGGCGTCGGCAAGAGCACCCTGATGGGCATGCTGGCGCGCGGCACCCAATGCGACATCAGCGTGATCGCGCTGATCGGCGAACGCGGCCGCGAGGTGCGCGAGTTCATCGAGATCATCATGGGCAAGGAAGGCATGGCCCGGTCGGTGGTCGTGTGCGCCACCTCGGACCGGTCCTCGATCGAGCGCGCCAAGGCCGCCCATGTGGCCACCGCCATCGCCGAGTACTTCCGCGACCGCGGCCTGCGGGTGCTGCTGATGATGGACTCGCTCACCCGCTTCGCCCGCGCCCAGCGCGAGATCGGCCTGGCGGCGGGCGAGTCACCGGCCCGGCGCGGTTATCCACCGTCGGTCTTTGCCGAGATTCCTCGGCTACTGGAACGCACCGGCATGGGCGCCACCGGCTCGATCACCGCGCTCTACACCGTGCTGGCCGAGGACGACAGCGGCAGCGACCCGATCGCGGAAGAAGTGCGAGGCATCCTGGACGGCCACATGATCCTGTCGCGCAAGATCGCCGCGCGCAACCAGTATCCGGCCATCGATGTGCTGGGCAGCTTGAGCCGGGTGATGTCGCAGATCGTGCCGGCCCCGCATCAGAAGGCCAACGGCACCTTGCGCAAGCTGATGGCCAAGTACGACGAGATGGACATGCTGATCCAGATGGGCGAGTACAAGCCCGGCAACGACGCACTGGCCGACGAGGCGGTGCGCAAGCATGCCGCCATCCGCGAGTTCCTGAACCAGGCCACCAGCGACCTGCGTCCGTTCGAGCAGACCGTGGCCGAGCTGCAGGCCTTGGTCGACGGATGATGGACCTGCGCTCGCTGAAGACACTGCTGTGGGTCAAGCGCCGCCGACTGGAACCGCTGGAGCAGCAGGTGCAGGCGGCCGCCGCGCACCTGGCGGCCACGCAGCAGGCCCATGACGCGGCGGTGCACCAGCACGCCCTGAGCGTGGCCAATGAAGCGACGTGCGCGGCCAAGATCCAATCCCTGGGCAGCGACGGTGGCTTCCGGCCCGATGAAGCGGTCACCTTGACGTTGGTGCTGCAAGGCCTGTCGGATCTGGTCCGCCAGGCCGCCGAGGCGGAGCAGGCCGCCGCCGCGCAGGTCGTGCAGGCCCAGGCGCGACTGGTGGCGGCGCGGCAGGCGCTGCAGCGCGCTGAGCGGCAGATCGAGCAGTTGGAGGATCGCCGGCAACAGCGGCTCAAGCAGATCGATCAGGAAGGCGAAGACACCCAGGACGAAGAGAGCGAGGAAGCGGCCGTCGCCCGCAAGGTGGCACAGCGGCGTGAACAAGCGGCCTTCGCGGAGCAGCACGCATGAACGACATGTTCTCCAGCTTCTCGGCGGTGATGGGCGCGGGCGCCGTGCTCAAGGACGCCGTGATGCTGCTGGCGGTCTGCCTGCTGCGGGTCTACGCCATCTTCCTGGTGCTGCCGGCCACCACCGACCAAAGCCTGCAGGGCAATGTGCGCAACGGCGTGTGCCTGTGCCTGGCGATCTTCATCGCCTGGGGCCAGCCGGCCAGCCTGGTGCACAACGTGGACATGGTCCAACTGGCGATCATCCTGGGCAAGGAGGCGCTGATCGGGCTGATGCTGGGGTTCGCCGCCTCCACCGTGTTCTGGGTGGCCGAAGGTGTGGGCGTGCTGATCGACAACCAGGCGGGCTACAACAACGTCCAGCAGACCAACCCGCTGAGCGGTGAGCAGAGCACGCCGGTGGGCAACCTGCTGTCGCAGCTGGCCATCGCGGGCTTCTACCTGCTGGGCGGCATGATGGTGCTGACCGGGCTGCTGTTCGATTCCTTCAACTGGTGGCCGATCGGCAGCCTGACGCCGGCGTGGTCCAACATCCTGGAGGACTTCATCCGCGTCCAGACCGGGAACTACCTGGAGATGATGGTCAAGATCGCCGCGCCCGCGATGCTGGTGCTGACGCTGATCGACCTGGGCTTCGGCATCCTGTCCAAGTCCGCAGAGAAGCTGGAGCCCAACAACCTGGCGCAGCCGATCAAGGGCGCGGTCGCGATCGCGATGCTGTCGCTGCTGGTGGTGGTGTTCTTCGAACAGGTCCGGCCGGCGCTGGCGCTGCAGACGCTGTCTAGCGAGATGGCGCAATGGAGCCGGGCGGGGAGGCAGGAGCAGGCTGCAGAACCCCGCGGAGCGACGGGATCGTCGCCGGCTGCGTCAGGGGTGGACGCGGGGCGGTGAGCGGCAGATTCCGATAAGCTATCGACGGTTTACTCGTGTCGGGGCGCGCCGATCTAGGGCGCATCGGGCCTTCCTAGGCGGCGTCGGCTGTCTCCCGAGAACACGTTAGGCGGCTAAGGAGACTGCATGAGCCGATCCAAACGCGTTCAGTTCAGGCAGCCCATTTCTTACCCCTGGCCGCGTACTCCACGGCAAGGTCATAAACGTTGTCGCACTTCTGCTTAAACGTCGTGCGGTCGTAGCTGTCGGGCAGGTCGACGTCCAGTACACGCTCAATCTCTGCCCGCACCTGCTTCTGCGTCTGTGCGCTCTGGTGCCAGTTCTGGATCAGCACTCTGGGCTGTTGCTCCACGAGGCGCTTCAGCAGATGCTTGGCTGCGAGCTTAACGCGCTGGGTCTCATCCTGCGTCAGTGACTCCTTCTTGAGCAGGTCGAACAGCTCCAGCTCGTCCTCGGTCAGGCCCTCGCGGATGTGCCGTTCGGCCTCTTGCTTGAGCTCCTGGGCATAGGCAGTCAGCTCGTCGTAGTAGTTCTCGGTAGACGTGGCGCCGGAGTTGTAGGCGTCGATCACCCGCTGCAGTCGCTGGATGAAGTCCGTACGCGTGCTGTTTTGAGCCAGCATCTCGGCCAACTTGCGCTGTAGGAAGGCCTGCAGGTCGGCAATCTGGATGTTCTTGAACGGCGCACGCTTGAACTCCTCGCGCAGCTTCTCGACATTCACTGTGCTCAAGTTCCAGGCCTTGCCGCGCTGCACAATCTTGTACTGTGCCTCGAACTCCTTGGCCGAGAAGGCCTCGACGTTGTCCACCACCACGCTGGCGTCCAGGAGCGCCTCGATGCGCTGCACCGCGCAGTCGATGTCAGCCCCCTCGACGATGCTGTCCATTACGCCGCGCAGATACTGGAAGGCCGACACCACACGGCTCAGCTTGCGGCCGAGCACCTCGGGCTTGCAGGCCTCGTAGAGCGAGGAAATCGTGTTCTCGTAGACGTTGAAGGATTTGCGCTGCTCGTCACTTGCCAGAAGCGTGTCTGCAAAGCCGTTGAACTGGCCTAGCTTGGTGAACACGTCACCACGTTCCAGCGCCTCGTGCAGTGGAACGCCCTGGACGTGGCAGTACGCCAAGCCCTGGTCGATGGCTTCGTCCAGCAGAGTGAACAAATGGCTCTTGTCTCGCACCGGCAGCTCGTCATCCTCCGGGCCTGCGGCGTAGTCGCGCAAGGCCCTCTTCATGCGGCGGAAGACGTTGTAGTAATCCACGATCTCGCCATGCCGCTTGACCACGCCCAGGATCTCATGGCCGCTGACCCGGTTAGCCCGCGCGATGGTCTGCATCAGCGTGTGGCCCTGCATGGGCTTGTCCAGGTACAGCGTGCTCACCGTCGGCGCGTCGAAGCCCGTCAGCCACATCGCGCAGACGAACACCAGTTGCAACGGGTGCTCCGGGTCCTTGAAGTTGAACTCGATGTCGTGGCTGTGCTCATCTAGCGCGTTCATACGCTGCCGGTGCGGCTTGATGTCCAAGCCCTTCTTGGCGAACTTTTCGTCCTCGCCGGCCTCTTCGCTGACGATCACTGCCATCTGCACCGCGCCCATCCAGGCCTTGAGCTGCTTCAAGCGCTGGCGCTCCACGTCGTTGGTCGTCGCGGTGATACGGCCGTTCAGCGCCTTGATCTCGGCTTTCCACAACGTCTGCACTTTGTCGAACATCGTCACGGCGGTGAACTTGTCCACCGAGATAACGATGCCCTTGCCCAGGTAGCCGCGGCGGGGGAAGTGATAGACGATGTCGCGCGCAATCGTGTCCAATCGATCCTCGCGTTTGACGACCTCCATCTCCTGCGCAAAGCGCTTCTCCAGCTTCTCCTGCGCCTCGCCGTCCAGGTTTTCGTCTTCCAGGATCGCAGCGAACTCTTCGCTCAGATCGTCGTTCTGGATCAACACCTCCGGCACGCGCTTCTCGTAGAACAGCGGCACGGTGGCGCCGTCCTCCACGCTCTGCTGGAAGTTGTACTCCGACACATAGTCGCCAAACCACGCATTGGTCTTGCGCTCCTGGCCCAGCAGCGGCGTGCCAGTGAAGGCCAGGAAGTTCGCATTCGGCAGGCCGGCGCGCATGTTCTCGGCCAGGCCCGCGTACTGCGTGCGGTGCGCCTCGTCCACGATGACAACGATGTCGTCGCGCTCCGACAGCTGCGGGTAGTCCCTGCCCTTCTCGAAGCGGAACTTCTGGATCAGCGTGAACACCACGCGCTTGTTCTTGCCCAGCATCTCGCGCAATTGCGCGCTGCCCTTGGGCCGCACATCGTCCTTGGGCGCCACCACGCCGGTGTGCAGGAAGTTGCGGTAGATCTGCCCGTCCAGGTCGTCGCGGTCGGTCACCACCAGGAACGTGAAGTTGCCGGTGAGCTTGCGGAAGATCTTGCGCGTGTAAAACACCATCGAGAAGCTCTTGCCCGAGCCCTGGGTGTGCCAGAACACCCCCAGCTTGCCGCCCAGCTCACGGCGGTGCTTGAACTGCTCGAAGGCGTTGTTCACGCCGATGAACTGGTGGTTCTGGGCGATGATCTTCTGCGTCTCGCGGTAGAACACGCAGAAGTTCTCCACGTAGTCCAGCAGGCGCTCCGGCATCAGCAGGCCCAGCACCGCCCGCTCCACACTCAGGCCCTGGGCGGCAATGGCCGGGCGGTCCAGCTTTTCCTTCTCGTCGTCCACTCGCAGCCATGTGAAGAAGTGCTCCCACTGCGCCGTGATGCTGCCCAGCCGGGTCTCGATGCCATTGCTCAGCAGACACAGCGCATTGGCGGTGAAGAGCTGCGGGATCTCGGCCTTGTAGGTCGTGAGGTTGTCGTCGAAGGCCGCGCGAAGCTTCACGTTGCTGTTCTTCAGCTCGATGAACACCAGTGGCAGGCCGTTGACGTATAGCAGCACGTCGGGCCGGCGGTAGCCGTGCTCACCACGCACCCAGAGCTGGCTTACCGCCAGGTAGTGGTTGCGGCCGGTGCGCGGGTCGGGAGCCTCGAAGTCGATGACCTTCAGCCGCTCGGTCACCATCTGCCCCGCCTGCGGCCCGATCTCGGGCTTGTAGGTCACAGGCACGCCGTCGCGGATCAGCGCGTCCATCTCCCGGTTAGCCGCCACCAGGCTCATCGCCGTACGCGGCTGCACCAGTTGCGCCAGGGCGTGGTCCACGGCGTGAGCCGGGGCTTGTGGGTTCAGCCGCTCCAACGCGGCGCGCACACGGTCGGCCAGGATCACCTCGCGCTTGTCGGCACGGCCAGAGCCATCCTTCAGATCATCCGGCTGGGTCGTGAAGCAGTTCAACGCGTTAAAGCCGCACAGATGCTGTAGCCGCTGGAGCAGGGCCCGCTCGATGTCGTCTTCGCTGATGAAATTTTTCGCTGCGGCCATGGCACCTCCCTGGTGTTGCCGGCTGTGGAGAAGGGGACCTATTAACTGTTTATCGCCTCACGCGGCGCGGCCTCTGCGGGCGGCGGCTGCATGCTGGGCGGGAACTGGATGTCTAACGCATCGACGCGGAGTTTGCCGGAGATCAGGCGGGGGAGCAGGGCGTCACGGGTAGCGCGTAAGCGGGTGTTGGCCCGGCGCAGCATGAGCGACTGCTCAAAAATCGGCTCAGCTACTTCGTTGTACCTGTCACGAAGGGCGAAGCCAGGATTGATCAGTGGAATGATCTTGAAGGTGTCCATGACCACGTTGTCGAAGACGCCAGAGTTCGAGACCCCTTTGATCACATTGACTGCGCACCTGAGCCCGGCGAACACGAAGTACGGCTTCTTGTCGATCTTGGGGACCAGCGCGTAGCAGGACTGGTTCATGGCCATCGGCTCACCGGCCAACACTAGGTTGCCGACCGTCCCCCGTGCGGTGATGAAGATCGTGTCCTTCGGAAAGCGCCTGGATGCGCAATTTTCCAAGCCCAGTTCGGTGATGCTCTGTTCAGTCTGCAAGCAATACGCACCGTCATGCGAATCCTTCGGAGAGAAGAAGGGGATATCACCACCCCAGTATTGGCTGACCTCCGTGCTCGGCGTGCCACCACCTAGAACCTGCACCATCTCGGTGGCCGTTGATGCCTGCCAACCCAAAGGCATTCCTCGCTCGTGTGCAGCCGTTGCATATCCAGGAAACCGCATCCGCACAAACCACTCGCGGTAGATCTCTTCGGCCATGGACTCCAGCAAGGCGATGCGGCGCTGGTTGTTGGCGATCAGGTCGTCGTAGCTCTTGAGCGTCGCCGCGATCTTGGGCTGGGCGGCTTTCTCGTGGAGCGCTAGCCGCGTCTTTGTCCTGAAGGCAGTGAACTGGAACCGGGCAACCCCTGTGTGCTGAAGATTGAAGACGCCCATGTACCCGGAGACGTAAAGCGCCTGGAGTACGTAGTAAAGGTAGACGGGCTGGACTTTGTCTCGGTCAACGCGCAAATGCCGAGCAAAGCTCGAACACAATACCGGGCGATCTCCCCGAGACGCCAAGAACTCCTTGGTGACGAGTGCAGTTCTGCCTGTCGATTGCTTGGCAGTACCGCCAGCTGTTTCGATGAGGATGTCATCGGCCTCGAGAGCCTTGCGCACGACCAAGTGCTCAGGGACCCAGCGTTGAGGTAGCTCAAGGCTCGGAGCGTTCAGACTGGCGAAGTCAGTCCCGCGAATGACGTCGCAGAGCACATGCCCTGGCGCCTCTTGGCCTTCCCCCCACTCGCCATCCTTGGTCTCGGCAATGAGGTCAGAAAACAGGATTGGCGCTTGCATCACGTTTGCTGTTCCTCGCCCAACACGGTCGAGACGTTTTCGGCGATGGTGCGCTGAAGCGCGCTTGCGACATCACTCAGTTCCTGAAGCTGATCGCGAGCGACGGCGAGGTCCGCCAGGAACTCCTCCTCCGTCTTCCCGTCTTCCTCAATCACCACCCCTACATACCGGCCGGGGTTTAGCGACCAATCCTGCTCGGCCATCTCCTCGCGGCTGGCGAGCTTGCACAGGCCTGTGACGTCTTCGTAGGCGGCCTGGGGGAAGCGCTCCTGCAGCCAGCTCACATGCTGGTAGTACAGCTCGGCGGCCTTCAACTCATCGTGCAGAGCCTGCACCGCCGCCTTCACGCCCTTGGTCTGGCGGTTAGCGGTGGCGCGCTTGCCATCCGCCTTTGCGGCCTCGGCCTTGCGCTTGTCCATCTCCCGGATGGCCTTGTCCAGCGCCTTCACCGCTGCGTGCAGGCCGGTGAAGAAGGGCGTGAACTGGGCACGCAGCAGGTGCTGGGTTTTGTTGCGCTCGTCCACGCTGTGCTTCTGGCCGCGGGTGCGTTCGTGCTGGTCCTGGGCCTGTGCCAGCGGAGCGAGCTGGCCCCACTGCGCCTGCAGCGCGTCGATGGCGTCGCGCGCGGCCTGGTTGGTCTGGGCATCGGCCGCTTCTTCAGCCAGCACGGAAAGCAGGCGTTCGCTCAAGGCAGGCAGGTGCTCGGCCGCGTCCTTGAGTTGCGCCATACCTTGATGCAGGTAGCGGTCCACCTGGTCCACGAACTCCTGGCGGCGGCCCTTGTGCAGGCGGGGGATGAGGGCGATGTTCTGAATCTGCTCGTCGCTCAGCTCGCGGTGGGCGCGGTCCACCTGCGTGAAGATGTTGCGGGCGTCGATGAACAGCACCTTTTCATCGGTCTTGCCCTTGTCGAAGAACCACAGCGTGGCCGGCAGCGTGACGGTGTAGAACAGGTTGGACGGCAGCGTGAGCATGCCGTAGATGAGGTTCTGCCCGATGAGCGTCTGGCGGATGTCGGCCTCGGAGTGGCGGGCATCGCTGGCCGAGTTGGCCATCACCAGCGCGGCGCGGCCACCGGGTTTGAGCGAAGTGGCGAAGAGGTTGATCCAGAGGTAGTTGCCGTTGGGAACGGTCTCGACGGCTTTTTCCTTGCCGTCCTTGCCGCCCACTGCTTTGGCCTTGGTCTTGTTGCGGGGCACGCCGTAGGTGTTGAAGCGGCGGTCCTTCTCCACGGCGTCCAGCGTCACGTCGTCCACGTTGAACGGCGGGTTGGCCATCACGTAGTCGAAGGCGCCGAAGGCGTTGAAGGGGTCCTCGTAATAGGTGTTGGCCTGCTTGATGTCGCCGCGGAGGTTGTTCACGGCGAGGTTCATCTTGGCGAGCTTCACCGTCTCCAACGTCTTCTCGGTGCCGCAGACGAAGACGTCCAGATCAGCGGCCTTGTCGGCCTGGTGCTGGTGGATGAACTCGGCCGACTGCACGAACATGCCGCCGGAGCCGCAAGCCGGGTCGAAGACCTTACCGCCATGGGGCTCGATGATCTCGGTCATCAGCTTGACGACGGAGCGCGGCGTGAAGAATTCGCCGCCGCCCTGGCCCTCGCTGAGCGCGAAGTTGGCGAGGAAGTATTCATAGATCTGGCCGAACACGTCGCCCGAGGCATCCACCGGGATGTCGGAGAACAGCTTGAGCAGATCCTTGGGGATGTGCTGGTTCTTGGGGCTGCGTGTGAAGCGGTCGTACTCCTCCTGCGGGAGCACGCCCAGCAGCTCTGGCTTGGTGTTCTCGATGCTGGCCATCGCGGCGCGGATGGCCTTGGCGATGTTTTCCTTCTCGGGCAGGTTCAGCAGGTAGTCGTAGCGGGCCTGGGGCTTCAGGTAGAAGCCGCACCTCTCGATGGCGATGTCTTGCTCGCTGCGCTCGGCTCGCGTGCCCTTGAGCTTGGCGTACTCCTGGTCGATGGCCGCTTCGTGCTGACGGTACTTGTTATCGGCGAACTTGAGGAAGATCAGGCCCAGGACGGGGGTGCTGTACTCGCTGGCCTTGAGGTCGGAATTGGCGCGGAGCTTGTCGGCGGCAATCCAGAGGTCAGTTTCTAGTCTTTTTAGTTGGTCACGATTCATGCCCCGAATGGTAACGGAGGGACAAAGTCCGGCCATGTCAGTGACCGCTTAGCATCGGCTCGGAGTAGCCCGGACGCGCTGGACGAAGCCCAGCAATCGCGGCACCGCGATCAACGACGAGACCACCAGCTGGCAGGTAAGTGGGCAGTCGTTCCGTCTTCGCTGACAGCCGCTCCAGCTTGAACGAGGTCCAACAGCAGCGATCGCTTGCTCAGCCCAATGGCTCAACCCCTCACACCCGCAGCCACGCGTAATCGCCGTGGCTCAGGCTCTCGAACATCTCGTCTTCGGCAACAAGGATGTTCTCCCTCCAGTACCGGCCGTGCTCCGCGTAATGGTTGAAGGTGTCCGCCAGATACACGCCATCCGTATCGTGCGTCATGGGAATGCGCACGATCAGCAGCACCAGGCCGGTATCGGCATCCAGGCCAAGCTGCGCCTGGTCCTGCGCATACAGCGTGAGATTGGCTTCCAGCATCAGCCGAAACACCCGCAGGCTGCGGCCGGAGGTGACGCTGCCGAAGGTGAAGTTCAGGTACATCGCCTCCGGGTCGTTGTCGTAATGCCCAAGCAGCACCTCGAAGCCCTCGACCTCGATGGCATTGCGGGCGATGGCGGTCTCGGCATCGGGCAGTTCCACCACCTCGCACAGCTCGCGGATCAGTTGGCAATAGCGGTCGTAGCTCATGAACGTCGCTCCAGGGGCGATGGCAGCGTGGCGCGCTGCAGCAACGCATTGCGGACATCGGCCAGGCCTTGCGGGCCCTCCGGCAGCGGCCGCAATGCCCGCAACGCAAAGATCGGGAACAGCAGATTGGCATTGCGCTCCGCCTCGGTGCCCGAAGGCGGCTTGCCCGCCTTGGCACACCAGGCCATGACCGCGGCCTTGACCTCGGCCATCGTGGGCGTCTGGCTGTCGGCCGGTCGGTGCCGCGCCGCGGCCGCCAGCGTCGCCAGCCGAGTGGCCGCCGCCGCGGTGGCGTTGCCGAAGTAGAGCGAGGCGATCGCATCGAACATCGCCTCCGCCGGCATGCCGCCGGGCGCAGGCGTGGCCAGCATCCGCGCCGCAGCCGGCTTGCGGCTCTGGCGCAGGGCGGCACCTTCGCCCACCGGCGGTCCGGGCGGCGGCGGTGGGGAATGGGACCGATCGGTCAGGCTGCCGCGCTGTTGCGGATCCGATGACGCGCCGGAACGCTGCTGGCCTTTCGGGCCGCTGACCGACTGCATCGACATCTGTGCCAACTGCTGCGGGTCCGAAGCCGGCAACTGCGCATGGTCGTCCTCGGGATGACCGGCGGATCGGGCGTTGGGCGCAGGTCGCGGCTTGGCGCGGGGAGCCGGGCCCGTGTTGCGACGCGCCGGCGCCTGGGCCCGCGGCGCATGCCGATAGGTGGTGCCCTTGTGGCTGCCACCGGCGAACCCCTTGTGGCCGTGGCCGGACGCGTGCTGCTCCTGCGCCCGCGCCTCGGCCGCCTGCTGGGTCTGTTGGGCGCGGTCGAGCCTCATGTCTGGAACACGGCGGCGAAGAGATTTTCCGAGAACTTCATCAGCGTCGAGCCGGCCCAGGGCGCGGTCAACACGACCACGCCGGTCACCGCCAGCAGCTTGATGCCCTGCGAGATGCTCGAATCCTGCAGCGAAGTGATGGCCTGGAAGAACGACACCAGCAGGCCGATCACCGCCGACACCACCACCGCCGGCAGCGACAGCACCACACACATCATCAGCGCTTCAGACGTCAGTTGGACGATCACGTCATAGTTCATGCGGAACTCCGGTCAGAGGGCGTTGGGCACACCAGGCTCATCGGTAGGTCAGCACCAGGCCATGCACCAGTCGCGACCAGCCATCCAGCGTGACGAACAACAGCAGCTTGAACGGGATCGCCACATTGCTGGGCGTGACCTGCGACAAACCCATGGCCAGCAGCACATTGGCGATCACGATGTCGATCACGATGAAGGCCAGGTAGAGCAGGAAGCCGATGCGGAAAGCCGCCGTCAGCTCGCTGAGCAGGAAGGCCGGGGCGAGCACGATCAGGTCATCCTTCTTCAGCGCGGCGGCCTGGTCAGCCGGCCAGATGATGGCGGCCGACTTCAGGAAGAACTGCTTCTCCCGCTCCTCCGCATGCTGGTCGAGGAACTTCCGGAAAGGCTCGCGGGCCGAGTCCGCCGCCTGCATCAGGGTCTGGGTGCTGGAGCTCTGCGCCGACGGCGAGGTCAGGCCCTTGGACGCCTCGATGAACACCGGCGCCATGATGTAGCAGGAGATGATGATCGCCACGCCGTTGAGCACCATGTTGGGCGGCACCTGCTGAACGCCGATGGCATTGCGCAGCAGACCCAGCACGATCGAGATCTTGGTGTAGGACGTCACCACCATGGCGGCGAACGGCAGCGCCGCCAGCGCCAGCAGCACCAGGAACAGTGAGACGGGATCAGCTTGCGACAGCGGCGTCATGCACGAACTCCAGGCGGGTGATGCGAACGCCCAGCCGGTCGCCGATGGCGATCAACTGACCGTGGCCCAGCGTCTGGCCGTGGCAGATGAGGCGCACGGCCGCCTCGGCCAGCGGCACATCCAGCTCCACCGCATAGCCCGGCGCCATGTTGGCCAGATCGGCCAGGCTCACCCGCGCGGTGTCGAGCTCGAACGCGACCGGCAGCTGCAGCTCGTCCAAGGTGCTGGCGCTGGCGGCCGGGGCGTCGGGCACACCGGGGTCTTCGGCGACATAGGGGGACTCGGCAACATGCACGGTGAACTCCTTGGGATGGATGTGGACGCGGGCCTGCAGCGTGCGGCCCACGCCGCACAGCAGCAGCGGCGCCTGGTCGCCGGCCAGCACCACGTCGCCGATGCGCAGCGACTGCAGCACCGCACGCGGCAGGGATCGGGCCAGCAGCCGCAGGCGCGATCGCAGCGGCAGCGCGGCAAAGGGTTGGATGTCGGTGACGCCGGGCCGCAGGCAGAGCAGGCTGAGGCGGTCCAGCAAGTCGGCATCGGCGTCGTGCCAGCCGATGCGGAGGTCGCCGAAGCTCACCACGGCCACCTCGGGCGAAGGGCCGTCGATGGGGGCGACCGCCGCCACCCGCACCGTGCCCAGCGCGGGCGCCAGGGCCTCGGCCCAGGGGGCCAGCAAGACGGTGAGCACGGCGCAGGCATCGGCCGCATCGTCCATGGCGACAGCGAGTTGCAGGGCGGGCCAGTCCGCGATGTCGACCGCGAGGCTGAACCGGCCGTGGTCGCTGTCGCAGCTCAGCCGCCAGCGACCGCCACTGGCGCGTCGGGACACCGACACCGACGGATGCCGCAAGGTCTCGCTCAGCCAGCGGCTGAAACGCGCATCGAAGGCCAGGCGCGACAGCAGGGCCTGGCCCGGCGTGGACGCGGGCAGGCGCCCGGTCAACGGGGCGGCGGGAGGCGACGGCCGGGTCATGTGATCTCGATGTCGATGTGGCGATCGTCGGGCAGGGCCTGTCGCAGCAAACCGCGCAAGGCCTCGTGGTGCGCAGACACTAGGGCCAGCGAGCGGGTCGACTGGGTGCTGAAGCGAAGCTGCAGGCGATGGGGCGAAAAGCTCAGCCGCAACTCGGTGTGAGGCAGGGTCTCGGGATTGAGCGGCACCAGGATCGTCCAGCTGTGGAAGTTCGGATCCGAGCTGCGGCACAGCAGCGAAATGGTGTCGACCAAGGCGGCATCCCAGCCCTGCGGCAACGGCGTCCAGTTCACCACCGGCAGCGTGGGCAGCGGCGGATGCACCACCGGCGAGGCGGTGAAGCGGCCATCCTCCTCCGCCGTCTCCCGCGCGGCGATGCCCGGCACCGCCACCACCGGCGGCAGCGGTCGCTGACCGTCGGCCGGTGCGGCAGTGCCGGTGGGCGCGGCCGTCGCGGTGCGCGACGAACCTGCCGACGGCGACGCGTCACGCGCCGCCGGGGTCTCCGGCTTGCGGCGGTCCTCGGCCTTCTCCTCACGGGCGGTCCTGTCCGTCCGATCGGCCCCGGCGGGCACCGCGACCCGGCGCGTGCTGCCCAGCGCGCGCTGGAAGCGCTCGGCCTGCCGCGGGTCCACCGGCGGCGGTGGCACGGGCGGTCCTTCGATGATGCGCCGGATGCGGCGAACCTCTTCGTCGGTCATCGCGCGCAGGCCGCCATCAAGCCACCACGCGGCCCAGCGGCCGCAGCTCGATCTGGTTACCCAGCTCCTGGTACGAATACACCCGCATCCAGTCCAGGCGCGACTCGATCATCTTCTTCACATAGCGCCGGATGTCCATCGAGGTGATGACCGCCACGCCTCGCTGCGGCTGGTCGCCGACGATCTGCATCACCTTCTCGGTGATCGCGGCGGCGCTCTCCGGCGCCATCGCCAGGTAGTTGCCGGCCGGCGTGGGCTTGATGCACTGACGGATGGCCTGCTCGACCCCAGGATCCAGCAGGATGGCCGAGATGTAGTTCTGGCCCGCGCTGGCCTCGAAGCTGAGGTAGCGACCCAGATCGCCGCGCACATACTCGGTGAGCAGCAGCATGTCCTTTTCCTTCGGGCCCCAGGTGATCAGGCTCTCGAAGATGCTGCGCACATTGCGGATGGGCACCTGTTCCTCCAGCAGCCGGCGCATCACTTCGGCGATGCGCTGCAGCGGCAGGATCTTCTGCACCTCGGCCACCAGGCCCGGATAGTCGGCGGCGGCCTTGTCGACGATCCACTGGATCTCCTGCACGCCCATGAACAGGTGCGCATGACGGCGCAGCAGAAAGACGACCTGGCGGGCCACCACCTGCTCGATGTCCATGCACTTCGCGCGCTCGGCCTCCGGCACCTGCTCCGGCGGCAACCAGAGCGATTCCGCCTGATCCAGCAAGGCGCCGTGGCGCGCCGCCTGCGCGGCGAGGGGCGACTCCGGTGGCAGGCACAGCAGGCGTCCGGGCAGAGTGACATCGCGCACCGGCACATCGTTGATCAGCACCTCGAAACGCAGCGCCTCCAGCTCCGGCGCCACCCACATGCACACGCCGGGGAAGGGCACGCCGAGCATCGTCTGCAACTGCAGGCGCTCGCGTTCCATGGCGGTGTCGAGCTGCGCAGGGATCAGCAACTGCGCCAGCGCCGGGGACATCCGCACCGCCAGCGGCCGCGAGAAATGCGGCGCCTCATGCATGATGGACGGCGCGTCGCCCTTGGCGCCTTCGCGCTGCAGCGCGGCCATCGGCGCGGAGGCCACCTCGCCCTCGCCGGACTTGCGTTGGCGCGACAGATAACGCCCCGCCACCGCCAGGCCCACACCGAGCGCCAGAAACTGCAGCGCCGGGAAACCGGGCACTGCGGCGAAAGAAATCACCAGGCCGGACGCCAGGTACATCGCCCGCACGTTGGCGGTGAGCTGGGCAAAGATCTCCTGGCCCAGGGAGCGCGGCTTCTTCTCATGCTCATCCGCCACCCGGGTGATCAGCACGCCCGCGGCCACGCAGATGAAGAGCGACGGAATCTGCGACACCATCGCATCGCCGATCGACAGCACCGCAAAACGGTTGGCCGCCTCGCCGGCGGTCATGCCGTGGTACATGATGCCCACGACGATGCCGGCCAGGATGTTGACCAGCGTGATGATCAGACCGGCGATCGCATCGCCCTTCACGAACTTCATCGCGCCGTCCATGCCGCCATGCATCTGGCTTTCCATGCCCAGCAGCGCCCGCTTGCGACGGGCCTCGTCGCCCGAGAGCAGGCCGGCGCGCAGGTCGGCATCGATGCTCATCTGCTTGCCGGGCATTGCATCCAGGGTGAAGCGCGCGCCGACTTCCGCCACCCGTTCCGAGCCCTTGCTGATCACGATGAACTGCACCACCGTGATGATCAGGAACACCACGATGCCCACCACCAGGTTGCCACCCACCACCAGCTCGCCGAAGCTTTCGATCAGGTGACCCGCGTCCGCATGCAGCAGGATGGACTTGGTGGAGGCGATGTTCAACGACAGCCGGAACAGCGTGGTGAACAGCAGCAGCGACGGAAACGACGACAGCGCGACCGCATTCGGAATGAACAGCGAGGTCATCAACAGCAGCACGCTCACCGCCAGGTTGACGGCCAGCAGCGAGTCGATCGCCACCGTGGGCAGCGGCAAGATCATCAGGCCGACGATGGCCACGACCAGCAGGCTCATCGCCAGGTCGTTGCCGAGGGTGCCTTTGTCCAACAGGGGTCTGGCCATGGGGAACTCCGTGCGGGCGTGGGGGCGGACGTGAAGGTGGGGGACCGGAATCAGGCGGGCGGCGACGCGCGGGCGCCGCTGGCATCCAGACCGACACGGTCCAGCATCGCCACCCAGCGCAGCACGGCGGCCACGGCATCGAACAACGGCTCGGGGACGGTCTCGTCCAGCGCCACCTTGAACAGGGCACGCGCCAGCGGCGGATCGCCCACGATGGGCACCCCGCTGGCTTCGGCGATGCGGCGGATCTCCATGGCCTGCGCATCCGCGCCCTTGGCCACGATGATCGGCAGCGGGGTCTCGCCCGGCTTGTAGCGAAGCGCCACCGCATAGTGGGTGGGATTGGTCACCACCACCGTCGCGTTGGGCACCGACTGCTTCGGGTTGCTGTTGGCGATCTCGTTGGCCAGTCGGCGACGCTGGCCCTTGACGATGGGGTCGCCTTCCATTTCCTTGTATTCGCGCTTGACCTCGTCCTTGTCCATGCGCTGGTCGCGCATGAACAGCCATCGCTGGATGCCGAAGTCCACCGGGCCGATCACGATCAGGGCGATGACCGCGGCAATGAACAGCTTGAGCATCGCGCCCCAGGCCACCGCCACCACACCCATCGGGGTCTGCGTGGCCGCGCCCACCAGCAACGGGATCAGGCCGATGGTGATGACCGCGACCACCGCGCCCACTAGGATCGCCTTGAACACGGTCTTGATGAACTCGATGATGGAACGCATCGAGATCAGCTTCTTCAGGCCCGAGCCGGGATTGATCTTGTCGAAGTTGGGCGCGATCGGCTCGAAGGTGATGTTGAAGCCCACCTGCGCGAAGGACGCGATGATGCCCACCACAATCGCGGCCACCACGAACGGCAGCACGATCCACAGACCCTCGATGGCGATGTCGATGGCGATCGCATGCATCTGCTCGTTGCTGCTGATCTGCATGCCGATGCCGCTGGCCAGATCGAACAGCCGGCGCAGATGGTCCAGCGCGGTGCTGGCGGCCGCACTGAGGCAGACGGTCACCACCAGCAGGCCGGCGGCCGCATTGATGTCCTGGCTCTTGGGGGACTGGCCCTTCTTCTTGGCGTCGTCCAGCTTTTTCTGGCTGGGCTCTTCGGTCTTCTCACCCATGGCGCGCGCTCAACCGGTGACGTTGGGCAGGACCCGGCCCAGCAGCAGCATGTCGCGCCGCTTGCCGAAGGCGGTGATGGCGCCCGGCAGCGCGCCCCAGGCGTCGAAACCCGCGCGGCGCAGGACCGAGAGGCTGGCGGCGTTGTCGCTCCACACCATGGCCAGCAGCCGGTCCACGCCCCATTCGCTGGCGTTCTGGATCAGGTGATCCACCAGCCGCGTGCCGATGCCTCGTCCGCGCACACGCGGCGCGACGTAGTAGGCGATCTCGAACAGGGTGCTGAGGCCCGGCCGTTCATGCAGCCCGAGCGAGCCCATCCAGCCCACCACATCGCCATCCAGCTCGGCCACCAGCATGTGCCGCTTCGCACGCAGATGCACCGCGATCAGGTTGGCGGCCATGGGCAGGCTCATCGGACCGAGGTAGTGTGCAATCGGCGGGGCATCCAGTTGCCGGACCTGCGCCATCTGTTCGGCGAGCCAGCGCGCGCCGTCGGCCTCGGTGGTGCCGTCCGCCTGATAGGGTGGCGTGCGCAACGACGCGTTGTAGATGGCAGCGATCGCCTGCGCATCGGCCAGCGTGGCATGGCGAAGGCGGAGCTGAGCCAGCGGCTGGTGTTCCTGTTTCTCGGGGGCGGTCAGGGCGAGGGACACACGCGCTCCTTTGGGATCGAGGCGCGATGTCACCACTCGCTGCGACGATCTTTTCACCCGGGAGCGAAGCGTTGCGCGTGGACGCGAATTCGCGACGGCGCACGCATTGACCGGTCGGTCGGGCTGTGAGGATTGTTGAGAATTTCATCGTGAAGATGTGAGCATCGCGGCCCGCCCATCTGCCTACTATTTCCTTGCGCCGCTGTGGCGAATCAGCAAGGGAGTTGACGATGATGTTGCTTGCACTCAGCGGAATCCGATTGGACGCGCAGGATGCCGATGTGGCCCGCGCCGTCTGGCGCGGAGATGTGCAAGAGGCGCTGCACCTCGGTCTGGGACGCCTGGACCGCGTGGCCAGCGGTGAGCGTGATCGGCTCGCGGTGCTGGGCCAGGTCCTGGTGCAGGCGCTGCTGGTCGCGGGTCGCGAAGAGCAGGCCGAAGAGCTGGTCCAGAAGCAGCTGAGACTGTTCGAAGGCATGCCGCGATCACAGGTGCGGTGGATGTCCTCGATGGATCGGGGCTTCCTGTTCCTGCATCTGAACAAGCCGGGCCGCGCGGCGGAAACCTTCAATGTGGTGGCCGATGCGGAAGACGCGCCGGTGGCCTTGCGCATCGAGGCGCTGGCGGGCCTGGCCAAGGCGATGCAGGCCGTCGGCGAACACCGTCGGGCCACGCGCACGCTGGCCCATGCGGTCAACCTGGCGGCGTCGTCGACCCCGGTGGTGCAACGGCTGTTGGAGGCCATCGGTCTGGAGCTGCGCACCGCGCGCTGGCTGCGGCAGTTCGATGACCTGGGCGGCAGCGCCTGCGACGGCGCGATGGAACGGGTCACCGCCACCACGCTGCGCGCCTCTGCCGCGACCTTGCAATCAATGCCCGGCGTGGTGCAACGGTTGCACTTCCTGGCCGCGCTGATGGAGCCGGGGCTGGGACAGCCCGGCGGCACGGCGGAGGTCTTCGACATCCTGCGCTGGTGCCGCGAGCGCCGCCTGGTGCAGATGGAAGAGCGTGGCCGGGTGGAAGCCGCGCTGGCCTTGCTGGAACAGGGCAACGGCCATGCGGCCTCCGAGCTGCTGGGCTCGCTGGGTGTGGACGACGTGCGCCAGCAGCATCACCGCCACGCCATCGAGCTGCGCTACTGCGCCTCGCGGCTGCATGCGATGCAGGGCCGGCATGCCGATGCGCTGCGCTGCTACCGCCAACATGCGCAGCTGACGCTCACGCGGCTGCGCTCCGAACTCACCCGGGTGCCCTACTCCCGGTTCCTGGAGCATCAGGAACGGGCCGAGCAATCCGATGCCGACCAGTTGCGGCTGCCGCTGCGCTATCGCCGCGCCTACCAGTTCATCCTGGACCAGTTGCACGACAAGACCCTCTCGGTGCGGCGCATCGCCGCGGAGATCGATGTCACCGAGCGCGCGCTGCAGATGGCGTTCCGCACCCACCTGGGCCTCACGCCGGCGGAGGTGATTCGACGCCTGCGCATGACCTGCATCCGGACCGAGCTGCAGCATCTGTCGGGCCGTGAGAGCGTGCTGTCGGTGGCCTCGCGCTGGGGCATGGCCAACCGGTCGACGCTGGCGCAGAACTATCGCCAGCAGTTCGGTGAGACCCCGACGGCCACCTCCGCGTTGATCAGCCTCGCCGAAGGCGCCTCGCGCATCGACCTGCGCGACCGGGCGATCGACCGCATCGCCGACCGGGTGTAGGCGGACCCGACCGCATGCGACCCGACCTGCCTCGGCCTGCCACGCGGCCTGCGGTCTCGGGATCCGCGGCGGAAGAAGCCCGCCCGCTCGCTGCCACGGGCGATGCCACCGCGCGGCGCCGGGATGAAGGCGCCACCAAGCGGCAAGCGTCCGCGAGCCGCCTGTTGGGCGCGGTGACCCGGCATCTGCAAGAGGATGTCGACGACGAGCTGCGCGCTGGCGATCAGGCTGGCGACGGCGGTCCCAGTGTCGCGCCGTCCGCGGCGCCCGCAGAGAACGGCGCCTCGCCGGCGGGCCGCGTGGCGGGCGCCGGCAGCGGCAAGGCGCGACGTGCCGTGCGACGGGCCGGTGCTGCGGGCCGGCGATCCACCGCAGCGACCGAGGACGTCTGGTCGCAAGGCACCGAGGCGGCGGAAGCCTCCGCTTCGGTCGCGGGCCCGCAGGTGCGGATACAGCGCCATCGACCCATTTCACGCGTGGAGGCGATCCAGCCGGACGCGGGCACCACGCCGCATGCCTCCGGCAGGCGCCGGATCGCCTCCTGGGGCGCGTTGCTGGCCGCCGTGGTGGCGCTGGGGGTGCTGATGGCGGCGGGCTGGTTCGAGCGGCTCACCAATGCGGAAGGCAATGGGCCGGAACAGCGCCAGGAAGCGGCGGGGAACGCGGAGCCGCGTTGAGCGGGTGCAGCGCCCGACGCATGGCTCATGCAGCTTCGTGAGGTCGCCGCCCGAGCAGGGTCCAAGTCCATTCGCCCTTCGGCAAGGACCGCACCAAAGCGATCGTTTCAGACCGGCGTCAATGTTCAGGCACGTTTCCACGGCAGGTCGCAACAACCTTGCTCTCAAAATCCTTCGATGAACGCCGAACCCGCCGACACCCTCCGCCATGTGCGCGCGCCACAGGTGAGCCGAGTCGCGCAGGGACAGGACCTCGGCCGCTCTCCCCTTCACCCCGAGTCCGCATCTGGAGAACCCGGTGTGCCCGTGTGCGGCGATCCGCGACACCCCATTGATACCAACCCAAAGACGTTGAGAAGCTCCCGCGCGCCGCTGCCGTTGTACCGTGTCGGACGTGATGGGCGCGTACAAGCGGTTGCACGGATCGCGCTGATCGAGCCGCAAGGTAGTTCATTGGATATGCTCAAGCCACTGGGCTGGCCCCTTGACGAGTCCATGCACGAGGGCTGGTTCGACGGTTTGCCCTATCCGCTGAACGACATGCGGCCGCAGGGCTTCCTCGGACGCCATTTCGCCCGTCGACATGCGGCCCTGCTCCAGAACCCCTGCGACCCCGAGACCTGGTCCGATGACGACGGGTTGAAGGCGATGTTGCAACTGGGCGATGACCTGCCGGGTGACCTGATCGTCGGTGAGGCCGCCTGCAGGCTGTGGATGGCGCGGGTAAGGGCAGTCAGAGACGGCATCGCCCCGTCAGGCCTGAGCGACGACGAGATCGTGCCTGCCTTTTGCGCACTGGCAGAGACTGCGGACACCGGAGGCATGGGGGCATCCCCGATCGGCGGCGAGTTCCCCAAGTTCACCGCGCGACGCGTTCGCAAAGACGGCACCCAGCAACACGTGTTGGTGAAGTTCTCCGGCTCTGACGACGCGCCCGGTACGCAGCGGTGGGCCGATCTGCTGGTTTGTGAGCATCTGGCCGGCGAGGTGCTGCGATCGGAGCTGGGCGTCGCTGCGGCGACCTCGCGGGTGCATGTGGCAGGCCAACGCACCTTCCTGGAGGTCGACCGGTTCGATCGCCACGGCGCACTTGGTCGTTCGCCCGTGATCTCCTGGGCCGCGCTGAATGCCGCGCTGGTCGGACTGGCAGGGCGTCCCTGGACGGAAGGCGTGAAAGTTCTGCATGCCTGCGGATGGGTAGACGCCGACGTCCTGTCCACCGTACAGACGGTGTGGCTGTACGGTCAGCTCATCGGCAACACCGACATGCATGACGGGAACCTCTCGTTCCGCCCGGTGTTGGACGCGCCCACGCCCCGGTTGGTGCTGGCGCCGATCTACGACATGCTGCCGATGCGCTATGCGCCGATGCGAGGCGTCGAACTGCCCTCTAGAACGTACGCGCCCCAGTTGCCGCTGCCGGCCGAAGGGGACGCGTGGCAGGCCGCCGCCCGTGCGGCGCTGTGCTTCTGGCAACGCGCGGCGGAGGACGTCCGGATCAGCGGTCCATTCCGCCAGCTGTGCACGGACAACGCGCAGACCCTGGCGCGCTTGCTGGATTAGTCGACGGAATCAACTGGATCGACCGAATCGACCTCATCGGCGGCATCGACCTAATTCGGCCGCCGGCCCGGCTCACTCGAGGTAATGCCCCATGCGCTTGCGCTTGGTTTCGAGATAGCGCTCGTTGTGCGGATTGGCGGCGATGCGCACCGGCACCAGGGCTTCGACCTCGATGCCATGGCTCACCAGCGCATCGCGCTTCTGCGGATTGTTGGTGATGAGGCGCACGCTCTGGATGCCCAGCAGGCACAGGATGTCGATCGCGTCCGCGTAGTCGCGGGCATCTTCGGCATGACCGAGCTGCAGGTTGGCGTCGATGGTGTCGACGCCGGCTTCCTGCAGCGCATAGGCACGCAGCTTCTCGACCAGGCCGATGCCGCGGCCTTCATGGCCTCGCATGTAGATCACCACGCCGCCGTCGGCCGACAGCAGCTTCAAGGCTTCCTCCAGCTGAGGACCGCAGTCGCAGCGCAGCGACTTGAAGACATCGCCGGTCAGGCATTCGCTGTGGATACGCAGCAGGCCGCCGCGGGGCCGGATCGGACCGACCGACAGCACCAGATGCTCAGAGCCGGTGGTCGGACTGCGGAAGGCGCGCGCCTCGAAGTCGCCGAGCGGTGAGGGCAGCTGGACCACTTCCCACTCGGTCGCGCCCTGCGTTGCCAACGGGATCTTTTCGCAGTGATTCACAGCCATCTTCCACACCTAGGGGCAACGCCGCCGCGCGACGACCGATTCGCGGCGCTGCGGCGTTCAACATTCTCAAAAGCAAGCACCGACCGGTACATCCAGGTCGGCGGAAGTTCGCAATTTAACTCTGATCTGCGACCACCGGACGGCAGCCGATACAGAGGCACTTCCCGCCGGCAGGCCAATGCCCCAGGTCCGTGCGGAATTGCCGCGCATTGGGAACCCGAAAAAACCTCACCGGGTCAATCACTTAGCGCCATCAGCCGGCCAAGCACGACCCGTGGCGCTCCGCATCCAACCGGCCCACTGCGGATGTCGCTACGCGTACCACCGGCTGCCAGCCACAGGGTCGAAGACCGGGACGCCATTTGATCAACGACATCAAATGCCACCCAAGACCGTGACACATGCAACAGGCGTTCCGACAGGGGCTGTGATAGTTTGAGTCTCTCTACCGGGGGGGACCGTCATGCGACTGCTGTCTGATCTGCGTGTGGGATTGCGGCTAGGGCTGGGCTTCGCCCTCTTGCTGTTACTGATGCTGGCGATGGGCGGGTTCTCCGCCTCGCGGGTGTCCCAGGTTCAGTCCAAGGTCGATGACCTGGCGACCAACTGGCTGCCCAGCACCCAACTCCTGGGTGGCATTGGCGAGTCGCTCAACCAGATGCGCCGTGCCGAACTGCAGTTGCTGCTCAGCGCCGACGACAAGACGCTGCAGGACGAATCCAAGCGCCTGGGCGACCAATGGAAGCGACTGCCTGAGCTGCTGCAACGCTATGACCCGCTGGTGGCCAGCGCCAAGGAGCGAGAGCTATTTGACGGCCTCAAGCGGCAGGTCGAGGCATATCGCGAGTCACAGAACCGGTTGCTCGCCCTCACACGCGAGGGTCGACGCGATGAGGCCCTGGCGCTGCTGCGCGGCGCGTCACGCACGGCGTTTCGAGGCGGCACCGACAGCCTCAGTCAGCTCGTCGAGATCAATGGCGTCGGCGCCAAGGAGGCTCATCAGCACGCCTTGGAAAACTACCGGTCCGTGCTGTGGACCATCTGGCTGCTGGTGGGCGCGGCGATCGTGCTGGGCGCCTGGGTCGGCTGGTTGCTGACCCGCTCGCTGACGCATCCGCTGCGCCAGGCCGCCCACACGGCGGACCGGATCGCGGACGGTGACCTGAGCGAGGTGTCGCAGGAGTCGCGGGCCGATGAACTCGGCGACCTGCTGCGGTCGCTGGCACGGATGCGGGCGGCGCTGCATCAGTCGGTCTCCGCCGTGCGTGACAGCGCCGACCAGATCGCCGAGGCCAGCCGCGAGGTGGCCGTCGGCAGCGGTGACCTCTCCGCACGCACCGAGCAAACCGCCTCCAACCTGGAGGAAACCTCCGCCGCCATGCACCAGCTCACCGATGCCGCGCGCCACAGCGCCGGTGCTGCGCAGGAGGCCAGCACGCTGGCCAGCGAGGCCGCGACAGTCGCGCAGCGCGGCGGCGACATGGTCGGTCAGGTGGTGTCGACGATGGACGGCATTCAGCAATCCTCGCGTCGGATCGCCGACATCATCGGCGTCATCGACGGCATCGCCTTCCAGACCAACATCCTGGCGCTGAATGCAGCGGTGGAAGCCGCTCGCGCCGGCGAGCAGGGGCGCGGCTTCGCGGTGGTGGCCGGCGAGGTCCGTACGCTGGCCCAGCGCAGCGCCCAAGCCGCGCGGGAGATCAAGGCCCTGATTTCGAGTTCGGTGGATCAGGTGGAGAGCGGCACCCGCATCGTCGGCAGCGCGGGCGACACGATGACGCAGCTGGTGGGTGCCGTGGCGCGGGTGAATGTGCTGATCCACGAGATCGCCGGCACCGTCGGCAGTCAGACCCAGAGCCTCTCGGAGGTCAATGCGGCGGTCAATCAGCTCGACGGCATGACCCAGCAGAATGCCGCCCTGGTGGAGCAATCGGCCGCTGCGGCCGAATCGCTCAAGGATCAGGCGGCGCAGCTCACCCGCGTGGTCAGCCGATTCAGGCTGGCGGGTTGACGATCAGCGACATCGCCGTCCCCAAAAAGAAAAAACGCGCCGGGCTGGAGACCCGGCGCGTTGGAGCGCCTTGCATCGGCGCCTTGTCAGGCGCCGTGACCGTTCAGCGCATGGCGCTCTGAGCAGGTGCGTCCTCGCCCCAGCCGCCGGCCATCGCCTTGTAGACGCCGACCAGCGAGGTCGCTGCCGCCGTCTGCGACTGCGCCAGCTGGTTGCGCGCGCCGAGCAGCTCGCGCTCGGCATCCAGCACCGCGAGGAAATCGCTGATGCCGACCTTGAAGCGCTCGCGGGCGATCTGGGCGGCGCGTTCGGCCGACACTGCCGCCTCGAACAGCGCCTGCGCCTGCTCCTGGCTGCGGTTGTAGGTCACCAGCGCGCCTTCGGTTTCCTCCAGCGCGGCGAGCACGGTGCGCTCGTAGCTGATGAACGCGCCTTCGTTGCGCGCATCGGCGGCGGCAATCTGGGCGCGGATGCGACCGAAGTCCAGCAGATTCCAGACCAGCTGTGCGCCGAGGTTGTAGGCATAGCCGACGCCGTCGCCCAAGTCACCGATGCGGGTGGCGTTCTGGCCAATGGTGCCGCCCAGCGTGATGCGCGGGAACATCGCACTGCGTGCCACGCCCACACGCGCCGCCGCAGCAGCCGCCTGCGCCTCAGCCGCGCGCACGTCCGGACGACGTCGCAGCAGGTTCTCCGGCGTGCCGATGCCGCCCAGCGACACGGTCTTCAAGCCCGGCAGCGGCTTGACCTCGCTGAGCTCGCCGTCAAGTGCCGTCGGCGGTTGGCCGGTCAGCACCGACAGGCGGTAGCGGGTGCGCGCCAGCGCCATCTCGATGGCCGGCACCGTGGCCGCCGTGCTCTGCACCAGCGCGCGCGCACGCTCGCTGTCGAAGCCGGTGCCGCGACCGGCTTCCTGCCGTCCCAACGCCAGCTTCAGCGCGCCTTGCTGCGTCTCCAGGGACAGCCGCGCCACGCGCAGTTGCTCTTGCAGCCCGCGCAGCTCGAAGTAGTTGCGCGCCACCTCGGCCGCGACGCTGACCTGCGCCGCACGCAGGCCGGCCTCGCCGGCCAGCAGGTCGGCGGCAGCGGCACGGCGCTCGTCGGACAGGCGACCGAAGAGATCGGCCTCCCACGCCACATCGAAACCGACCGAGAACGCGTTGTTGGACTGGGGCACCCCCTGGGCGTCCTGGGCGCGCACCCGGCCCGCGCCGGCGTTGAGGTTGACGCTGGGCAGCAGCTGCGCATCGGCGAAGCGAGACAGCGCGCGGGCCTCGCGCAGATTGACGACGGCCAGCCGCAGGTCGGTGTTGGCCGTGAGCGCACGCTGCACCAGCGCATCCAGTTGCGGGTCCTGGAAGCCTTGCCAGAAGCGGGCAACCGGCTCGTCGGCCAAGGCGCCGTCGGGCACATTGGCGAACTGCGTCGAGAGCGGCACCTCCGACTTCTTGGCCGTGGGCGCCGTGGAGCAGCCGGCCAGCAGCGCCACCGTCAGCGCCGCCGCGAAGGCCAGGGCCGACGGCGCACGCAGCGCCGTGGGGGTCAGGTCATGCCGAGCGCTCATCATGCGCCCTCCTTGCGGGTCGGCGTGGCGGCGTCGTCGACACCGGGATGGAAGGGATGCGCCGCGGCATCGATCTCCCGGCGCAGCTCGGCCGCATGGGCCCGCTTCTTTTCGGTGCCCTTGCGCAGCAGCGCATAGAACACCGGCGTCAGGAAGATGCCGAACAGCGTGACGCCGACCATGCCGGCGAACACCGCAATGCCCATGGCACGACGCATTTCGCTGCCGGCGCCGGAGCCCAGGATCAGCGGAATGACGCCGGCGCAGAAGGCGATCGAGGTCATCAGGATCGGGCGCAGACGCAGACGGCAGGCGTGGATGATCGCGTCATGCAGCGCTTCGCCACGCTCCTCGAGCTCCTTGGCGAACTCGACGATCAGGATCGCGTTCTTGCACGCCAGGCCGACCAGCACCACCAACGCCACCTGGGTGAAGATGTTGAGGTCCCCCGCCTGCATGAAGGGCGGGAAGTGCGACAACCACACCCCGAACAGCGCCGAGAGAATGCACATCGGCACGATCAGGATGATCGCCAGCGGCAGGCTCCAGCTCTCATACTGCGCGGCCAGCACCAGCACCACCAACAGCACCGACAGGCCCAGCACCGCGGCCAGGGTCGGGATCTTGATGTTCAGGCCCGGCACATGCACATCGCGGGTCAGGCGGTCCTGGTAGGTCAGCTCGGTCCACTCGAAGGTCATGCCGCGCGGCAGGCCCTTCTTGAGCAGCTGCTCGATCTCGGCCTCGGCCTGGCCGCTGGAGAAGCCGGGTTTGGCCGCGCCGTTGATGTCGGCACTCGGGAACCCGTTGTAGCGGGTGACGCGGGTGGGACCGAAGGTCGGGTCCACCTGGATCAGCGCGCCCAGCGGCACCATCTCGTTCTTCTCGTTGCGGGTCTTCAGGTCGGTGATGGCCTGGGCGTTCGAGCGGAACGGCGCATCGGCCTGCACGATCACCTGATAGGTCTTGCCGAAACGGCTGAAGTCGTTGACATAGAGCGAGCCGAGGTTGATCTGCAGGGTGTCGTAGATGTCGCCCAGCTTCACGCCCATCTGTTTCGCCTTGGTCCGATCGACATTCGCAAACAGCTGCGGAACGTTGATGTCGTAGGTCGAATACGGCGTGCCGATGCTGCTGTTGGGATTGCCGTAGATCGGACCCAGCGTGCCCCAGACGGCGCCGTACAGCGCCTGCTCGCCCAAGCCGCCGCGGTCCTGCACCTGCACCTTGAAGCCGCCGGCATTGCCCAGGCCGTCCACCGCAGGCGGCGGGACCACGAACATGCGAGCGCCCTGGATCTGCTGGATCGCGCCGTTGACCTTGCCCAGGATCGCGTCCTTGGACAGCTCGGACGAGGTCCGGTTCTCGAATTCATCCAGGCCGAAGAACACGATGCCTTCGTTGGGTGCGGCCGAGAAACCCGCGATCGACAGGCCCGGGAAGGCGATCGAATCACGGATGCCGGGCACCTTCAGCGCGATGTCGCTCATGCGCCGGATGACCTCTTCGGTCCGGTCCAGCGTGGCGCCCGCGGGCAACTGCGCAATGCCGATCAGGTACTGCTTGTCCGGCGCCGGCACGAAACCGGCCGGAATCCGGGTGAACAGCAGCCCGGTCAGCACCAGCAGGATGGCGTAGACGATCAGTGCGCCGGACTTGCGTCGCAGGATGCCGGTCACGCCGCGGCTGTAGCCCTCGCTGCGGCGCTGGAAGAAGCAGTTGAACCAGTGGAAGAAGCGGCCGAAGACCTTGTCCATGCCGCGCATCACCACGTCCTTGGGCGCGTCATGCGGACGCAGCAGCAAGGCCGCCATGGCGGGCGACAGGGTCAGCGAGTTGAAGGCCGAGATCACCGTGGAGATGGCGATGGTGACCGCGAACTGCTTGTAGAACTGGCCCGAGAGGCCCGGCACGAACGTCAGCGGGATGAACACCGCGCACAGCACCAGCGCAATCGCGATGATGGGGCCGGAGACCTCCTGCATCGCCTTGACCGTCGCGTCATGCGGGGTGAGGCCGTCTTCGAGGTTGCGCTCCACGTTCTCGACCACCACGATCGCGTCGTCCACCACGATGCCGATCGCCAGCACCAGGCCGAACAGCGTCAGGGTGTTGATCGAGTAGCCCAGCAGCAGCAGGATCGAGAAGGTGCCCACGATGGACACCGGCACGGCCAGCAGCGGAATGATCGACGCGCGCCAGGTCTGCAGGAAGATGATGACCACCAGCACGACCAGCAGCACCGCTTCGATCAGGGTGTGGATCACCTTCTCGATGGAGGTGCTGACGAAGCGGGTGGGGTCGTAGACGATGTCGTAGCTCACGCCGTCCGGGAAGCTGGCCTTGAGCCGCTCCATGGTGGCGCGGACATCCTCCGAGATCTTCAGCGCATTCGAGGCCGGTGCCTGGAAGATGCCGATACCGACGGCTTCCTTGTTGTTCAGCAGGCTGCGCAAGGCGAAGGTGCCCGCGCCCAGCTCGACGCGGCCGACATCGCGCACCCGCACCAGCGCGCCGGTGGCGGGCTCGGTGCGGACGATGATGTTGGCGAACTCTTCCTCATTGACCAGGCGACCCTGGGTGTTGATGGCGAGCTGGAAGTCGGTGCCCTTGGGCGCTGGCGGTGCGCCGACGGTGCCGGCGGCCACCTGGGCGTTCTGCTCGCGGATCGCGGCCACCACGTCGGACGCGGTCAACCCGCGCGAGGCGAGCTTGGCCGGATCCAGCCAGACGCGCATCGCATAGTCGCCGGAGCCGAACACCTGCACCGAACCCATGCCTTGCACCCGCAGCAGCTCGTCGCGCACCTGCAGCTGCGCATAGTTGCGCAGGTACAGAGCATCGCGGCTGTTGTCCGGGCTGACCATGTGAACGACCATGGTCAGGTTGGGGCTGGACTTCTCTGTCGTCACGCCAATCTGGCGGACGATCTCAGGCAGCCGGGGCAGGGCGCGGTTGATGCGGTTCTGCACCGCCGTCTCCGCGGCTTCCGGGTTGGTGCCGATCTTGAAGGTCACCGTCAGGGTCATGCCGCCGTCGGCAGTGGCCTGGCTGTCGAAATACAGCACGTTTTCCAGGCCGTTGATCTGCTCTTCGAGCGGTGTGGCAACGGTTTCGGAGATGACGCGCGGATTCGCACCCGGGAACTGGGCGCGCACCACCACTTGGGGCGGCGCGACTTCGGGGTACTCGGAGATGGGCAGCTGGAAGATCGCCAGCAGGCCCACCAGGAAGATGAAGATCGAGAGCACCGCGGCAAAGCGCGGTCGCTCGATGAAGAAGCGTGAGATATCCATACGGCCTCGCGCCCCTTTACTTGGATGCGCCGGCAGCCGGCGGTGCCGGCAAGGCGTGGCCCTTGTCGTCGAGCTTGACGGTCTGTGGCGTCACCGGGGCGCCGGGCATGGCGTGCTGCAGGCCATCGACGATCACCAGTTCACCGGGCTTGACGCCTTCAACGGCGCGGAAGCCGTCGAACTGCGCACCCGGCTTGACCGGCCGGGGCTGCACGATGTTGTTGGGGCCGACGATCAGCACCAGCTTGCGGGACTGGTCGGTGCTGATGGCGCGCTCGGGCACCAGGACCGCGTTGTAGGCGCCGGAGCCGACCAGCTTCACCCGGGCGAACAGGCCGGGGGTGAAGTAGCCGTCCTTGTTGTCGAACACCGCGCGGCCTCGGATGGACGCGGTGGCGGGGTTCAGGCGGTTGTCGACGAAGTCCATGCGGCCCTCGTGCGGATAGCCCTGCTCGTTGGCCAGGCCCAGCAGCACCTTGTTGGGCTGGGTGCGCTGGGACGGCATGTTGCCGGCGCGGGTGGCCTGCACATACTTCAGGAAGGTGGCTTCGCTGGCGTCGAAGTAGGCGTAGACCCGATCGCTGGAGACGATGGTGGTCAGCACCGGGTCGCCGATGGTCACCAGATTGCCTGGCGTCACATTGGCGCGCGAGCTGCGACCGGTCACCGGCGCCTTGACCTGGGTGAACTCCAGGTTCAGCCGGGCCTGCACCAAGGCGGCCTCGGCGGCCTTGATGTTGGCGTCGCCGTTGCGCACGGCGGACTTGAGCTGGTCGATTTCCTGCTGGCTGACGCCCTGGATGGCCACCAGCTTTTCGGCGCGACCGAGGTCGGACTTGCTGAGATCGGCGGCGGTGCGCGCGGCGGCGACCTGGGCTTCAGCCCGGGCCACTTCGGCGGCGAAGGGGCGGGGATCGATGGTGAAGAGCGGGTCGCCCTTCTTCACCAGCTGACCTTCGCGGAAATGCACCTTGTCGAGGGTGCCGGCCACGCGGGCGCGGATCTCGACGGTGTCAGGGGCTTCCAGGCGGGCAGTGAACTCGTCGAATTCCTGCACTTCGCGCTGCAGCGCGGGCGCCACGGAGACGGGCGGCGGCCCACCTTGCGGCTGTTGCTGTTGTTGTGGTCCGCAGGCCGCCAGCGTCAGCGCCAACAAGGCGCCGCTGACGGACTTGCGCTCGAAGAACGGTCCGGCCATGCATCACTCCCAAAAACGCCGCGTTGTCTTGTGCACCGCAGCGTGGGGCGGAATGTACGCGGTACAAATTGGCCCGCAAAGTCCCAGGGGCAATACCTGTCCCTTTGACAAAGGGCTTGGTTGACCGGTAATGGGCGGCTGTGTGCAAGTTCGCGGCGGTGCGTGGGCCAGTATGACCAGAGGGAGCGGGGCCGACAGGGCCGCATAGACCGTCGATCAGGGGGCCGGGTTCGCGAGCATGGCGCGGTGCAATGTTCGCGGCGGGTGCATGGTGTTGATCCGCTTGGTGGCTTAAAGGTTGTGCGATCGGTGAATCGGCCATCGCCCACCTCGACCTTCTGAAAGCCAGTGAAGGCGCTTGATCTGCCATGCGCCCATAAAAAACCCGGGCAGCGCCCGGGTTCTCTGGATCAGGCGAGGCCTGAACTCAATGCACGCCGTGCATGAGCTTCTTCATCCACGGGCTCAGCAGCATCAGCAGGATGCCGGCTGCAATCGGGATGATGGTGAAGATCAGGAAGAAGATCGACATCGAATAGGTCTCGGAGATCCGGTCGATGTAGGCGCCGGTGGAGCCGGCAATCTTGTTGGCAATGGCCGAGTTGACGAACCAGACGCCGAACATCAGACCCAGCAGCCGCGCAGGCGCCAGCTTGGAGATGTAGGACAGGCCCACCGGCGACAGGCACAGCTCGCCCATGGTGTGCAGCAGATAGGCCACCGTCAGGAACATCATGCTGATCTGTGCGGTCTTGGCGCCCTGCGGAATGCCGGTCGCACCGTACGACAGCGCGGCGAATCCCAGGCCCAGCAGCACCAGGCCGACACCGAACTTCACCGGACCGCTCGGGTTCCAGTGACGCTCCCACATCTTGCTGAACATCGGCGCCAGGATCACCAGGAAGAAGCTGTTGAGCACGCCGAACCAGGTGGCCGGAATCTCGGATTGCTCCATCGCGAACTCGCGACCCAGCATCCACAGCGACAGGCCCCAGATGCCGGCCAGTGCCGCCACCAGCAGCAGGTTGGCGCTCAAATAGCGCTTGCCGCCGCCGCGCATCAGCTGGATCAGCAGCCAGCTCAGGATGCCCACCGGGATCAGCGTCATCAGCGAATTGACGATCTTGAAGACCGTGCCGCTGGTGCCGACCAGCGTGCGGTCGGTGTAGTCGGCCGCGAAAATGGTCATCGAACCGCCGGCCTGCTCGAAGGCGAACCAGAAGAAGATGGTGAAGAAGGAGAACACGCAGATCGCGATCAGGCGGTCGCGCACCACATGGGCGGGCGTGTCGTCCAGCTTTTCCGTCGGGTCGACCAGCGGGGCGTTCTTGTCCGGCGGGCCGCCGATCTTGCCGAAGATGCCCTGGCTCAGCCAGAACTGCAGTGCGCCCAGGATCATGAAGACCGCGGCCAGGCCGAAGCCGAAGTGCCAGGAGATCTTCTCGCCGATGTAGCCGCACAGCGAGATGCCGAAGAAGGCCCCCGCATTCACGCCCATGTAGAACAGGGTGTAGCCGCCGTCGCGGGCGCCTTCGTTGTCCTTGTCATACAGCTGGCCGACGATGGCCGAGATATTGGGCTTGAACAGGCCGGTGCCGATGATCACCAGACCCAGGCCCACGAAGAAGGTGGTCTGGGTGTCGAAGAACAGTGCGATGTGGCCGGCCGCGATCACGAAGCCGCCCAGCACCACCGAGCGGCGTGTGCCCAGGATGCGGTCGGCGATGTAGCCGCCCAGGATCGGGGTGAAGTACACCAGCATGGTGTACCAGCCATACAGGTTGGTGGCGTCTTCGCGGGACCAGCCCCAGCCGCCCTTGGACGTCTCGGAGATGAGGTACAGCACGAGCAGCGCCCGCATGCCGTAGTAGGAGAACCGTTCCCACATCTCGGTGAAGAACAGGACGAACAGGCTGTCGGGTTGGCCGAGGATGGTGTGCGGCGCTCCGGGGGTTTGAATTTTGTTCAAACGACGCTCCGATGAGATCAGGAAGAGCAGGGGGCGGTCGGCCCGCGCCGCACATGTGGACACGCAACGGCTGAGGCGACAGGAAACGAATCAAAAGGCGCTTGCCGCTGGTCCAGGCCCCGGATCGGTGGATCCTTTGGGGCCTGCCAGCGGCAGGCGCGCTATTGTCAGCGAAAGGTCAGCTTGATCTCGTCCCGCCGCATTAGGGGTGCCCCTAGGTGACGGAGCTCACGGCAGACGTTCCACCTGACCGCGCACAAACACCGTAGAAGCGGCGAAGGACGCCGATGGCGCCTGTTGCCGCCTCCTTGATGTCGATGGGCGATGACCTCGGGACACGCCGCCCTTCTGAGCATCAGCGCTCGGAGGGCGGCTTGCGCAGCAGCCGCAGGCCGTTGAGCACCACCAGCAGGCTCGCACCGGCGTCTGCCAGCACCGCCAGCCACAGCGATCCGATGCCCATGAGCGTCATCACCGCCACCACCGCCTTCAGGCCCAGCGCCAATGCGATGTTCTGGCTGAGGATGCGCGAGACCCGCTCCGACAGATCGAGCAGTTCCGGCAGCTTGCGCAGATCGTCCTGCATCAGCGCGATATCGGCGGTTTCCAGCGCGGTCGCACTGCCCGCCGCGCCCATGGCGATGGCGATGTCGGCCCGGGCGAGGGCCGGAGCGTCGTTCACGCCATCGCCCACCATGGCCACCGGACCTTGCGCCGAGAGCGCGGCCACCGCGTCCAGTTTGTCCTGCGGCAACAGCGGCGCGCGCACATCGGACGCCGCCAGGCCCAGCCGCTCGGCCATCGCGACCGCGCTGGGGCGCTGATCACCGCTGAGCATGGTGAGCGCCAGGCCGCGCGCGCGCAGCCGGGCCAGCACCTCCGCCGCCTCCGGGCGCGGCGTGTCGGACAGCGCCAGCAAGGCCACGGTCTGCGGGCCGCGCATCAGCCAGACCAGCGTGTGGCCCTGCGCCTGCAGGCTGCGGGCGGCGGCGCGGGCTTCGTCGTCGACCGCACCGCGGCTTTCCGCCAGCCGCTCGTTGCCGATCGCATGGTCCTGGCCGTCCACCAGAGCGGTCATGCCCAGTCCGGGCAGGTTCTTCAGCTGCTGAACCGGCTCCAGCACCGTCCCCAGCCGCTGGGCATGGGCCGCGACGATGGCCGCAGCCAGCGGATGGGTGATGCCGGCGTCCAGCCGGGCGGCGAGGTGCAGCGCCTGGTCCGCCCCGATGGACGGATACAGCGGCTGCACGGTGACCAACTGCGGACGGCCCTCGGTCAGGGTGCCGGTCTTGTCGAGCGCCAGGGTGCGGATCTTCCGGGCGCTTTCCAGGTACAGACCGCCCTTGATCAGAATGCCGCGCCGCGCCGCCGAAGCCAGGCCGCTGACGATGGTCACCGGCGTGGAAATCACCAGCGCGCAAGGGCAGGCGATGACCAGCAGCACCAGCCCCTTGTACAGCCAGTCGTTCCAACTGCCCAGCCCGAACAGCGGCGGCAGCACCGCCAGCAGCACGGCGGCCAGCACCACCGCCGGCGTGTAGATGCGGGCAAAGCGGTCGATGAAGGCCTGCGTCGGGGCGCGTTGCGATTGCGCCTGCTGCACCGCGGCCGCCATGCGATCCAGCAAGGTGTGGCCCTTGGCGGCAGTGACCTGCATCTCCAACAAGCCGTCGCCGTTGATGCTGCCGGCCAGCAAGGGATCGCCGACGGCCTTGTCGACCGGCATCGCCTCGCCGGTGAGCGCGGCCTCGTTCAGGCTGGACCGGCCGGCGAGCACCTGGCCGTCCAACGGCACCCGCTCGCCGGGCGGCACCCGCACGGTCGCCTCCAGCGGCACCTCGGCGGCGGGGCGCGCGCTGTAGCGGCCATCGGGCGCCTTCACCCAGGCCACCTCGGGCGCCAACTGGGTCAGCGCACGGATGGCATCCCGGGCGCGGGCCAGGCTCAGGCTTTCCATCATCTCGGACAGCCCGAACAGCCAGACCACCATCGCCGCCTCCGGCCACTGGCCCAGGACGATCGCGCCGATCACCGCCAGGCTCATCAGCAAATGGATGTTGAGGGTCAAGCTGCGCAACGCAATCCAGCCCTTGCGCAGCGTGGGCAGGCCGCCCAGCAGCATCGCCGCCACCGCCAGGGCGATCACGACCGGCCCGGATTCGGACAGGCCGGCGAAGGCCAACGCTTCTGCCGCGATGGCGGCGACGCCAGCCAACGCCATTCGCCAGCGCAGGGCGGTCGGCACCGCCGGCGGCGGCTCGGGCGGCGGGGCGCTGGCGGAGACCGTCTCGGCGCGCAGACCCGCGGCTTCGATGGCGGCACGCAGGGGCGCGTCGTCCGTCAGCCGGTGATGGACATCCAGCATCCGGTTGATCAGGTCGAACTGCAGCGCGACCACGCCTTCGCGTTGCTGGAGATGGCGCCGCAGCAGTCCCTCCTCGGTCGGGCAGTCCATCCCGGCGATGTAGTAGCGGTGGCGCGTCGTGCCGGTGAGATCCACGCCGTCCAGCGACGCGGGCGGCACCGCTGAGGTCGCGGCGCCTGCCGAACCGCCGCAGCACGCGATCTCGTCGGCGGACGCCGTCGACGCAGCGGCGCTCGGCGAGGGGCTCCCACAGCAGGGCGCCGCATGGCCATCCGGTCCCGATGTCGTGTGGCGATGGCCGGCGTGGTCGTGGTGAGCGTGTCCGTGTCCGTGTCCGTGGTCGTGTCCGTGGTCGTGGTCGTGGTCGTGGTCGTGGTCGTGGTCGTGGCCAGCATGCGAGTGATCACTCGCCTTCGCCGGGATGCCTTCCTGGCCGCCATCGGCTGGGCCACCGGCATCACCTGACCCTTGGCGACACGGGTGCGCATGCGGTTGCGCATGGGCGTTCGAATGCGACGGCGGCTCGACCTGCCGCGCGGCATGGCCGGCGGTCGACGGATCGCGCACCGGGGATTCGGACGTGGGGAGGGGTTCCTGATGTGCCATGGGGTCGATTGAACAGTCTGTAGCCACTCCAAGGTCAAGCGTCTATCCTTCACCCCATGCGCATCGGCGAATTGAGCAAGTCCACCGGCGTGGACATCGAGACCATCCGCTTCTATGAAAAGAGCGGCTTGCTGCCGCCGCCTGCGCGCAGCGAGAACGGGTATCGCGACTATGCGCATCCGCACCTGGAGCGGCTGGCCTTCATCCGGCACTGCCGGGCGCTGGACATGTCACTGGCGGATGTGAGCTTGTTGCTGGGCAGTCTGGAGAGCCGGGATCCCGAGGTGCTGGGCCGGGTGGACGGCCTCGTGGCCTCGCAGCTCGGCAAGGTGCGAGCCCGCTTGCAGAGCATGCGCGCGCTGGAAGCGCAACTCGTGGCGCTGCAGACCCGCTGCGATGCGGACCATGGCGCGCATGCCTGCGGCATCCTGCAGGAACTGGTGTCGGCCGCACATGGCGAAGCCTGCGCCTGCCATGAAACGCCGCCGGGCTTGCGTGCCTCGCTGCAGGATTGATCCTTCGGCGGCGGCGGCGGCGAGGGCATCGGTCCGAAGGCGCGTCAGGACGTCGGCAAGTCGGCGCCCTCATTCGAGTCTGCGCCGCGGGGCACGATCGACCGACATCCACGTACTTCAGCGCGGCATCGCCAGAGCAAAGGCATCGAGCCGGCGACTGAGCTCATCGCGAAGCGCGCGCATGGCCGGCGAGAGCTGATGCCGGCCCGGCACCACCAAGTTCAGCGGTGAGAGCGCGCCGCGCCAGTGCGGATTCACATGCACCAGTTGGCCGCTGGCCAACTCGCCGGCGACATCCGGCCAGGACTTGTAGGCCACGCCCAGCCCCGCGATCGCCCAGCGCTTGACCACTTCGCCGTCATCCGCGACTCGCCGGCCGCTCAGCGGCAATGTCGCCGCCACGCCGTCGATCTCCATCTGCCAGCTGTCCGGCACCTCGTCCGCCAGCACATAACGCAGCGCTTCGTGGTCGCGCATGTCTGCCGGCGTGGCGGGCATGCCCCGCAACGCCAGATAGTGCGGCGCGGCGACCAGGATGCGGCGGCAATCCGGCAGCAGCGGCAGCGCCACCAGGCTGCTGGAGGGCGGCAGGCCGTAGCGCACGGCGGCGTCGACCGGTCGGCGCTTGAGATCGGTCAGCGAGTCGCCGATCTGCAGCCGCAGCGACAGGTCGGGATGACGTTCCTGGAACTGCTCCAGCCAGGGCAGCAACACATGGCGCCCCAGGTCGGAGGGCACCGCCAGATGCAATTCACCACTGAGCCGCTCGCGGCTGGCCAGCGCCTGGGACTGGCCGTCGCTCAAGGCCTGCAGGGCCTGGCGGGCATGCGGCAGATAGCGTTGCCCCTCCCCCGACAGCCGCAGGCTGCGGGTGCTGCGCACAAAGACAGCGAAGCCGAGGTCCGCCTCCAGCCGTTTCAGCGCCGCACTGGCAGCCGCGGGCGACCAGTCCAAGGATTTGGCGGCCTGGGTCAGGTTGCCCAGATCGGCAATGCGCACCAGCAGTTCAAGATCAGCCAGACGAATCATCATTCCATTTTCTTTGAAAAAGAAACGACGGCCGGCTGATTCAACCCGAAAACGAGCTGCACCAGACTGCAGTCATTCCATATTCCTTGAAAAGCATCATGAATTCGTCCGCTTCAGCCCCATCCGCATTCCAGGCTCAGACCGTCAGCGTCGTGATCGGAGGCACCTCTGGCATTGGCCGCGCCGTGGTGCAAGCGCTGCAGGCACGACCCGGGCAGGTCATCGCTGCAGGGCGTCGCACCGCGCTGGATGTGTCCAAAGAAGCCGACGTGGCAACGTTCTTCGAGTCGCTGGGCCCGATCGACCATGTCGTGTTCACCGCCGGCTCATCGGCCCCGGGAGGCGCGCTCATCGACCTCGATCTGACAGCCGCCCGCGCCGCCTTCGACACCAAGTTCTGGGGCGCGGTCCATGTGGCCCGCCACGCCGCCCGTCGGATGCGCCCCGGCGGCACGCTCACCCTGACCTCGGGCATGCTGGCCCGCCGACCGACCCCCGGCACCTTCGTCAAGAGCGCCATGAATGCCGCCCTCGAGATCACGACCAAGGTGCTGGCGCGGGAGCTGGCCCCGCTGCGGGTCAATGCGGTGAGCCCGGGACTGACCGACACCGAGGCCTACGCCGGCATGGCGCCCGCCGCCCGCGAGGCCATGCTGGCCAAGGCGGCCGCGTCGTTGCCCGCTGGCCGGGTGGGCCGTCCGGAAGACCTGGCCGCTGCCGTGCTGTTTGCCATCGACAACCCCTTCGTCACCGGGACGGTGATCGATGTTGAGGGCGGCGCGCTGATTCAGTAGCGCCATCGTGCTGC
Source organism: Roseateles amylovorans (assembly GCF_025398155.2). Taxonomy (NCBI): domain Bacteria; kingdom Pseudomonadati; phylum Pseudomonadota; class Betaproteobacteria; order Burkholderiales; family Sphaerotilaceae; genus Roseateles; species Roseateles amylovorans. Next base: position 6,227,370 of record NZ_CP104562.2, read on the forward strand.
CGGAATGCGGCGGCGGGTGACTCAACGCCTGGGTCCCCGATCGCGCTGCAACCGGTGGCTCGTGCCGTCGCCATGGCCGCGCGGCGCGCATGTCCCGACCGATGTGTCTCGACACCCCTTCGTTGCCCCTCCGAGCTGATGGCTCTCCGGGGCCCTTTTTGGAGTTCCTTCCGGAGTTCTCATGACCACTTCAGCTGCATCCACCCACGTTGCGCCCACCGCGCCCGACCTGTTCTCGCCGATCACCCTGGGACCGCTGGCGCTGCCTCATCGCGTCGTCATGGCGCCGATGACCCGGGCCCGCACCGACCAGCCCGGCAATGTGCCCAACGCATTGATGGCCGACTACTACGCCCAGCGCGCCAGCGCCGGACTGATCATCAGCGAGGCGACCCAGATCTCGCCTCAGGGCCAGGGCTACAGCTTCACCCCCGGCATCCACAGCGAGGCGCAGGTCGCGGGCTGGCAGAAGGTCACCCGCGCCGTGCATGCCGCCGGTGGCCGGATCGCGCTGCAGTTGTGGCATGTGGGTCGGATGTCGCATGCATCGTTCCATGACGGCGGCCAGCCGGTGGCGCCCTCCGCACTGTCGCCGGACGCGAAGGTCTGGGTGGTGGAGGCCGACGGCGTCGGCCGCATGGTGGATTGCCCGATGCCGCGCGCGCTGACGCTCGAGGAGATCGCCGAGGTGATCGAGGACTTCCGCATTGCCGCCCGAAACGCCCGCCGTGCCGGCTTCGATGCGGTGGAGATCCATGCCGCCAATGGCTATTTGATCGACCAGTTTCTGCGCACCACCTCCAACCAGCGCGACGACCGCTACGGCGGCAGCCGCGATCACCGTGTCCGCTTCCTGGAAGAAGTGACGAAGGCGGTGGCGGACGAAATCGGCGCGGACCGAGTCGGCGTGCGCTTGGCGCCGTTCATCACTGCCCGCAACATGAACTGTCCCGACATCATTCCAACCATCCTGCTGGCGGCGGAGCGGCTGTCGGCGCTCGGGATCGGCTTCATCCACCTGGCCGAGGCCGACTGGGACGACGCCCCGCAGATTCCCGATGACTTCCGCCACACGCTGCGCCGGGTGTTCACCGGGCGCCTGATCGTCGCCGGCCGCTATGACCGGGCGAGGGCACAGGCGTTGATCGGCGCCGGCCTGGTCGACCTGGTGGCCTTCGGCCGACCGTTCATCGCCAACCCCGACCTGCCGATGCGCCTGCAGCAGTCGCTGCCGCTGGCCGACTTCGACGGCGCGCTGCTGTTCGGTGGCGATGCGCACGGCTACAGCGACTATCCGCCGCTGACGACCACCGCCGGCGAGTCCAGGCAAGCGGCGGCTGCCGGAACGTGACGTCCTTGGCGCGCAGGCCATCTGGAGCGGCGCCCCTAGGGTCGCCCTTCAGATCCCGGCGCAGGTGCCGATGTAGAGTCGGCGGCCCGCTGTTCGCGGGTCGAGCGTTCCTTTGCCTGTCGTCCGCGCCCCATGCGTTTCTGTTCCCTGTCCTCGGTGAAGAACCGGATCACCCTCGGCCAGCCGCTGCCCTTCAGCGTGCGCGATGCCGAGCGGATGCTGCTGCTCGCGCGCGGCCAGGTGATCGCCGACAACGAGCAGCTGATGGCCTTGCTGGCACGCGGCGCGCTGGTGGACGTGGCCGAACTGGCGGACGCCATGAAGCCCGCCCGTTCGGAGAGCCAGGCCGATCGGCTGGCCCGATTGCCGGCGGAGTGGGACCGCGGCACCCAGGATGTGCGCAAGGCGCTCACCGCCGCACCGGATCGCATGGCCGAGGCGCTGGACAGTGCCACCGAGCTGATGCTGTCGCTGATCCACTGCTCGCCGGAGATGGCGCTGTCGCAAGTGGTGCGGCAGACCGAAGGCGGCGGCGGGCATTACGGCATGACCCACTCCCTGCACGCCGCCACCGCCTGCCAGGCGGCGGCGCGCTATCTGGGCTGGTCCGCCGAGGAACAGCGCCGCGCCTTCCAGGCCGCACTGACCATGAACCTGGGCATGCTGGACCTGCAGGCCCGGCTGTCCACCCAGATCTCGCCGCTCACGCCGATGCAGCGCGAGGCCATCCATGAACATCCGATCCGCAGCGTGGAAATGCTGGAAGCTGCCGGCATCTATGACGCCGACTGGCTGGATGCGGTGCTCCATCATCACGAAGTGCCGGATGGCTCCGGCTACCCGATCGGACTGAGCGAAGTCGGCGAGCTGGCGGAAATGCTGCGCTTTGCCGACGTCTACACCGCGCGGCTGAGCAGCCGCGCCAACCGCCCCGCCATGAGCGCGCAACAGGCGGGTCGCGAGCTCCACCAGATGGCCGCGCAGAGTCCGCTCGCCGCGGCGCTGATCAAGGCCTTCGGCATCTTCCCGCCTGGCAGCCTGGTTCGCCTGGCCAGCGGCGAGGTCGGCCTGGTGGTGCGCAACGGCGACAAGGCCCACCGGCCGATGGTGTCGGCCCTCACCAATGCCGCGGGCGAGCCCCGGCAGATGCCGGTCATGCGCGACAGCAGCCGCCAGGAGCATGCGGTGGTCGCCCTGCTGCCGGCGCAGGCGGCACCGATCCGGTTGTCGGATGAGCGCGTCGCGTCGCTGATCACCGGCCTCTGAAAGCCTATCGGCGACGTCGAAACCGACGCGCCAAACGCTGAGTTTTTGCGGGATTCAGGGGCAACACCCCCCTCAACCGACCTTGCGTTTTTATTAAGTCGCAAATACTGCCCGTCGTCGAATTGGACAGGGGCATACGTGACGCAAGCGATGGATGTGGAGATTCGGTCGAACGACTGGCGGGCCGTGGTGTCCCCGGCACGAGGCGGGCAGCTGTGCTCCCTCAGTTCCCAGGAGAACGGACGGCGGCGCAACTGGATCAAGACGCTGGAAAGCGGCGAGCATGGGCATTTCGGTGGCGGGCATGTCACCGTGGAAGCGCCGGGTCAGGGGCCGATGCCGCATCCTGAAGGGCCGCCAATCGGTTGGCCGGACATCGGTCCCTGCCCGTCGCTGGTGCCGTGGCAACTGGCCCGATCGACACCCGAGCGGGTGGAGCTGCTGTACCGGCATTGCAGCCGCTCGCCGGGGGAATCCGCCTACCAGTTGGGCCAATCGCTGACCTTGGCGCCACAGCGGCTGTCGATGACGGTCTCGATGTGCAACCTCGGCCCCTATCCGCTGATCCGGCGCCTGGGCTGGCAACTGCGTCTGCCCGACGAATTCAGTTTCCAGATCTCCCTGGATCCAGAGGAGCCGACCCTGCGACGTCCCTCGCGCGGGCATCTGACCCAATGCGTCGGCTGGCCGGGTCGCGCCCTGCTGAGCACGCTGGATGGCCGATGTCTGGAACTCAACGCCGAGGGCGGCATCCATACCGTCACCGCGCTTCGGCATCTGGGCCGGCCCGGCGTGACGCTGCGCCTGATGACGGCCGACATCCCGACCCTGACGCCGCTGGAGCGCGGTGAAGAGTGGCGGCTGGCACTCAGCTTGACCTTGACCGCGCCGGCTGGAACCACGGCGCCCACCGGACGGAGCTCATCCATCGCGTCGACAACCCCGACTTCATCGGCAACATCGGCAACATCGGCAGCATCGGTGGGATCGGTGGAATCGGCAGCACCGGCCACCTCGCCTTCCTCATCGTCCGCATGACGCCTTGTCCGCCATGCCGTTGGCGCCGGTACGCGGCAGCGAACAGACCATCGAGCAACCGAGCAACCGAGCAACACATCAACCGAGCGATGGAACGATGGAACGATGGAGCGATCGAGGGAAGCCCCACGGCCTGCGCGGTCACCGGCGACCGATCGCGTGATCGACTGGGCACCACGGACCGCCGAGGGCCGTGCGTCGTCGGGGCCTTGGAGGTCACGGCCCTATACTGCCGCGCGTTGCGCCGCTCCCCGGCGCGGACACCCGTGCCCATGCCTGTTTCCGCCGCTGCCGTCCGCCTGTATGTGCGCGACGCCCTGCGCGACGATCTGATCGCCGCCGTCGTTGTCAGCGTGCTGCTGATTCCCCAGAGCCTGGCCTACGCCATGCTCGCCGGACTTCCACCGCAGGTGGGGCTCTATGCCAGCCTGCTGCCGCCGCTGATGTATGCGGCCCTGGGGTCCAGCCCCTTCCTCAACATCGGCCCGGTGGCGGTGCTGGCGCTGATGATTCTGCAGACGCTGCAGCTCGCACCCGCCGGCGTCAGTCCGAGCGAGGCGGCGCTGGTGCTGTCGGCCGAGGTGGGCCTGTTGCTGGCCGCGGCCGCGCTGCTGCGGCTGCATGCGCTGGCGGCCTTGCTGTCGGTGCCAGTGCTGCATGGCTTCGAGACGGGCGCCACCCTGGCCATTGCGGCCAGCCAGTTGCCCGTGTTGCTGGGCTCCAGCGCAGGCGGTGCCACCTTGCCCGAACTGTGGCAATCCGCCGCGGCGCACGGTTTCGACTGGCGCGGCACCAGCGCTGCTTTCGGCGTCGCGGCGCTGGCTGCACTCATCCTCGTGCGACGGTTGCCCAAGGGCATGGCTTCCCGGCTCGCCCCGCTGGTGGTGCTGCTGGCGGCCATCGCACTGACCTGGTGGTGGGACCCGCTGGGTCTGTCGCGTGTCGGCACCTTGCCGCCGCTGGCCCTCAGCTTCACGCCGCCCCGCCTGGATCCGGCGCTCTGGACCGCGCTGCTGCCCGGCGCGGCGCTGATCGCGCTGCTGGGCTATGTGTCGAGCCTGGCGGTGGCGGAGTCCCTGGCCCGACGGGTCGGGCAGCGGGTCGATGCGCGTCGCGAGCTGATGGGACTGGCCGGCGCCAACCTCGCGGCGGCGCTGAGTGGCGGCATGCCGTCGGCCGCCAGCTTCTCCCGCAGCGTGCTGATGAGCGACGCGGGCAGCCGCACCCGCATGACGGGCGTGTTCGTGGCGGGCTTGATGGGGCTGGCCCTGATGACGCTGTCGCCGGTCCTGGCCTGGTGTCCGAAGCCGGTGCTGGCGGCCAGCATCATGGTGGCGGTGCTGTCGGGCCTGAAGTTCGGCCCCTACCGCGACGCCTGGCATTACGACCGCACCGAGGCGCTGCTCATGTGGGCGGTCACCCTGCTGGTGCTGGGCGTGAGCATCACGGCGGCGCTGGGGTTGGGCGTGCTGGGCGCCATCGCCTTGTTGCTGCAGCGCAGTGCGCGGCCGCATGTGGCCTTGATCGGCCGCATTCCGGGCACCGAGCACTATCGCAATGTCGAGCGCTACCAGGTGCTGCTGGACCCGGAGGTGCTGAGCCTGCGCATCGACGAAAGCCTGCTGTTCCTCAACGGCCGCAGCCTGGCCGACGTGGTCCAGGCCCATCTGGACAGCCATCCGCAAACGCGGCGGGTGCTGCTGCAGATGTCCCCGGTCAACAGCATCGACTTCAGCGGTCTGAGCGCGCTCAAGGAGCTTCACGAAACCCTGGCCCGTCAGGGTCGGCGGCTGGACCTCAGCGAGGTCAAGGGCCCGGTGCTGGACCGACTGAAAGCCGGCGGCTGGACCGAATGGTTCCAGGGCCGACTGTTCCTCAGCCACCACCAGGGCATGCAGGACCATCACGGCCAGTGAGGTCGCGGGGGGGTCGGGTACGACGCCTGACCGTGCGCCTCCATCCGTGCGGGTTGATCGGTGCAAGTTGATCGGTGCGGCTGATCGGTGCGGGTTGATCGCTCCGCGTCGACCAGGCGACGTGGGTCAGAGCGTGGCGTGCTGATCGCCGTGCTTGCTCCAGGTCCGGCATGCTCAGGCAGACGATGAAGGCGTTCATTCGGGGAATGACTCCCCCGTCACGCACAGGAATTCGCAGACGCCCAACGTCGCGACGCTGCGTTCACTGCCGCTGGTGCGCGGGGAAGCGCGGCCCGCCCGCCGGCATGTGCCCAGTTGGGGGATCTGTGCGGCTACCAGCCATTTCCACCTGACCTGCGCAAATCCACGCGGGATTGTTCCGATCTTTTCAACGGTCTGTTGCGAGGAACCGGATTTAAGGGTGAACCCTAATGCTCTATCGTTCACCCATCGACAAATCAAAACGACGCGTCGAACCAACCCGAAGTCATTCGACTCCAACGTCCCTCTGCCCTCCGCCCTCAAAGCCCTGCGGCCTGAATTTGAAAGGAAAGATCATGAGCACCAAGAACTTCATCGCTTCCGCCCTGTTCGCGTCCGTGGCCCTGGTGTCCGGCGCTGCAATGGCCAATGACAACCCCCACACCCAGCCGGTCAACACGCCCAGCCAAGTGACCCGTGCGGAAGTACTGGCCGACCTGCAGATCTATCGTGAATCGGGTCTGGCCGCCGTCGAGCAGTCCGAAACCTACGGCTATGACGTGCAACGCCGCACCGAAGCCAAGGCCAAGTACGCCCAGCTGCGCAACTCGCCCTACTACGCGACGCTGGTCAAGCGTTTCGGCGGCGACGCCAACAAGATCGCTGTGGCCGGTCGCTGATCAAGGCAGGCCGGCCCCAGGGTCGGTCTGCTCGGCGATCGATGGTGACGCCTTCGCTTCCTGGCAGTCAGAACTCGAACCTCTCGATGCGGCGCCACCGGCGTTGAGTCGATTCAAGGGCATCAAGGGCTTCGGCCCTGGTCAGTGGCGGTTTCTCCGCACTCCTCCTCACCGCCACCGACCCCCTTTTCGCCGACTCTTCAAACCCTTTCTGGAGATACTCCCATCTCCGGAAAGGGTTTTTATTTGGGCGAGCCAGAAAATCGATGCGGAAACCCGGAAGGGGAAAATCAGCGCAGTCCGACAAAACCCGGACATCAAACCCCGGGAAATTGTGAGCGCTCGGCCTTCAACAGACTTCAATAGGCGCAACGTTGATTTTCAGCCGCGCCACGGCGCCTTAGCCCAACCACCAAACCAGCAGGCCGATCAGCGTGAGCAGCCACAGCGCCAAGCCGGCGGCTGCCAAGCGAAGGATGCGAGGCAGCCTGTCGCGCTGCACCGCAGCGCGGGCTTGGGCCCGTGCCATCACCGGCGCGGGCATCAGCTTGAGCACCAGCCAGAAGCCCGCGGGCACCAGGACGAGATCGTCCAGCCAGCCCAGCAACGGAATGAAGTCCGGAATCAGGTCGATGGGGCTGAGCGCATAGGCCGCCACGGCCAGGGCCACCAGGCGTGCGGGCCAGGGGGCCTCCCGGTCGCGCACCGCATAGAAGACGGTCAGCAGCTCGCCCTTGATCAGGGCGGCCCATCGTTTGAGGGAGCCGCGTTTCATCCGCCCATCATGCCCCGATCGCCGGGCCGTCGACTCAGTCGACCAGCAAGACCTTGCGACGCTGCGCCAGCCAGCCGTCGATGCGGGGGCCGTACAGCTCGTCGATGCGGTTGCGGCGCACCTTGAAGGTGGGGGTGATCAGGCCGTTGTCGACGGTCCACGGCGCGCTGACGGCCACCAGGCAGTCCAGTTGCTCATGCGGATCGAGCTTGGCGTTCACCGCCTGCAGATGCCGCTCCAGTTCGGCGACCAACTGTTCGCGGGTGCCGGGCTGTGCCGCGCGGCGCACGGCCTCGGGTGACAGCATGGCGATGCCGATCGGCTGCGCCAGATTGGCGCCGGTCACCGCGCAGGCCTCCAGGGCCGGGTTCATGGCCAGACGGTCCTCGATCGGCGCCGGCGACACATACTTGCCCTTGCTGGTCTTGAACAGATCCTTGACCCGTCCGGTGATGCGCACGCAGCCCGCCAGCGCGCCCTTGTCGGAGATCTCCGCCTTGTCGCCGGTGTGCAGCCAGCCATCGGCCGTCAGGGTCTCCTGGGTGAGTTCGGCCTGCTTGTAGTAGCCCAGCATCAGTGCCGGGCTCTTCATCTGCAGCTCGCCGGTGATCGGGTCCAGACGGGTCTGCACGCCGTCATAGGCCGGGCCGACGCTGCCAGTCTGGTCCTTGCCGGGCACGGTGATGTGGGAGACCGCCAGGTTCTCGGTCATGCCGTAGCCCTCGTTGATCGGCAGGCCCAGCTCGCGGTACCACTTCAACAGCGCGACCGGCATCGGTGCCGCACCGCCGGCGGCCAGGCGGCACTGGTCCAGGCCCAGCGCCTTGAGGATTTTGCGACGCACCAGTCCGCCGATGATCGGCAGGCGGGTCAGCAGATCGAACTTCCGGGGTGGCAGCTTGGCATGCACCCCTTGCTGGAACTTGGTCCACAGACGAGGCACCGAGAAGAAGACGGTGGGCCGCGCGCGTTGCAGATCGGCGGCGAAGGTCTCCAGGCTCTCGGCGAAGAAGACCAGCATGCCGGTGCGCAACCAGCCGTGCTCCACCAGCACCCGCTCCACCACATGCGCCAGCGGCAGGTAGGACAGCATGCGGTCGTCCTCGCTCAGCGGGACCCGTTTCAGGCCGGACTGGATGGCCCAGGCGAAGCTGCCGAAGGTGTGCATCACGCCCTTGGGCATGCCGGTGGTGCCGGAGGTGTAGATGATGGTGGCCAACTCGTCCGCGCCGCGGGTGGGGTTGCCCTTGAGCGGATCGGTGCCGTAGCAGATGGCGTCCCAGGTGTCGTAATCGTCCAGCGTCTCTTCGGGCGAAACCGGGTAGCTGATGCAGGGCAGCGAAGCGGGGACCCCGGCCTTCATCCCGTCCCAGCCGTCCAGCTTGCCGACGAACAACAGCTTGGCTTCGCTGTGGGTCAGGATTTGCGAGACGGTGTCGGCGGCCAGCGTGGGATACAGCGGCACCGACACATAACCGGCCATCCAGATCGCCAGGTCGCTCATCAGCCACCAGGCGCAGTTCTTGGACAGGATCGCGATCCGCGCCCCCGGCTCCCACCCCTGTTCCAGACCCAGGGTCTTCAGGTGAGCCGCCATCCGGCGCACCTGATCGCCCAGTTCACCCCAGCTGAAATCCTGCACCCGACTGCCGCCCATCGGCTGGCGCAGCGCGACGCGCGTCGGCGCGTCCTGCTCCCAGTGATAGAGGCGCTGCAGCGCCAGGGTATCGGCGGAAAGACGGGGAGCGGACATCGACAGGTCTCCTTGTTGTGATGGGGTGCAAAGCGATGCGGAAGGCGCCTGCGGCAGACGCTTCCGACAGACGTCTCGGTCGGACGCCTTGGATCGACGGCTCAAAGGAACGCCTGAAAGCCTCGAAAGTCTCGGAGACTACGGCCTGAGGCGGCACACGATCGAGCGGTTTCCGGCGATGTGCGTGATCGAGTTCTCGGGGTTCCCTGATCGCAGCGTACGCTGAGACCCGAATCGGCGTACGAAGGGCGGGTTCAGCGGCGCCGCGCAAGGGCGCCTTCGCCAGCACCGCCGGCGGTTCAGCCCTTGCGGGCCGCCGCTTCCAGCTCGGCCGCGACCAGGGCCGCCAGGGCCTCGTCGAGCACCGACACATCGCCCTCGCGGGTGACCGGTGCGTCGGCCAAGGCCGCCGTCCCCTCGCGCTTGAGTCGCGACACCCATTGGCCGGCGTCCTTGCCCTGGGCCAGGCCCTGGCTTTGCAGCAGCAAGGCACCGTCCGCCGCCAGCAGCTTGAAATAGAACAGGCCGTCGGACTCGCGGTATTGCTTGAAGGTCGGCAGCGCGGACTTGACCTTCGCCGCCGCCGCCACCGGCGCCGCCAGCGGCTGGAAGCGACGCAGGCCCACCGCTTCCCGCGCCTGCTGCAGCAACGGCGCGGCCAGGGCGCGCGCCTTGGCTGCGCCTTCCATGAGGATGGCTTCGATGCGCTCCGGATGGGCCATCAGCTCGTCGTACTGGGCGCGCATCGGGCCGATTTCGGCATCGATCACCGCGAACAGCTGATCCTTGGCTTCGCCCCAGGACAGGCCGGCCCGCAGCGCCTCGCGGAAAGCCAGGCGCTGCGCGGGCGTGGCGAAGGCGTCGTAGATCTGGACCAGGTGGGAGCCCTCGGTCTCCTTGGGTTCTCCCGGCAGACGGGAGTCGGTGACGATCTTGGAGATCGCTTCGCGCAAGGCCTTGGCGCCGCCTTCGAACAACGGGATGACGTTGTCGTAGCTCTTGGACATCTTGCGGCCGTCCAACCCGGGCAGCAGCTCCATCTCCTGGTCGATGCTGGCCTCGGGCAGCACGAAGAGGTCGCGGCCCTGGGTGAAGGTGTGATTGAAGCGCTGGGCCACGTCGCGTGCCATCTCGATGTGCTGCGCCTGGTCCTTGCCCACCGGCACGCGATGGGCGTTGAACATCAGGATGTCCGCCGCCATCAGGATCGGGTAGCTGTACAGGCCCATGGTGATGCCGGCGTCCGGATCCTCGCCGGCCGCCAGGTTGGCATCGACCGACGCCTTGTACGCATGCGCCCGGTTCATCTGACCCTTGGAGGTGACGCAGGTCAGCAGCCAGGTGAGCTCGGGAATCTCGGGGATGTCGCTCTGGCGATAGAACACGACACGCTGGGTGTCCAGGCCGGCAGCCAGCCAGGTGGCGGCGATCTGCAGGCGCGAGCGCTCGATGCGGTCCGGCTCGTCGCACTTGATCAGCGCGTGGTAGTCGGCCATGAAGAAGAAGCTCTCGGCGCCGGGCTCGCGGCTGGCCTCGATGGCACGGCGCACCGCGCCGACATAGTTGCCGAGGTGCAGGGTGCCGGTGGTGGTGATGCCGGTCAGGACACGCAGGGTCATGGGAGCTCGTTCGCTACGGTTCGCAAAACGCCGATTCTCCCGCAAAGGCCGGGCAGCGGCGACAGCCGCTGGCGCAATGGCCACAGGCCGGCGCTCAGCCCCGCGTCGCCATCGCCTCGCCCAGACGGATCGCGCCGCCGGGCTGCCAGCCCGGATTGAACTGCAGCGGCCCCTGCGGGAACAGCATCACGACCGTCGAGCCCAGCAGGAAGCGGCCCATCTCGGCGCCCTGCGCATAGCGGAAGGCCTGGTCCTCGTAATGCCATTGGCGCACCCGGCCCGGACGGGGCGGATTGACCATGCCGTGCCACACCGTGGCCATCGAGCCGACGATGGTCGCCCCCACCAGCACCAGCACCCACGGCCCGTGCTCGCCCTCGAACACGCAGACGACGCGCTCATTGCGGGCGAACAGGCCCGGGACGCCGCGCGCGGTGGTGGGATTGACCGAGAACAGGTCGCCCGGGACATGGATCATCCGCAGCAGGCGTCCAGCGCAGGGCATGTGGATGCGGTGGTAGTCGCGCGGGCTGAGGTAGAGCGTCGCGAAATGACCATCCCGGAACTGCGCGGCCAGTTGCTGGTCGCCACCGACCAGCGCCGTCGTCGAGTATTGGTGACCCTTGGCCTGGAAGATCTGATCGGCCCGGATCGGGCCGAACTGGCTGATGGCGCCATCCACCGGACAGATCAGCGGCGCATCGGCCAGCGGCCGGGCATCCGGCTTGAGCGCCCGGGTGAAGAAGTCGTTGAACGTGGGATAGGCCGCGGGATCGGGCTCCACCGCCTCGGCCATGTTCACGCCGTAGCGCTCGATGAACCGACGGATGGTCCAGGTCGTGAAACCGCCGAGTTCCGCGCTGGAGAGCCGGCCGGCCAAGCGGGTCAGCAGCCGCTTGGGCAGCAGGTATTGCGGGAGAACGGCAAGGCGATCGGACACGGCGGCGTGGTGGGAACCAAAGGGAGCGGATTCTAGGCGGGCAACCGCCATGCCCAATCCGGGTTCGCCCGCCCGTGCGCTGCTGCGCCTCCGTCCATCCTGCGGCGATGCCGCAGCCGGCCATCGCCCGCTACCATGGCGCCTTGCGCCGCACCCGCCGGGTCCGCCGCGCCCGCCGTGGAGAACCCGCGGTCGGGGGCGGGCGCCGGGCTGCGGTGTCTGCTCGCCCCGTTTCCCACCGTCCAGAGAGGCCGCCCGGCCGCATCGCCCATGGAAATCTACCTCGACGCCAATGCCACCACCCCGGTGCTGGCCCAGGCCCGCGCCGCCGCGCTGGCCGTCATGGACCAGGACTTCGGCAATCCCAGCAGCATCCACAGCACGGGATTGAAGGCGCGGGCGTTGATGGATGCCGTACGCGCACGGGCCCGTCGCGTGCTGGGCCTGAACACTGGGGAGCTGCTGTTCCTCAGCGGCGCGACCGAAGGCATCCAAACGGCGGTGCTGTCCGCACTGGGCGCACTGCGGGAGCGACGTGCGAGCTCGGAGGGCGCCACGGCGGACATCCGCTGGCTGCTCTACGGCGCCACCGAACACAAGGCGGTGCCCGAGGCGCTGCGCCACTGGAACCGCCTGCTGGGCCTGGACCTGGAGGTCAAGGCCATCCCGGTCGGCGAGGATGGCCGGCACGACCTCGACTGGCTGCGCGCTCACGCCGCCCAGGCCGGCATGATCTGCACGATGGCGGCGAACAACGAGACCGGCGTCATCAGCGACCTGGAGGGCATTGCCGCAGTGATCGCCGACATCGGCGCGCCCTCGGACCGCACGGCACACCGCCCATTCTGGATGGTCGACGGGGTCCAGGCCCTGGGCAAACTGCCGCTGCAACTGGAGGCACGGGGCATCGACTATGCGCCGTTCTCCGGTCACAAACTCTATGCGCCCAAGGGCATCGGCCTGCTGTATGTGCGTGCCGGCGCGCCCTTCACACCGCTGCTGGCCGGCGGGGGACAGGAGAGCGCGCTGCGCTCGGGCACCGAAAACATGTCGGGCATTGCCGCGCTGGGCGCGGTGCTGGCGGCACTCGAAGAAGGCCGTGACTTCCGCGACGGCGCCACGCTGCTGGCCTACCGCGACCGGCTCACCCTGGCCCTGCGCGAGGCCTTCCCCGACCTGCGCTTCAATGCGCCGCCGGCGCTGTGCCTGCCGACCACGCTGAATTTCTCGGTCCCGGGCCTGAGCTCCAAGCTGCTGCTGGACCTGTTCGACGCGGCCGACGTCCGGGTGAGCGGCGGCTCCGCCTGCAGCGCGGCCAAGGCCCAACCCAGCTATGTGCTGGAGGCGATGGGGCTGCCCGCTTCGCAGACGGCCTCCGCGGTGCGCCTGTCCTTCGGCCCGGCCGCGGACGACGCCTTCATTCGCGAGGCCTGTGCCCGGATCCGCGCCTGCGGTGAGGCCTTGCGGGAAAACTGCCTGAGCCCCACGGGCAACCAGCCCTTGCCCGCCGACGGCGTGACCCGATTCGTCGTCGATGGGGCCTGCTGCTGGCTGATCGCCGATGCCGCCAGCAGACGCTGCGTCGTCATCGATCCGCTGCCGGAGTTGAACGACCGGCTGTCGCAATGGCTGCGCTGTCAGGGTTATGCGTTGGCCGCCGTGCTGGACACCCACAGCCATGGCGACCATGCCTCATCGGCGGCCACGCTGCGCGCGGCGGTACCAGAGCTGCTCACGCCCGGCGAGGTGGATGGCCTGGGCTGGCCGCTGGCTGACGGCCGCCACGAGCGGCTCACGGCCCTGGTCCTGGGCGATCGGCGCCTCACCCGCCTGCCGATCCCGGGTCACACCGAGGATTCAACCGCCTACCTGCTGCACGAGTCGCAGGGCCTGACCACCGCCTTCGTCGGCGACATGGTGATGCCCGGTGCGCTGGGCCGCAGCGACTTCGACCAGAGCGCCCCACTGGCGTACCGCGACTCGCTGCGCCAGCTGGCGGAGGTGGTCGGCCCGCATTGCGTCCTGGCGCCGGCCCATGACTATGACAACCGTTTCGCCAGCACCCTGAGCGCGGAATCCGCGCTCCAGCCCCTGCTGGCCCATGCCCTGCGCGGCACGCTGGATGCGCAGGCCTTCGCCGCCGCCAAGGCCGGGCTGGAGCGCCACCTCGCGCTGACCGAGTACCAGACCATGGCCTGCGGCGCCCGCGTCGACAGCCGCCGTTTCGAGGTCGACACCGAGGTCGACATCGCGGCCTTGCGCGATCTGCTGGAGCGCCATCCCCAGGCCCGGCTGATCGATGTGCGCGAGCCCTACGAACAGCGCCTGAGCCTGCTGCCCGACCTGCCGGAACGCGGCGCGGGCCATCGGCTGCAGGCCACGCCGCTGTCGCGGCTGGTGGACGCCTTGCCCGAATGGCTGTCCCTGCCGGCGGACCAGCCCCTGGTGTTCTTCTGCCGCAGCGGCAACCGCAGTGCGCAGGCGGCGCTGGCGCTGCGCCGTCTCGGCCATGAGGCGGCCTTCACCCTGGCCGGCGGCCTGGCGCTGTGGCCGAAGGAGTCGGCCCTCGATTCCGCCCTTTACGTGTGACCTGTCACGGCCGCGGGTCGCGCGCGGCCCCGGCAATCTTCGAGAAGTACCCGGCGTGACGCGCCTGTCCCCCATGTCCGATCCCATCGCACCCACCGCCCCGACAGATGCCGCCTCAGGGCCGGCGCATGAGCACAGCTCGTTCTACAAGTTTGTCGCGCTGCGCGAGACCCGGGCGCTCGCGCAGCGGCTGCGCGATGTCTACGAGGCGCTCGGGCGCTTGGTGGGGGGCAATGTGCTGCTGGCGCCGGAGGGGGTGACCGGTGCGATTGGCGGGCCGCCGCAGGCGCTGGCGGCCTTTGAAGCCGCGCTGCGTGCCGAACCCGAGTTTGCGGACCTGCATTTCAAGCGCAGCTTCTGCGCGACGCGACCCTTCACCTTGCTGAAGGTACACGAGAAGCCGGAGCTGGTGGCCTTCGGGCTGCCGGACGTCACCGGCCTGGCCGATGCCCGGGACACCCATGTCTCGCCGCGCGAATGGCGCGAGCTGATCCGGCGTGACGATGTGGTGGTGCTGGACAACCGCAACCACTTCGAATTCGAGCTGGGCCATTTCGAGGGCGCGATCGATCCCGACGTGCGTCACTTCCGGGATTTTCCGGCCTATGTGGCGGCCCATGCGGACGGCTGGAAGCGTGAAGGCAAGACGGTGGCGATGTACTGCACCGGCGGCATCCGCTGCGAAAAGCTGTCGGGCTGGATGATCGACCAGGGCCTGGCGGTACGTCAGCTCGATGGCGGCATCCTCAACTACTTCGAGCAGATGCCCGATGCCGATGCGGACTGGCGGGGCGAGTGCTTTGTCTTCGACAAGCGGATCGCGATCGACACGCGACGTCAGGAAACCGCCACCACGGCGGAACAGGTGTATGGCGACGACCCGGCCGAAGCCTGGCGGCTGGCGCGGGCGAAGCGGCTGGATCCGAAGGGCTGAGTTCGACGTCCGACGCGGGGTCCGGGCGGAGGATCAACCGCCGAAAACTTTCTTCCGCCGCCGGATCAAAGACCCCCTGGCGTCCGATGCCTCGGCCCAGGCAAGATGCGTCTGCATGGCCCGCGCGGGCACCGGACCATCGCACCAGCCGTGATAATCCCGGCACGCCCACCGACTTCTCTCCTGGTTCGCCTTTGGCGCCACGTCATGTCCAACCTCATCGTCCACGGCGGCTCCCCCCTGAAGGGCCGCATCGTTCCCTCGGCCAACAAGAACGCCGTCCTGCCCATCCTGTGCGCCACGCTGCTCACCCGTGAGCCGGTGCGATTGCATGGCGTGCCCGAGATCACCGATGTGAAGAAGATCCTCGAGGTCTTCCGCAACCTGGGCAGCAGCGTGTCGGTGGACTTCAAGACCGGCATCCTCGACCTGCATCACCTGGACACCCATTTCGATCCGGCCAAGGACCACCTGCCCGAAGAAATGCGCAGCTCCATCATGCTGGTGCCCGGCCTGATGGCGCGCTTCGGCGCCGCCCGCATCGAGGACGACGTCAAGGGCTGCACCCTCGGCGCGCGCGAGATCGATCCGCATGTGGAGGTGTTCGAACGCTTCGGCGCCAGCGTCGACCGCGCCAGCGACGGCCTGCTGCTGAAGGTGGACGGCCAGCTCAAGGCCAATGACCACTGGACCGATTACGCCTCGGTCACCACCACCGAGAACTTCGTGCTGTGCGCCGCGTTGGCCCACGGCACCTCCACCCTGATGAATGCCGCCAGCGAGCCGCATGTGCAGGAGTTCTGCCAGTTCATGCAGATGCTGGGCGCCCGGCTCGAAGGCCTGGGCACCTCCCGGCTGACCATCCACGGCGTCAAGTCCCTGGGCGGCGGCGAGTTCACCTTCGCCGAAGACTTCCACGAGATCGTCACCTTCCTGGCCCTGGGCGCCATCACCGGCGGCGATGTGCGGGTCAAGAATTCGCATCCGGAGCAGTTCCCGCTGATCGATCGCACCTTCGCCAAATTCGGCGTGCAGATCATTCATGAGGACGGATGGTCCCGCTCGGTGGTCGACGGCAAGCTCAAGGTGAAGGAACCCTTCACCCGCAATATCCTGCAGAAGGTGGAAGCCGCGCCGTGGCCTTATCTGCCGGTAGACCTGCTGCCGATCTTCGTCGCGCTCGGCGTCAAGGCCGAGGGCAGCGTGATGTTCTGGAACAAGGTCTATGACGGCGCGATGGGCTGGACCACCGAACTCTCGAAGTTTGGCGCCCATGCCTTCTTGTCCGACCCGCACCGGATGGTCACCTTCGGCGGCAAGACGCTGAGCCCGGCCGAGGTCGAGAGCCCCTACATCATCCGGGTGGCCATCGCCCTGCTGATGGTGGCGGCCAGCATTCCCGGCAAGTCGACGATCCGCAATGCGACCCCGGTCCGCCGTGCGCATCCGCAGTTCGCAGAAAACATCACCCGGCTGGGTGCCAAGGTGGAATGGGTCGAGGGCGACTGACCCGGTCCCTGCGTCGAGCGATCGGCTCGGCACGGGCCCTTGCGCTGAACACACGATCAGGCGCCGCCATCACCGCGGCGCTGCTGGTGGCGCTCGTCCCGACGCAGGTGCGCGCCACCGTCGCCCAGCCACCGTCGATGCCCGCCACCATCCGTTGGCTGGTGCAGGACCTGCCCCCCCATTTCAGCTTTCGGGACGGTCGGGCGCCGCAGCGTCCGGATGAGCTGGGACAGGGCGAGGTGGACGGCTTCCTGCGGGTGCTGATCGCCCGCATGCCACAGTTCCGCCACGAGCTGGTCGAGCTGAGCCTGCCGCGCTTCCAAGCCCAGGTGCGCCAGGGCGAAACGCTGTGCACCGTGCTGCATGTGCGCACGCCCGAGCGCCTCCAGTGGCTGTACTTCACCCCGCTGCATCCGCCGATGATGTCGCGCCAGATTCATGTGATCGTGCGGCGGGACGATCTCGCCCGCTTCGAAGCCGGCGGGCAGCCGCTGAAGCTGGCCGATTTGATGCAGCGCCGCGAACTGGTCGGCCTGCTTCCGCGCAACCGCAGCTACGGCCCGCGCATCGACCAATTGCTGGCTTCACGGCCTGACACGGCGCCGCGTGCGGTCGTGGCGGGGCGGGGTGCGAATCTGCTGGCCATGCTCAAGGCCGGCCGCATGGACTACACCTTGGACTATCCGGCATCGGTCGATGAGTTCATGACGCAGCATCCCGGCCCGCCCGAGCTGGCCAAGCTGCCGCTGGCCGAGGGTCGCAGCACGATGGTGGCGGTCAGTGCCTGCAGCCGCACGCCCGACGGTCGACGTGCCATCGAAGCGATTGACCGCACGGTGCGCGAGATGGCGGCGGATCCTCAGCGCGAGCAATGGATCCGGTCGTGGCGTGGCGGTGCGACGCTGGACGCGGACGACCATCAGCGCCTGCGCCGCTACCTGGACGAGCGCGGGCGCGGGCCGGCGCAGATCGACTGAACGGCGGCCATGGCACGTCCGCCCAAACTGGCCTTGCCCTTGCGTGAGGGCGTGGCTGCCAGCGCCTTGGCCTGCCCGCCGGGCCCGTGGCCGCTGGTGCTGGACTACCTCGCCGAGCGTCTGCCGCTGGTCACCCGCGCGGACTGGGCCGAGCGGCTGCGACGCGGTGACGTCCTGGACGACCAAGGCCACGCGCTGGCCCCCGAAGCGCTCTACCAGCCTCATCGTCGCCTCTACTACTGGCGCTGGCTGGCCGACGAGCCGGAGATTCCTTTTGAAGCGCAGATCCTGCACCTGGACGAGCACCTGCTGGTGGCCGACAAGCCGCATTTCCTGCCGGTCACGCCCAAGGGCCGCTATGTGCGCGAAACGCTGCTCACCCGCCTGCGCCGAGCAACCGGCCTGGCCGACCTGAGTCCGATCCATCGTCTGGATCGGGAAACGGCGGGACTGACGTTGTTCTCGGTGCAGCCGGGCAGCCGGGACGCCTACCAACGCCTGTTCCGCGATCGCGCGGTGGAGAAGGTCTATGAGGCGGTGGCCGGTTGGCGCGAGGACCTGTCGCTGCCCCTGTCCCTCGCCACGCGGCTGGAAGAGCATCCGGTGGACTTCATGCAGATGCGCACCGTCGATGGCGAACCCAATGCCTTCACCCACATCGCCCTGATCGAACGGCTGGGGCCGACGCTCGCGCGCTACGAGCTGCGTCCGCACAGCGGCGTCAAACACCAGTTGCGGGCGCAGATGGACAGCCTGGGTCTGCCGCTGCGGGGCGACCGCATCTATCCCGTGCTTCAACCGGTGGAAGAGACCCCGGACTTCAGTCGCCCGCTCCAGTTGCTGGCGCGGGAGATCGGGTTTGTGGATCCGCTGAGCGGCGCGACGCGCCGCTTCCGCACCGGGCTGCGTCTGGCGGACATCGCCTGACCCCTGCGCGGGCAGCAAGTGCCGAGCAGTGAAGCGCGGAATCGAGCAGCGTGATCCATCACCCCCTGTCCGTTGTGCTGCGCCTTGAGAACGCTGCAACCCGCATGATCGGGGGCAACCCCGTTCTTGGCAGGCGGGATCCCCCGCATCAGAAGCCCCATTGCAGCTGGGCGCTCAGCATGTCGCCGCGTCGACGGTAGGTGTTGCCCCAGAGCCAGGCCGCCTGGAGTTCGAGGCCGGGCACCAGGGTCGCGCGCCAGGTGGGGCCGGCACGCCACGATTTCGGCTCGGCGAAACCTTGCAGGCCGGCCCGCCAGCCGGTCGACCATCGATGCAGGGCCTGCCATTGCAGCTTGGTCTGGTTCTGACGACGCGCGGCCGCGTCATGCGCCCAGAAGAGATTCAGGTTGAACTGCGTCAGGCCCCATTCCGCCTGGAACAGCGGCCCGACCTCGACCGCATTCCCCCTGTCACGGTTGCGGATGAGCTGCAGATGCAGGCCGAGGTCGTACGGCCGGTCGCCCTGCGTCAGCAGATATTGGTGCGTCCAGTTGATCGACGACAGGGACTGCGACTGCAGCGTGGGGCCGATCCAGCTCAACAGCAGTTCACTGCTCCAGCGGTCGGTGAAGCCGTGACGCAGGCCCACCTCCGGCCACAGGATGGCCGCCTGATCAGGCGGCTGCACGCTCCAGTACCGAAGATCCAGCGTGGTCTGGCCGGGTTCACTGTAGGGGCGTACCAGGTAGTAGCCGGGGTCTGCCTGCGCGCCGGTGGCCAGCGCCAGGCCCAGCGCGGCGGCGGTGACGCTCCTCGGCGCGCGACCGCCACGGCCGCGAGGGCCGCGAGGGCCGCGACTAAGCGTCCCATCAGCCAGCGGGCGCTCGCCGTCATCGATCGTCCCCGGTCGCTTCGGCGAGGCCGGTGCCGCGCTGCTTGTCGTCATCGATTCATCTTCCTGAATATCTCCCGAACGGCGGAGGCGTGGATCACCTGGGCGGCGGGGAACTTCGTGTCATGGCGCTGATTTTGGGGGCGTGGTCCCTGGCGTTTCCCCGAGGAAACCATCCCCACGTGACATGCACAATGATTTCGAGGTCCTCGTTCCCTGCTGCTGCAACTGAACCCGCACCTACCCATGACCTTCAAGGCCATCAGTATTTCGGTCGGGGCGCGCACGATGGTGGCGCTGTTCGCGCTTGGTCTGCTGCTGATCGTGATGTCCAGCGGCTGGCAGCTGCGTGAGGAGACTCAGCGGCGGGCCGCACAGCTCGATCAGGAGTTGCGGGCCATCCCGGCGCTGTATGGCGGGCCGCTGACCCTGAGCATCGAGCAAAGGCCCGATGAGGTCCTTGGGCTGCTGCATCAGATCCTGCAACGTCACGGCCTGCAAAGCGTGGAGCTGCTGACCCAGACCGGCGAGCAATACCGCGCCCAGAGCGACACCGCGGATGGGGAGCCCGGCCCGCGCACCGAATTCACCCTGGGCCAGGCCGGCGCATTGCGGATCCAGGCCCCGGTGGCCTCCATGGGCAACACGCTGCGCCACGATCCGCTGCTGCGCAGCACCTTGATCCACCTGCTGCTGGTGATCGCCCTGGCCTTGATCGGGGCAGCGATGCTGGATCGGTGGCTGCTTCGTCGCCTGCGGCGGCTGTCGGAGGAAGCCAGCCGCTTTGATCCGACGCTGCCGCCGCAGTCGCTCTCTTGGTTGGAGCCGGACGATCACCCACCCACCGAGCTGCTGCGACTGGAACAGGCCTTCGCCCACGTCCACACCTCCTTGGGCGACGAGCTGCAGCGGGAACAGTCCCGGGGTCGGCAGTTGCGCGACGAAGTGGAGCGCCAGCACCAACGTCTGGAACAGGCCGAGCGCTCACTGGATGCCAAGCGGCGGGAACTGGCGCAGTTGGAACGCCATGACGCATTGACCGGCGCCAGCAACCGGCGGGAATTCGAGATCGCCCTGCGGCGCGAGTTCAAGCGGGCTCAGCGTGACCAGGGTCGCCTGGCCTTGGCGGTGTTGGATGTGGACGACCTCAAACCCTACAACCAGCACCACGGCCGACCGGCGGGCGACGAGGTGCTGAAGGCGCTGGCGCGGGTGCTGCGCGAGCAGTTCCAGCGCGACACCGACCTGGTGGCTCGCCTGGGCGGCGAGGAGTTCGTCGTGCTGCTGCCGGGCCTGGACCTCGACACCGCCCAGGGCTTGCTGGAGGGCATGCGCGAGCGCTGGCGCGAGCTGGCGATTCCGCATGGTGCCCGGCCCTCGGCACGCGGCCGTCACGGGGATGCGGACATCGTGACCCTGAGCCTGGGATTGGCGGCCTATCAGCCGGGCCATCCCTACATGAGCCCGCAGGCCCTGATGCAGGCCGCCGATGAGGCCCTGTATCTGGCCAAGCACACCGGCCGCGATCGGCTGTGCCTGGCCTCCTGAGCGGGGCTTCGAACGCTGGGCGTACTGGGCGCCTCTTTGCGGGATCGGCGGGATCGGCGGGATCGGCGGGATCAGCGTGATCGGCGCGATCGGCGCCCTGGTCAGCGCCCCGAGCAGGCTCAGCGCCCGCGCGACTCGGCCTGTTCCAACTGCTCTTCGACACGCCGCGCGGCGCGCAGCATGAGGGTTTCGTCCAACTGGGCCTGAGGGGCGATCAGCATGACGGTCTCGTCGAGCTTGGAGGGGTTGTTCATCAGCGTCCAGGCGACCAGCGAGATCGCACCCACGCCGCGGCGCTGCATGGCTTCGGGCATGTGCGGGTCGTACTGAAGCTGCACGTGATAGCGAACGCTGGCCACCGCCGCCGGTGCGACACCCCAGCTCTCGCACAGGGCGGCGCCCAGCGCGTCATGACTCACGCCGAAGGCGGTGTGCTCCAGCTGGACCAGCTCCATGTCGCTGCTGGCCGCGCGCAGCATCGCCGGATAGTGACCGGGCGCATGGCGGTACAGCACCGCCTTGCCGCACTCCTCGAACAGGCCTGCGGAGTGGGCCGCCCAGGGATCGACGCTGAGCATCTGCCCCATGCGTCCCATCAGCAGGCCGCGCTTGGAGGCGCGGTCCCAGACCGGGCCCAGTTCAGCCGCAGGGGGGAAGGCGGCGCGCAGGCCCATTTCGAAGGTGATCGCGGCGACCTCGCGCATGCCGAGGTAGGTCATCGCCTGATGCACCGTTTGCACGCGGCCGCGCAGCCCGTACATCGACGAATTCACCGCCTTGAGCACGGCCGCAGCCATGGCCATGTCGGTCTCCACCAGGGAGCAGACGGCCTGAAGGTCGATGTCTTCATCCGCCATCAGCAGCGAGAGCTTGACCAGGACGTCAGGCTGGGTGGGGATTTCGATGTCCAGCGAACGCAGGTGTGGATCGACGGGCATGGTGATGAGAGGTTGTTTATCCAATGGTATCGCTGGAGCGAGGCCAGCGGACATCCCGCCTTTGGCGGAACGCCCGATCGATCGCCGCTCAGCGCAAGAAAGCGTCGTATCCGGTTTTCACGATCAGCACCGACACGACCACCACGAACATGCCGCGCACGAAGCCCGCGCCGCGCGCCAGGGCCATGCGGGTGCCCAGCAGGCTGCCGATCACGTTGGCCACGGCCATGACCGCGGCGATCTGCCACCACACATGCCCCTTGCTCGCAAACAGGATCAAGGCCGCGCCGTTGGTGGCCGTGTTGAGCAGCTTGGCGGTGGCGGAGGCATGCAGGAAGTCGAATCCCAGCAGCCGCACGAACAGGAACACGAAGAAGCTGCCGGTGCCGGGTCCGAAGAATCCGTCATAAAACCCGATCACCACCCCGATGACCGACGCAATCAGCGTCTGCGTGCCCAGGCTGTGACGCGGGGCATGGTGACGACCAAGGTCCTTCTTCGCCAGGGTGTAGAGCAGCACGCCAAGCAGGATCAGCGGCAGCGCCTTGCGCAACCCGTCCGGATTGACCAGCGTCACCGCCCACGCACCGCAGAAGCTGCCCGCCAAGGCGGCAAGGGCCGCCGGCATCAGCGCCCGCCAGGGCAGGGTGACGCGCTTGGCGTATTGATGCGTGGCCCAGGCCGTGCCGAGAATGGCACCGCCCTTGTTGGTGCCGAAGAGCGTGGCCGGAGCCGCGTTGGGAAAAGTGCTGAACAGCGCGGGAACCAGGATCAACCCGCCGCCGCCCACCACGGCATCGACGAAACCAGCCAGCAGGGAGGCTGTCGCCACCGTCAACAACTCGATCATGGCCATGCGACTCGCGAAAGCGGGCCACAAACATCAACGATGGGGCCACAAAAACAAAGCGGGCACCTGAACAGGTGCCCGCGAATTGTGACAGTGTCACTAGCGATTCGTTGGTGTTGGTTTGATTTGTTTGTCTCCTCAGCCCCCGTAGGCAACCACCATTCGCACGGCAGTTACGTCGAGTGAAGCGGATCGTAGGACTCGCTATCCATGCACGCACTTGGGGTTTTCACTCGGCGCATGCACCAAATTGGAACCGTAAGCCTGTGCTCACTTGTCCGCTATATGCGGTAATTTATCGCTTTGCGATCACCGCACATTCCCCAAATCCGCCCATGGGGCGAACGCCGCCCGCTGTCGCAGAAAGGTGTCACACCGTTGCAATGATGCATAGGGCTGAACTCTGTCCGCGCAATGCGGCGGGACACGCCGGGATGCTGTGAGTCCCGGGAACTTTTTGCCGCGGCCGCGCAATATGGTCATGCAGCGATGGAATTCATTGAGGGTCCTGTGGACACTCGCCTCTCCTCACCCGCTTGGCCGGATTGACTGGACGGATGCCCCATGAGTCTGTGGACACGCATGGCGGGCCGCGTCCGAGCGGGCCGCGACGACGGCCAGCCGGCTGAGCGCGGCGGGAACGCGGATCCTTCCGGCGCCGCGCCGCGCCCGCATTCGGACCCGGCATCGACGGGCCCTGACGCCAGCGCCGCGCTGGTCCGTCGCCTGCGCCAAGGCGATGCGTCGGCGCTGGAGCCGATCTACCGCGCCGAATCACCAGGGGTCTACCGCTATGCCTTGGCCCTGTGCAGACAACCGGACTGGGCGGCCGATGCCATGCAGGAGGCCTTCGTCCAGTTCGCGACCCGGCCCGAGGGCTGGGATGCGGGACGAGGCAGCCTCGGCGCCTACCTCGCCGGCATGGCGCGGCACCATCTGCTCGGCCGATGGCGGGACCGGCCCCAGGCCGACGATCCGATGTCGGACCCGCACTCGGCCGATGAAGACCAGGTCGATTCGCCGGAACAGCAACTGGTGCGGGCCCAGGATCAGGCGCAGTTGTGGGAGGCGCTGCAGTCCCTGCCTTGGACGTTCCGCGAAGCCGTGGTGCTGGTGGACCTGCAGGAACGCCCCTATGCCGAGGCCGCCCGCATCGCCGGCATTGAACTCAACACCCTCCGTACCCGGCTGCACCGCGGTCGCGCCCGCCTGCTGGCCGCACTGACGGCACCAGCTCCCGGCGGGGAACCGATGGAGAGCGCCTCGACCGCCGACGCCATCGGCGCGGGGCAAACGGCGGACAGGGCGCACACGGTGCCAACGGTGGACACGATGCATGCCGGCCGGGCGGTCCATGCCGTCCCTCCGGTGACCGCCGCCAGCCCAGGCGCCGACGAACACCCTACAAGGTCCACATGATGAAAGATCACCACCTCCCCCCGGTCGCCTCTGTTGCCCCACGGCGCACCCGCCTGGCCGATTGGCTCTGGGCAGGCGCCCGCGAGCTTCAGCAGCAGCGCCCCACGCCGGACCGCGACGCCGCCGTGCTGGCGGCCATGCGCGCGGGCTTCTCCGCGCAACAGGCGCAGCAGCGCCGATCGCGCTGGCGCTGGGCGCTGGCCGGTCCGGCGCTGTGCGCCAGCGTGCTGGTCACCTGCGTCTGGTTGCTGAGCCTGGCGCCCCCTGGCGAATCCGGGGCGGTGGTGGCGCGGGGCAGTGACTTCATCGTCCTCGTCAGCGCCGACCGCTGGGCCGCCTATCAGGCGGCTGGCAACGAGACAGCCTGGCTCGTCCCCACCGAGGTCCCCCGCGAGCGGCTGGCGCTGCTGGGGCTGCCCTACGACCCCTCCGTCGCCGCGGAGCCGGTGCATGCCGAACTGCTGGTGCATGCCTCCGGCGATGTCCTGGCCATGCGCGTGCTGCCCTGAGCCCCCACCTGTCTTGATCGATCGACCTGGAGTCCGCCATGAAGACCCTCCTGAAGCCGCTTCTCACTGCCCTGGCGCTGGCCGCCCTCACGCTGGCCGCCCAGGCCCAGCCCGACGTGTCCGACCGACCGCCAGCGCCACCGGCACCGCCGGCGCCCTCCGCCCTGCCGCCGGAATTGCCGGTGCAGGTGGCCGAACAGGTCCGTATCGCCGTGGACGCCGCCTTCGCCGGCCAGATCCTGTCCCGCGAGAAAGTCGTCAAGGGCGCTCCGTATTGCGCCCAGGCTGTGCATGAGACGGTGCAGCCGCTGATGGACGGCAACCGCATCGTCCATCAGCAGACCAGCCTGCTGTGCCGAGATGCGGAGGGTCGCACCCGTCAGGAGATCGAACGCCAGGGCCGCAAATGGATCTACCTGCGCGACCCGGTGGGCGGCGACAACTGGCTGCTCGACCCGCAACGCAAGACGGCCCGCTACCTGGGCAGACGCGTCGACGAATCGGCGCGGCGCGAGGAAACCGCCCGCCAGCGCGACTACGCCGAACGCATGCGCGAGTACGCCCGCCAGATGAAGGAATGGACCCGGGTGCACGGCGAGCGGCTGCGCAACACCATGGGTGCCGCGCCGGTGGAGCCGCCCCAGCCGCCCGCGCCGCCACAGCCCCCCATGGCACCGCGTGCCGTCGTGATCGCACCGGTGGACGGCGGCCATGACCTGCGCGTCGTCCAGATGGAAAGCCCCGACGCGACGGCGATGCCGGTGCCGATCCCCGCCGCGGTCGGGCTGCGGGCCGAACGGGCAGCCAGCCTGGAGCGGTCGCGCCCCGAGGCCTTGCCGCCGCGCGAGGTGGAGGGCCTGAAGCTCACCGGCCAACGCTTCACCAGCACCATCGAGGCGGGCAAGGTCGGCAACGAGAAGCCGATCGTCCTCACCCGTGAGGTGTGGACCTCGCCCGAGCTGCAGATCACCGTCAGCAGCCAGGACCGAGATCCCCGCAGCGGCGAGCAGAACTATCAGCTCCGCCAGATTCGTCGGGGCGAGCCGGACGCCGCGCTGATGAAGGTCCCCGCCGACTTCAAGAAGAGCGGCGAGCCGACGCCAAAGAAGGGTTGAACGACCGGGATGGCCGGCGAATGGCCGTTCCGGCAGTCATCGGAACCACGGCAGTGCGTCCACCCGCGCCTCGATGCGCGCCATCAGCGCCCGATACGGCGCACCATCCGGGCCGCCGTAGTCGCGCTGGAACTGCTCGGCGCTGAGGAACTCCGGCAGATCGGCGACGGCGGGGGTGAAGTCGCTCTCCTGCACCGTCCCGGCCGCGAAGCCCTGCAGCCGCAGCGGGGCCTGCTGAGACAACAGGCCCAGCCGCTTGCCGGCCAGATCCACCGCCAGGTCATTGAAGCTGAAACCGCTGCCGCCGCGGGAGTCGGCGATCTCCTTGTACAGGCCGATCGCATCAGTCACCGGCCCGCCGCCTTCAATCGCAAGCACCGCCGAGATCAGCAGGTGCAGCGCGAAATCCTCGCGTCCGCCCAACAGCAGCACCTGCGGACGCGGGCGAGGCCATTCCCGCGCCTGCGGAATGAAGCGGCCCCAGGTCTGTCCGCTGGCGTACAGGCCCAGGCTCAGGATCAGCGCGCGGTGTTCGGCGGCGGCGATGTCCACCCGGCCCTCGCTGCGCTGCGCTGCCAGGCGCAGCAGCGTTTCCAGCCACGGCGTGAGCGGCACCGGCGACCCCGGCGGATAGGCCTGGCTCAGTTCGCCGATACGGGCTTCATAGACGCGCAGCCGTTCGCGTTCGACCTCGGGCCACAGGCGCGAGGCCAGTTGCCGGGCGGTGTCCGGCTGCCACTCATAGCGCAGGTCCACGCCGTGGGATTCAAAGATCAGCTCGCGCAGCAGACCGCGGGCGA
The DNA here is from genome assembly GCF_025398155.2 of Roseateles amylovorans. NCBI lineage: Bacteria > Pseudomonadati > Pseudomonadota > Betaproteobacteria > Burkholderiales > Sphaerotilaceae > Roseateles > Roseateles amylovorans. The sequence goes on from NZ_CP104562.2 coordinate 6,253,916, forward strand.
GCTTGAGATCGTCCTCGCCCAGGGCCTGCCGGGCCGCCTGATGCAGCAGCCAGCCGCTGACCGAGGCCGGCAGCGGCAGATGCCCCACCCGCAACGACGACAGCGCCGGCCACAGCGCGGCCGACGGCGCCTGCTGCCAACGGGTGTCAATGTTGAGCCAGCGCCAGCGCCAGCGCCAGCGCCAGGGCAGCGGCAGTTCGATGCTCAGTTGCACCTCCGCCTCGCCGGGCGCAAGGCGCAGGTCGGCACGGGCGGGTCGCCACCGGTTCAGGCCCAGTTCCAGCAGACCCTCCAGTTCGGATTCGCTCAGGCGCAGCGGGCGCACGCCCGGCGCCTGGCCGCGCGGGTCATTGCGCTTGAAGGCCGCATGCGCCTGGGCGACCTGATCGCCCAAGGCGGAGGGGTCGCGCAAGGGCACGCTGGGCGCAGACTGCAGCAACAGTGCGGCGCCGGTCAGACCCAGCAACAGCAGGAGGAACAACGCGCGGAGGAGCCGTTTCATGGGTCGGCAGTCTGCCATCGCTGACGCCCCGACAATCACGGCCGATGACGTCGCTCCCGCCCCAACTGATCCTGCAGACCCTGAACCGCGGCGACGGCCTGCTGGGCATGCGGCCGCACGGCAAGATGGGGCCTCGGGCCGATCAGGTGACCCTGGTGCGGCTGGGCCGCTGGCCGGAGGCCGAGGCGGATCGAAAGACCTGGGAGCAATTGCCGCTGCGCCCGGTGGACCCCGAGATGCTGCAGTGGCGGGATGCCGCCTTCGGTCGCGCCTTGACGCCCTGCTGGACGCTGGAGCAGGAGGAGTTCTTTGCGGACTTCGCTGCGGAGCAGGTGCCGCAACTGCGGGCACTGGGCTGGGAGGTCGAGTTCCTGCCGGGGTTCGCGCACCACAGCCAGGCCATTGACGCCTGGCGGCTGGAGGTGGGCGCCGAGGCCGACGACGAGGCCAGCCCGGCCCCGGAGCGGGTCCAGACGCTGGGTCTTTCCCGCCGCAAGGGCTCCTGGCTGATGAGTCTGGGCGTGGTGGTGCAGGGAGAACGGGTGGACTTGGCGCCGCTGATCTGGAACCTGCTCAAGCGCGACCGCCGTTGGCTGTCCGCCGAGGCCATCGGCACCATCGACGACGATGCCGTCATCAGTTTGCGGGCCCCCGGCGGTCGACGCCTGCACGCCACGGCCGCCCCGCTCAAGCAATTGATGCTGAACCTGCTGGAAGTGCTGGTGGTGCAGCGCTCGCGCCGCGGCGCAATTCCGCTGACCTCCTGGGAAGCGGCGCGGCTGTCCTTGCTGGCGGGCTCGGACAGCCGGTGGCAGGTGGTCGGCGCGGACGAGCTGCGGGCAATGTGGCTGCGCCTTCAATCCGCCGGCCCGCCACCACCGCAACCTCAGCCCGACGGCCTGGGCATCCAGCTGCGGCCTTATCAGCTGCAAGGCCTGGCCTGGCTGCAGTATCTGGCGCGGCAGTCGCTGGGCGGCATCCTGGCCGACGACATGGGCCTGGGCAAGACCGCGCAGGCGCTGGCGCATTTGTGGGTGGAACGCCAGGCCGGCCGGCTGCAGCAGCCGGCGTTGGTGGTGGCGCCCACCTCGCTGATGTTCAATTGGGCGGAAGAAGCCGCACGCATCGCGCCGGGGTTGCGTGTCGCGGCCCTGACCGATCCGGACCAGCGTCGTGCGGTGCTGGCGGACCTGGGCCAGGTCGACCTGCTGCTGTGCAGCTACGGCCTGGTCTGGCGGGAGTTGCGGGCGCTGACCCGCCACCGGTTCTCGGTGCTGGTGCTGGACGAAGCGCAAGCGGTGAAGAACCCACGCTCCCGCGCGGCCCGCGCCCTGCGCCGCCTGGATGCCGGCCAGCGGCTGGTCCTGACCGGCACGCCGCTGGAGAACCATCTGGGCGAGCTCTGGACGCAATTCGACTTTCTGATGCCCGGCTACCTGGGCGACAGCCGCAGCTTTGCCAAGCACTGGCGCAAACCGATCGAGGTCAGCGGATCGGCACAGCGGGCCCGCCAGTTGGCCGCCCGGGTGCGGCCCTTCATCCTGCGCCGGCTGAAGTCGGAGGTGGCCACCGAGTTGCCGCCGTTGACGGTCTTGACCGTTCGCATCCCGCTGCAGGGACGGCAACGGCAACTCTATGAAAGTGTGCGGATCGGGGCCGATCACCTGGTCCGGCGGGTGCTGGCGCAGCAAAAGGTCTTCGGCGACGGCCTGATCTCGGTGCTGGATGCCATGCTGAAGCTGCGGCAGGTCTGCTGCGATCCGCGGCTGGTGCCCGGCCTGGCGGTGCCGACCGGCATGGAGACCGCCAAACTGGACTGGCTCCGAGCCCATGTGCCGGAGTTCATCGCCCAGGGTCGTCGGGTGCTGGTGTTTTCGCAGTTCACCGGCATGCTCAGCCTGGTGGAGGCGGCCATGACCGAGGCCGGCGTGCCGCTGCTCAGCCTGACCGGCGCCACCGCGGAAGGTAAGCGCGGGGATTTGGTGCGTCGCTTTCAGGCAGAAGAGGTGCCGCTGATGCTGGTCAGCCTGAAGGCCGGCGGCGTGGGCCTGAACCTGACGGCGGCGGACACCGTGATCCAGGTCGATCCCTGGTGGAATCCGGCGGTGGACGCCCAGGCCCAGGCGCGCGCCCATCGGTTGGGACAGACCCGGCCGGTCTTCGCCCATCAATTGGTGATCGAGGGCAGCATCGAGGAACGGATGCTGGAGCTGCAGGCCCGCAAGCGCACCCTGGCCGACGGCATGCTGGGCAGCGACACCGGGGAACAGCTGGAGAAATTCAGCCCCGCCGAGATCGAGCGGCTGCTGGCCCCGCTGCTGGACGAGGCGGACCCGGACGACGACGCCTGAACCGGCATTCGGCTCAGGGCAACGGCCAACAGCGCCTGGCAGGCGCTGTCAGCGTCAAATCATCTGGGGGGAGGGGGCGGCCGCCAGGACGGCGGCGGCACGAGCGCGGGGCCCGGACGGGCCTCGGCGAAGATCAGCGCTTGCGGTCGAAACGCAGGGCGCGGGCCACGCTGCGGCGGTCGCAGCCCAGGCTGGCGACTTCAAAAGCCTCGTGCTTGCGACCCTTGTCGCTGTTCAGTTCCGGCATCGGCATGCGACGCGGTTGGGATTCGGTGCGTGATTGGGACTTCATCATGGTCGTGGACCTTCTGGATTCCAGGCGGGGAAAATCGCCTTGCGACCTCTAACGCAGTGCATCCGTGCCCCGTTGACAGGCAATTCACAATTCCAAACATCGTTTCTGCACCGAAAGGCGGCACGGCGTGAAGTTGTTCGTTGATTAAGTGCCTGGACGGCCGCCGCGCCGACATGGCGCGGCCTTCGGCAGGCAGACCGCAGGGATCGGATCGTCGTCGGGCTGCAACGTCCCGCAAGGCCTGGTGCCGGCCAACACCGGGCTTTCTCGCTAAGCTTGACCCCATGTCCGCTGTTCCTGCCGCCCCCGCCGCTCCCGATGCCCCGCCCGCCACGCCTCAGGGCGACGTGACGTCCGGCCTGCTGGTCGCCTGCCTGTGCGCCGCCTGGTGCCGGGTGTGCGACACCTATCGGGAGGACTTTGCCCGCCTGCGGCAGCAGCATCCCGGGGCACAGTTCGTCTGGGTGGACATCGAGGACGACGCCGAGCTGGTGGACGACCTGGAGGTCGAGACCTTCCCCACCTTGCTCATCGGTTCGGGCGAGCGGCTCTGCTTCATCGGTCCGGTTTTGCCCCAGCCTGGTGCATCCCAGCGGCTGATCCAGGCCGCGGTCGACAATCCGGCCATGTCCGCCGCCAGCGCCACCGCCCCAACCGGCACCACGGCGGCCGCACAGGCGCTGCTTTCCCGACTTCGGAAGGCCTGCTGAGTTCAGCGGACCCGCCACTCGGCGCCTCTTTGGTTTCGACCGGTCAGCCGTCATCCGGTGGCGTCCCGCCGCCGATTCGTCTGACATGCGGCACGCGAGCACAGCGCGCAGCGCCTCCACGTTCGACCCGGCATCACCACGGTCTTCATTCGGCACCCGCCCTCGACAGGCCATAGCGACCCCTGCGCCCCTCCCCGGGGCCTTCCGTCGGATCACGGGCGGCAGTCGCCCGATTCCGGGATCACTTGTGTCCGCCAGGGGCCTGCGAGCGAGAATGCGCCACCTCCCTGTCGATACGGGCGCGGCCGCATGTTCATGGACGACGGCCTGCGCCCGGTTCGTGGCCCACCCGGGCCGGCCCCACTTCAGCCGTACGGCGACATCCGATGAACGTTCAATTCAAGACCTCGGTGGCCCGCGCCACGCCCATCCTGGCGCTGGACCGCGCCGCCTACCAAGCCCTGGCGCCCAGCCTGCCCAAGCGGACCCAGCAATGGCTGGCGACCCTGGGCTTCAGCGCCGCGCCGGACACCTTCGCCCTGGTGCCGGGTGATGACGGCAAGCTGGCCCAGGTCTTCGCCGGGGTGGCCCATGCGGCCCATCCGTTCGCCTTGTCGGCCCTGCCGCTGACCCTGCCGGAAGGCCACTACACGCTGTCGCCGGACGGCCTGGCGCTGCAGGACGAGGCCGCGGCGATGTCGTGGGAACTCGGCTGCTATCAGTTCGACCTCTACAAGCCGCGCAAGCGCCAGCCGGCGCAGTTGCTCATCAAGAGCAGCGCGGACGGCCAGCGCGGCCTGGCCATCGCCACCGCCATCTCCGCCGTGCGCGACCTGGTGAACACGCCGGCCGAACACATGGGCCCGGAGGAGCTGTCGAAGGCCGCGGCGGTGGTCGGCAAGCAGCACGGCGCGAAGTTCAAGGAGATCGTCGGTGACGACCTGCTCAAGAAGAACTTCCCCGCGATCCATGCGGTCGGTCGCGCCAGCACCCGCGCGCCGCGGCTGGTCGAGCTGAACTGGGGCAGCGACAAGCATCCGCGGCTGACGCTGGTCGGCAAGGGCGTGTGCTTCGACACCGGGGGCCTGGACATCAAGCCCGCCGACGGCATGCGCCAGATGAAGAAGGACATGGGCGGTGCGGCCAACGTGCTGGGCCTGGCCACCTTGATCATGGCGCTCAAGCTGCCGGTGCGCCTGCAGGTGCTGATCCCGGCGGTGGAGAACTCGATCTCCGGCAATGCCTACCGCCCCGGCGATGTCATCAAGACCCGCGCCGGCCTGCACATCGAGATCGGCAACACCGATGCCGAAGGCCGCGTGGTGCTGTGCGACGCACTGGCCTATGCCACCGAGTTCGAGCCCGAACTGATCATCGACATGGCCACCCTGACCGGCGCCGCCCGGATTGCGCTGGGCGCGCAGCTGCCGGCGCTGTTCACCCGCCACATGGACACCGGCCGCGACCTGGTGGACCTGGGCCTGAAGCTGGACGACCCGATGTGGCACATGCCGCTGTGGGCGCCCTACAAGGAGGGCATCACCTCCAGCATCGGCGACATCGTCAACACCGGGCGCAATGCCCTGGCCGGCGCGATCAATGCCGCGCTGTTCCTGGAAGCGTTCGTCCCCGCCCAGCAGGACTGGCTGCACATCGACCTGTTCGCCTGGAACGACCAGTCGCGCCCCGGCCGTCCGATCGGCGGCGAGGCCCAGACCCTGCGCACCCTGCTGAGCTATCTGGAAGAGCGCTTCAGCGCCTGAGTTCGACCTCGAGCGGATTGACAGGCGCTGTGAAGCCCCTGTCGGCCTGATCCCCACCGCCGCCACCAGCGCCACGGGCGCCGCGTTGGCATCGGCGCCCGCGACTCAATCGCCCGCGCACAGCCACTCGGCAGCGCGCTCGGCCAGCATCAGGGTGGGCGAGTTGGTGTTGCCGCTGGTGATGGTGGGCATCACGCTCGCATCGATCACCCGCAAACCCGCCACGCCGCGCACCCGCAGCCGGCTGTCCACCACGGCCGCCTCGTCGTCGGCCCGACCCATCCGGCAGGTGCCGACCGGATGGAAGATGGTGGTGGCGATGTCGCCCGCCAGCCGGGCCAGTTCCTCATCGGTCTCGAACTGCGGGCCGGGTCGGAATTCCTCCGGCCGGTAGCGCGCCAAGGCGGGCTGGCCGACGATGCGCCGCGTCAGCCGCAGGCTGCGGGCGGCCACCTGGCGATCTTCCTCGGTGCTCAGATAGTTGGGCGCAATCAACGGTGCGTCGGCCGCATCGGCACTGCGGATGCGCACCGAGCCGCGGCTGGTCGGGTTCAGATTGCACACACTGGCGGTGAAGGCATTGAAGCGATGCAGCGGCTCGCCAAAGGCATCCAGCGAGAGCGGCTGCACGTGGTACTCCAGATCGGGCCAGTCCTTGTCCGGCCCGCTGCGTGCAAACGCCCCCAGCTGCGACGGCGCCATGCTCATCGGTCCGCTGCGCCGCAAGGCATATTCCAGGCCGATCCGGGCCTTGCCGAACCAGCTGTCGGCCAGGGTGTTGAGGGTGCTCACCCCGTGCACCTTGAACACCGCCCGGATCTGCAGATGATCCTGAAGGTTGGCGCCCACACCGGGCAGGTGGTGCCGCACCGGAATGTCCAAGGATTGCAGCAGATCGCCGGGCCCGATGCCCGACAGCTGTAGCAATTGTGGCGAGCCGATGGCGCCTGCCGCCAGCAAGACCTGGCCCCCCGGTTCCAGACGGGCCTCTTCCAGCCCATGCGGCGTGCTTACCTGCACCCCGGTGCAGCGCGGCTGGCCGTCGACCGTGTCCAGCAGCAGGCGCTGCGCCATCGAGCCGGTCCACATTTCGAAGTTGGGTCGCTGATAGCAGGTCGGTCGAAGGAAGGCCTTGGCGGTGTTCCAGCGCCAGCCCGCCTTCTGGTTGACCTCGAAATAACCCACGCCCTCGTTGTTGCCGCGATTGAAATCGGGCGTGGCCGGAATGCCAGCCTCCTGCGCGGCGGCGGCGAATGCATCCAGCACCGCCCAACGCAGTCGCTGCTTCTCCACCCGCCACTCGCCGCCGTGACCGTGCAGGGCGGGATCGAACCCCGGTGCCCGCTCCGCGCCTGCGTCCAGACGCCAATGATGCTCATGGCGCTTGAAGAACGGCAGCACCGCGTCCCAGCGCCAGGCCTCGTCGCCGACGGCGCGCGCCCAGTCGTCGTAGTCCCGCGATTGGCCTCGCATGTAGATCATGCCGTTGATGCTGGAGCTGCCCCCCAGCACCTTGCCGCGCGGATAACGCAGGCTGCGGCCGTTCAGGCCCGCATCCGGCTCGGTCTTGTAGAGCCAGTCGGTGCGCGGGTTGCCGATGCAATGCAGGTAGCCGACCGGGATGTGGATCCAGTGATAGTCGTCGCGTCCCCCGGCCTCCAGCAACAGCACCCGCTTGGAGGGATCGGCACTGAGCCGGTTGGCCAGCAGGCAGCCGGCCGTTCCGGCGCCGACGATGATGAAGTCGAAGCGCGGCCCGGGCGCTGCCGCCGGGCGGGGCGAAGGCGCGGCGCCGTCGCTTCGAGTGTCTCCGTTGTTGTCGTGTGTCGTCATGGCCCCATGCTGACCGAGCCGGGGCCTGCGGGCAACCGCGTTGTTACCGAGTCTCGACGGCGGCGTTCAGCGCTCGCCCTCCCAGACCGTACCAGTCGATGCGGCGGGTCAGCATCATCACCACGGCCAGCACTGCAAAGAGCAACAGGGCGCCGACCAGCAACGCCGCCTGCTCCAGACTCAGCAACACGAACAGCACCCCGTACAACGCTGCAATCAGCCCGCCAAAGGCCAGTCCGCGCATCCAGGCGCCGAGCATCGCGGCGCCATAGGCGCTCAGCAAGCCGATCGCCGCGCCGGCGGCCAACGCATAGGACAGTCCGAAGTCCAGATGCTCCGACAGACTGAGCAGCAGCAGGAAGAACAGGCTCATCGCCAGGCCCACCAGCAGATACTGCACCGGATGCACCTGTCGGGCAGACAGCACTTCCAGCAAGGCCACGCAGACGAAGGTCAGCACGATGAACATGAGGCCGTACTTGATGGCCCGGTCGCTCATCACATAGGGATTCACCGGATCCACCATCGAGAAGGCCAGCGCATCGGCGATCCGGGCATCCCCTGCGGCGGCGCCACCGGGGGCCATCTCCGCCAAATAGGTGCGCACATCCACCTCCGGATCGCGGACCACCTGGGGCAAGGCCTTGCCCGCCAGCGCATCGGCCAGCGCCGTGGTCGCCAGCTCGGAGACCTGCCAATGCGCCTCGAAGCCGTCCGGGCCCAGGCGGGAGCTCACCGGCAGGAAGCGACCGCCAAAGCTGGGGTGCTGCCAGCTGGAGCGGAGGTGGACATCGGTGGCACCCGCCGCCGGCACCAGACCGAAATCGGTCATGCCGATCAGATCGAGCGCCACCTGGAGCTGCAACGGCTGATCCAGGACCTGCTCGGGCAGCACCGCATGCAGGCCGCGCGGATAGCTGCCGTTCGCCGTGCCGGGCGCCACAGTCAGGACCTCGTCCCCGCGGCGAACCTGCACCGCGCGAAGACCGCGCGCATCGCTGAGGGCGACCATCATGCGCGGCGCCTCGCAGCTCAGCTGGCCGGCATGCTCCGCACGCGGCACCAGCGCCGCCAAGGTCGGCCAACTGGCCTGAAGCGTCACCTTGCCCTCATAGCCATTGATCTTGAACAGACCGCGATGCCGAATGACCGGTTCGAGCGCGCCGTCCACCGTCAGCAGCGCGGGCAGCGCGGAGAGGGTGAAGTCCCGACGCTCGTCGGTGGAACGCTGCTCCTTGCCGGTGCCGCTGACCGTGGTCCAGGTCTCGCTGCAGCTGCGCTGCAGCATCGGGCCCAGCAACACCTGAGCGCCCGCCATGGCCTGGGCCACGCCGACCTCGGCCGCACGCTGCCGGCCCTGGCGTTCATCGACCAGCCAGCCGATGCGGGTCAACACCATCAACAGCACGATGGTGATCCCGACCAGGGCCACCACCTTCCACCACATCGTTCGCATCTGCAGCTGCATTCGCCTCACTCCATCGGTTCATTCGGGAGGCCGCAGTCTGCGAAAGGGCGGTGTGCTCAAGACGAAGTTTGTGAGGCCTCGGTGAAGTCCAGATGCACCCGCAGCCCCGGGTCCGCCGGCTCGAAGTGCAGGCGGGCGCCATGCAGCTCGGCGATCTGGCGCACGATCGCCAGGCCGAGCCCCGATCCCTTGCGCAAGCTGCCCGGCCGCGCCGTGGAGAAGAACCGCTGTCCCAGCTGGGCAAAGGCCGCCGCCGGCACTCCCGGGCCGTGGTCGCGCAGCGCGAAGACGGCGCGTCCGTCCTGCGGCCCCACACTCAGGTCCAAGGTCGACTGCGTCGGCGCGAAGTCCACCGCGTTGCTCAAGAGATTGCTCAATGCCAGCGCCAGCAGCTCCGGATCCGCCTGCACCCGCACCGGCTCGCGCCGCAGCCAGCGCACCGAGAGCCCTTTCTGCTGCAGCAAGTCACCCAGCGGTGCCAGCACCTCGTCCGTCGCCAGATCCAGGCGCACCTCACGCGGATGGGCCGGACCGCGCCGCAGCTCCAGCGTCGACAAGGCCAGCAGCCGCTCGACCAGCTCGGTCATGCGCTCGCTCTGCGACACGACCTGCGCGGCGAAGCGCTGGCGGTCCGCCGGCGCCAGCTCGTCCTGCAGCAGTTCACCGGCGCCCCGCAGCGCGGCCAGCGGACTCTTGAGCTCATGCGTCAGGGCGCGCGCCAGATGCTCCAGGCGTTCGCGACCGTCCAGGCGCTCGCGCATCGCATCCATCGCCTCGGCCAGTTCACCCAGTTCCCCCGGCACCTTGGGCGGCGGCTGACGCTGGCCCAGTTGGACCTCCAGCGCATAGCGTCGCAGGCGGCGCACATTCACCACCAGCCACAGCGTGACCGCCACACCCACCGTCAACGAGACCGCCAGCAGCCCCAGCCCGGCCAGCCAGATGCGGCGCTCCGCGCGGTCGATGAAGCGCTGCACCGTCGCGATCGGCTTGGCCACGGTCACCACGCCCAGGGTCCGGCCATCCACCCGCACCGGCGCGGCGACATACATGACCGGGCTGCCGCTGTCGCCGTAGGCATCGGTGGAGGACCGCGCACCGTAGCCGCCGCGCAGGGTCCGGGCGACGTCGTTCCAGCGGGAGAAGTCCTGGCCTACGGCCGTGCCGCCGGGGCTGCTGTCCAGCACCACCCGGCCGCTCGCGTCAGTGACATAGATGCGGAAGTCCAGACTCTGCTTGCGCAGTCCCCAGATGTGCGCATCCACCGGACGGTCGGCGTAGGCGGTCACCCGCTCGGCGAATCGGCTGCCGGTGAGGTTGCCGCCAGGCGGCATCGCAGCCAGGTCATCCTGCGCGAGCTCCGCCATCAGGTTGGCGGTGTCGACCATGATGTCTTCCATCACCTCGCGCACGCTGGGCTTGACCTCGCCCAGCACCACCCGCAGCAGGATGACCGAGGTCAGGCCTGCAATCAGGAAGAAGCCGAAGAACAGTCGCAGGCCCAGGCGCATCGCTCACCTATTCCAGCGAGTAGCCCAGGCCGCGATGGGTGCGGATCGGGTCCAGCTCCGGTCGCACCTGGCGCAGTTTGGCGCGCAGCGTCTTGATGTGGGTGTCGACGGTGCGGTCGCCGCTGTCGGCCTCGGTGCCCCAGACCGCGTCCAGCAGGCTGTCGCGGGTGTGGATGCGCTGCGGCGCGGCCAGCAACCGCAACAGCAGCCCCAGTTCGCGACGGGTCAAGGGCAGCAACTCGCCATGAAAGCTCACCCGCGAGCCCTCGGCCTCCACCAGGAAGCCATAGCGGTCCGGCGCCGGCGCCGCAGCAGCCGGTGCCTGCGCGCGCCGCAGGAGCGCGCGCACCCGCGCCACCAACTCCCGGGTGCTGAAGGGCTTGGCCAGGTAATCGTCCGCGCCGAGCTCCAGACCGAGCACCTTGTCGGCTTCCTCGCTGCGTGCGCTCAGCATCAGCAAGGGCAGGTGCGCCTGCGGCCCCTGTCGGATCTCGCGGCACAGGTCCAGGCCGTTGCCATCGGGCAGGCCGACATCGAGGATCGCCAAGTCCAGGCCGCCGCGACCCACGACGGCGCGCGCCTCGTGCAACCAGCCGCAGACCTGCAGTTGATAGCCCTCGCGTCCGAGCACGAAGTCGACGGTCTGGGCGATCGCCGGGTCGTCTTCCAGCAGCAGGATGCGGGTTCCGGCGCTCATGGCGCCCCCCTTCGACGCATCCATCGCAGCACCCTCGCAGCATTCATCACGGCCCTCATTGCGGTCCTTGTTGCAGTCCCAGTTACAGTCCGAGTTGCGGCGCCTGCGCCAGCGTGCGCAGATAATCCAGCCCCTCCGCAGCGCGCGGGCCATACCAGCTGATCAGCTCGCCGTCGATCAGGCGAACACGGGCTGTCTGACACAGCGACTGCGCTTCCTCCAGATGAGCCGGCCCGAACGGGAACGGCTCGGAGCTGAGCAGCACCTCGTCGATGTCCGCCAGCCAGGGCTCGTCGCCGGTCAGGACCGGATAGCGGGACGCGCCGGTGGAGCCGCCGTCGACGGGCGGCCAGGTCTGCCAGCCGACTTCGGCCAGCATTCGGGCGATGTAAGTGTCTCGGGCCACAGTCATCCAGGGCGCTCGCCAGATCAGGTAAAGCACACGACGCGCAGGCCAGTCGACTTGTCGGCAGGCCGCCAGCGCCGCCCCCAGTCGTCGGGCCAGCCCCTCGGCGGCCTGACGCAGCGGTGGTACGTCGTCGGCAAAATCCGCCGTCAATTGCGACAGCAAGGTCAGATTGTCTTCCGGCCCGCACGGGTGGGTGACGATCACCGCCGGGACGAAGGCGCGCAGCGCCTCCACCGTCTCCCGACGGTTCTCATCCATGTTGACGATGACATGGGTCGGCGCGAGTGCCCGCAGCTTGCGCAGGTTCACGTCCTTCGTGCCGCCCACCTTCGGGATGCCGGCCACCGCGCCGGCAGGGTGGATGCAGAAGCCGGTGCGACCGACGATCCAGGGCTGCAAACCGAGTGCGATCAGCAGTTCGGTGATCGACGGGACCAATGAAACGACTCGAATCACAGGCGGCTGCCCCCGTAAACGGTGACAAAACGTGAGGATTGCGCTCGATGGAGGTCATTGAGCGGCTGCATCATGGGCGAGTTGGGATCGTTCTTTGCCATGAAGATGACGTGGTCGGAGGAAAATTTCGTCTTCTTGACACCTGCTCGGGGTTTGCTCGCAGAAGCCGAAAAACAACATCCCGGTTGACGCGTTGCGAATCGCCAATCCTGTCACACATAATCAGACGGCCTGAATGCAGCGCCTTCGTATGAGTGGTTCACGATGGGTTGAAGCAGCACATTGGGTTATTTGGTTATTGAAAGGGCTTCCCCATGGGAAACAAGCTATACGTGGGCAACCTCGCTTACAGCGTGCGCGATGAGTCGCTCCAGGAGGCATTCTCGCAATTCGGTACCGTGACATCCGCAAAGGTCATGATGGATCGCGAGACTGGCCGTTCCAAGGGCTTCGGCTTTGTGGAAATGGCATCTGACGCCGAGGCGCAGGCTGCCATCAACGGCATGAACGGTCAGGCCCTCGAAGGCCGTGCGATCGTCGTGAACGTGGCTCGTCCGCGTGAAGAGCGTCCGGGCGGCGGTGGTGGCGGCTTCGGCGGCGGCGGCGGTAGCCGTGGCGGCTTCGGTGGCGGCGGCGGCGGTAGCCGTGGCGGCTACGGCGGCGGCGGCGGTGGTGGCGGCGGCTACGGTGGTGGCGGCGGCGGCGGTAGCCGCGGCGGCTACGGCGGTGGTGGTGGCGGCGGCGGCGGTGGTCGCGGCAGCTACGGCGGCGGCGGCGGCTCCGGTGGTGGCTACGGCGGCAGCCGTGGCGGCTACGGTGGCGGCAGCAGCGGCTACTGATCGCAAGGCCTCACAGGCAGAAAAAGGCGCTCCTCGGAGCGCCTTTTTTCATGGTCGGACGGATGCTGGGGCAACGCGCCCAGTGAACCTCGTCGCGGGTGACGGACCTATTCGCCTTGCCGATGTTTGCGGGGACGACCCGCCAGCAGTCGGTCGAACCAGGCACCGGGCAGGACCCGCATCACGCCGGCCACGACGCCCATCTGCCACGGAATGAAGCGCAGTCGCGCACCGGCGGAGATGGCCTTGAACGCCCGGCGAGCGAAGTCGTCGGGCTTCATCAAAAAGGGCATCGAGTAGCGGTTTTCGCGGGTCAGCGGCGTGTCGATGTAGCCCGGCGCGATGGTGACCACCTGGACGCCGTCAGCCCGGCATTCCCCCCGCAGGCTTTCGCAATAACTGATGACCGCCGCCTTGCTGGAGCAATACGCGCCATGGCCGGGCAGGCCGCGGATGCCCGCGACGCTGGCAATCCCGACCAAGGTGCCCCGACGGCGTTCGCGCATCGGTTGCACGAAAGGCTGGAAGGTGGCCGCCAGGCCCACGTTGTTGGTCGCGTAGATGCGCTGCATCACGGCGAGGTCGTCATAGATCGCCGTGTCCATGCCGATGCTGATGCCGGCATTGGCGATGACCACCTCCGGCAGGCCCTGCTCGGCGATGCAGCGCCGGCCCACCTCGGTGATGGCGTCCACCTCGCTCACATCGGCGCGGTAGATCCGCCAACGCGCGGGATCGAGGGACTGCGCCTGCGCCCACTGGGTGAGCTCGTCGACCCGGCGCGCCACCAGCGCGAGCGACCACCCCTCGCGGTAGTACTGCAGGGCGAGCGCCTGGCCGATGCCGCTGGACGCACCGGTGATGAAGACAAGAGGCGTCATGGGTTATCGGACCGCACTGGCCGCGCGGCCGGGCGCCGCAGCAGCCTTGGCACCACTCGGGGGGTGTGTCGGCTGGGCGCTGAATTGCGCGCGGCCACCGCCGGTGAAGCTGAGCTTGCCGGTCAGGTTGTCGTAGTCAAAGCTGCGCAGCTGCATCTCCCCGCCCAGGCCGACCACGCGGGTGGGCAGATGGGAACGCATCTTCTGCTGCGGGACGAAGGCGTGCAGGAACTCGCCGTACAACGCCAGGTCGGACGCCGCAGCGGGATCGCCATCGGGATACCGATGCAACTTGACGTCGCCCAGCAGCTGGACTTCGCTGCCATCGCCATTCGACAGGCCGCGCTTGGCCTGCGCGATCAGCAACTCGCCCTGCAAGCCGTAGGCGCGCAGTTCCGGTGCATCAATCTCCATCGTGTCGTTGTCCGGATAGTGGCGCAGCTCACGGCCCAGGACCCGCGCCATCAGGCGGCCGTCGCTGGTGAAACGTTCCAGCTCGAAGCCCTGCATGCGGTAGTCCGGCTCATGCTTGGGCGCGGCCCGCTCGCGCGGCGCTTCAAGCTGCGGCGTGCTCTTGATCAGCCACCAGGTGAAGGCCGCGAGCACGGCCATCAGCAGCAGCGGCACATAGCTGGCCAGCAGCGACTGCGCGCGCCACAGCAACGGCTGCACGCGGCGTCGAGGGGCGGTGGGCGCAGGCGCCAACGTCGCCATCAGGCCGTGCCTCCATCCAGGGTTTCCAGATGGCCGTTGAGCAGGGCGGCGTAGCGTCCCGCGGCCATGAGGAGCAGGTCGCAGAACTCGCGCGCCGCGCCATGGCCGCCGGCCGCTTGAGTGATGTAGTGCGACGCGGCCTTGACCTCGGCATGGGCCTGCGCCGGCGCGCAAGCGAAGCCCGCGCGCAGCAGCAGCGGGAGATCGGGCCAGTCGTCGCCGATGGCGGCCACCTCATCCCAGTGCAAGCCCAGGCCGTCAAGCATCGGCTGCGCGGCGGCGAGCTTGTTCTTGGCGCCATAGACCGCATGCGTCAGGCCCAGGTCCGCCACCCGTCGGCGCACCGCCTGCGAGTCCCGACCGGTGATGACGATTGGCACGATGCCGCCTTGCGCGAGCAGCTTCAGCCCGTGACCGTCCAGCGTGGCGAAGGCCTTGAAGGTTTCGCCCTGCTCGCTGAGGTAGATGCGGCCATCGGTCAGCACGCCGTCGACATCGAAGATCGCCGCCTTCAGGCCCAGCGCCGGGCCCTGCGCCTGAAGCAGCAGGTCGGGGGGAAAGCGAAGCGTCGGCTGGAGTTCTCGAACGGCCATCAGATCACCTTGGCACGCATCAGGTCGTTGAAGCCGACCGCGCCTTGCAAACGTTGTTGTTCATCGACCGCCAGGACCAGCGTGATGCGCGCCGACTCCATCAGGTCCGCGGCCTCCACCGCCAGCGCATCCACGGCGACGGTGCGGGGATTCGGGCTCATCACTTCCCCGGCGGTCAGGCTGCGCAGGTCGGTGCCGCGCTCGATCAGACGGCGGAGGTCGCCATCGGTGAAGATGCCGCCGACCTGGCCGTCGTCCTTCACCAGGATGGCGCAACCCAGCCCCTTGCGGGACATGACGCTCATCATCTCCAGCAGCGAGAGGTCGGCCGCAACGCGGGGCAGGGCATCGCCGCTGCGCATCAGGTCGCGCACATGGGTCAGCAGCTTGCGGCCGAGCGCGCCGCCCGGGTGCGAGCGGGCGAAGTCCTCGGCGCGGAAGCCGCGGGCATCGAGCAATGCGACCGCCAGCGCATCGCCCAGCGCGATCTGCGCGGTGGTGCTGGCCGTGGGCGCGAGGTTGAGCGGACAGGCTTCCTGCTCGACCCGAGAATCCAGCACGAAATCTGCATGGCGCGCCAGCGAGGATTCGGGGCGCCCGGTCATGCCGATCAGCTTGACGCCCTGACGCTTGAGCGCCGGGATGATGGCGTTGAGCTCATCGCTTTCGCCCGAGTTGGACAGCGCCAGCACGATGTCGTGTGGCGTGACCATGCCCAGGTCACCGTGGCTGGCCTCGCCCGGGTGGACAAAGAAGGCCGGCGTGCCGGTGGACGCCAGGGTGGCGGCGATCTTGCGTGAGACATGGCCGCTCTTGCCCATGCCCATCACGACCACGCGGCCGCTGCAGGACAGGATCAGCTGGATCACCTGCTCGAAGTGCTCGCCCAGGCGGGGCCCGAGCGCCAGGATGGCCTCGGCTTCCACCGTCAGGGCCTGGCGGGCCACTTCCAGCGCGCGGGAATGGGTCAGGGCGGCATGCGTCGTCATAGTGGGCGTCAGTGTAGCCGTGGCGACTCTGACCGGCCTCACGCCCGGGCGTTCAGGGCGGCGCCGGTCCCAGGCGCAGGGCGACGGCAAAGCCCTGGCTCACCACCGGCAGGTGCAGATCGCCGCCATGGGCCCGCGCGACCAGGTCCGCCATCATCAGACCGAGCCCCATGCGGCCTTCGTACTGCTGCCGCTCCAGCGCATCGTTGAGGTCCTCGCGCTGGAAGTCGGACACCCCGGGACCGTTGTCGTGCAGCACCAGGGTCACGCCACCATCCGGATGCGGATGCAGGTCCAGCTTGATGCGGGTGGCGCGGTGCCGCAAAGCGTTGTCCATCAGATTGATCAGCGCGGCGATCAGCAGATCCGGGTCGGCATGGATGCAGGCGCCGGGCGGCACATCGATCTCCAGGCGCTCGGGCATCTGCACATGGACCAGCAGGTCCGCCACATCCAGCCCCTGCCACTGCAGACGCATGCCGCTGCGGAACAAAGTCAGCAGGGCGGTGACCACGCGGCGCAGCCGATCGGCGGCCTCGCGGGTGCGCTGCAGGCGCTCGCGCTGGTCGGGCGGCGCCTCGCGCAGGGCCATGGCCAGTTGCGCATCCATGCCCGCCAGCGGCGTGCGCAGCGCATGGGCCGCATGCGCACTGAAGGCGCGCTCGTTGGCCACCCGCTGGGCCAGCCGCTGTCCCAGCTCCAGCACCGCTGCCCGGATCTGCACCAGCTCGCTGCGGGCCTGCTCGGGCAGGACCTGCTGGCTGTTGAGCGGGTCGTAATCGGCCAGCGACTCGCTCAGCCGGGCCAGCGGGGCCAGTTCCAGATGGGCGCGGCGGTTCATCCAGAACATGCACAGGCCGCCGACCAGCAGCGCCGAGAAGGCGCTCGCCAATCCCACCCGCGTGCGAACCTCATCGCGCTCGGCATTGGTCTGCGCCACCATCAGCCAACCCGGTCCGGCGGACGTGGACAGCGCGCGGACATGCACGCGCCAGTCGCTCTCGTCGGCTCGGTCGGGGCTGTCGTCGCGCCAGTCGCTGAATCCGGCCGGCAACCGCCAGGCCTTGGTGGGGGCCAACGGCGAGCGATGCAGCAACTGGCCATCCGGACCGATCAACTGCCAGGCGAAATGGGTGCTGAGGTCGTCCGCATCGGAGACTTCCGCCGGCAGGATGGACGGGCTTTGACGCAGCAACTGGCCCAGGACCTGGGAGGACGCTTGCAGGGTTTCGTCGAGCAGTTCATCGACCTCCTCCTGCACCACCAGCCAGACGGACACCCCAGCCAGGACCGCCCAGAACAGGGAGATCAGCAGCAGCTGTCGGGCCAGACGACCGGCGATGGACGGCTTGCGGGCCGGCGCGGTGCTCACCGGGCCTCCGCGCCCAGGCGGTAGCCGAGGCCGCGCACGGTCTCGATCAGCTCGCGGCCCAGCTTGCGGCGCAGGCTGGACACATGCACCTCCAGGGCATTGCTCTGGACTTCCGCGTCGTCCCCCAGCACCTGCAACTCCAGCTCGCGCTTGGGATAGAGCCGGCCGGCGCGCTGGGCCAGCGCTTCCAGCACCGCCCATTCACGGGCGGTCAGCTCGACATGGGCGCCGGCGCGGGTGACGCGCTTGGCCGCCAGGTCCAGCCAGACCTCGCCATGGCGGCGCTGCGAGCTGCTGGCGCCCATGTGGCGCCGGCTCACCGCCCGCAGCCGGGCGGCCAGTTCCTCGGGCGCGAAGGGTTTGACCAAGTAGTCGTCCGCCCCGCCATCCAGGCCTTGCAGGCGATCGGCCAGCAGGTCGCGCGCGGTCAACATGAGCGCCGGCGTCGAGACACCCCGCTGGCGCAGCGACCGCAGCCAGTCCAGGCCCGAGCCGTCGGGCAATTGCCAATCGACCAGCAGGGCCTCGAATTCCTCATGGTGGCGCGGCAGCAGGTCGCCGATCCGGGTGATCCAGGTCACCTCATGGCCTTCGGCTCGCAGGAAGTCCCGCAGGCCGCTTCCGAGCAGTTCATCGTCTTCCAGCAGCAGCAGTCGCATGGCGTGTGGGCAGGGGCGGTGGATCCGACGTCGGCCGCACCGACACGGGCGGACAACGGGGGTTGGTAGAAACGATAGCAGGCCGATTGCCGCCGACTGCCGCACGGGGCGTTGCCGCTCATGAAAGGCGCACGCGATGCGCATTTTGAGGCCGAGTTCAGCTGGACTTCAGCTTTGCTTCAGGGGTTCTTCAGGTCCGGCGGGCCCACTTCACCGTCGTGAAGATGCTCACCTCCCTCTCAGATGCCGCCGCTGGCGCTCATGCGCCTGGCGGGTTCCCGTCGACCGGATCGGTCACGCTGATGCCCCGAACCGGCCGAGCGATGACACTCGTGGCCGTGGGTCTGGCCGCCCTGCTGCTCTGGGACGCGCTGGGCTGGGACTTGGCGGTGGTTCGACTGTTCGGCGATGCCCGCGGATTCGCACTGCGAGACCACTGGCTCACCGCCGGGGTGCTGCATCAAGGCGGACGCTGGATGGCCACCGGCCTGGCGGTGATGCTGCTCGTGAATGCCTTCCGCCCGCTGTGGCCCGGTCTCAGCCGACGCGAGCGCTGGGGTGCGGTGGCGCTGACCGCCGTCAGCCTGATCGTGATCCCACTGATCAAGCAGGGCAGCACCACCAGTTGCCCCTGGGACCTGGCCGAATTCGGCGGCACCGCCCACTATCTGTCGCACTGGCGCTTCGGCCTGAGCGACGGCGGCCCGGGCCACTGCTTCCCGTCGGGCCATGCCAGCGCCGCCTTCGCCTTTTTCAGCCTGTTCTTCATGCTGCGCCGCGCCTACCCGACGCAGGCGCGATTCGCGCTGATCGGGGTGCTGGTGATGGGCTCGCTCTATGGTCTGGCCCAGCTCGCCCGTGGCGCGCACTATCCCAGCCACACCCTGTGGACCGCCTGGATCTGCTGGACGATTGCGGTGGTGGCCTCGCGCCTGATGATGCGTCCGAGGCCCGCGCCACCCGCAGTGGCGCCGGGCGTCGAGCCCGTCTCCGCCTCAGCGATCTAAAGCAACGGATCGATCGGCTCGCCTGATCACCTGATCCAGCGCGTCCAACTCAAGCGTCGACCGCCGCGCCGATCGCGTCAGAAAGCGTCCCAAAGCATTAACACCGTCAACGGCGTCAGTGGCGTCAGTGGCGTCAACGGCGCCGGTCCCACGGCAGTGCCAAGCGCACCAACGGCCCGCCGCGCGTCCTTGGCGGCGCGTGAACTGCGGACTCGCCAAACCCGCGATGCGGATGAATCCGCGCTGAAAATCCGCGCTGCAAATCCGCGCTCCAACTGAAAACGGCCCCCGAAGGGGCCGTTGGCTCTGGTTGCACCAGGCCGCGTGATCACGCGCGGCCGGCCGGCGTCGGCCGTGTGGGAATCAGGGGTACAGGCCGCGCTCTTCGCGGGCTTCCAGCACCCGGGTGCAGGCCACGGTGAAGGCGGCAGTGCGCAGCGGAATGCGATGCTGCTCGGCCGTGTCCCAAATGCCCTTGAACGCGCCGACCAGGATCTTGTCCAGGCGGACATTGATCTCGTCCTCGGTCCAGAAGAACGACGAGAAATCCTGCACCCATTCGAAGTAGGACACGGTCACGCCGCCGGCGTTGGCGATGACGTCCGGCACGACGATGATGCCGCGGTCGGCCAGCACGGCGTCGCCGTCGGGCGTGGTCGGGCCGTTGGCGCCTTCGATCACCACACGGGTCTGCACCCGCTTGGCGCGCTCACCGGTGATCTGGCCTTCCAGGGCGGCGGGAATCAGGATGTCGGACTTCACGTCCCAGAAGTTCTCGTTGTCGATCCGGTCCGCGCCCTTGAAGCCGCCCACGCCGCCGGTCTTGGCGACATGGTCGAGCAGGTCGGTCATGTCCAGACCCTTCTCGTTCAGGATGGTGCCGGTATGGTCCTGCACGGCCACGATGACGGCGCCGTTGGAGGCGAACATCTTGGCGGCGACCGAGCCCACATTGCCGAAGCCCTGCACGGCCACGCGAGCGCCTTCCAGCGGCACGTTCAGGCGGCGCATTGCTTCACGACCGACGACGAACACGCCACGGCCGGTGGCGGCCACACGTCCCAGCGAACCGCCCAGGGCGATCGGCTTGCCGGTGACAACGCCGGTGGCAGTAGCGCCGACGTTCATCGAGTACGTGTCCATCATCCAGGCCATGATCTGGCCGTTGGTGTTCACGTCAGGGGCAGGGATGTCCTGCGTCGGGCCGATGATCATGCCGATCTCGCTGGTGTAGCGACGGGTGACCTTTTCCAGCTCCTTGAGCGACAGCGACTTCGGGTCCAGGCGGATGCCGCCCTTCGCGCCGCCGTAGGGCAGGTTCACCGCGGCGTTCTTGACCGTCATCCAGGCCGACAACGCCATCACTTCTTCCAGCGTCACGTCCGGGTGGTAGCGCACGCCGCCCTTGCCGGGGCCGCGGGTCAGGCTGTGCTGGACCCGATAGCCCTCGAAGTGGGCGATGGTGCCGTTGTCCAGTTCGATGGGGATATCCACGATCAGCGCGCGCTTGGGGCGGCGCAGCGTTTCCACCCAGCGTGCCAGCTTGCCCAGGTAAGGCTCGACGGCGTCGATCTGGGACAGGTAGGTACCCCAGGGACTGTTGCGCGTGGGAGAAACGAAAGACAGATTGGGCATGAAATGCTCCGAAACTTTTGGGTGGCGCGAACGGTACCTCGAAGCCTCGCCGGTCCGCCACGTCCGCCAAAGCCGAGTGCACATGCGGGCATGCAGGCCACGCATAAGGGAGTGAGTGTGCGCCTGCCCCGTGCGCTTTTCCAGCCCCGTTCGGGTCAGACCACCCGGCGTCCGCCCGTGCGGCGCGCGCCCCACAAGCGATCCGCGCACTGACCGGACACGACTGCGCGGACATCGCCGCCCGCTACCATCGCCCACATGCTCAGCGCCCTGGATCTGACCCTGCTCTATCTCGTCGCCGCCGTCCTTGGCGTGGTGGTCTGTCGTTCGCTGAAGCTGCCCCCCATCCTGGGCTATCTGGTGGTCGGGGTGGTGATCGGGCCGAATGCACTGGCGCTGGCCAGCGACGTGCCGGCGGTGCAGCATCTGGCGGAATTCGGGGTGGTGTTCCTGATGTTCGCCATCGGCCTGGAATTCAACCTGCCCAAGCTCCACAGCATGCGGTCGATGGTGTTCGGCCTGGGCTTGCTGCAGGTGGTGGTGACCATCGCCGGCACCATGCTCGGACATGTCCTGCTGCGCTGGGGCTTCGAGATGGCCGGCCGGCCGTGGGACCTGGGTTGGCAAGGCGCGCTGGTGCTCGGTTCGGCCATGGCCATGAGTTCGACCGCGATCGTCGTCAAGCTGATGTCCGAGCGGCTGGAACTGGAGAGCGAGCATGGCCGCCGGGTGATCGGCGTGCTGCTGTTCCAGGATCTGGCGGTGGTGCCGCTGCTGGTGCTGATTCCGGCGCTGGGCGGCAGCGGAAGCGCCATGGCGCAGACGCTGGCCTGGGCCGGTCTGAAGGCGGTGCTGCTGCTGGTGCTGCTGCTCACCGGCGGCCAGCATGTGATGCGCCGTTGGCTGACGCTGGTGGCCCGGCGCAAGAGCCAGGAGCTCTTCATGCTCAACCTGCTGCTGGTCACCCTGGGCCTGGCCTGGCTGACCGAGCATGCGGGCCTCTCCCTGGCGCTGGGTGCCTTCGTGGCCGGCATGCTGATCGCCGAGACCGAATACAAGCATCAGGTGGAAATGGACATCCGTCCCTTCCACGATGTGCTGCTGGGCCTGTTCTTCATCACCATCGGCATGCGGCTGGACTGGCAGACGCTGGTCTACCAATGGCCGCTGGTGATCGTCCTGACCCTGGCGCCCACCGCCGCCAAGTTCGTGCTGGTGGCCGGACTGGCCAAGCTGTTCCGGTCGCCCACTGGCACCGCGCTGCGTACCGGCCTGTACCTGGCACAGGCCGGCGAGTTCGGCTTCGTGCTGCTCACGCTGGGCGCGCAGCACAACCTGATCGCCGCGCAATGGGTCAGCCCGGTGCTGGCGGCGATGGTGATGTCGATGCTGATGACACCGCTGATCATCGAATACAGCGACCGCATCGTGATGAAGCTCTCGGCCAGCGACTGGCTGTTGCAGTCGGTTCAGCTGACCTCCATCGCCAAGAAATCCATCCAGACCGAGGCCCATGTGATCATCTGCGGCTACGGTCGCAGCGGCCAGAACCTGGCCCGGCTGCTGGAGGCGGAGAAGATTCCCTACATGGCGCTGGACCTGGACCCGGATCGGGTCCGCCAAGCCGCCGCCGCCGGCCAGAGCGTGGTGTTCGGCGATGCCGCCCGCCTGCCCAGCCTGATCGCCGCCGGCCTTTCCCGGGCCAGTGCGGTGGTCATCAGCTATCACGACACCCCGTCGGCGCTGAAGGTGCTGCATGAGGTGCGCGGCCACTCGCCCCGGATCCCGGTGATCGTTCGCACCATCGATGACACCGACCTCGAAAAACTGCGCGCCGCCGGCGCCACCGAGGTGGTGCCCGAAGCCATCGAAGGCTCGTTGATGCTGGCCAGCCATGCGCTGGCCTTGGTGGGCGTGCCGATGCGCCGGGTGCTGCGGATTGCCCGCGATGCGCGCGACCGACGCTACGGCCTGCTGCGTGGCTACTTCCACGGCTCCGACGACGACACCGCCGAAGACCGCGACCAGGCGCGGTTGCTGTCCATCAGCCTGCCCGACGCCAGCCCGCTGGTCGGCCAATCGCTGCGGGAACTGGATTCGGCGGCATGGAAGATCAGCATCGTGTCGGTGCGCCGGAAAAACGGGGCGGTGCGCTCCGCCGACGACGACCTGGTGCTGCAGGCCGGCGACACGCTGGTGGTGTCCGGCACCCCGGAATCGCTGGCCCGGGCCGAGCAGGGGCTGCTCGTGGTCTGACGCCCCGCGCCGCTCGCGACGCACGGCAGCGTTCACGGGAATCGCGGCCGATCGGTCGGCGGTCCGTTGGGGTGGTGGTGCTGTCGGGCGGTCGGGCGGTCGGGCGGTTGGGCGGCCGGGCGGTTGCGGCGAAAGGCTGCAGCGCCGCCGCTCGTTCCCGCGAAGCGGCCCCCCGATCACCGTCGATCGCGCACCTGTTCCGCCAAGCCGGCGGACCGGAGCAGGGGCGGAAGCAACAACCGCGAGCCTTCGCGGCTGAGATGTCCCGCATCGCGATACAACGGCACGCCATCCCAGGTCACGTCGCAGCGATCACCGCGGCACAGCTGCGGCTCGAAGCGCAGCACGGTGGCGGTCGTCGACGGCTCGGACAATTCGGTCACGAAACGGTGCTCGGCCGCGCGCCGGTGCAGGTCCTCATCGGCCTCGATCGCGCAGCCGGGCGTGGCGCCGAGCGTCCATCGCCCGGCTTGTTCCCGCTCCAGGCAGGCCGCAATATCGAACGGCGCGGACGGCGGCGGCGCGATGAACACCACGCGTTTGCCCATGGCCGTCAGGCGTTGGACGGTGGTGCGGAGGTCCTTCAGCGCCGCCGCCGCCATGGCATCGCCGCCGCGGATGCGCTGGCCTTCGCCGGTGCGTTGCAACTCGTACTTGGGCGCGTCCAGATATTGGGTCAGCAGGCTCGACAGGACGACGGTGTCGATCTCGGGATGCCGCGTCAGCCAGCTCAGCACCGAGGCATTGAAGGCCGCACATTGCGCGATCCACGGCGGCGCGAAACTGTGTCCTTCGCCGAGTTCCGGCCGCACCGGCGTCACGCCCGGAAACGGTCCGCAGGACGATTTGGTGGCCTGCACCAGGCCGTTCGAGCCGATGGCATCGACCAGGCCGGGCACCAGATGCATCGCGTAGGAGTCGCCCCAGATCAGCCAGCGCGGCGTGCGGGCGCTGCGGCAATCGGCCCGTCCTTCGAAAGGCCCCTCGGCGTCGCAATTGGCGGACAACCCGTAGTTGGGTCGTCGCAGCTCGACGAAATCGACAGCACCCGCGGCCGGCGTCCACAGCTTCAGCGCCCACGCGCCGAGGGCGATCAGCACGGTGCCGCTGATCAGCCAGGCCGCGCCACGGCGCCCGGTGAGCGCATGCTTGGCCGGCCGTTCCACCCCCACATGCAGCCCCGCGGCCAGCACGCCCGCCAACGCCACCGCACCCAGTCGCCACACCCACAGGTGATTGCCCGCCGACGCCACACCCACCCAGGCGTTGTGCAGCATCGCCAGCAAGGGCCAATGCACCAGGTAGAGCGCATAGGACGCATCGCCGATGCGCACCAGGGGCTGCGTCCACCGCGGCACCGAGGCCGATGTGCGCAGCAGCAGCACCAGGGTGGCCAGGTTGACGATCGCCGCCGCCGGTCCCGGATGCGCCGCACCGACCACCTGCGGCGCGGCGGGCACCAGGAGCAGGAGCGCCCAGGCCGGCCACGCCAGCGCGCGAAGCAGGCCTTGGGCGCGGGGACCGGCGAGGCGGTCGGCCAGCAAGGCTCCGATCGATCCCAGACCCAGTTCCCAGGCGCGCGTGGGCAGCAGGTAGAAGGCGGCGCTGGCATCCTGTGGTTGCCACAGCAGCAGCAGCGCCCCACTGACCACGGTCAGCGCCACCAGCATGACCCACCGGGCCGACGAACGGGTGAACACCAGCAGTGCGGGCAGCAGCAGGTAGTACTGCTCCTCCAGCGCCAGCGACCAGAAGTGCAGCAGCGGCTTGAGTTCCGAGGCGCCTTGGAAGTAGCCCGTCTGCTGCCACAACACGATGTTGTTCGCAAAGCCGAGTGCGCCCCAGGTCTGCGAGACCAGGTCCAGTTGCTCGGATCGATTGAGCGTCCATGGCGCGGCCAGCAGGGTGAGGGCCAGCACCCCATAGGCGGCAGGCAGCAGGCGGCGCGCACGTCGTCCATAGAAGGCCGCAAAGGAGAAACGGTCCTGCAGCAAGGCGCGCTGGATCAGGCCGGTGATCAGGAAGCCGGAGACGACGAAGAAGATGTCCACGCCCAGGTAGCCGCCGGTCGCGCCGGGCAGTTGCGCGTGGTAGGCCAGCACCCACAGCACGGCCACCGCCCGCAGGATCTGGATGTCGGCACGCAGGGGCGTGTCAGCGGTGCGGCTGGAAGCGGGAGATGTCGCCAAGGTGTCAGACATGGAAGGCAGGCCAGAGAGGCGGGCAAGGGCGCCGGCTGGGGATCGACCGGGCGCCCTTGGCGCGGCGGGCGAATTGTCAGGCCTGCCGCCTGCGCGACAGAACGAGGTCCCGCCTTGCGCCACACTGCCGCCCATGTTGGACACCTTGCCCCGCAGCCCGCAGCGACGTCGCCTCTACCTGATGCGGCATGGCGCGGTCACCTACTTCGACGGCGCAACCGGTCGACCGGTGCTGCCCGAGCAGGTCTCGCTGAACGAGGACGGTGTGACCCAGGCACGGGCGGCGGGCGACGCGTTCCGGTCGGCCGGCGTGCGGTTCGATCGGGTGATTGTTTCCGGCTTGCCCCGCACGGTGCAAACCGCCGAGCTGGTGCTTCGCCATGCCGATCAGACCGCTCTCTCCACCCAGGTCTGGCCGGAGTGGCAGGAAATCCGCGGCGGGCGTCTGGGTGAGATCCCGCCGGATGAGCTGGTCCAGGCCTTTACCGGCTTGCAGCGCAGTCCGGTCGCAGAGTCGCAGCGCTTCCTGAACGGCGAAAGCATCGCCGAGCTGCTGGACCGCGTCCTGGGTGGCATCGCCAGACTGCGCGCAGATCCGGACTGGGATTGCGCCTTGCTGGTGCTGCATGGCGTGGTCAATGCGGCCATCCTCTCTCATGCGGTCAGCGGCGGCCAGCGCCTGATGCTGGGCAGCTGGGTGCAATCGCCCGCCTGCATCAACGTGCTGGACGTCGGCGAGGGGCCCGGGGACTGGCTGCTGCGCGTGGCCAACTACGCGGCCCTGCAGCCGCTTCATGCGGACGAGCGGTCCACCACCATGGAAGCCCTGTTCGCCCAATACCTCCGCTACCGCAGCCAGCGCGGCTGAGGCGCGGTGTCCGGCCTCCGACTTGCAGCATCCGGCATCCGACACGCCAAACGCCACACGCAGCCACCGTCTTCATTGATTCGCTCACCGGGGAGACCCACATGAACTTCGACTACAGCCCCAAGGTTGACCAGCTGCGCGAACGCCTGCTGGCTTTCTTCGACGACCACATCTATCCCAACGAGAAGCGCTATCACCAGGAGATCGAGGCCAACCGTCGCGCCGGCAATCCGTGGATTCCGACCCAGGTGATCGAGGAGCTCAAGCCCAAGGCCCGCGACGCCGGCTTGTGGAACCTGTTCCTGCCGCACTCCGAGCGGGCGCCGGAAGGCCTTTCCAACCTTGAGTACGCACCCCTGGCGGAGATCATGGGCCGGGTGTACTGGGCCTCGGAGGTGTTCAACTGCTCCGCGCCGGATACCGGCAACATGGAGACGCTGGAGCGCTACGGCACCGAACACCACAAGGACCGCTGGCTGGCGCCGCTGCTGCGCGGCGAGATCCGCTCGGCGTTCCTGATGACGGAGCCGGAGGTGGCGTCCTCGGATGCCACCAACATCCAATGCCGCATCGAGCGCGATGGCGACGATTACGTCATCAACGGCACCAAATGGTGGTCCTCCGGCGCGGGAGATCCCCGCTGCGCGCTCTACATCGTGATGGGCAAGACCAATCCGGACGCGGGCCGGCATGAGCAGCAGTCCATGGTGCTGGTGCCGGCCAACACGCCGGGCGTGACCGTCAAGCGGCACCTGAGCGTCTTCGGCTATGACGACGCCCCGCATGGCCATATGGAGATCGAACTGAAGGATGTCCACGTGCCGGTGGAGAACATCCTGCTCGGCGAGGGCCGCGGCTTCGAGATCGCCCAGGGCCGCCTGGGCCCGGGCCGGATCCACCACTGCATGCGCTCCATCGGCGCAGCGGAACGGGCGCTGGAGCTGATGTGCCAACGGGCGATCGCCCGCACCGCCTTCGGCAAGACGCTCGCGCAGCAGACCGTCACGCAGGAGCGCATCGCCGAGGCCCGCTGCAGCATCGAGCAGGCCCGGCTGCTGACGCTGAAGGCCGCCTACATGATGGACACGGTCGGCAACAAGGTCGCCAAGGCGGAGATCGCGATGATCAAGATCGTCGCGCCCAACATGGCGCTGAAGGTCATCGACTGGGCGATGCAGGTCTACGGCGGCATGGGCGTGTGCGACGACACGCCGCTGGCCTACATGTGGGCGGGCCAGCGCACCTTGCGCTTCGCCGACGGTCCGGACGAAGTGCACCGCAACTCGCTGGCCAAGCTGGAGCTGGCCCGACATCTCAAGCTGCCGGCCGGCTCGGTGGACATGCCGGTGACCCGCGGCAGCTGAGTCGCCGCCGGCCCGACGCCCGCGTCGCCGGCGCCGTGAGGCGCCAGGCGGCCATGGGAGGCGACCAGGGATCGACGGAAGGGCCACGGGGCCCGACGGGAGGGACGCAGGCAACCGCTCCGAAGGGGGGATGATGACGGCGCACCACGTTGTGTCGCCGGAACAAGTCTCCCCCCTCCGGGGCGTATCGCGACGAGGGTGTGGCTGGCTAGGATCGGTCACCTTTTTCCTGCGTCCACCGTCGCCGATGAACCGATTGACCGAAGTCCGGACTTGGCCGCTGCTGGCCTTCGCGTTGCTCGTCGGCCTGCAGGCGGCGGTGCTCGCGACCGGCTTCGGCGGTCATGCGGTGCGCGGCTGGATGACCTGGCTGGGCATCGCGGCGCTGGCCCTGACGGTGGTGCTGGCACTGGTGGTGGTGTCGGCGTTGGCACGGTCCCACGCCCGGGCACGACGGGCCCAGCGCACGCTGGAAGAAGCGATCGACGCGCTGCCCGCCAGCGTCGAGATCTTCGACGACCAAGACCGCCTGGTGGCCTTCAACCGCCGGCTGGTGGAGATCTATCCGCACATGGTGCGGGCCTTCCAGCGCAAGTCCACCTTCGAGGAGCTGGTGGCGGAATCCCTGGCGCGCGGCGGGGTGCCGGAGGCCCGCGGCCGGGAAACCGACTGGCTGGAAGAGCGCAAGCGCATGCGCGGCAAGCAGCCGGCGCCGCTGCTCCAGCGGGTGCATGACGACATGTGGCTGCGCATTTTCGAATCCCGCACGCCGTCGGGCGGCATCGTCGGCGTGCGCATGGAAGTGACCGACCTCATCCATGAACAGCAACGGCTCGCGGCCAGCCGGGCACAGCTCAAAGCCACCATCGAGGCGGCCGGCAACGGCATCCTGACGCTGGATTCCGGCGGGCATGTGCTGGAGGCCAATCCCAGCTGTCAGCAGCTGTTCGGATTCAGCGCGGCGGAGCTGCAGGGAGTGCACATCGGCATGCTGTTCGGCCTGGCGGGCGATCCTGTCGATCCGCAGACCATGCTGGGCGCGCCGCGCGAGCTCTCAGCCCGCCATCGGAGCGGCGACATGCTGGCGCTGCAGGTGACGGTGGCGGAAGTGCGCACGGACACCATCCATCTGTATGTCTGCATCGTCAGCGACTTCACCGAGCGCAAGCGGCAGGAAGAGCGGCTCAAGCGCGCCAATGAGCTGCTGGCGCGCCAGTCCACCACCGACGGCCTGACTGGCGTGGGCAACCGGCGGCTGTTCGACCAGCTGCTGCTGCAGGAATGGCAACGTGGCACCCGCACCGGCCAGCACCTGGCGCTGGTGATGGTCGACATCGACCACTTCAAGCAATACAACGATCGCTACGGCCATGTCACCGGCGACGACTGCCTGAGGCGCGTCGCCACGTTGCTGCGCAGCTGTGTCGGACGCGGCGGCGAGGCGGTCTGTCGATATGGCGGCGAGGAATTCGCGGTCGTGCTGGTGGACACCGACCTGGCGGGCGCGCAGGTGGTGGCCCAGCGGTGCCTGGACAGCGTGCGACTGGCCGCGATCGAGCATGAAGGCTCGCCGGTGCGGCGTTCGGTGAGCCTGTCCATCGGGGTGGCGGCCTGCGTGCCCACGGCGGGCCAGGATCCCCAGAAGCTGATCGAGGTGGCCGATGCGGCGCTCTATCAGGCCAAGGCGGCGGGCCGCGCCCGGCTGATCTGTCAACAGATCGCCTGACCGACCGGCGGCCGGCGCGCGAGAATCGCGCCATGAACCCTGACATCCAAGCCCTGGACGCCATCCCCTTCCTCAGACAGCAGATCCGCACCGTGGCGGACTGGCCGGAGCCCGGGGTGCAGTTCCGCGACATCACGCCGCTGCTCGCCAACCCCCGCGCCTTCCGCGTGCTGATCGACCAGTTCGTGCATCGCTATTTCGACGCACGGCCGGATGCCATCGCCGGGCTGGACGCACGCGGGTTCATCATCGGCTCGGTGCTGGCGTATGAGCTGAACGTGGGGTTCGTACCGATCCGGAAACAGGGCAAGCTGCCATTCACCACGGTGCAGGAAACCTATGAGCTGGAATACGGCAGCGCGACAGTGGAAATGCACACCGACGCGGTGAAGGCCGGTGACCGCGTGCTGCTGATCGACGACCTGATCGCGACCGGCGGCACCATGATGGCCGGCAAGCGCTTGCTGGAGCGTCTGGGGGCGACGGTGATCGAAGGCGCTGCGATCGTGGACCTGCCCGAGCTGGGCGGCTCAGCCAAATTGCGCGCGGCGGGGCTGAAGGTGTTTTCGCTGGTGGATTTCGACGGGCATTGAGCGCCGTTCACGGTGGCCATCGTGTGCCGAATTCACGTGATGCGTTGACGGCGGCGTGCCGCCGCGGTGGCGGCTGCGGCTGCGGCTCAGAACGCCAAGGTGCACTGGTGGCCGGGTCCGTTAAACAAAAACACCGCACGGTCCAACAGATCCCTGCCAATCAGCCCGGCGTACGGTGCTCCGACAAATGGCTCTTGGCGTGCCGTGACCACCAGAGAGTCCACATTCCAGCTCGGCTGCCCTGCCTGGCCTCTGATGGAAAGGGCGAGCTCATACATCCGTACGGGTTTGGTCCCATTCATGGTTCGCGCCCATCCGGCACGGACGTACGGGATACCCCACGGTTCAATCAGCGCTTCATCCAATGCTGAAGTTTCCGCGCCGGTATCGACCAGCATCTTGATCGGCTGGGGGAGTGGCGGCGCCGTGCCACCTGTCGCAGGCAACCTTTGAGCGGCCTCACGGCCAGGGGCGATCAAGACATCGACGATGGGGCCGAGCTGCGACTTGGAGAAGGTCAGAACGGGCATGCCTGATGCCAGTGCATCGCCATCTCAAGGTCCTGGCCTGATATCTGCTGCACCAGGAAACCGTGCTGACCAAAGCGCTCGTACCCATCGGTCAGGGCCTGCTGCTCGGACTCATGCACGCTGACAAGCTGCGCCTCACCGATGAGCGCAAATTTGCCCTCGTCTTGGCTGAGCAACTTGGGCAATTCTTGAAGATAGACCGCTACGTCGTTCTCAAATGCAGATGCTTGTCCTGCCATCCCGATCACCATGTCATTGCCCCTTTCGCCAGAGGCTGTTCGTAAGAGACCAAGCGAACCGGGTTCCGTGAGATCAGAGTCAGAACTTGCCATAGCGCCACTCGCCCCTTCGCTGAGACATCGAGCAATGCACGATGATGTATGACGCCGAACGCCGCGGCGTTGCAGACCCGCGTCGTGCACTGGGATCACCGCTGCGCGCAGCCGGCACGAGGATGGACACGACCAGTGGCCGCTTCATTTTCCGATGCAGAACCGGCTGAAGATCTCACCCAGCAGATCGTCGGCGGTAAAGGCGCCGGTGATCTCCCCCAGCGCCTCATGCGCCATCCGCAATTCCTCGGCCATGAGGTCCAGCGCCGGCGGCGCCGCGGCCGCTTGCTGAAGCGCCAGATCGACATGCTCACGGGTGCGGCGCAGTGCCTGCACATGGCGCTCGCGAGCAATGAACAAACCTTCCGGCACCGCATGCCAGCCAACCTGCTGCAGCAGGCGCTGGCGCAACGCATCCAGGCCCGCGCCCGTCTTGGCTGAGAGCGTCAACGCGCCGTCCGGCAGGACCGGCAAAGTCGCCGGTGCATCGGCCTTGTTGTAGATCTGCAGCAGGCGCGCAGGATCCACGCCCACCAGACGGGCGCGGATCTCGGCATCTTCGGCCTCGTAATCGGCATGACCCACGCGGGTGAGGTCATGCAAGAAAAGCACCACGTCCGCCTCCGCAATCGCGTCCCAGCTGCGGGCCACGCCGATGCGCTCGACCTCGTCCTGGGTCTCGCGCAGCCCAGCCGTGTCGCTGATGTGCAGCGGCACGCCTTCGATCTGGATGGTCTGGCTGAGCTTGTCGCGCGTCGTCCCGGGAATCGCCGTGACGATCGCCAGCTCCGCTCCCGCGAGGGCATTGAGCAGGGAGCTCTTACCTACGTTCGGTTGGCCGGCCAACACCACCTTGATGCCCTCGCGCAGGATGGCGCCTTGTCGACTGCGCTCAAGCAGGCCGTCCAACCGCGCCATCAGGCGACGCAGCTTGCCCAGGGCATCGGCGGCCTGCAGGAAATCGATCTCCTCTTCCGGGAAGTCCAGCGTCGCTTCCACCAGCATGCGCAGCTGGATGAGCGCATCGCGCAATTGGCCCACCTCGCCGCTGAGCGCACCGGCCAGGGCACGCCCGGCGCTGCGTGCGGCGGCCTCGGTGCTGGCATCGATCAGGTCCGCCACCGCCTCGGCCTGGGCGAGGTCGAGCTTGCCGTTGAGAAAGGCCCGTCGCGTGAACTCACCCGGCTCGGCCAGCCGCAGGCGAAGGGCGGGATCGGCCTCCAGACATCGCGCCAGCAGCAATTGCAGGACGACCGGCCCGCCGTGCGCCTGAAGCTCCAGCACATGCTCGCCGGTGTAGGAATGCGGCGCCGGAAAGAGCAGCGCCAGGCCGTGGTCGATGGCCTCGCCGGTCGCGCTTCGGAAGGGCAGGTAGGTGGCCTCGCGCGGCTTCAGCGTGCGGCCACACAGGGCGTCCACCAACGGTGTCAGGTCTTGCGGTGAAGAGACACGCACGATGCCCACGGCACCGCGCCCGGGTGCGGTGGCAATGGCGGCGATGGGATCCTGGTGACGAGACAGCATCCGCAGATTGTCTCGCAGCCGCGAGGCGGCGGTGGGGTGAGGGCTCGCTCCCTTCCGGTGGCGAGGCCAGCATCGCCGGCAGGCTGGCGGCTGGCGGCTGGCGGCTGGCGGCTGGCGAGCCTCGTTCGACATGGGCCGCCCGCCTGCACATGAATGGCGCGGGGTAGGCGCGACGCCGGCTCGCATGCGCCGTCGTCGGGAGCCTCCGGTTCCCGGCACCACAGCACCGGAAAGCGATCCCCGCATGGGCTCATTAAGCGCCGATGCAGGGACGAAAAAAAGCCCCCGGCATGCGGGGGCTCATCGAGCGGTGTGAAGAATCACCGGGGACGGCCGCGAACGCATCGCGGCCCGCCCCAGCCGGTTTACTTCATCACGCCAACCTGGCGGTTGATCATCCACTGCTGGGCGATCGACAGGATGTTGTTCACCAGCCAGTACAGCACCAGGCCGGACGGGAAGAAGAAGAACATCACGCTGAAGGCCAGCGGCATGAACCACATCATCTTGGCCTGGACCGGATCGGCGGGCTGCGGATTCAGCCAGACCTGCAGCAGGCTGGAGGCGGTCATCAGCAGCGGCAGCGGACCGATCGGCGCGCTCAGGATGTGGCCGAACAGGCTGTCGGGCTTGGACAGGTCATGGATCCACAGCACCCACGGCGCGCCGCGCATCTCGACGCTGGACAGCAGCACCCAGTACAGCGCGATGAAGAACGGCATCTGCAGGAAGATCGGCAGGCAGCTGCCCAGCGGATTGATCTTCTCTTCCTTGTAGATGCGCATCATCTCCTGCTGCATCTGCTGCGGCTTGTCCTTGAAGCGCTCGCGCATCTGCTGGATGCGCGGGTTCACCGCCTTCATCTTCGCCATGCTGCGATAGGCGCTGGCATTGAGGCCGTAGAACGCGACCTTCAGCAGGACCACCAGCATGATGATCGCCCAGCCCCAGTTGCCCAGCAGCGAGTGCAGCATGTCCAGCAGCCAGAACAGCGGCTTGGACAGCACCTTGAAGATGCCGTAGTCCTTCACCAGTTCCAGGCCCGGGGCCAGCACTTCGAGCTTCTTCTCTTCCTGCGGCCCGACGTACAGCTGGTTGTCCAGCTTCGCCGAGGCACCCGGTGCCACCGTGGCGAAGTTCATCACCATGCCGGCCGAGTAAAGGTTCTCGTTGAGCGGCTTGACGTTGAACTCGCGCGGACCCGCTTCGGTGCGCAGCCAGGCGCTGACGAAGTAATGCTGGACCATCGCCACCCAGCCGTCGTCGGCCAGCTTCTCGTATTCGGCCTTGCCCTTCTTGAGGTCGTCGAACGCCAGCTTGTGGTACTTGGCCTTGTCCGTGTAGAGCGCCGGACCGGAGAACGAGGCCGGGGCGAAGGACGGACCGGTGTGGTCGATGTGACCGTCGCGCACCAGCTGCAGGTAGAGCTGCGGCGTGACCGCGGCGCTGCCGGTGTTGGTCACCTCGTGCTGCACACCGATGGCGTAGTCACCGCGCTTGAAGGTGTAGGTCTTGGCCAGCTTGACGCCGCCTTGTTCACCTTCGAGACGGAAGGTCAGCGTGTCGGCGCCGTCCTTGAGCTCACGAGGACCGTCGACCAGGGTCAGCACGGTCTGGTCGTTCGGCGCGCCGGCGACATTCAGCAGACCCGAGCGGGCGCTGTATTGGCGGATCGGATCGAGCACCACCACATGGCCGCTGGGATGGGTGTCATCGGCATGCTTGAGCAGCTCGACGCGCACCAGGCTGCCGCCGCGGGTGTCGATGGTGGCCTTGACGACGTCGGTCGTGATGTCCACCAATTGGCTCTGCACTGGGGCGGGCGCCGAAGCGGCCGTCGAGGCGGCCCCCGCTGCAGACGCGGAACCGGCCACGGGCAAGGCCGAGGACGGGCCCGACGCTGCAGACGCGGCGCTGGCGGCGGTCTGGGCAGGCGCGGGATGGAACATCGACGCTTGGCCGTTGTGCCGCTGCCAGCCGTCCCACAGAAGGACCAGCGACATGGTGAACACCACCCACAAGATGGTGCGGCGTATATCAGTCATGGGGAAGCTTTTGATTTGGCGGTTGAGGTGGCCCGACCCGGCCGGCATCCGGTGAGGCGGGTGAACAAGCGGGGCGGATTGTCGGGCACGGGATCATGCCCGCCCAGGCAGAACGGATTGCAACGCAGGATGCGTGCGGCTGCCAGATAGGTGCCGGCGGCCGCGCCATGTTGGCGCAGCGCCTGCATGGCGTAATTCGAGCAGCTTGGGCTGTAGCGGCAGTCTGCCCGCAGCCACGCGCTGAACAGCAGCTGATAGCCGCGCACCATTCCCATCAGCAGCCGCGTGGCCAGACGGGGACGATCGCTGCTCATGAGGGCCTCAGCCCGCCGCCGCTGGCGCTCGCGCCAGCTTGCGGGTCAGTTGCAGAAGTTCGGCGCGGGCAGCCGCACGCAGCGCGTCCGAGGACGCGCTGGGGAACTGCTTGCGATCGAAAGGCATCCTCAGCCGCACTACCCACAGGCCAGGCGGCAGGTCCGGCAGCTCGCCGAACACGGCGCGAATCTGACGCTTCAACAGCCCCCGGGTGACGGCACGCTTGGCGTGACGCTTGGGCACGACATAACCCAGCCAGGCGCGGTCGGGCGCAGGCGGGGGAAGGTCGTGGGGGGGCTGAGCAACGGTGCGCGCGCAAGCGGGGGGCAGAGGCGCCGCAGTGGCGCCCACGGCCGTCGGTTCAGCGGATTCAGCGGATTCAGCGGATTCAGCGGATTCAGCCATTGCAGCATCCACCATGAACAACGCCGCGGTCAAAGCCGCGGCGTGGGTGGGATCGCGCACGTCATCCACAGCCTGCGGATGAAGTGGTGCCTCGCCTGTGGACAAGTCCGCCTTTGAATCGGCTTGGGCGTCAGCCGCCACGGAGGGCAGGCGACGCTTGGGCTGCGACGGGCTCGCGACCACATGATGCACGGCAAAGTGCGCGCTGCGTGCACGGCTGGGCGTGCCCAGCACACGCTCGAAATCGGCCGATCGCACGATGCGGCCGATCACGATGCTTGCGGAAGTCAGATCGTCAGGAGGACGCTCAGACGGCCAGGCGCTTGCGGCCCTTGGCGCGACGAGCAGCGATGACGGCGCGGCCGCCGCGGCTCTTCATGCGAACCAGGAAGCCGTGGGTACGGGCGCGACGAGTCTTGGAGCCTTGGTAAGTGCGTTTCATGGTGAACCTCTTTCGGAACTGTCGAATGCCGACGACGGCATTGCTGATGACATCGGGGTGACGTCTGGATCGCCCCCTTCATCGATGTCCGATCACCGCCGCAGCACCTGCCATCATGCGTTCATCGACGATGGATCGATGACCGATGAAGGCCGGCCTGCATGTG